>NZ_JAUSFI010000044.1 GCF_030651495.1 Undibacterium sp.
ATGACGGACGCCGGCCGTGCCGGTATCTTGAATCCGGGAGCGCATGGTTTCTCTGAAGTCTTGTACGCCTTCACTTCCGCCGCCAACAATAACGGCAGTGCGTTTGCCGGTGTCAGTGCCAACACGCCGTTTTACAACATCCTGTTGGCGATTGCAATGTGGTTTGGCCGCTTTGCGATGATCGTGCCAGTGTTGGCGATTGCCGGTTCACTGGCCGCCAAGAAGCGTCTGGAAGCCAATGCTGGCACCATGCCAACGCACGGACCGATGTTTATCGCCCTGCTGGCAGGTACTGTCGTGTTGATCAGCGTCTTAAATTATGTGCCAGCGCTGGCCTTGGGCCCGGTCGTTGAACATCTGCAACTTGTTGCACCACGCTAAGAATTTAGGGGAATTTCATGTCTAGTACCAGTGTACAAAAAAGTATCGATAGCAAAGTTGCGGCGGCGACAATGGCTGGCGCTGAATTCGATGCCACCAGCGGGCAAAATGGTGGCAAGCCACGTCTGCCATTGTTTGATGCCAGTCTGTTCAAGCCAGCTATTATCGACTCGTTCAGGAAGTTGAACCCGCGCACGCAGCTACGCAGCCCGGTGATGTTTGTCGTATATGTCGGCAGCATCATCACCAGCATGTTGTTTTTGCAGTCTTTGCTTGGCAAAGGTGAAGAGAGTCCAAGTTTCATCCTGGCGATTTCAATCTGGTTGTGGTTCACCGTGCTCTTTGCCAATTTTGCCGAAGCGCTGGCCGAAGGCCGCAGCAAGGCGCAAGCCGCGTCGCTGCGCTCTCTAAAGCTAGCCGTTATCGCCAAAAAAATGGCCATCCCCAAGCATGGCACCAGCTGGCTGCCAGCCGCTGTAGCAGATCTGCGCAAAGGCAATGTCTTTCTGGTGGAGGCGAATGACGTAATACCTATCGACGGTGAAGTGATAGAAGGCGTGGCGACGGTAGACGAGAGCGCCATCACCGGTGAATCCGCGCCGGTGATCCGCGAATCCGGCGGTGATTTTTCTGCCGTCACTGGTGGTACCCGCGTGCTGTCTGATTGGCTGGTGGTGCGCGTTACCTCGAATCCGGGCGAAGCCTTTATCGACCGAATGATCGCGATGGTAGAAGGTGCCAAGCGCCAGAAGACACCGAATGAAGTTGCTCTGACGATCTTGCTGGTCGCGTTGACCATCATCTTTCTGGTAGTGACGGTCACGTTGTTGCCATTCTCCCTGTTCAGCGTCAGCGCAGCGACCGCGGCTGGCATCACTTCTGCACCGATTTCTATCACGGTGCTGATCGCCTTGCTAGTCTGTCTGATCCCGACCACGATCGGCGGCTTATTGTCAGCGATCGGTGTTGCAGGTATGAGTCGCATGATGCAAGCCAATGTAATCGCCACGTCTGGCCGTGCTGTAGAAGCTGCCGGTGACGTCGATGTTTTGTTGCTGGACAAAACCGGTACGATTACCTTGGGTAATCGCCAGGCTTCCGAGTTCTTCCCTGCACCGGGCGTGACCCAGCCACTGTTGGCCGATACTGCACAGCTCGCATCATTAGCCGATGAGACACCGGAAGGCCGCAGCATTGTGGTGCTGGCAAAACAGCGTTTCAATTTGCGTGAACGTGAAATGGCTTCACTCAATGCGCACTTTGTGCAGTTCACCGCACAAACCCGCATGAGCGGAGTTGATATTGGTGAGCGCATCGTCCGTAAAGGAGCAGCAGATGCCGTCAAGAAATATGTTGAAGCGATGGGACGTCCTTTCCCGGTTGAAGTAACTAAAACCGTGGACGATATTTCTCGCCGTGGTAGCACTCCACTTGTGGTGGTGGATGATGGCCGCGTGATGGGTACCATAGAGCTCAAAGATATCGTCAAGGGCGGTATCAAAGAACGCTTTGCCGAGCTGCGTCGTATGGGTATCAAGACCATCATGATTACTGGCGACAATAAATTGACGGCTGCGGCGATTGCGGCGGAAGCGGGGGTCGATGATTTTCTGGCAGAAGCGACACCGGAAGACAAGCTGAAACTGATACGCAGTTATCAATCAGAAGGCCGTCTGGTGGCGATGACCGGTGACGGTACCAACGATGCGCCAGCGCTGGCGCAGGCAGACGTGGCAGTGGCGATGAACTCGGGGACTCAGGCGGCAAAAGAGGCGGGCAATATGGTCGATCTGGATTCGAATCCGACCAAATTGCTGGAGATCGTTGAGATCGGTAAGCAGATGCTGATGACACGTGGTTCGTTGACTACATTCTCGATCGCTAACGATATCGCCAAGTATTTTGCGATTATTCCGGCGGCCTTTGTAGCGACGTATCCACAGTTGAAAGCATTGGACATCATGCATTTGACTAGCCCTTCATCGGCGATCATGTCGGCGGTGATATTTAATGCCCTGATCATCGTGTTCCTGATTCCGTTGGCGCTAAAAGGCGTGAAATACCGTGCCATCGGCGCATCGCTGTTATTGCGTCGCAATCTGTTGATTTATGGCGTTGGCGGAATCATCCTGCCGTTTATCGGTATCAAGCTGATCGACATGATGTTGACCGTGCTGCATCTGGCCTAATGTAAAAATTGAGGAATCCAAAATGAGTTCAATTAGCAAAACCCTACGCCCGGCTGTCGTGCTGTTCGCCGGCCTCACCATCTTGGTTGGTGTGATCTACCCTTACGCAATGACCGGCATCGGTAAAGTCGTCTTTGCCGACAAGGCTGAAGGTAGCCTGGTGGTACGAGATGGCAAAGTCGTCGGTTCCAGCCTGATCGGCCAAGCCTTCAGTTCGCCGCAGTATTTCTGGAGCAGACCGTCGGCAACCGGCCCTATGCCGAATAACGCACAGGTTTCCAGCGGCTCCAATCTTGGCCCGACTAACTCGGCGCAAATTGATGCTGTCAAAGGCCGTATCGACGCTTTAAAAGCTGCTGATCCGACCAATACGGCAAAGATACCGGTTGATCTGGTCACAGCTTCTGGCAGTGGCCTAGATCCAGAGATAAGCCTGGCGGCCGCATATTACCAAGTGCCAAGGATTGCGCGTGAGCGTAAACTGACTGATGCTCAGGTACAGGCCATGATCGATCAACTGGCTGAACATCCTGCCATGGGTCTGTTTGGTGAAGCCAGGGTGAATGTGCTGGCTTTGAATCTGGCAATGGATAAGAAGTAAGCGTTAAGATGAGGTCTCTCGCCTTGGAGTATCGAGGCGGGAGACATTTCCAGAGAATTTAGAGATACGATTTACGTGAGTAAATCGTATGTCCAAATTCTTTGATTGTTCTTAAAAATAAAAAACAAAAATCTATTTATGGCCATCAACAGCGATCAACGCCCAGACCCCGATGTCTTGCTGGCACATGTGCAAGCGCAAGAACGTCGGGCGACGCGTGGCAAGCTGCGCATCTATTTCGGCGCGTCTGCCGGCGTCGGCAAGACTTACGCCATGCTGACCGCGGCGCGCAAACTGGTTGCCGACGGCCAGCAGGTTCTGGTTGGGGTGATAGAAACCCACGGCCGCGATGAGACCGCGGCGCTGGTGGATGGCCTGGAAGTATTGCCGCCCAAGCAGATACCTTATCGCGACAAGACGCTGGCCGAGTTTGATATCGATACCGCGCTGGAACGCAAACCTACGCTGATTTTGATGGATGAGCTGGCACACTCGAATGCGCCAGGTTCGCGTCATCCCAAGCGCTGGCAAGACGTGGAAGAATTGCTAGATGCAGGCATCGATGTTTACACCACGGTCAATGTGCAGCATCTAGACAGCCTGAATGACGTGGTCGGCGGCATCACCGGCATACGCGTGGCAGAGACTTTGCCTGACACCGTATTTGACGAAGCTGATGAAGTGGTGTTGGTCGATATTCCCGCCGACGAATTACTGGCGCGATTAAAGTCCGGTCGGGTCTACAAAGTGCAGCAGGCCGAGCGTGCCGCCAAGAATTTTTTCCGCAAAGGTAATCTGATCGCCCTGCGTGAGCTGGCTTTGCGTCGTACCGCTGACAGGGTGGAGGATGATGTCCGCGCTTACCGCATAGAAAAATCCATCAGCGCCGTCTGGAAAACCGATGCAGCGCTGCTCGCTTGTGTCGGCCCGCACCCCAGCGCCGATCACTTGATCCGTAGCGCAGCCAGGATGGCCAGCCAGATGAATGCGGTCTGGCATGCGATTTACATAGAAACGCCGGCATTGCAAAAACTGCCGGCAGCGCAACGCGAACGCATCCTGAAGAGCCTGAAACTGGCGCAGGATCTCGGAGCGAGTACCGCCGTGTTGTTCAGCAATGATATCGCCCAAGCCATTGTCGATTACGCCAATGGGCAGAATTTTTCGCGCATCGTGATGGGACGCAAGTCACTCAACTTGCCATGGCACACTTCGTATAGGCAACGTGTTACTGCCTTGGCGCCCTATGTTGATCTGATCGAAATTGGGTGTGCCGCGTCGCCGGATGATGAGGGTCAGCAAGGTCTGAGCGCCGGCGAGACAACGAAGAACATGCTGGAGAAGCGCGCTTCATTACGCGCCCCACATCGGCTAATAGGCTATGTGTTTGCCGCCTTGGCCAGTATCGCCACCGCGCTCATCGCGACACCGCTGCTGGAGATATTTAATCTGGTCAATATTGCGATGTTGTTCTTGTTGACGGTGGTGTTGGTGGCGGTACGTTTTGGCCGCGGGCCTTCGGTCGTGGCGACTATTGTTGGCGTGATGGCGTTTGACTTTTTCTTCGTTCCGCCAAGATTTTCGTTTGCCGTGAGCGATTTTCAATATGTGATGACCTTCACCGTGATGTTAGCCGTCGGTCTGATTACCGGACACCTGACGGCTGGCTTGCGTTATCAGGCCAAGGTGGCTTCGCATAGAGAATCGCGCTCGCGCGCCTTGTATGAATTTGCCCGTGATTTGTCCGGTGTCTTGCAAGGCGAGCAGATTTCTGAAACTACCCAAGCCATCATACAGCGCGCTTTTCGCGCCAAGGCCACCCTGTTGCTGCCGGATGATGAGGGCCGTTTGCAAGCGCCCGAGCCTGCGGTGCCGGGCTTGGATATGGGTATAGCGCAATGGGCTTTTGATAAAGTTGAAACCGCTGGCATAGGTACAGACACACTCCCTGCCAGTAATTTTTTTTACCTGCCTTTAGTGGCCCCGATGCGTACCCGAGGTTTGCTGGCGATACAGCCAGACAACCGCAGGTGGATCTTGATCCCGGAGCAAAGGCAGCAACTCGATACCTTCGCCGCCTTGGCAGCGATCGCTCTGGAGCGCGTGCATTACATCGAGGTGGCGCAAGACGCCCTGATCCATATGGAATCAGAACGCCTGCGCAATTCCTTGTTAGCTGCGCTGTCGCATGATTTGCGCACGCCCCTGACATCGCTGGTCGGCATCTCTGAGTCACTGACCATGTCGACGCCAGCCTTAAGCAGCGCGCAGCTGCAAATGGCGCATGCGCTGCATGACGAGACCTTGCGCATGAGCGCACTGGTAGCGAATTTGCTCGATATGGCAAAGATACAAAGCGGCGAAGTGAAGCTCAATCTGCAATGGCAACCGCTGGAAGAAGTGGTCGGCAGTGCCTTGCGTATCAGCGCCATGCAACTCAAGGAGCATCTGGTCAAAACCAGGTTGGCGCGTGATCTGCCTTTGATCCATTTTGATGCCATCCTGATCGAAAGAGTCTTGTGTAATCTGCTGGAAAATGCCGCCAAATATACGCCGCCAGGATCGCACATTACCCTCAGTGCAGAAATTAACGGCAGCCTGATCAATGTCATGGTGTATGACAACGGTCCCGGGCTGCCGGCCGGCAGAGAAGAACTTATCTTTGAAAAATTTACCCGTGGCGAACGTGAATCTGCCAAGCCGGGCGTCGGACTGGGACTGGCGATTTGCCGTGCGATTATAGAAGCGCATAAAGGCACGATAGGTGCCGGCGTGTCGCCCGATGGCGGTGCCTGCATTGTCTTTTCGCTGCCGCTTGGCACGCCGCCCGCGATGCCCGATATGGAACTTATGAATGCACTGCATCAGGACGAGGGTTTGTCCTTCAGTAATACCGCTATTGAAGCAAAAAATAGCTCAGCAAATGGGTCAACAAATTTATGACAAAATCACTGGTAACGGGCGCTCCCGCAGTCACTGCGCCGACCGCTTTGCTGGTCGAGGACGAACCGCAAATTCGCCGCTTCGTACGTAGCGCACTGGAACAAGAGGGTTGGCAAATTTTTGAATCCGGTACCTTGCAACGCGGCTTGATTGATGCCGGCACGCGCCAGCCGGATCTGATCGTGCTCGATCTGGGTTTGCCCGATGGCGATGGCATCGACTTCATCAAGGATGTGCGCAGATGGTCGGGCGTGCCTATCATCGTGCTGTCGGCCAGAGTCAGCGAGCAAGACAAGATCAAGGCGCTCGACGCCGGTGCCGATGATTACCTGAGCAAGCCATTTGGTGTCGGTGAATTGCAGGCCAGGGTCCGGGCGACCTTAAGGCGTCAGCGTCAACCTGATATCAGCCTCGATGGCATCCTCGAATTTGGCGATGTCAAGGTCGATATGAAAGCGCGCATGGTGACCAAGGCCGGGCAGATGGTGCACCTGACGCCGACCGAATTTCGCTTGCTGATGGTGTTGGTGGCGAATGTCGGGCGGGTAGTGAGCAATCCGCAATTGCTGCGTGAAGTATGGGGACCATCGCATTCCGAGAGCGGCCATTATTTGCGTATTTATATGGGACATTTGCGGCAAAAACTGGAAGATGATCCTACCCAGCCGCGTTACCTGTTGACGGAGACCGCGGTCGGCTACCGGCTTTTGTTACCTGGCTAGGCTATAAAAATTTAACAAACCTGCGCACCCTGAGGCGCGCAGGTGGGGCCGCTGTACGCCTAAATTTACGTGCCTGTTGTTAACTGGAGGCGGATTTTCAGCTAGCGAGGGCATACACCCGAACGACTTTGTCGTTATTTTAAAAGGAAGTAGCATGAAAAAATTAATCTTGGCAGCAGCCGTCACAGCCGCATTTTCAGCCGGCTTTGCGTATGCAGAAGAAACCAAAGTCGAAGCTAAACCGGATAATGAAGTCAGCTTTAATGCTGCACTGACTTCCGATTACCGTTATCGCGGTATTTCGCAGACGCGTCTGCAGCCGGCAGTGCAAGGCGGTGCCGATTACACGCATAATCCTAGCGGCCTGTATGCCGGTGCATGGTTGTCGAACATCAAGTGGACCAAAGATGCGGGCGGTAGTGGTGATGTTGAAGTCGATCTGTATGCCGGTAAGCGCGGTGAAATCGCCAAGGACGTCAGCTATGACGTCGGTGTTTTGACGTATATCTACCCATCGAACGGCTTGGCGACCGATGCCAATACCACCGAAATTTACGGACAGATAGGCTACGGCCCTGCGTATGCCAAGTACTCGTATGCAGTGACGAATTTGTTCGGTTTTTCCGACAGTAAAAACAGCGGCTATCTTGATCTGGGCGCGAATATTGAGCTTGCCGCTGGCCTGACTTTGAACCTGCACGCTGGCCGCCAACAGGTAAAAAATACGGATGTTGCCAGCTACACCGACTGGAAAATTGGCGTCACCAAAGATTTTGGTATCGTGACCGGTGCGCTGGCCGTGATAGGCACGAATGCAAGTGAAGTGGCTTACGCATCACCCGCCAACGGTAAGTTCCTCGGTAAGACAGCCGTGGTCGCCACGATCAGTAAAACTTTCTGATAGTTTTGTCGTTTTGATGAAAAGCCTGCGTGTATTAAAAATAGTCGCAGGCTTTTTATATTCGCCGCTATGCGCGGTGTAAACTCATAGGCTGATCCTATCGCCACATTCGCCTTCATTTTTCGGAGAAGCATGCCATGCTCATCAATTGCGTCGTTTATCAGGAAGGGCAAAAACTCAGCGACATCCCGGTCGAAGATATCAGCGAGTACGTCAAACACCCTGAGTGTTTTGTCTGGGTGGCGCTGAAAGAGGCCGAACCGGCAGAACTCGATCAGATGCAGCAAGAGTTTGGCCTGCATGAGCTGGCGGTGGAAGACGCCCGTAATGGGCACCAGCGTCCGAAAATTGAAGAATATGGCGATTCGCTGTTTGCGGTGATCCATTCAGTGGAAATGCAGGACGGTGAAATACTGGTCGGCGAAGTGGATATTTTTGTCGGCGAAAATTATGTACTGTCTACGCGCAACCGTTGCCAGCAAGGTTTTCTGGGCGTGCGTGCCCGTTGCGAACGGGAACCGCATCATCTGCGGCAGGGGCCGGCCTTCGTCCTGTATGCCTTGATGGATGCGGTGGTGGATCGCTATTTTCCAGTAGTCGATGCACTGGAGTCGGAACTGGAGGCGGTCGAGGAACGTATCTTTACCAAGGGCTCGCAGCGTGCCAACATTGAGCAGTTGTATCAGCTCAAACGTAAAGCGATGCTGCTCAAGCACGCGGTCGCGCCTTTGATGGAAGCGGTCGGCAAACTCGATGGCGGCCGGGTCCCGCCTATCGTCGCCAACACCAAAGAGTATTTCCGCGACGTGCAAGATCATCTATACCGCATCAATACCTCGATCGATTCCATGCGCGACACCATAGGCACGGCGATCCAGGTGAATTTATCGATGGTAAGTATCGATGAGAACGAAGTCAACAAGCGCCTGGCCGCCTGGGCGGCGATCTTTGGCGTGGCCACCGCCTTCGTCGGCGTCTGGGGCATGAACTTCAGCAATATGCCAGAGCTGCAATGGAAATACGGCTACCCGGTCGCGTTAAGTGTCGTCACTACCGTATGTAGCTACCTATATTACCGCTTTAAAAAATCCGGCTGGCTGTAGTTAGCCGGCGATATTTAATCTACGTAGATTGAGGGGTATGATCATTTCTTCTGGCGAATAGTCGCCTGTGAAGCGTATTGCTAGACATTAATTGAGATGTGTACTTGCGATAGGGCGCTGGCCTCTTTATCAGTGAGGCGACGGCCCGTATCGTGACGCCGGCCCTGTATCTTGCGCGTATTTAACAGTATCGAATCTTGCTTCTCGCGACGGTCAACTGAGTGTCGCTTGTCTTTTTTTCTGCGCTCAACGTCCGGCCACACCAACTCTTCGCTGATGATAGTGGCTGGCCGCGGGCTAGCCTGAGGCATGCTTCGCCTCACAGGCAGTGGTCGCTCAGGCAATGGCTCAAAAAAACGGAGAATTTTCAAGGGAAACATAACGTAGTAACCAGAAAAGAATAGTTATTCTTAAGTTACGGTACGTTTCGGAAAAACTTGAGGAGGCCATTTTTAAAACCGATAAACTTTAGCCCATGCCAGAAGTTTGTTAAAAGGCGGCATCAAAAATGGCGACTAGCTTGACTTCATTCGATCAGTTAGATCCTCCGCTTTACGGGGGCTTAATTGCAATTTTCACCCAGCACGGCAATCTGCAATCCATCCAGATTGATCCCCTTGATACTTGTCTTGCCCGCTAGCGCCAGCAGATTTTTTTCGCTGGCGTCCATCGGGTAGATCGCCTGCGTCAGCGCGCTGAGATTGGTGTCGCTCACAGTCAAGCCGTGCCGGAGTAAATAAGCCCGGTATTCATTGCGCTGTTTATCGTCAACGCCCTCATCGAGTCCCTTGCTGATATCGCCCAGAAATTGCTCAAAAGTGATGTCGTCGATCATTTCTTGCATTGCAGGAAGCACCGGCAAAATGTACATATAGGCATCCAGCGTTTTGCGTGCAAAGCCGCCACACACGTGGTTTTTCAGCGGCAGCCAACCTGCACCTTCTTGCGCTACAGGCGACAGCAATACAGTGACGGGTAATGGGTGATCAGACATTATTTCTCTTTTATTTGGTAGGTGTACATTGCATCGACAATGCGCTATTGCTTGTCGCTGGAGGTCCGCTCGCGATGGGATGTTCTAGACAGGTTTTTGTATAGAAAAATTACCGGACGCAAACGTTTTCTTTATTATAGAGATTTGCGCTCGCGCCGAGTGATTAAAATAGCGACGGTCAGGCCGACAGTTCTTCAAAAGCCGCCAGCGCGTCGGCGGCATACATCAAGGAAGGTCCGCCACCCATGTATACCGTCATGCCTAACATTTCTTCCAGTTCAGCGCGGGTGGTTCCTAGTTTGATCAAGGTTTGAACATGAAAGCCTATGCAGCCGTCGCAATGCGCGGCGATGCCTAACGCGAGCGCAATTAATTCCTTGGTTTTCTTGTCCAGCGCGCCGTCTTTGGTCGCCGCTTGCGCCAGCATGGAAAATGCTTTCATGACATCGGGCGTGTCAGTGCGCAATTTGGCGAGGGACGCAGAAAGGGATTGAGTGATGTCGCGATAGTTCTTGTTCATACAATATCTCCGTCAAATAAGAGACTTATTATGCAAGAATTTGCACTTGATAAAGGCGTTTTGTTTGACTTTGCTTGAGTAAAATCAACGTCTGCTTGCCCGCTCTCAGAGGCATTCTCAACCCGTCAAAATAAAGCTTGAAATCGCCGTTTTTCCTGATAAGATAGTAATCGATTACTTACTTTAAAAAGAAAAGACCGTGAATATCCCCGCAAAACATCTTCCAGCTGAAGAGCGCAGAGCCGTAACGGTTGAGGCGGTGGTTAGCCTGGCAGGGACGCAAAATCCCAGTGAGATCACGACCGCCGCTATTGCTAAACACATGAATTTGACTCAAGGGGCATTATTTCGCCATTTTCCAACCAAAGAGGCGATCTGGGAGGCGGTGATGGTCTGGGTGGCCGAGCGCCTGATAGGAAAAATCGATCAGGCGTCGCAGGGGATTACTTCGCCTTTGCTTGCGCTGGAGGCCATGTTCATGAGTCATGTCGAATTTGTGATTGAACATCCCGGCGTGCCGCGGATGATGTTTGGTGAGTTGCAGCGCGCCGAATCGACGGCGGCCAAGCGGATGGCACAAACCTTGATGCAGCGCTATGCCGAGCGAATCCGGCAACGCATCGAGCAGGGCCAGGCCAGCGGCGACATTAGCCCCGACATCGATGTGCAGTCAGCCGCAACGCTTTTTATCGGCACCATACAAGGCTTAGTCATGCAAACGATGCTATCTGGAAACATACAACGGATGCGTCAGAATGCCCCCGGCATCTTTGCCATCTACCGACGCGGCATCAGGAGCCAGTGATGAAACAATTCTTATCGCTTCACGGTAAAACACTCGCGCTGGTCGGCGTGTTGCTGCCCTTGCTGGGCATATTTTTATATGTGGTTTTTCGTTCGGGGCCGCTGGCCTCGGTGCCCGTCACCGTGGTTACCGTCGAGAGCCGGCAAATCACGCCTGCCTTGTTTGGCATTGGTAGCGTAGAGGCACGTTATACCCATAAAATCGGCCCGATCGTGGCGGGCCGGCTCAAGCGGGTCGAGGTACAACCTGGTGATCTGATCAAAGCGGGCCAATTATTGGCTGAAATGGATCAGCTTGATCTGGACGATAAAATTGGCGCGCAAGACGCCGCCTTCAAGCGTGGCGAAGCCAGCATGCTGGCCGTAGATGCGCAAATTCAAGACCTGGGTGTACGCAGGAGTTTTGCCGAAACGCAGGCAAAACGGTATGAGCAATTGTTTGCGGCACGCGCGGTGAGTGAAGAGGGGGTAGGTTTAAAACGGCAAGAGTTACAAGTCGCGCAATCTGCGCTCACGGCGGCGCGTGCAAATCTGGAAGCCTCACGTCAGGAAGTCGCACGTCTGCGTGCCGAGCGTGAAGGCTTGATACGGCAGCGCGCTAACCTGCGCCTGGTATCGCCAGTTGATGGTTTGGTGACGCGGCGCGACGCCGATCCGGGTAGCACCGTCGTAGCCGGTCAGGCCGTGGTCGAAGTGGTGGAACCCGGAAGCATCTGGATCAATGCCCGTTTCGATCAGCAACGCGCGGTCGGCTTGCAAGTAGCCTTACCGGCACAGATCGTTTTGCGTACGCGCGCAGGCCAGGCATTGTCCGGGCGGATTTTACGCATAGAGCCGCATGCGGATGCGGTGACAGAAGAGGCGCTGGTGAAGGTGGTATTTACCCAGCAGCCAGCGAGTTTGCCGGCGATTGGCGAATTGGCTGAAGTGACCATCGCGCTGCCCGCGCAGAAGGCCATGCCGGTGGTGCCGATGGCGAGTATCCAGCGTGTTGATGGCCGGATTGGTGTCTGGCTGCTCGAAGACAAACAATTGCGTTTTGTGGCGGTCCAAACGGGCGCCAGTGACCTGGCCGGCTGGGTGCAGATCGTTAACGGTCTCAAGGGGGGCGAACGCGTGGTGCTCTATAGCCAAAAAGCGCTGACGGAGAATAGTCGCATTCATGTCGTTGAGCGTATTGTGGGCAAGTCGTCATGATCAGCCTGGCCGGACGCGACATTCTGCATAGCTGGGGTAAGTTCGTGTTCACCGGCATTGGCCTGGGCTTGCTGATTGGTGTCACGTTAACGATGGCCGGCGTGTATCGCGGCATGGTTGACGATGCCAATGTATTGCTCAATAACAGCGGCGCAGATTTGTGGGTGGTGCAGCAAGATACCCAAGGGCCTTATGCTGAATCAAGCAGTATTTATGAAGACACTTATCGCGGTATTCGCGGCATGTCAGGGGTCGCAAGGGTGGCCAACGTGACTTACCTGACGATGCAGGTGCGCCGCGTCGATGCGGTAACCACGCGTGATGTACGTGCCATGGTAGTGGGCGTGACTCCAGACGGCGCGGGCAATCCCGGACAGCCGGCTTATCTGGTCGATGGGCGGCATATCACGCGGGGGCATTATGAAGCCGTGGCGGATATGGCCGCCGGCTTCGCTATTGGTGAACGTATCCGCATCCGCCGCAATGAATACACCGTCGTGGGCTTGACCAGGCGTATGGTGTCATCGGGTGGCGACCCGATGGTGTTTATTCCAATCAAAGATGCGCAAGAGGCGCAGTTTCTGAAAGATAATGACGCCATCGTCCAGCAGCGCGCCCGCACGGCGCAAAATCCTGCCTTTAATCGTCCTGGCGTGCCCGGCCTGCTCGATTCAGTGATCGCTTCGCAGAGCACGAATCCGTTTGTCAATGCCGTACTGGTGCAGCTGGAGGTCGGGGCCGATCCCGACGCGGTCGCCGAGCCGATACGGCGGTGGAAGCACTTGTCGGTCTATACGCGTGCGCAAATGCAAGATATTCTGATCGTTAAACTGATCGCCACCTCTGCCCGGCAGATTGCGATGTTTTTGGTCATTCTGGCGATCGTGAGCGCCGCCATCGTTGCTTTTATCATCTATACGCTAACCATGGGCAAGATTCGCGAAATCGCGGTACTTAAACTCATCGGCACCAGAGATCGCATCATCTCTTTCATGATCCTTCAGCAAGCCGTCGGCTTGGGCTTGATTGGCTTTGTCGTCGGTAAAATTGTTGCCACTCTGTGGGCTCCATTTTTTCCGAAATACGTGCTGCTGGAGCCTGGCGATGCTCTGCGCGGCTTGGTGGCGGTGGTCGTGATCTGCATCTTTGCCAGCGTACTCGCCATTCGGGTCGCGCTGAAGGTCGACCCCGCGGAGGCTATCGGTGGATAAGGCAATGAACGAAGCAAGTGGACGCGGCATCCGCATCGAAGGGCTATCAAAACGCTACGGCAAAGGCGATACGGCCGTTGATGCACTCAAAGACGTTAATATGGTGGTTGCGCCAGGTGAAGTGGTGGGCCTGATCGGGCCATCAGGCTCGGGCAAAAGCACGCTGCTCAAATGCCTCGGGGCCGTCATACAACCTACGGCTGGTCGCATGATTCTGGGGCAAGATGTGATTTACGATCACGGTTGGAAGATCCCCGATCTGCGCGCGTTACGGCGCGATAAAATCGGTTTTGTGTTTCAAGCCCCGTATCTGATTCCGTTTCTCGATGTGCTCGATAATGTCGCGTTATTGCCTATGCTGGCAGGAAAGCCCAATCCTGAAGCGCGCAAGCTGGCGCTGGAGCTGCTGGCGGCGCTCGATGTGGCACACCGGGCCAAGGCCATGCCTTCGCAGCTCTCTGGTGGCGAGCAACAGCGGGTCGCGATAGCGCGCGGCCTGGTCAATCGCCCGCCGGTGATACTCGCCGATGAACCCACCGCGCCGCTAGACAGCGAACGCGCGCTGGCGGTGATTCATATTCTCAATGACATGGCGCGCAAATTTAATACCGCCATTATCGTCGTCACGCATGACGAAAAAATTATTCCCACCTTCAAACGGATTTATCACATCCGTGATGGCATCACCTATGAAGAGGCTGGCGAGGGACGCGCTTTCAGCTGAGCTGGAAATAGCGACGGACAAATAAAAAGTGCACACTATTTAGCCGGACCAGATACTTCCAGGCGGACTCGCGTCAGGCTGTCGATAACGATTTGAACTTCATCGGGTTTTAGCCTGCCGTGTGACGCCAGATAGTCGACGACCTTGCGCCCGTTTGATTGGCGTATTAACACACCGTCTTTGATGAGTAAGGATAGGCGGGCAAACTCTGCGGCCGTGCCATGGCAACCGGCACATTTTTGGTTAAACAGGGGCCGGCTCGCCACTTGTGCCTTCAGCATGGCAGTCACTGGTGCAACAAGTTCATCGTTCAGGTAATGATTGCGCAAGAAAGCGTCCAGATTGCCATTGTGATGCGCACCCACCAGCTGGTCGTTCTCGATACGTAAAAAGCGACGGGCAAAGGCCCCGGCATGGCCATGGCAACTCTGGCAACGTTGATCCCAATGCGCATGCAGGTCGACTGTAGCGGGTAGCGCCAGTGGGCTGATTGTCGCGGCGATCAGGAGCAGGTAGAGATTTTTCATGATGGAGGCCTTTACTGGACTGTACTTAGATGCGTGAGCGCGCGCTTTGATTCATGTCAAAGAAAAAACGCGATAGGTTTTACGATTTTTCGGTGTTTTTTATCGCCATCGCGCTGCAATATCCAGCACGCGGAACGCTCAGTAGATCCGATCGTAAGTCGTATGTGCAATCATGTGCAAGTTGCTGTAGATGAAATAACGCGCCGCCTCTGGCATAGATAAATCGGCCGCTTTGACGCGAACTCGGTATCGCTAGTGATTCACGTACGGTTATTCCAAGCGCATACGCTCGGCTGCATAACTTACCGAGGCTTCCAATACCCCGTCTACACGATGCAAAGCATGTTCGATCACGGTAGCGCAGGTAGTGCTGTCCATGCCGTCGATGCGCATGACTTCATGTAGATAGCGCGCGCTCAGT
>NZ_JAUSFI010000074.1 GCF_030651495.1 Undibacterium sp.
TTGACTTCGGCAAAATGCATGGTTGCAACGCGCTGCTGACCGATGCGCTAATGACCTGTATGGGTTTTGATGGCTTTGTGGTGTCGGACTGGGACGGCATTGCTGAAGTGCCGGGTTGCGGCAACGATAGTTGCGCGCAGGCGATCAATGCCGGTATCGATATGGTGATGGTGCCAGACAACTGGAAGTCATTCATCGCCAATACCATCGCCCAAGTGCAGGATGGGCAAATTCCTATGGCGCGTATCGACGATGCTGTGACGCGGATTTTGCGGGTGAAACTGCGGGCAGGCCTGTTTGGTAAAAGACCTTCTGGTAATGCCTATGCGGGCAAACAGGATGCCTTGCAGTCGCGTGATCTGGCACGCCAGGCAGTGCGCGAATCTTTGGTGCTGCTGAAAAATAATGCTGGTGTATTGCCCCTGTCACGAGGCAAAAAAATTCTGGTCGTGGGCAAGAGTGCCGACAATATGTCCAACCAGTCTGGCGGCTGGTCATTGACCTGGCAGGGCACGGAAAACAAGAACAGTGATTTTTCTGTTGGCGACACACTGCTGGCGGGCATCGTCGAGGCAGCAGGTGCCGCTAACGTGACGTATAGCGCGACGGCGGTGGGCATTGACGTTGCCGCTTTTGACGCAGTGATTGCGATCATTGGTGAAGTGCCGTATGCCGAAGGCTTTGGCGATATTGCACCCGCCAGCAGCCTGAGTCATAGTAGCCGTCACCCTGAAGACCTGGCGGTATTGCGGGCAGTCGCTGGTAAAGGCAAGCCAGTGGTGACGCTGATGGTCGCTGGCCGTGCCTTGTACGTCAACGATTTGCTCAATCTATCTGATAGTTTTGTCGCTGCATGGCTGCCTGGATCGGAAGGGAAAGGCGTATCTGATGTGCTCTTTAAAAAGAGTAACGGCAAAATCAATCATCATTTTTCTGGCACGCTCTCGTTCTCCTGGCCAAAAGTGGCGTGCCCAAGCGGGCCTGTCAGCAGTACACCGAATCAGCGGCTGTTCGCTTTGGGTTACGGACTGAAGTACGGCAGTAAATCTCAGTTAGCACAACTCGATCTTGATGGGGCAACTGCCGCTTGCAGGGCTGCTGCATCATTGGCAATATTCACTCAGTCTGATCGCACCAGTTATCCCTTGGTTGTCACCAGCGGGACGCGCAAAGTGATGCTGGGTGCAGATACGCTGGGCAGCAGTGACCTATCCGCAGTGAAGGTGGACACGCAGATTTTCGACAATCAGAAAGAGGCCAAACGTGTGAGCTGGACGGGTCTGGGCCGCATCGAAGCGCAGGCAGCTTTTCCATCCGCTTTAGCCGCCAATCTGGTTGCAGACGGAGTCCTGCAATTCGATACCATGGTCACTGTCGCGCCGAAAAGCAAAGTCAGCATGGCGATGGAATGCGGTGATGCCTGCACCGCTGCCCTGGATATGACGGCGGTGTTCAAGCGTCTTGCCGGCGCTTCCAGGCATACCGTTAAAATTCCTTTGGCCTGTTTTGTCGCCAAAGGTGCCGATCTCAATAAAGTGAAAACACCATTCAGCGTCAGCACTGACGCCAGCTACGTTGCCGCTTTTGGCAGCAT
>NZ_JAUSFI010000083.1 GCF_030651495.1 Undibacterium sp.
CCTGGCCGCTCCAGTGACGAGCGGAGTGATCGAACAGCCACTTCAGCGGTTCGGAACCAAGGCGCTGGCGCGCCTGCGCCGCCGCACTCTTGCTGACAAAAGGCGTTTGCGAATCCGGCACCGCCAATCCGAGATCATCCAATACTTCGCCGATGGACTTGTGGCGATACAGCGCCAACGCCACCATCAGCCAAACTACTTGTTCGGCTGGCAGTCGCCGATGGCGGATGCTGGTGGCATCGGTGCGCTTCACGGCCTGTTCGATCCACTCGATAGGCAAATGCTCTCCAAGTCGGCGCCAGTCGGGTGACTCAAGGTGGTTTGCCAGGAAATGAAGAGTATCGTCGAACATGGCGACGAAGGTTAACAGCACTCGGTAACGTTTACAAGCACTAAATAAAAATGCCGTTCAGGCTTAACTGAACGGCATTAGCCAAGTGGCGGGGCTTTTTGTGATTTGGATTTATGTAGCGGTACTCAACTACTGGTAGACCCCGAATTATTCTTCATAGGGAGAGTAAAAATCTTGGCAATCAATAATTGGCAGAGATGTACCCATTAATTGGCAGAATTTTTCAGTATTTTGTAATTTAACATTTCTCAAACAAACTAAATTGAGTTGTATTGGCAGTTACGTCTCCCATAAATTGAAAGTTATCAGCATCGCTATCATCTAGATGATTTCAAAAAAATCCCAGCTTCTTTATATTGCTAGACGCCATACAAAAAACGGCCTAATAGCAATTTTTTTAAGACAATTTTTCAGTTGCATTTTCACGTTTTCAACCTAAACATCTCTTAACTCACCGAACTTTCGTCGCATTTTCCGCAACGTCAAAACAAGGTTTCAAGCGATGGATGTCAGCCGGAGAAACACCAGAATCCTTGAACACTGACCGCCAGCACGAAACTACGTCGCAAACCTCTTCATTAATAAGTTTAGCTTCAGCTATAGTCAGAAAAAATCGACCACATTGGGACAAAGCATTATCCAATGTACTCGCAACACCCAATCCTCGCCGAGAAAAGCGCCGTTTTCCATGCGCTTCTTGTCGAGCACATAGCCTTTGATTGCGAACTCACGCAGGATCTGCGTCGCCCATTGCCGGAACTGGGTAGCGCGCAGCGAGTTGACGCGGTAACCTACTGAGATGATGGCGTCGAGGTTGTAGAACTGGGTCAGATAACTTTTGCCATCGGCGGCAGTTATCCGGAATTTCCGGATAACTGATTCTTCGGAAAGCTCTCCATTGAAGAAGACATTTTTCAGGTGTTCGCTGATGGTACGAACATCCACGGCGAAGAGTTCAGCCATCAGTTTTTGCGTCAGCCAGACGGTGTCGTTCTCATAGCGCGCCTCGATGCTCTGCGCACCAGCCTGGCCGGTAAACATCAAAAATTCTGCAGTGCTGTTGCGGATCAGTTTTTTGTCACTCATGTTGAGTCCCATTTTCTTGCGCGAATCAGAAATGTAAAAAATAAACAAATATTACCGCAAAAATTAATAAACAACTGAGTATTTAATCAGTTGTTTATTATATTGTTAGAGTAATGATTTCAATCACTAGCAGCCCGCTACGTGGGCAGAGAAACAAGCCATTCTGTGCTATCCATCAAACCAGCTAGAAGTGACCGAGACCGTGTATTTGAATCGGATCAATCAAAGCAAAATCAGAGTAAAAATCCTCGGCATACCGTTGCGTGCGGATGTGATTAATGTGGCGAAACTGTTTGTGATTGAGAATGTGTTTCGGTTTGAAGAGCAATTAGCAAAAAGAGATATTCAGCATCAATTATTTGCGTCGATGCTGACCCCTATTGTTTGCATATCGGTTACGGGTGAGTTTTTGAGCAATCAGAAATCGTCTGCGCAATATACATGCGGCTAGTGGCACGATATTGGCCTGCGAACCGCATGGGATATGCGTGATGGGTTTTGAAAATGGTGGAATGTTAGAACTGACATCGGCCACAAAATACGCTAGTGCAAGACCTGACCCCATTTTTTCCTTTAAGCCTCAGCAATACCCCAGCATGAGATCAGTGCGCTCAATCGCAGCATTTGCAACAGAGCGGACTATTT
This sequence comes from Undibacterium sp., assembly GCF_030651495.1. Classification (GTDB taxonomy): domain Bacteria; phylum Pseudomonadota; class Gammaproteobacteria; order Burkholderiales; family Burkholderiaceae_D; genus Undibacterium. Next base: position 2,084 of record NZ_JAUSFI010000083.1, read on the forward strand.
AAAACAAGAGCAATGTAATAACTTGTATTGAAATGTATCCCTATGTGTTGGCGCCGATTTGTGGGCA
>NZ_JAUSFI010000085.1 GCF_030651495.1 Undibacterium sp.
TTGGCAAACACGTCAAGCTTCTTTTGCCGATGTTCTTGCGCAAATAAATCACCCATTTTGAATGTCATTTCTATTTCCTACCCGCTTGTTTGCAGAAAAATCGCTCTGATTGCTTAGACAGGTGGGTTTTTAGAAGTTCCCGAATGTGCATGCGCAATGTTCATGCGGGTTGCCGGCCCTTTTCGTGCCAGGAGGCGCATGGATATTGCGCTTGCTCTTTTAAAAGTGGTCGTATTTTTATGCGTCTAAATCAAAATGCTTTTTTCAGCAACGCTGCCAATACAGGGGACTCACAATGCGGCATGTGGATTGCTGGAGTTTGATGCCATTGCGCAAAACTCTTGATCGACTTGCCGATGTCATCGGCCAAGGCCTGACTGACGCGCACTTCTGGTTCTAGGTAGAGTGCCTTGATTTCAAACACGCCATCCTTACGATGTGCTTTGGCGTCCATGCGGCCGATCAAGGCCCCACGTCGCAAGATCGGCAAGCTGAAATAGCCATGGCGCCTTTTCGGGGCCGGTGTATAACATTCCAGCCTGTAATCAAAGTTAAATAATTCCAGAGCACGTTTTCTATCCCATACTACTGGGTCAAACGGTGAGAGTATTTTTGTGCAGGTCGCCTTGAGCTGCTCTTCGGCAGCTTGTCGCAAGAGATTTTCGTGGTCTGGATGAATGTAGATAGGCTGATCCCAGCCGTCAACTTGAGCGGTCAATAGTCGTCCTTGTTGCGCCAGGATGGAGGGATGAATTGCCGGATCTAATTTTTTCATGCGAAAGTAGTCTGCCACCCATTCGGCTTTCGCGCAACCTAAGGCCCGAACCGCTAGTAAAACTTGTTGGCGTTGACAGTCAATCTGTCTTGGCAGGTCGACTTGATCGTTCCAGCGCGAGTGAACCCGCTCACGCAGATCGTAAATGCGTTGGAAATTAAGACGCCTGGCGACCATCAATTCGCCTATGGTGAACAAGACTTCGAGCGAGCGTTTTTCCGGTTTCCATTCCCACCAGCCACCGGCTTTGCCGTCTTTGCGTTCAAAGTCACTGGAACGCGTCTCACCATGTTGATGAATGTGCTGGCGAATTTGTTCGACCTGGGCTGCATTTTCACTCAGCCAGCGATGATTGTATTTCCAGCCCAGGCCTTGCGGCGACACCATCTGATGCCGGTATAAAGCGTAATCTTCTATCGGTAAAAAACACGCTTCATGTGACCAGTATTCAAAAATTTCACCTTCCGCGAGTAACTCATCAAGCCAACTGTTCTGGTAAGCGCCAAGACGGCTCCATAACACCAGATAAGGACTGCGTGCCACGACATTGATGGTGTCGATCTGTAGCGCAGCCATCTGGCGTATGGTATGCAGGACATCTTTCTTGCTGGCTTTGTGGCCTAGCGGCGTTAGCAAGCCTTGCGCGGCCAAGTGCAGAGCTCGGGCAGAAGCGAGAGTGAGTTGCATGCGTCTGTACGTATTTTTTTAGAAATAATTTAAGCCAAGAGCTGCCTTGACTTCATCCGTTGTTTTAGCAGCGATTTCCCTAGCTTTTTCCGTGCCTAACTTAAGCATTTGCAATACCTGCCCCCGGTCTTTTTCAAATTCCTGACGGCGCTCGCGGATCGGTGCCAACATGTCTTGCAATATCCCTTCTAATCGCACCTTGACCTTGCCATCGCCCAAGCCACCACGCACATATTGATCCTTCATTTCTTGCAAGGCGATTTTGTCAATATCAAAGGCATCCAGATAAATGAAGGCGACATTGCCTTCAAGATGACCGGGGTCTTCAACCCGTAAATGCAGCGGGTCAGTGTAAATATTTCTGACTGCAGCTTTGATTTCAGCCGCAGTCGCTCCGAGGTTAATGCTATTGCCTAGAGATTTACTCATTTTGGCCTTACCGTCTATACCGGGCAGACGACCGATTTCTGGCACCAAGGCTTCACATTCAACCAAAATATCTTGCTTAATTAGGCGATTGAAGCGCCGTACGATTTCATTGGTTTGCTCTATCATTGGAATCTGGTCGTCCCCTACCGGTACCAAACTCGCTTTAAACGCCGTAATATCGGCAGCCTGACTCACTGGGTAAGTAAAAAATCCGGCCGGAATGTCGCGTTCAAAATTGCGCAGAATGATTTCTTGTTTGATCGTTGGGTTGCGTTCTAAGCGCGCCACTGTTACCAGATTCATATAGTAAAAGGTGAGCTCGGTTAATTCTGGGATTTGTGACTGAATGAAAATAGTCGATTTGACGGGGTCAATGCCAACAGCCAGATAATCCAAGGCCACTTCGAGCACATTGTTATGCACCTTGGCAGGATCATCCATATTGTCGGTCAGCGCTTGCGCATCAGCAATCATAATGTATTGCTGATATTGATGTTGGTACTTGACTCGGTTGCGCAAGCTGCCGACAAAGTGCCCTAAATGCAAAGGGCCGGTAGGACGGTCGCCCGTCAATATGAGGTGTTGCTTATCGGATGCGGGTACGTTGTTGTTGCTCATGCTTATATTCCAGAGTGGTTGAGTGCCTGATTCAATATTTCGGGCAAAAAAAATGCCGCTCAGTGTGGCGGCATTGGTCTGATTGAATTCGGTATGATTATTTAATAACTTTCAATCGGAGTGCGCCATTCTGAGTTGAATAGCTGCACCAAGATATGTTTGAAAGGGTTTTTGCTTGATTCATACTCGCATAATGCCGTCAGGCCCGCTTTTTTGTCAAGGAATGTCTATTGGCGCATGGTAAAATTAGATTCTATATTTATACTCTTTAGTTGAAAAATGAAAGCAGCCGTCTTGAAGTATTCCCCTCCAGCTAAACTCATCATTGCCTCTCGTGAAAGCCGTCTTGCTATGTGGCAGGCCGAGCACGTGCGAGATCGTCTGGCCGCACTTTATCCAGCATGCACAATTGAAATTCTCGGCATGACCACACGCGGTGATCAAATTCTTGACCGAGCGCTTTCTAAGGTCGGAGGCAAAGGTTTGTTTGTTAAAGAATTAGAAATGGCGATGGCCGAAGGGCGTGCGGACCTCGCGGTACACTCCTTAAAAGATGTTCCTATGGATTTGCCGGAAGGATTTGCGTTGGCAGCAATACTTGAACGTGAAGATCCGCGCGATGCTTTTGTTTCTAATAACTTTTCCTCGCTCGAGGATCTCCCTGCAGGTGCTGTCGTCGGCACTAGTAGTTTGCGTCGTCAGGCATTAATTTCCGCACGTTATCCTCATCTTGTGATTCATCCTTTGCGTGGCAATCTCGATACCCGTTTGCGTAAACTTGATCAGGGCGACTACGCTGCGATTATTCTGGCCGCGGCTGGTTTGAAAAGACTTGGCCTGCCGCAAAGAATCCGGGCGTTTCTGGAGCCAGAGCAAAGCTTGCCTGCGGCAGGGCAGGGTGCGATGGCAATCGAGATACCATCTAATCGACCTGAGTTGCTTGAATGGTTGGCACCGTTAAATCATCTGACGAGTTCGCAGGCGGTCAGCGCTGAGCGCGCAGTATCTAAAGCTTTTGGTGGCAGTTGTCAGATTCCGCTGGCGGCTTTTGCAACGGTAATTGACGGCGATATGCATTTGCGTGCGATGGTCGCCACGCCCGACGGCAAACGCATTGCCAGCGCCGAAGTACGAGGTAACGCAGCGACTTATTTGGCGCTAGGCCTAGAGGTGGTTCAGGCCTTGTCGGAGCAGGATGCCGAAGCCATTCTGGCCGTCTGTAAAGCACAGATAGCTGAATAAATTGGTGATCAGATGAATCAGCTTCATGTAACTATTTGATGCGTAAAACACCTGTCATCATCACTAGACCGCAAGCCCAGTCTGAGGCATTTGCCAGAATGATTGCGTCTATCGGTCGCGAATCTAAAATTTTTCCTTTGATGGAGATCCATGCGCTGCCCGACAACACTGAGCTAGATGCCATTCTGGCGCAATTGTCTGATTTTGCGTTAGTAGCGTTCGTCAGTCCGAATGCAGTGGATGCGGTTTTTCTTCGCATTAAACATTGGCCATCGGATGTCGCGATTGCCGTGATGGGCGCGGGTAGCCGGGCGGCGTTGGCCGCACATGGCATTACCGACGCCAATACCTGCATTATTAGCCCCACCAATCCGGATCGGACCGATTCTGAAACCTTGCTCGAAGAACTGGATCTGGATGGCTTACGAGCCAGTCGGGTGTTGATCGTGCGGGGTGAGACTGGCCGTGAATTGTTGGCGGATGCATTAAGAGAAAATTCTGTTTTTGTTACTCAGGTCGCGGCTTATCGTCGTGCAGCACCCGAGTTCACGCAGCAAAGACAACAATGCTTATTTGAACTGTTATCGAGTGAAAATGAATGGGTGGTTACTAGTTCAGATGCACTCAGAACGATGTTGTTTTGGGCTGAGCAGCTTAACTTTGATGGCGCCGTCGCAAAAATGCAACACCAGCAACTCATTGTGCCACACGTCCGTATTGCAGAAACTGCAAAAATACTTGGATTTCAATCCATTACCTTGACAGGTTCAGGCGACGAACGTCTGCTTGTCGCGTTACAATCTCATCTATGAGCGAACAGCAATCCCCCCCCGACGCCGTATCGACGGCCAATTCGACAGATCCCGTCATAAAACAGGCGGCAACGCAAGTTATACCCCAAGCATTGCAGGTAAGGAGGGCCGTTTGGACGGAACCTGCTTTCCTGATGTCAGGTGTACTTGCCGTTCTTTTGCTTGTCCAGTGGTGGACTTCGCAGGGGCAGATTTCCAGCCTGCGTGAAGAGGTTGCGCGTCGCTTGCAAAGCGCGGAGACGAATAGCAGCGAAACTAAAATTCTTGCAAAAACAGTACAAGACGCATCCAAAGAAATTCAGGCTAAGGTCATTTTATTGGAAGGCAAGCAAACAGAAGCGCAGAGTCAGCAGTTGGCACTTGAGCAGTTATATCAGGATTTATCCAAAAATCGTGACGAGTGGGCTCTGGCAGAAATTGAACAAGTGCTGTCAACCGCCAGCCAACAATTGCAATTGGCGGGCAATGTTCAAGGTGCACTGATTGCTCTTCAAAATGCGGATAGTCGACTTGCCAAATCCGAAAAACCACAATTCATTACTATACGTCGTGCGATTGCCAAAGATATTGAAAAACTGAAGTCTTTACCGACTCTTGATTTGACTGGGATTGCTTTGCGCCTCGATAGTGTGATTGCGCAAGTTGATCATATTCCTTTGTGGTCAGATGAAAAATCGGTAGTGACTGCGACACCGCCTAAAGCGCCTTTGCGTATACTGCCAAAATCTAGCGCTGTGACTTCCAATAATGGATCAAAACTTCCCTCTGACGAAATATTTGAAAATTCTTGGACCATGCGTATTCAGGATGGTTGGCAAAGTTTTTCCAGTGAGATGATGAGCGAACTTAGGCAATTAATGCGGGTACGCAATGTGGAAACACCCGATGCCTTGTTACTCACACCATCACAAGGGTACTTTGCACGAGAAAATTTGAAGTTGCGTTTACTTAATGCACGCCTCGCACTATTGTCGCGTACAGAAGGTGCGTTTCGGAGCGACATGATCGCGGCACAGGATGCGATCACCAAATATTTTGATACACGAACAAAACAGGCTCAAACTGTTCAGGCCTTGCTTCGACAGGTTCAAGGCAGCAATTTATCTATAGAAATGCCGACATTGTCTGATAGTCTCAATGCCGTACGTAATTACAAAGTGAAGCCATAACATGCGTCTTTTTATACGGTTTCTTATTTTGTTTTCCCTGGCAGTGGGTCTTGCGATAGGCGCTCGCTTCAATCCAGGAAACGTGGTGTTGTTTTATCCGCCGTACAGGGTTGATCTGTCGCTGAACTTTTTTCTAGTTCTGCTACTGATTCTATTTGTATTGGTCTATGTGCTGGTGCGCACTATAGTAGCAACCCAACAAATGCCGAAAAATGTTGCTGCTTACCGCAAGAGTAAACGTGAGAATGATAGTAATAAGGCTTTACGCGAGGCATTGAAAGCCTTATTTGAAGGACGCTTTGGCCATGCAGAAAAAGCGTCAATCCGCGCCGTGATTTTACCTGAAAATGCAGCGGTAGCAGCATTGGTTGGAGCACGTGCGGCACATTATATGAGCCAGTTCGAACGACGTGATTCATGGTTCACTAGTATCGAACACGATACTGCTTATAAGACCGCCCGTTTGGTCAGTATGACGGAATTGCTGGTAGATGAACATAAAGCGGAAAAGGCATTAGAGGCAGTGAAAGAGCTGAATACCAGCGGTACGAGACATATTCAAGTATTGCGCTGGTCACTCAAAGCAAATCAACAAGCCAAAAAATGGCCGGAGGTTTTAAAGTTAGTACGTGCTTTGGATAAACATCGTGCGTTGCATCCTGCACTATCCAGTCGATTACGCGAGTTGGCATATGAGGACATGCTTAAAAATCAAGCTCATGATACGGAGTCGTTAAGGCGCGTTTGGTATGAAATTCCGTCTGCTGATCGTAAGAATCGTTTCGTCGCTTTTACGGCAGCAACAGTTTTCAACGCAAGTGGCTTGTATGACGACGCAAGAACAATTATTGAAAAAGCATTAACTGAAGACTGGGATGATCGGCTGCTGCGGGCCTATCGCGACGCTTCCTCGTCGGAAGGATCCGCTTCTTTATTGTCTCAAATTGAGCATTGCGAACAATGGAAGGAGACGCGTCCGACAGATCCTGAGTTGGCACTGACTCTTGGAACTTTATGCCTTAAACAAAAATTATGGGGTAAGGCGCAGAGGCATATGGAGCAGGCTATATCTGACGCGGTTGAATCAAGAACAGTACGCGAAGCGAATCTGAAGCTGGCTCAATTGCACGAAGCCTTGGGACAAATTGAAGAAGCAGCACGGCATTACCGTCTATGCGCTATTGCGACGATGTTATAGGTATTGATCTGCTGCAATGCACAACTACTGTGTAAAAGTATATATAATCTTGCCTATCGATTCCAAAACATTCGAATTTTTCACTTTGAAAGAGCACCATGAGCTTAAATAACGTCCCTGCAGGTCGTGATCTACCCAACGATTTTAATGTCGTCATCGAAATTCCGATGAATGCAGATCCTATTAAGTATGAAGTAGATAAAGAGACCGGTGCTATTTTTGTTGATCGTTTCATGGGAACCGCCATGCACTACCCATGTAATTACGGCTATGTACCGAATACGATTGCTGGGGATGGCGATCCTGTTGATGTATTGGTCATTACTCCGTTTCCTCTGATTCCGGGTGTTGTTGTGCGTTGTCGTCCAATCGGTATTTTGAAAATGACGGATGAGGCGGGGCGCGACGGAAAAGTCCTCGCTGTACCTATTGATAAAATATTGTCAATTTATACCCATTGGCAAAAACCTGAGGATATGAATGAATTGCGCTTGAGACAAATTCAGCATTTCTTTGAACACTACAAGGATCTTGAAAAAGGTAAATGGGTCAAAGTAGAAGGATGGGGCGGCCCTGACGACGCCAAAACAGAAATTCTTGAAGGTGTTGAAAATTATAAAAAGTCGCAAGCATAACTGACTATATGTAAAACATAATGCAAGTATTAAAAAATTGCAACATGAAAAAAAGCACATTTATTGTGCTTTTTTTATTGATTTAATTTGAAATGCAGATTTATCGCATCATAGAGGATAGCACCACGCCAATCACAATTAGTAAGGCAACACAACTCAGCCAAAATAATGTGCTTTTTTCAGACGAGACTGAAGACTCTATATTGTGCGCCTGGGAAGCTTCAACACGCCTTTGTTTTAATCGTTTGTCTCGCATTAAAAATTTTTGCAATGCTTGCGCCATCTCATCTGCATTCTTATAGCGGGCTACAGGATCTTTTTGCATCGCTTTCATGACAATATAAGATAATTTTTCTGGGACATTGGGGCTGACTTTTGAAGGTGATTTTGGTATTTTATGAGCAATTTGATGTAGTAAATTATCTATATCATGAGACTGAAATGGCTTTTGTTGCGTAAGCATTTCATACATGACAACTCCAAGAGAGTATACGTCGGTTAATGCATTCACTTGCTGACCCATTGCCTGTTCTCGCGACATGTAATTGGGCGTTCCCAGAATATTGTTGTTGAACAAGGTTTTAGCAGGTTGTCCATTGTCATCTAAGACACGGTTGGGCATGCGGGCAATACCGAAATCCACTACTTTCGGTTGATTGTTAGGAAGAATAAAAATATTAGCAGGTTTGATGTCGCGGTGAATAACACCATGATCATGTGCATAGGCTAGTGCCTCTGCAATTTTACTTATAATATTTGCAATTTCTATAATGTCAAAACGTTTGCCGCTTGCCATTATTTCGCGTAAATCTTTACCTTGCAAAAACTCCATTGCTATGAAGGTTGTTCCTCCCTCGCTGGATGCATCGTATATTGTCACGATATTGGGATGTGATAAACGCCCTGCAGCGCGTGCCTCGTTAATAAATTGTTGCTCGCGCTGCTTTTTGTCGGCGATACCAACGGTAGTCGATAGAATTTTAATCGCGACATCGCGGTCGATGACTGGGTCATGGCCCAAAAATACTGTGCCATTTGACCCCTTTCCCAATTTATCTGTAATGGAAAAGCGCCCGATACGTCGCGTTGAAACTGTTATACCATTATTGGAATTGAGGGGATTAGTATTCATGATCATTTTTACAGCATGCCTTGCTCTGAACTAAATTTCAAGTACTTCCTATAGCGTGGTTGAAATTATTCTTTAATGCTAGATCTAAAAGGTGTTCTCTCATTTAATTCGTTAAGCTGCTGCTCGATGCCACCACTCTCTCGTTTCAGGAAATCAGCAACTGCATTTGAAAATGCGCTTTCTGATAAATGGTGTGCAGAGATGGTTTTTTGAGGTAAAAATCCCCGCGCCATCTTATGCTCACCTTGAGCCCCACCTTCAAAGACCTTAATTTTATTCCGAATACAAAATTCTATGGGTTGGTAGTATGAAGTTTCAAAATGAAGGCATCGAATCTGTTCTAGACACCCCCAATATCTGCCATAGACTGTCCGATCATTATGAATTAACAAGGAAGCGGCAATTGGGAGTCCATTTTTTTTGGCAAAAATCAGATGAATATGCTCAGGCATGCTTGCTCCAATTTGTAGAAAAAAATCCAGATTCAGGTAAGGTGTTGAATGATGATCCAAATAGGTTTGATCGTAGCAACGTTTGAAGAATAACCAATCAATTTCCGTCATCTCTTTGCCGCTTATGTGCTGAAATTCAACCCCAGCCTCCGCAACTTTACGTCGTTCCGCAAGAATATTCTTGCGCTTTTTTTGCTCTAATCCAAAGAGAAATTCTTCAAAATTTGCATACCCTTGATTTAGCCAGTGAAACTGTATGCCTTGGCGCATTAGAAATCCTGCATCATGTAAGATGAGAGCTTCTTCAATCGACGGGAATAGAATGTGCGTTGATGAAAAGTGACTGGATGTTTGAAATTGTATAAGCTCATGCAATAGTGCTTGTTGTGCCAATGGGTCTTTTGCGATCAGGCGATTGCCAGTAACTGGTGTAAATGGAATCGCCGAGAGTAATTTGGGATAATAAGCCAAGCCATGTCGATGATAGGCATCGGCCCAAGCCCAATCAAACACGTACTCTCCATAAGAATGGTTTTTTTCATATAGTGGCAGTGCGGCTACCAGCGATTCGTCTTCCCAGAGCGTAAGATAACAAGCTCTCCAGCCTGTTCGTTCGCAAGCTGAACCCGATTCGTGCAATGCATGCAAAAATGCGTAAGATAGGAAAGGATTAGCGTTTGGCTGGAGCTGGACTAACTGGTCCCATTGTTTCTGTCCAACATCGGCCAGAGAATCCATGACGCGCATGCGATAATGTGTTTGCTCAGGTATTAGGTTCATTTATTAATTCATTTTATTGATTCAAATCAGATTTAAACTACTATGACAGTAAAAGTTGCTATTGCGCAAATGAACAGCATTGTCGGTGATCTTACAGGGAATGCTGTTAAAATTTTTGATTATGTACAGCGCGCCATGAAACAAGGCGCTGATATAGTTGTGACTCCAGAACTCTCTCTGGTTGGATATCCCCCTGAAGATTTATTGCTTCGTTCAGCATTTTATTCAAAATCCAGTGAGACCTTGCTGATTTTAGCCGAACAATTGAAGCAGTTTGTCGATGTACACGTACTTGTTGGTCACCCCCTGCAGCAGAATGGTATGCGCTTTAACGCTGTTTCGGTGCTACTAAACGGGACTGTACTGACTACATACTGTAAACATAATTTGCCCAATGATATGGTGTTTGATGAGAAACGTTATTTTTCTTCATCTAGTGAATCAGTGGTATTTACGGTAAAAGGAATCCGTTTCGGTATCAATATTTGTGAGGATACCTGGTATCCAGATGCGCCACGAGGGGCCCGTGATGCCGGCGCGCAAGTCTTATTGGTACCGAACGGTTCGCCTTTCCATATGAGTAAGCAGCATTTACGCTTTGATGTGATGCGTGCGAATGTAACTGCACAGGGATTATCTCTAGTGTATGCGAATTTGGTTGGTGGTCAGGATGAATTGATTTTTGATGGCAATTCATTCGTGATGCGCCAAGATGGCGCAGTGTGCGCACGACTGAAGCACTGTCAAGCAGATTTGCAAATTATTGAGTTTGACGGAGCAACACCAAAGATGGGCGCGATTGCTGAACCTCTTTCAACGGAAGCCCAGATTTATCAGGCATTGGTGTTGGGCGTTCATGATTACGTCACCAAGAATGGTTTTCCTAGTGTTCTTATTGGATTATCAGGTGGCGTTGACTCTGCATTAACGCTGGCAATTGCCGTCGATGCATTAGGATCAGATAAAGTAAGAACAGTGATGATGCCGTCTCCTTATACCGCAGAGATTTCCTGGCTTGATTCACGCGAAATGGCTAAACGTATTAATGTCAGGTATGACGAAATTTCTATCAACGATTGCTTTTTAGCTTTCCAAAATACGCTGAGCCAGGAATTTTCTGGTTTGCCTGAAGACACAACAGAAGAAAATATTCAGGCACGGATACGTGGCACTATCCTGATGGCGTTATCAAATAAATATGGCTCCATTGTGTTAACTACAGGTAATAAAAGTGAAATGGCAGTGGGTTACTGCACTCTATATGGCGATATGGCAGGTGGGTTTGCAGTGATTAAAGATATTGCGAAAACACTGGTTTATCGCTTATGCGACTACAGAAATAGTCTATCTCAAGTGATACCAGAAAGGATTCTTACTCGTGCACCGTCTGCTGAGCTAAGACCCGATCAGACAGATCAAGATTCATTACCTTCTTACGATATTTTAGATGGCATCATGGCACTGTATATGGAAGAAAATCAAGCGCGTGCCGATATTGTTACAGCGGGATATCGTATAGAAGATGTTGAACGCATCACGAGTCTAATTAAAATAAATGAATACAAGCGACGTCAGGCACCAGTTGGCATTCGCATTACACATCGCGCATTTGGTCGCGATTGGCGTTATCCGATTACTTCCAAATTTCGCGACTAAGTTAAAGTAATTTACACATTCGAGAATCTATTATTTTTAGGAGTTAATATGAAACAAATTACAGCAGTGATTAAACCTTTTAAGCTTGATGAAGTACGTGAAGCATTGGCGGAGGTAGGGGTAACAGGCTTGACTGTTGCAGAAGTCAAAGGTTTCGGCCGTCAGAAAGGACACACCGAGCTGTATCGTGGTGCAGAATATGTCGTCGATTTTCTGCCGAAAATAAAACTTGAGGTTGTTGTTGATGACAAAATTTGCGATCAAGTAGTGGATGCCATAATCAAGGCAGCGCATACAGGCAAGATTGGTGATGGCAAAATTTTTGTGCAGAATGTGGAACAGGTCATCCGTATACGTACAGGGGAAACTGGCCCTGAAGCTGTTTGATAAAGAAAATATGATAGGTACAATTTATGACTGATCGGCGTCTTTTTTTATCTAGAATCATCGCAGGCTCTTTGATAATGTCGGCGATCTCGCCCGCATTTGCAGACACTGGTGTAACGGATCAAAAAATCGTTCTTGGTCAATCGGCTGCATTTTCTGGCCCAGCTGCACAATTGGGAATACAGCTGCATGCGGGGGCAAAGGCTTACTTTGATCAAACCAATGCACAGGGTGGGGTATTCGGTCGCAAGATCGAATTACTTAAAATAGACGATAAATATGAAGCCGATCTTGCTGCGGCAAATACCAAAAAACTGATCGAAACAGATGAGGTATTTGCCTTGTTCGGCTATGTTGGGACTCCCACCAGCAATGCCGCATTGCCGATATTTACCCAGGCGAAAGTGCCATTTTTTGCTCCATTTACTGGTGCCCAGTCCTTACGCGAACCGTTCAATCGTCAAATATTCAATATACGTGCAAGCTATTTCGATGAGACTGAATATCTTGTTGAGCGACTGGTACGTACCGGATTGAAAAATATCGCAGTATTTTACCAAAACGATGCATACGGTAAAGCTGGTCTGGCGGGTGTTGAGCGGGCACTCAAAAAAATGAATGTGGAGATGATTGAAGTGGCCACTGTTGAACGTAACAGTGTTGACGTGGGGAAGGCGGTCGAAAAACTACTGCCCAAGCGTCCTGATGCGATCATTCAGATTAGTGCTTATGCTTCTTGCGCTGCTTATATCAAGGAAATGAGAAAGGCTGGCTATACAGGACAATTTTATAATGTGTCATTTGTTGGAAGCAAGGCTTTGGCCGACGTATTAGGAAAAGAGGGGCCAGGTGTCGTTATTTCCCAGGTAGTACCATTTCCTTGGCACGCGGCTACCCCTGTGGTCAGCGAATATACTAAAGTTATGAACAAGGCAGGGATACAAGATCTAAATTTTTCAAGTCTAGAAGGTTTTATTGCGGCCAAAGTGTTTGTTGAGGGGTTAAAGCGCGCGGGACGAAATCTAACTAGGGAGCGACTGATCGCCGCTTTAGAATCGATTAATACTGGTAATTATGATCTGGGTGGATTTGACGTCAACTTTTCCCATAACAGTCACAATGGATCAAAATTTGTCGACATGACTGTGATTAGTAAAGATGGAAAATTCCGCAATTGATCAACTTATCCTTTTAATAAAACGATCAAAGCTCCTGCGCCACCATCTGCAGCGGTGGCTTGACTGTATGCAAGTACTTCGTCTTTTTGTATCAGCCAGTTCCTGACCTTGTGCTTCAACACCGGTTCCTTATTTACGGAGCCTAGTCCCTTGCCATGAATAATGCGTACGCAACGAGTGCCGTTACGTGCGCATTTTCGTAAAAATTCTCCCAGATTATCCCTTGCCTGATCTCTGCGCATACCGTGCAGATCTAGTTCAGCTTGGATGACCCATTGACCCTTACGTAATTTTTTCGCGACATCTATTCCAATGCCTTGCCGAGTGTAAGAGAGGTCCCCATCTGTTTCTATCAGTGAGTCCGCATCAAATTCATCAGATAGCGATTCTCGTAAAGCGGCACGCTCGTCAGCCTGGTGTTGAAAAGGGCGTGGTTGTGGTCTTAATGGTGATGGTTGGTATTTTTCGTTAATTTTTAATTGTGTAAACTCACCGATGCTTGAACGAAAAATATTTGATTCTATTGTTTCTTGCTTTTCTCTTTCAAGTCGTTCGTATTCAGCGCGCTGGCGCGCTGTTTCCTTTTGTTTTAATTGCAGACCCAAGTTTTTTAGATCCGCAAAATTTTTCAATGAGGCAGGCATAGTCTCAGGATTATCTGATTATTCCTCCAAAAAACGCTGTGCATCTAGTGCTGCCATGCAACCCGTGCCAGCACTGGTAATCGCTTGACGGTAGATGTGATCTTGTACGTCTCCAGCCGCAAATACTCCCGGAACGTTGGTGGCCGTTGCCATGCCTTCGGTTCCGGTTTTGGTTTTAATATAACCATTGTGCATTTCCAGCTGGCCTTCAAAAATACTCGTATTAGGTTTATGTCCAATAGCGATAAAAACGCCATGCAATGGAATTTCTGTAAGATTTTCATCGATCATGGATTTGATACGAAGGCCAGTGACGCCTGATTCATCTCCAGTAACTTCGTCGATGGTGCTATTCCATTTAATCTCGACTTTGCCTTCAGCCACTTTAGCCATTAATCTATCAATCAAGATCGCCTCAGCGCGAAATTTATCCCGCCTGTGGATCACAGTTACTTTACTGGCAATATTGGATAGATATAGAGCCTCTTCTACAGCAGTATTGCCTCCACCAACCACGGCCACTTCCTTCCCACGATAAAAAAAGCCATCACAAGTGGCGCAGGCTGATACGCCTTTTCCCATGAAAGTCTGTTCTGACGGCAATCCAAGGTATTGAGCAGATGCACCAGTAGCAATAATAAGCGAGTCGCAAGTATATTCACCCTGATCTCCGATTAGTCGGATTGGTTTTTCATTTAGTTTTGCGGTGTGTATATAATCGAAAATAATTTCAGTATTAAAACGCTCAGCATGTTGTAAAAACCGTTGCATCAGCTCTGGTCCTTGCACGCCTAGAGGATCGGCCGGCCAGTTTTCGACGTCTGTTGTCGTCATTAATTGACCGCCTTGTTCAACTCCTGTGATCAACACCGGCTTCAGATTGGCGCGTGCCGCATATACTGCAGCGGAGTAACCTGCAGGTCCGGAACCGAGAATCAATACATGAGCGTGTTTAGGAGTCGACATAATATAGCCTGAGAAAGAAGTTGAAACAATAAACAAAAATATTCGAGGTAAGTGAAGAATTAGGATAAATTACGAAATTTTATGTAGTTTTTCTAATGCGACATTATCGAACAAAAGTGCATAGAATTATAGACGAATACCTCATAAGCAGTTGGCCTACGGTCAGATAAGTATCAATCAAAATTTCATATTCATGACCGAATGGGTACTTACATGTATATCTTGTTAGCATTTATGTCCTACAATCGTGTCTGGCTGTTTTCTCTATGATTTATGACTAATACTAACGAAGCCTACACACGTAATCAAAACAGCACATCTGCGCCACCCTTGCCGAATCGTCTAGTTATTTTATTGACCGAGGCTCGTTGGATCGTATTTGCAGCACTTTGTGTTTATTTAATTCTCATATTATTTAGCTATTCAAAAGTTGATCCTGGATGGTCGCATGCCAGCGTGGTTCCACATATTCACAATATGGGTGGTCGTGTTGGTGCTTGGTTTGCAGATTTGTTTTTATTCATTTTTGGTTTGTCTGCATGGTGGTTTTGCGTCGTGTTATTGCGACTGCTTTGGAATGGCTATCGCCAAATGTCTAAGCCCTTATTGATTGATGCAGAAGAAGAAATACATGGCTACGAGAAATTCATTCAGATGGCTGGCTTCGCACTGCTGATAGCCGGTAGTATGGGAATCGAATACTTGAGAATGTATTCCATGACTATCGAACTTCCGCGAGCTCCCGGTGGAGTATTGGGTGAAATAATTGGCAGCACCGCTTTTTCTGCATTTGGTTTTACTGGTGCCACTCTTCTATTGCTGTTGCTTTTTGCTCTCGGATTAAGTCTATATTTTCATATTTCTTGGCTTCAGGTTGCAGAGAATGTTGGTAAATCAATTGAATCGGTGGTTGAATTTGTCGGGCGTAAATATACTGCACGGGAAGACCGTCGCGTAGGACAGACCGCGTCCGTTAAGCGCGAAGAAGTGCTGGTGCAGGAAAGAGCAAAAATCGTTGAAGCGCCACCGATACGCATAGAACCGCAAGTGGTAGCAGTTCAAAAATCAGAGCGAATAGAAAAGGAACGACAGGTATCATTATTTAATGATATGCCAGACAACAATTTACCACCATTATCTCTGTTGGATGAAGCTCCAGTCACGCAAGAAACGGTCAGCATCGAAACTCTGGAATTCACCAGCCGCTTGATTGAGAAAAAACTCTCTGATTTTGGAGTAGATGCCAAAGTGATTGCGGCGTATCCGGGGCCAGTGATTACTCGTTATGAGATAGAGCCTGCGACTGGTGTAAAAGGTAGCCAAATTGTCGGATTAGCTCGTGATTTGGCTCGTTCCTTATCGCTGACATCAATCCGCGTTGTCGAAACTATTCCCGGTAAAAATTGCATGGGCTTGGAATTGCCGAATCCAAAGCGCCAGATTGTGCGTTTGACTGAAATTTTGGGATCCAAAGTCTACAATGACAGTGTGTCAAGTCTGACGGTAGCTTTGGGTAAAGATATTGCAGGACATCCAGTGGTCGCTGATCTCGCAAAAATGCCGCATTTATTGGTCGCGGGTACTACCGGGTCAGGTAAATCCGTCGGCATCAATGCCACGATTTTATCTTTATTGTACAAGTCTGACCCGAATGATGTACGGATGATATTAATTGACCCGAAAATGCTGGAAATGTCAGTCTATGAAGGCATCCCACATTTGCTAGCGCCGGTTGTTACTGATATGCGTCAGGCTGCTCATGCGTTAAATTGGGCGGTTGCCGAAATGGAGCGACGCTATAAGTTAATGTCTAAGCTAGGCGTGCGTAATCTGGCTGGATATAACGTTAAGATCGCCGAGGCTGAAAAACGCGAGGAACATATCCCCAATCCATTTAGTCTGACACCAGATGCGCCAGAACCGCTTGAAAAATTACCCACCATCGTGATTATTATTGATGAACTGGCCGATTTGATGATGGTAGTTGGCAAAAAGGTGGAAGAACTGATCGCACGCATTGCACAGAAAGCCCGTGCTGCAGGCCTACATTTGATTTTAGCAACACAACGTCCATCGGTGGACGTGATCACGGGTTTAATTAAAGCCAATATTCCGACCCGGATTGCTTTTCAGGTTAGCAGTAAAATTGATTCACGTACTATCCTCGACCAAATGGGAGCAGAATCGTTATTGGGTATGGGTGATATGCTGTACATGCCACCCGGTACTGGTTTGCCAGTACGCGTGCACGGCGCTTTTGTTTCAGATGAAGAAGTCCATCGGGTAGTCAAGTATTTGAAAGCGCAAGGTGAACCAAATTATATTGAAGGCATCTTAGAAGGCGGAGTGCTAGAAGAGAGTGCAGATGGCATGCCTGTAGCCGAGGGGGGCAACGAAGCCGATGTCTTGTATGATCAGGCCGTAGCCATCGTGCTCAAAAATCGACGTGCCTCAATCTCCTTAGTACAACGCCATTTACGCATAGGCTATAACCGCGCCGCTCGCTTACTTGAGCAAATGGAGCAGAGTGGGGTGGTTTCAACCATGCAATCGAATGGCAATCGGGAGATACTTGTCCCCGCAGGAAATACTGAATAGGCGAGTCAAGGGCATCGTCGTAGATGAAAAGTACGCTCTGAAACTCTCCGAATGCTTGTTTAAATTCATAATCCGCAAGAATTAACCAGGAAATATTTTGAATAATCGTGTACTCATTAAACTGCTTACTTCCATTGTCATCAGTTTTCCTCTATTGGCGAATGCCTCTGCACTAGAACAGTTCAAGGCTTTTGTCGCGAATACTAAAAGTGCGAAAGGTGAGTTTTCTCAGCAACAGATCAAAATGGTGAATGGTAGCCCAAAAATCAGCAAGACCGCTACCGGCAATTTCATGTTCGCCCGTCCAGGTAAATTTATCTGGACCTATCTAAAACCGTACGAACAAAGCTTGCAAACTGATGGCGACCAGCTCTACATCTACGACAAAGATCTTAATCAGGTCACCATTAAAGCACTTGGCGGTGCGTTAGGTGCCAGTCCCGCAGCAATTTTGTTTGGCAGCACTGAACTGGAAAAGAATTTCAATCTGAAAGAAGTAGGTGCAAAACAGGGACTGGAGTGGCTGGAGGCGACGCCTAAATCTAAGGACAGTCAATTTGAGCACATCGGGATAGGTATGAAAGATGGGCTGCCTATTGCCTTGGAGTTGCGTGACAGCTTTGGACAAATCTCCCTGGTGACGCTGAAAGACGTAGAAAAAAATCCTTCCCTTAAAGCTGATCAGTTCAAGTTTACTGTACCCACCGGAGCAGATGTTTTTCGCCAATGAATTCGTTAAAAAAAAATAGCCCTTTAGCGGAGCGTTTGCGTCCTGCTACGCTAGATGAAGTGATCGGCCAACAGCATCTGCTGGGAAGCGGCAAACCTTTACGTGTCGCTTTTGAATCGGGTCAGCCACATTCCATGATTTTGTGGGGACCACCAGGTGTAGGAAAAACCACTTTAGCTCGATTAATGGCAGATGCTTTTGAATCTGAATTTATCGCGTTGTCGGCAGTATTGTCGGGCGTTAAGGACATTCGTGAAGCAGTAGAGCGTGCGCAAATTTTGCAGGCAAACTCGCAACGGCGCACTATTTTATTCGTCGATGAAGTGCATCGTTTTAATAAAAGTCAGCAAGATGCTTTTTTACCGCATGTAGAAAGTGGTTTATTTACTTTTATCGGTGCTACTACCGAAAACCCGTCCTTTGAAGTCAACGGCGCTTTGCTGTCGCGTGCTTCCGTCTATGTGTTGAAATCGCTGACAGATGCAGATCTTGAGATGATGGTGGACCGTGCCTGTCAAAGAGAATTGGCCGGGTTGCAATTTGCCGTCGATGCCAAGGCCAGTTTGATTGCCAGCGCAGATGGTGATGGTCGCAAACTTTTGAATAATCTTGATATCAGCGCGCGTGCCGCTACCGCCAAAGGCATGTCGAAAGTCGATAGTATATTGCTGGCAGAATGTCTGGGTGATGCTTTGCGGCACTTCGATAAAGGTGGAGATGCTTTTTATGATCAGATTTCTGCCTTGCATAAATCAGTACGCGGCTCCAATCCCGATGCTGCTTTGTACTGGTTAGTGCGTATGCTTGATGGTGGTGCGGACCCGCGTTATCTGACGCGCCGGCTCGTCCGGATGGCGAGTGAAGATATCGGTTTAGCTGATCCGCGTGCTTTACGTATTACTTTGGATGCTGCTGAAACTTACGAAAGACTGGGCTCACCAGAAGGTGAATTGGCATTAGCCGAAGCGGTAATTTATCTTGCTTGCGCCGCCAAATCCAATGCCGTATATATCGCCTACAATACAGTGCGAGCTTTTATCGCCAAAGATAAATCGCGCACAGTACCCGAACATTTGCGCAATGCACCGACTAAGCTAATGAAAGAACTGGGCTACGGTAAACTATATCGTTATGCGCATGATGAGCCAGATGCATATGCAGCAGGAGAAACTTACTTACCTGAGGGCTTGGAAGGGCAGCGCTGGTATCGACCAGTGCCTCGTGGATTAGAGATCAAGATCGCCGATAAGTTGGCCCACTTGCGTAAACTGGATGCGGATTCGCCTAAAGGTTAAGGATAAAGCCATAACTCAGCGAGGTTGTTCGGTATTTGGGGGATGAGATAAATGATAGTGTAACTTAATATTAAAAAAATAAACCACCAGTGATTGACGGTTTATTTTTTCAACTTACCATATCATTATTGATCAAATATCAAAACTGATGCCTTGCGCTAAAGGTAATGCATTGCTGTAGTTTACTGTATTGGTAGAGCGGCGCATATACGCTTTCCAGGAATCAGATCCAGATTCACGTCCGCCTCCGGTGTCTTTTTCGCCACCAAAAGCACCGCCAATTTCAGCTCCACTCGGTCCGATGTTGACGTTCGCGATACCGCAATCGCTACCGCTGTCTGACATAAAGTTTTCTGCTTCGCGCATATCCGTAGTGAAAATACTCGAGGACAGTCCTTGTGGCACGTCATTGTTCCAAGTGATCGCTTGTTGCAGATCTGTGTAACGCACAATGTACATGATAGGTGCAAAAGTTTCGTGATGCATGGCAGCGGTTTGGCTCGGCATCTCTACCAATGATGGACGTACATAAAAAGCACCCTCGCAGCCTGGGACATCGACGCGTTGGCCGCCAAATACTTTTCCGTGCTCAGCCATTGCAGCAGCAAGGGCAGTTTGCATGTTATCGAATGCCGCCTGATCAATCAATGGGCCGATTAAGGTGGATTTTTCAAGTGGGTTACCAATTGGTAGGCCTTCATAGATCTTTTTCAGGCGTGGCACAACGATGTCATATACGCTCTCATGCACGAATAGTCGTCTCAATGTCGTACAGCGCTGGCCAGCAGTGCCGACTGCTGAAAAAGTTATTCCTCTCAATGCCATTTCTAGATCTGCGCTAGGTGCCACGATCATGGCATTGTTGCCGCCCAGTTCAAGAATTGCGCGTGCCAGGCGTTTGGCGCAAATTTCTGCTACCTGGCGCCCCATGCGTGTGCTGCCAGTTGCACTGACCAGCACGACACGTTTATCTTCGGCCATTTGCGCGCCAGTGTCGCGACCGCCTATGATCAATTCAGCTAAACCGGCTGGCGCATCATTGCTGGTGGCATTAAAGCGGGCGAATGCCTTCATGAACAAAGCATGGGTGGCGAGGGCGGTCAGAGGGGTTTTTTCTGATGGTTTCCAGGTCACGCTATTGCCACAGACAAAAGCCAGTGCAGCATTCCAGGCCCAGACAGCAACTGGGAAATTGAAAGCAGAGATGACGCCAACTACACCGATCGGATGCCAGACTTCCATCATGCGGTGACCAGGGCGCTCTGACGCGATTGTCAGGCCATATAGTTGACGCGATAAACCTACGGCGAAATCGCAAATATCGATCATCTCTTGGACTTCACCCAAGCCTTCTTGTAAAATTTTTCCAGCTTCCAGCGTGACTACTTTTCCCAGCACCTCCTTATGCATCCGCAGTTCATCACCGAATAAACGCATCAGCTCACCACGGCGTGGTGCCGGTACATTGCGCCATTGCAGAAAAGCAGTATGTGCGCGGTCGATTTTTGTTTTAACCTGCTCAGCGGTGTCGGCGCGCAAGGTAGCGAGATTTTCACCATTAATTGGTGAAACGCTGGAGATGTCTTGCCCCTGATAGTCGGTGAGTATGACCCCGAGTTCAGTCAGTAAACTATTGATGTTGTTGTCCATATGCACTCCAGATTTTGTAGTACGGGTTACGTAAACAAAGAACGAGAACCCGGTTAGAAAGTGTTATGCACTTTTTACCGTGTTCTCGTTTTTTATAAATATCTATTTTACACTGCGTAGTAACGGCCAAAACGATTTGCCAGGAAGTCGGCCAGTGACGCCTGCTCCTGACGAACCATGCCATGTCGTGGCAATTTTCCGGTAACAACCATATCCACCATCGTGCAGATGCCAGACGCTGTGGTTAATTGTATTGCAGATAATAATTGACCGTTCACGATCTGACTGTAAATTTTTTTGGCGTAAGATTCTTGTTCCAGTCGACCATCGCGCGTTCCAATGACGCTAACAAAAACCAATACTACATCTTGTTTTGTCATTGGAATGGAAGTTTCTAATACGTCTTTGAGAATTGGACGACGTTCCAGTTTGCCCAGCTCGAGATCGCGAATGAGCATTTTTACGATGTCGCGGTGACCAGGGTAACGTACGGTTTTGTAGTTCAGATTTTGCACTTTTCCTGCCAGACTTTCGCACAAAGTACCCAGGCCACCGGACGTATTAAAAGCTTCGTAATCGATGCCGTCGAGTGAAAAATGTTCGATTTCTTCCAATGCTGAAGTTTCACGTAATTGGCCATCAACGATGGCTTCGCATGGATTGCAGTATTCATTGATCAGACCATCAGTGCTCCAGGTCAGATTGTATTTTAATGCGTTGTTTGGAAAGGTGGGTAGGGCGCCGACGCGCATGCTGACGTCACGCAATGTGTCAAAACGTTTCGCCACATCGTTCGCCACGATAGAGATAAAACCTGGTGCCAGGCCGCATTGTGGAACGAAAGCGCAATCTGCACCTTCTGCCAGTTGCTTGACGATCTTAGTACTTTCTACGTCTTCAGTCAGATCAAAGTAATGTGAATTGGCCGCCTTGGCGGCACCGGCAATGAGTGGAGTTAAAAAATAGGGACAGGCAGACAAAGTAACTTGATGGCCTCGAATCAATTCTGTCACTACATTTTTATCGGACAAATCAGCTTGCACGATCTGCGTATTGGGGAAGCAAGCTTGTTTTACATATTTCAGACGCTCAGGGTCGCGGTCGGCAACGGTGATCTGGTAATCGCCAGTGTGAGATAGCAAGTTCAAAATAGCATCGCCAATTTTTCCGGCGCCGAGCAGAATGAGTTTGGTAGTCATGACAGGTCTCCAGATGATATTTATAAAAATGAACTGGAATAAGTGTAGAGGGGAGTCTTGTCAGATAATAGAGTGTAAATTATCGTCAAAATGAAAGTTTAGACGACATAATGACTAATAATTACTACAATATGATTTATGAAACCCACACTCGATGAAATAGATAACAAAATTCTCGCACTGCTAATGGACAATGCTCGCTTGCCGGTCACCGTCATTGCACGTCATGTAGGCATCGCTAGGACCACTGTTATTGCACGTATCAATGCATTAGAGAAGCGCGAAATCATCGCTGGCTATGGTTTACGATTGAATCAGTCAATGTATCAAGCGGCGGTGCGCGCCTACGTTGGACTTTCAGTGGAGGCGCGCTATGCGGCAGGATTAATGAAGTATTTGCAACAATTGCCAGAAGTAGAAACACTGTGTGCGGTCAGTGGAGCTATCGACTATATGCTGACTTTGCACTGCGCCACGACAGAGGTGTTGGATAAGTTGCTGGATCAGATTGGAACGCTAGATGGAGTGAGGCAAACCTCAACTTCGATCATTTTGAGTAAGCGTATTGATCGTTCAGCTTTATAATCAATCAGAAAAATAGGATACTCCCACCTAGTATATTTTAAAAGAGCACCAAGCTATTGCGCGCTGCTAGTGTTTTAACTGTGCATTAAGGGGAGTATCCACATATTGAAAAATTCGCAAAGAAATTTTGACTTTAAAATCAGGAATTTCTAATGGCTTGATGGCGAATTTTGTCGTCTGCAATCGGTTTTCTAGCATTTGCTTTGTCGATGATCTGGACGAGCTTGGTTACCTTCCATTTAGTCAGGTTGGTGGGGCATTGCTAATAGGTTAAAAACCAGCTATTTGATAGACTTATCCACAATTTCTGTTTCAAAAAACAGCGACTCACCCTGGGTCAATATTCAATCGGCAGGGAGTCAATATTCAGTCGGCGCCAACACGAATTGGTAAAGATTTTTGGTGTAGCTTGATTCACTGCGAATGATTTGCATCAAATACTGAAACCAGCGCGCCACCCAACTTTTGACGAAGAGGATGTGCGCGCAATGGAGCGTGAAGCTGCAAGTATGGAACGCAAGGGAATGTTTGCTGAGTCACACGAGGTCTACGTGGTGGTAAAGGATGGGTATTGACGGACGCTGCAGTAAATTGTGCCAAGAGGATTACAAATTGAATGGTGTGACCAAAACATCAATCGACTTAAAAACGATAAGTAATGAAGCGAAAAATCATGACAAAGCACGAACCCTGGAACCGCTGTCGTTTCGTACCGAATAGCCAGAAAGGACACTACGAAAGCTATTTCCTGCGGGCTAATCATCCGGAACGGCCGCGTGCATTCTGGATTCGCTACACGATTTTCAGTCCCGAAGGACGGCCAGGTAATGCGGTTGGTGAATTGTGGGCAATCTATTTCGACGGTGAAACTAAGCGCATTACTGCGGTGAAAGAAGTCCTGCCTGTGAATCAGTGTGGTTTTCCGGATGGTGAACTGAACCTGCTCATCGGATCCGCAACCCTGACCGAAGACTTTTTACAGGGCAAAGCGAACTCGCGCGGCAATAGCATGCAATGGGCGTTGCGGTATGAAGGTGGACAGGCGCCAATATTATTGTTGCCGCAATCGTTTTACGAGCGCGCATTTCCAAAGGCCAAAGCGCTGGTAGGGCGGCCAAATGTGCAATTTCACGGCGCGTTAACAGTCAATGGTGAGACGATCCCGATTGATCGCTGGCAGGGCAGTCAGAATCACAACTGGGGCAGTAAACACACAGATTCATACGCATGGGGGCAGGTGGCAGGCTTCGATAACGCGCCCGATGCCTTCCTGGAATGTTCTACTGCCAGACTTCGGATAGGCCCAATATGGACTCCCGCATTTACGCTGCTTGTTTTACGAACAGATGAAGGAGAGATTGCGCTCAACAATATCGCGCAGGCGGTGAGGGCAAAGGGTCGCTTTAATTTGCATCCCGATTGCTACGACTGGCATATTGAATCCCGTACTGCCGATGTCCGGGTTTCGATTCATATTCATGCAAAGCCATCGTCCTTTGTCGGACTCAAGTACGACAATCCGCCAGGTGGAGTCAAGACCTGTCTCAACACCAAGTTGGCGGCATGTAAGCTCACTTTGGAGCGAGCAGGAAGAGCGTCACGGACCTTGATCACGCGGGATCGCGCAGCTTTCGAGATTCTTACCGAGAAAACCAATCATCAAATTGCGATAGTAGCCTGACACCAGCCCGATCTATATTTTTACACGCCAAGCCAACGGTTCCAATTTCGAAATTGCTTGATACGAGCAAAGAATCGTTCAACTAAATTACGGTTTCGGTACTGCTGTTGATCAAATTTTCTTTGTTCCTTCCTGTTTGCTTTTGGCGGAATGACAGCCTTAGCATTTTTATACGGCTTGCGGCATCATTTCTCCCATTAAGACTTCTGCTTGCGTTGAGTCATGAACTTGCCCACCTGTAAGTACAAACCGTGCTAATTGGCCCAGACCTTCAACGCAGGCGTGGATTTTAGTGCCGAACCCACCTCGGCATAGCGGGTAAATGCAGAAAACACCGTTTTGGATTTACCGGATACTTTTACCGTCCAGTGAAGTAAATCTGATACGGAAAATTAATTGTAAGTCATTGATTTTTATATTTTTTTTATAAAAATGTATCACAATTAGTTCATTTATATACGAAGTAATTCTGGAACTTACCGATTTTGTGAACTAATATTGAAACTTCACGAATGTAAGTAGATGGAGGCACCGCATGCCACCAAAACAACGATTCTTAACAGCGGCTGATAATACGCGCCCGCATGATTGTCATAGGTATGACGTGTTCGCTCCTAAACTTAATCGTCCATTGACATTATTTGGGAGAGCCGCGCTTGATGCTTGGACAATTCTTGAGTCAGATCCAGAGGTTCAATCTTACTGTGAACGTCCTCTCGCGATTCCAGATACTAAACCAAAACGCATTGTAGATTTTTGGGTCGAAAAAAAAGTATCAGCAGAGTTCCTATTTTTATTAAATCCTACCGAAATAGCAAAGAATTTTGGCGATTCATCTTCAATACCTGCTTTTAATACTTGGTCAAAAAATAACAAAATTACGATTAAATTCGTCAATCCTGTCGACTATTCACAGCAAAAATTCTTACTGATTAATTGGGGCTGGATCATTCGTGATCTGTCTGCATTTGGAAAATTTATTCCGAATAATTTGTGTGAGGATATGCTGAAGTTAATTAAAACAGAGATGTCTTTTGAGAGTTTAGAGCGTCATTTTTTTGATATCGATCCCGTATTGGTGCGAATTAGTGCGTATCGCTTACTTCACGGTGGGCAGGCAATATGTTCTACTATTGACATCGGATATATCGGACCTTCAAGCATGATTAAAACAATATGAAAAAGCTTGCGTTCGGAAATCTTCAGTTCGATAGGCTCTCGATTCCAGAATACCTCCGGGATCTTCAAAACTGGCCAATGGCTGATCCGACGGCTCTGTCGGATGAAGATCGGGACGCATACAACAGGCGTTGCAACGCCATTAAAATGTTTATCGAAGAAACGCAGATACCAGTTTCAATAATACTGGAGAAAACTGGAATTAATCGATCGGCCTTGTATCGATTAATTGAACGCTGCTCGCATAAGCATTCCGACGGAAGAATTTTCGGATTTCGTGGCGCAATACCTTATGTACGTCAAAAAAATTATGAACGCACCGCCCAGGTAGATTGTGCTCGTAAGGGCAGAGCTGGGTCATCTGGCGCTTTCAAGCAGCTATTAACTGACTATCCTGGTATCGAAAAACTTTTGAAGAAGTATGGACGTGAGCGGAATAAGAAAATTGAATCGGCTCGCGAAGTGCGCAAGCCTATTCTTGAAATTCACAATCTTTTTTTAAAAGCATGCCGTACCGCTAAAATCACACCTGATGAGTATCCATTTACCGAGAGTCGTCTTGGATACAGATCAATGCAGAGTTATTTCAAGAAAATGGCGGAAGAGTTATTTTCCACTGCAGTCACCAACGCTGGTGGATCACGAGCAGGTGCCGCAATGAATGGATTTGAACAGGTTCCGGCGGCAACACGCGCCTACGAGGTGATTGAGTTCGATGGCCATAAAATTGATCTTCGACTTACTGTTAAGATAAAAGATCCGTTTGGTTGTGAGACGCTGCTTGAGTTGCATCGCATATGGATACTTGTGTTACTTGACGTATTTACGCGGTCCGTAATTGGTTACTCGTTGGCTTTAAGTAATGAATATAATAAGGATGACGTTGCTGCCGCTTTGCAGTCAGCAATGACACCATTCAAACCAAGAAAGTATGTTATTCCAACCTTGGCGATCAAGGACGGTGGTGGCTTTCCATCCTCATCTATTCCAGAAACGGCATATGCATGTTGGGATTGGTTTAGGATTGATGGAGCGAAATCGCATCTAGCCGCGGATACGTTAACCCGTCTCAATCAGATTGTTGGATGTTGGTCCGACAATGGCCCCCCCGGTACTCCGGATGATAGACCGTACATCGAACGTTTTTTTCATTTGGTGTCCAAGCATTTCGCGCACCGACTTCCCGGCACCATGGGTAGCGATCCAAAGTCCATTGAAAAAATTCTTAGCGATCCAGGCATGGACATTACCCTTCTGGTTGAGTTTCATGAACTAGAGGAAATGATTGAAGTATTATTGGCTGATTACAATGGTGAAACGCATGGTGGAATCGGAAAACGTACTCCATTAGAAGCAATGTCTTATTACGTAAATCACCAAAATGGCCACATCAGAACATTACCGATATTCATGAGATCGAGTTTGTGCCTTTTACAAGAAGCGCGTGTTGTAACGATCAAAGGATCGGTAAAGAACGGCGTGCGCCCACACATCAATTTTTCCAACGTACGCTACACAAATGAAATTTTGTCGGGCAATGCTGGATTGATTGGAAAAAAATTACGCATTTATTTCGATGTGCGTGATATCAGAGTGGTAAAGGGATTTTTTGAAGATGGATCAGAACTTGGAGTTCTTACTGCTGCACGACCATGGTGTTTTACTCCGCATTCTTTGCGGGTTCGTCAGGAAATTTTTCGGTTGATTGCAGAAGAGCGACTCGTCATTCGAGATGGAGATAATCCGGTTGAAGCATGGGCAAAATACAAATGGGGACAAGCTCGAACCAATAAGAAGGCAGCGACAGCATTAGCGAAAGCTCAAATGAACAACGGACAGCAAGCTTTTACTCCTTCAGTGCAAGAAAATATTGCTGAAAATTTATCTCCAACTGAAACAATTATAGATCAAGAAAACGAAACTGTTGTTAAGGTCGCGCGGCCACGTATTTTGAAAATACGCCGCACAATAACATTTTAGGAGAAGATTATGGGTATGTCCCATCGTCGCCCAGTAGGTTTTGATGAGCATCCTGTCACGCAGCAAACGTATATTGTTCCTACTCCTTCAATTGATGCGTTAGTCGAGCGAGTAAAAAAATTAATTCGACTCAGGACTCCTGGCGCCATCATTTTTGCGTACCCTCGATTTGGAAAAACTTATAGCATTCGTTATGTAATCAGTGTTTTAAAGACTGATTTTCCTCAATCGGTCTTTATTAGTTTTGGTTGCGAAGCAAAAAAATTTCCATCTGAAAATGGATTTTTTTCGAATTTATTGAAAGCAGCAGGTCATGAGGGATATTTAGTTGGTACGGTAACAAGAAAACGATCTCGTCTCATCGACAGACTATGCGAGCTTGTAGAAAATTCAGGACATAATTGGATTATTTTTTTTGCAGATGAGGCACAGCGCTTAGATGTAATTGAATATGAGTGGCTGCGAGACGTGCATGATAATTTAGAACGAAAAGGCATTCGAATGATGACGATTTTGGTAGGGCAGCCACAACTGCTGCACCAAAAGACATCGTTGCGTCAAAGTAACCACACTCAAATTATATTAAGGTTCATGATTGCTGAAATGCGATTTAATGGTTTATTGAACGCAGAAGACATTGCAACATGTTTAGCTGGATATGATGAAGCAAAATTTCCGGATAAAAGCGATTGGACCTACACGCGATTCTTTTTTCCAATAGCGTATGCGAACGGTTTACGCCTTGTCGATCAGGCGGTTCCTTTATGGGATGCATTTTGTAGGGCACACGTAAAAGCAAGGTTTGATTTTGCAATCGAAATTCCTATGCAATACTTCGCACATACTGTCGAAATTGCGTTAACAGAAAATTCAAAACATGACTCTGGAAATTTTAATTTTTCTCCATCCATTTGGGATGCTGCCGTCGGAGATTCCAGTTATGTAGAAGCACAGGAAGAGCTTCATTTGGGGCTTCCTGCCAAAGATCTGGCAATAAGAAGAATATAGTGAAATATGCACGTATCATCCTTGACCTGGTACGTCCGCCTCCTCTTGCATGGTGTTGGCGTGATCACTGGTATACGGGTCTAGACTCCGCATATGGTTTGCTCATGAAATTCGCGATCGTTAATTCGCTGACGGCGCGGGAAATCGCGCAAATTGTCATTAGAAAAGAAATCGCTAAACGCACAATAATCTGCAAAAACCCCAATGTTGATCTTCGAGACCCATCGCTGTTTGACATTGACGTAATGGCTAGAATATTTCATTTAAACGAAACTCAAGTGCGAAGCACATTTTTGTTAGATGGGCTTCCAAATAGCCAATTTAAATCGAGTGAAAATTTGCGATGGTGTGAACGTTGTGCATCTCATGGATTTCACGCTGCCATTTTTCAAATGGACGCGATGGCATTTTGTCCAATTCACTCCACTCCACTGTTGCAAAGGTGCAGTTCTTGCAAGATGCAAATCCCTTATCGTTTACGTACGGACCTCATTAAAATGCCTTTTTGTTGTCCATATTGCGGTCAAGATATGGCGCCTTGGATTCGATATAATTCTAAAAAATTAGCCATGCCTCGTGAACTTGAGAGGATCCGCGTTGAGCGAATGATTAAGTTTTTTCAATTTGAAGAGGCCAACCTGTTGGCTAAATTGGAGATTGGCAAGAAGCGCCGTCAGTTGGGGCAGAGTGAACTCGTATTTGCGCGCGCAGAGAACGGCGGCTATCTGTCGAGGTATGTTGGGTTTGTTTCACATGTTTTGCATGACATGGGTTATGCGGAAGTTTCTTTACAAATTCCGATTGGACTAGAGCGAGTCGAGCGGATCAATTGCGGTCAATATAGAATGGTGCAATCTGATGACGACGATAGTGATCTGGATAAGCCCTGGTGGCCGCAAGCCATAGACGAAAGTGTTCCTCCCAAGGTGAGTTTCGAAAGTCAAGTCCAATCAATTCAAAGTGTCTATCGTACATTGCGTCGCCACCTGTGGCGTCACGTCTTAAAACAACATCAACATTGCATCATTACCGCATCGAATCATTTTTGGTGGCATATGGATGGTGAAGTTACCACAAATTTTTGTCCGATTGCTCAAGCTTTTATTAAGTGGAGAATGTTGTGGGAGGGATGTGGAACTCCACGGTATTTGTTTGCACCTGTAAAAAAAGATCCGTTCGGATTACTGGGATGGGTCGCGGCTCGTCCATCTCCGTGTCCTGTGCATTGGTCTAAAATGACCCAACTTTGGGTTGTTGATCATATATTTGGGAGTGCCTGCATCGAGAGTTTTCGAGAGTTACTAATTAATGCGCAGAAAATTCAAGAATTTGGGAAGGTTAGTTGGGCGAAAGAAAGGTCTACCGTAAATTATGATAGTTATTGGGCAGTTGCCGGATGCGACTGTAAAGACAGACCAGCAATTGTGTATGTAAGATGCCCAATGCCTGCACCTAACTTGCTACTCAATGAAGAAAAAATAAAGATACATCGCAAAAAACTTCACGAAAATCTTGCTGCAATTCACCGTTAACTATTTCAGTTACATTTATTGAATTTGATAGACGAAATTGATCGAATTCCGCGTCATCAAGTTTGGTCAATATTCAGTGCGCGCCAACATTTGTATACAACCCTGCGATCTATCTTCTAATAGGCGAGAGGGTCTCGGCTCTCAGGCAGCACACCAAACGCTACTTGCTAGACATGGCGACATACTTAGTGATAATCAAGATCGATGTCATCAGCGTTTAGCGCAATAATTTGCGCTCATTTCTCTCCATTAAAATCAATACCTAAAACACTATAATTCCGTTACATGGTAATAGAAAAAAAGTTTTAAAAATTTTCGCTTTCTTTAGATCAACTGGACTTTCCCAACGCGCCATCCAGCGACCGGAACTATATCTGAATTTCATTTCTGAGTGATACCGACTTCATGAACATTCGTGTACCAAAGGCGAAATAGTTATGCACTTAATAAATTCCAAGTTGCAGCGAAATTAGCTCTTGCTTAAATTTTCCGAAAATATTTATGCTGGCTTCATAAGATTCTGCAAGTGAGGAGAGTTCTCGTCGAACATTTGTTGCAAATCCAGCAATGTTTTCATCAGTGGGATCATTTCCAAAATTTAACGTCATACCACTGACGGAATTCTTAGCGCCTTTGTGGATGATGAAATCATCTGTCGTATCTTTTGCAATTGACATAGAGTCAAATTTTATTGGCGCACCCTTAGGGATTTCTTGCGCTACGCGAGTAGCGTATTCAATAAGATTGGGTTCGGCAGGCATATATAGGAAGCCTTCACTCTTTATCTTGTTATTGCTGCGAAGTATTCTACCTAACACTTGCCGGAAATGAAGTTCTGTTTTTACTCTGGTGAGATGACAACATACCCGAAGCCTAGGGATGCTGGTTCCTTCACTGATCATCCCAACTGACACTATCCATTTTTCTGAATTGTATTTAAACGTATTGATTATGCTTAACGGATCTTCTTCGCGATAAGTCGCTATGTATGCTTTTTCTCCTGTGCGTTGATGAAGTATTCCGGCAATCTTATTTGCGTGCTCAACCGATGCGGCAACGATGAGACCGCCAGCGTTTGGAAATTGCTTTCTGATCGTCAGTAGCTTCTTTGAAGACATGTCGATGATGTATAAAATAAGATCTTCGTTCTCTATCAGTTGTTGATATGAGCACTTAGATTCTCTGAGCAGATCACCGAAAGATGAATATTTTGAAATTTTATTATTTTGTTTAACAAAAACGCTATCATTGTCGATTAGCGTGATTACGGGTGTTCTACAAACATTATCTGCAACAGCTTGCGTTAATCCGTAGATATAATCACAACGTATTTTATTGCTCTGGCAATAGCGAGACAACGCAATTGGTATTTGATCAGACCTCCACGGTGTTCCTGTTAATGCCAAGGTATAAGCCGCACGACCCTGAATATTCTCAATTATTTTTTGCCCCCATGCATTCGCATTCCCGAACCCATCTCCAGCACAGTGATGAATTTCATCGAAGATGACAAATATTCTGTTGCTATCAAAAAGCTTCCAGAAGGAAGCGTCAAGATGAAGCATCGCTTGATATGTGAGAGAGCGTCCTTTTGAGCCCAAGAGACCGTCCATACGAACGTTCGTGTGCACTGACAATGTGTGCTCAAAGTCGCCAGCAACAATGACCGACGGCGAGAAGCACAAGACTAGATCTATCTTATTTTCTTGTAGCAGCTTGTTCGCCAGGGTGGATGCCATCACTGTTTTACCCGCTCCTGGCCTAGCTAAACAAAGAAAATGGTTTTCTGATGTAGTGAATTTATGCCAGGCTTTAGAAATGCATTCTGACTGCCATTGTCATATTTTTATCGAGAGCTTAATGTGATGAGATTTTCAATGGCTTTTACTTTTCCCAATAACTTCGAACATCTGTCTCTCGATTCGTTATAGAGCGCTTGAATTTGTGCACGTATTTCAGGCATTTCTTTATAAATTGCATCGTACTCTTCGACCTCTCCCATCGCGGTAAGCAGCTGCATTTTTTGATGATTCAGCCGTTCAGTAAGGCTCTCGTCGATAGAGGATTTTTTTGTCATCGGCTCAATTTTCACGATGAGCGAAGTAGATTTAGATTCAACAAGTCGTAAATTAAATTGATCCGTCACACGATATTCGTGTTTGTGACTGCCAGCACTCATTTTGACAAGGTCACCAGTCGCAATGAATCGCAGGATATTCCTATGAATAAACTGACGGGCGGATTTCAATTCTGAGTGGATGCGGGACGGCGTGGTCATGTATGCATCTAACGCTTGGCCAACCGTAAAACTTTTTCCAGCTAATTTTTGGAATGTGCCAATTACTTCCTGCTTAAAGTGTTTTTGCTTCATGTTGAGTTGACGTTTCTTGTATCGAATTTCGCTACATTCTAGCGTGTATCTAATATCGCTACAATGAAAACTTCCGCCTACTCACCTCATTATGAAAAACTTCGCGTTTGGTTGAAGCAAAAACGATTTTTAACTACGTTAACTTTGCGTGATCTTGCGCCAATGGTTGGCGCTCACTTCACTAGCATCGGCAAGATGGAACAAGATCGGAAGAAGATAGAGCTTGTAGAGTTTGTAAAGTATTGCAAGGCGATAGGGGCGGACCCGCATGAGGGACTTGAAATTGTTATTCAGTCGATTGCTGAAGAACAGCATGGGACACAACTGAATTCGAAAAAATGATGTAGATAACACGTGGTCGCACTCAGTGAATTTACCTATAGCGCTGCCCTAGTTGGAATTGCCGCCGAAAATGCTTGTCTGGGCAATCCTTTGGCAAGTGCATCCAATTCACGCAGGGCTTCGCCGCTTAGAAATTGGACACCGTTATCTCCCTGGAAATTTCCGGCGACGGCTTTGGGGAAATATTTGCTCATCCATTGTGACGCTACTGCAATTGCCGCGTCGTCTGCGCCGCTTCAAAGTTTGACGTCATGACTCTGTCAACTCAAGCTACCGATAACCTCAGTGCCAGTAAACAGATCTTTGCACTGGTGGACTGCAATAACTTTTATGTTTCATGTGAACGCGTATTTAATCCGCGGCTAGCTAATAAGCCAGTGGTCGTTTTATCCAACAATGATGGTTGTGCCGTCGCACGCTCAAATGAAGTCAAGGCGTTGGGTATCAAGATGGGTATGCCATGGTTCATGATGACGGACTTGGCGAAGCAACATGGCATCATCGCCTTGTCGTCCAACTACACGCTGTATGGCGATATGTCGAACCGTGTCGCCACCATCTTGCGTGACTATAGTCCGGAGACGGAAGTCTATTCGATTGATGAATCCTTTCTTCGGCTGAATGGCTTGCAAGGGCTTTGGGAGTCATCAACGGCAATGGGGCAGCATATCCGCCTCCGTATATTGCAATGGACCGGCTTACCCGTATGTGTCGGCGTCGCTTCATCAAAAACACTCGCCAAGCTGGCTAATCATGTGGCAAAGAAGTGGCCAGAATTTAATAGCGTATGCGACTTCAATGCGATACCAGAGCCTGAACTAGATAAGTTGTTCGCCAGTATTGATGTAGGCGAAGTCTGGGGTGTAGGAGGGCGCATCGGCACGCGTTTGAGAGAAATGGGCATAGAGACTGTCAAGGCTCTCAGAGAGCCCCGCGTCGATTCTGGCTTTCAGCGCTGTTGAGTGAAGTTATCCACATCCCTATCAACAGAAAGCTTGGATAAGTTTTTTGACTGGAGTAAAGTATTTTTTTTCTCAGTTGGAGAATCCGCCAGGAACTAAAACAGATTTTTCCATTGAAATTTCATAAAGGACTTTATTCTTGCCGGACGGCAGAAGAGAGCCCAAGATTGGATTACACTCAACGCGTCAATATCAATCATTCCCACAATCGATTGCATATGTATTTCGATTGAATGTACTTCAATTCACCTCTAATCCCTCATGGCTCAAACTAATCTAAGAACCTTAATTTGGTCGTTGTTGTTTTTTTTCGTAGCAGGTTGCTCGCCCATTGCGCCAAAACCAAGCGCCGATCAAGTTGATAATCGTGATAACAGTGACTACCATCCTGTCATTCTAGTTTCCCTCGACGGATTCAAACCAGATTACCTTCACCGTGGAGTGACACCCAATCTCAATCAACTTGCCGCCAGTGGCGTTCGTGCGGAGACGATGCATCCTTCCTTTCCATCGATTACCTTTCCCAATCACTACACGTTGGTGACAGGTCTTCGCCCAGACCGTAACGGTATTGTGGGTAATACGATGGAAGACGCCAATATTCCTGGGGTGCGTTTTAGTTTAGGTAACCATGCTGCGGTCATTGATCATCGTTGGTGGGATCAAGCAGAACCGATCTGGGTAACCGCGGAAAAGCATAAAGTCACTACGGGTATTATGTTCTGGCCCGGTTCGGAAGCGGCGATTCATGGCGTGCTCCCGTCAGAGTTTAAAGCCTTTGATGGTAAAGTCACATCGGACAGCCGTGTCGACACCATGCTGAGCTGGTTAGATAAACCTTTTGCGATACGTCCTGGCTTTCTGACCGTTTATTTTGAAGAGGTCGATCATGCTGGTCATGAATTTGGCCCGGATACTGAGCAAGCGACTAACGCAGTTGCTCACCTCGATCTGGCTATCGGTCGTTTGATAGCAGGGCTACAGTCACGGCATATTAACGCCAATATCGTGATCGTCTCAGATCATGGCATGGCAGCGACAAGTTCTGATCGGACGATACACCTAGATCAGATCGCCACATCGTCAAGTTACCGTGTCATTACTTCTGGTACCTATGCGGGTATTGACGCCAATGCCGGTCAAGAAGATGCGTTGGCCAACGAACTGTTACGGACACATGAACACATGCAATGCTGGAAGAAAGAGAATATTCCTTTGCGTTTTCATTATGGAAAAAACCCACGTGTACCACGCTTTGTTTGTTTGGCCGATGTCGGTTGGTTGATTGTTTCAGGTAGCAAAGGCGGCAGACAATCCAATGGAGGATCGCATGGATATGACAATCTATCCTCAGAGATGCAAGCGCTGTTTATAGCAAACGGTCCTGCATTTAAAAAAGCGATTGTTTTACCGGCGTTCGATAATGTGGATGTCTATCCATTATTAATGAAGTTAATCAATGTGCCAGCGTTGCCATCGGATGGAACAATCCTGCCAATTCAACCTGCTCTAACACTCCCGTAATCTCAGAGATGACGCAAAAGATGTTCATTGTCTGATTTATATAAAACGATGGCTCACCCATGTTGAGCCACAATCTGAGTCATGTATTCATCACACCTTAAAGAAATTGACATGCTGCTACAACACGATGGTTATGAGTTTCACGATATCGATAAAAATCACTATCGGTACAAAGGCACGATTGACATTACTCCGGCACGGGTCAATTGGACCGCAGCAATGACGCTTAACGATGTCGATAAAGGATCGTTAAAGGGAACACTGCAAGGTATTGGTGATGATGAGGGACCGGTAAGAAGGGCAGTTGATCTTGCTGTCAAAGCAGCGATTCAGTCTTCTGGTGGAATGACGCGTCAGTAGATACTGATCAATCGTCAACAATGCAATCATGTCCGAAATGTGGTTTTAATCTTTTGCGGCGCCATTCAAAAAATGGTGCTTGGGTTGAATTGTCATTTTTTTGGTAAAACGGATAAACTTCCTGCCGATTTAGTTAAAACATTGATTGATGAACTTATTGAAGGAAAGCTTGTTATTCGTAGCTAGTCAAGAAAATGGACGCGGTTAGTTTGTCGGGCCATGTCAGCACAAGCACAACTCAACGCGGGAATTCCCGCTCATGATAATAATATATAGGAAGTGAGAAAATAAGTTGGCCAAATCAAGCGATACGAAATCGACTACAACATACTCGAAAAGTTTTACGGGAAGTTTGACCGATCCAAGCGGCAACGTACGTCATTTCATCCAAGGAGCCTGTTGTCGCAATTTTGATTTGCCTGCGGTTGAATATGCTGATGGCACAAGAATTTGGTATAAGGAAAACCCGAAGCGGGGAGAGGGATTTGGACAGCGCTCTGAAATTCAGCATCGGGTTGGCGGTGCCTCGGCCATTTATATAAATGGTGTTGAGCACTGGATGCAAAACGGTGTTTTTCATCGAGATGATGGAGAGCCTGCATTCATTTCCAAGACGATTAAAAAATGGTACGTCAATGGAAAATTTATAAAAATGGAGTTAGTCAAATAACAAATGAAAAATCCGCATTGGAAGAAAAAGCGAAGGCAGCACAGGAAGCTGTGTTCGTGCTTAACATAGTCGTAAGCTGTTTTTTAAAGTCGTAGGCATCACTCCAGAGTAGTTTGCAACGTACTGCCAGCCACGCATTGAGTTCGGCAAAGCTACCGAAGGTTCTTGCCTGTGTTCATGCTAGGCACGACGCCGACTATCTTGTACATTCTTCTCGACAATGCTTCCCCCCCTCCAGAGGCGACATTACAGAAATCCGGATCAAACAGATAATGTGCATTCATGGCAAAAAAGCGCGCATTGACGATACATCCTTTGCCCCGCATGACTTTGTCCACGATGGTCTTCATATTGTCGTAGATGCCACGCCGGGCGATGCCGCCCAGGGCGGTAAATGCGTTTGTATGCGCATCGAACAGCATTTCATGACTTTGCGTTGGATAGGCGACCAACCAGAAGGCACGACTGGCACATAGCTTGGTGTGGGCAACCAGTAGTTTGCGGTGAATACCGCCGATGACAAGCAACTCTTCACTCCAGTCAAACTGGAACCCCTCGCCAAGTTGAAATATGAGAGGAACAAAGGCCGATTTACCAGACACTTTGGCTACCTGATCGCGCCAGCCATTCATATAGCGCCTGACACCTGAGTAGTTGCCGGTAAATCCCTCCTGCTGAAGTTTTTTAAACAGCATCAACGCAGTGCGTCGATCCTGTTTAGGGCGGTGGCTGTCGGTCTGCAAGTGTCGCGAATCGGAAATGCGAAGCTGATCGCTCCATGTCGCGCAAAGGGTATTCGCCTGATAATGCGGCATGTTAAGGCTTCTTCGGGACGCTGAAAACCGAGATATTCTATCCTCGATACTGGCGGGCTACGACCATTGAGCACCGATGGCGGCCATGGAAAGAAACGGGTTGCAATGGCAGGTGGTCAGAGCGCGCGCGTCTCCTGGCTCACGAAGACGGAGGCCTTGCCCGCAGAAGCGTCACATTTCACCGTGTAGGCGTAACCCGCCTTCACCGACAGATCAAGGGTAGGCCTGTAGGTGGCCTTGGTCAGCGACTTGAAGCAATACACCTCAAGTGAATAGCTTCCGGGATTCAACTGAATTTCGCGCGGATAGTCAGTGAAGCCTGGCAAACCAAATCGCTTGACTATCGGCGTACCCGTTTCGGGTTTGCTGGAATAGGCTGCAATCGTGGCGTGGTACTCGTCCCCAAAGGGACTACCGAGATACGTTTGAATCACTGCAATCTCGGATGAGTTTTTTCGCTCGCCCGCATACTGTTGAGCGGGCGTCATGAATCCGCAGGAACAGAGCAAGGCGCTCAGAAGGATGGCAGCGTGTGGAAGGAATGAACGGTTCATAGAGTCTTTCTTGGTAAAATTACGCGGATGGAAAATGGCGGGGAATTAGCGATTCGGTGAAGACGGTGTTCAGTCCCTAGGCCCAAGCCATGAGGACATAGAAGAAGAAAGGCGACGCGCCAGCAACCAATGTCATCGGCAACATGATGAGTACCTGGGTACCGGCACCCAGAACCAGCGCATAGGCACGGACTATCCAGGCTTTGTGTTGCTTGATGCAGCCTTGCATCACCACGTGCACCGACAGGATGATGGCCAGCGTCATCCACAAGCTTGTTAACGCCGCGAACAAGGCGCATGGCGTCGTTACGCCACCCGCCGCTGCGATGCAAGCGCGGAAAACGCTGACGAAGGGCTGAACCGAGCTGAAATGTCCCTGGCACGCAAAACAGAATGGAACACACGATGTGCAAAACAAAGGGTTCGGGACTGGTCATGAAACGCGCGTTATCGGGATTGACCGCACCACCACCCGCCGAATCACACAGGTACGTCGGCAGTTGCCAGGAGAGATTTGATAAATTTGACATGGTGAATGAGAAAAAGCTGTGGTCGGCTGTGGCGCCAAATCAATGTTGAACGCCTAGCAGGGAGTATCACGGCCCTGCCTCACCATGTCACCGCACTAAAGTACGGTTCTTGCAGAACATCCTCGCCGGCTCGGAACAAGTAGAGTTCGTGTACCCGCAACTTGGCGTCTGTACGCCTTTGCATGTCAACTTTGTCAAAGCTGCTCTGGTTACCCAGCTTCACCGTGATGAAGAAAACGAGGAGTTTCTGTCTGATTTCCTAGCTTGAAAGATCCTTGGAAATCCGGGTCATGACTTCGATTTCGAGCCGACTCGGGCGCTCGCCCAAGTAGCAGAGCGCATCTCGTAGCCGACTCTACACAGAGTTGCTATTCGCGTGTAAGCGCTTCAGACGATCGACCCTTGAGTGGCGGATCCGCATCGGACTCCCAGCTACGTACAATTCACGGATTTAGTTCAAGGTAGAGCGCCAGTTTCTTTTGCAGCATCGTATGCTTCCACGATTTACCTCAATCATGAGGTTGCTACGGCCAAGCTCGATGCCAGCATAGTAAGTAGAATCGGCAGCCACAACTGGCGTTCGCGCTTGCTCGGCGTAATGATATTAGCAAGGCTCCCAATTACACAGTAGCCAACCACGACCCAGGCAAGTGGGCGAGCATGCGACTCAAAGAGCGGTACGTCATAGTTCGAACGCGCGAAAATGATAGTACTGAAGCAACACAGCAGCACGATTGAAAAAACCGCAATGAGACGGACCTTGGGTGGGAGGCGTCCCCGCCACCTTCCGCCCATTGTGAGTTCGCCCCATGGAGCGCCCAGCACAAGCGCCAATTGGAATATGGCAACAGCACCAGAGGCAAGGCTAAAGAGTAGCGCTGCGTATGGGGTCATTGGAAACGGATACAGCTGCAAGGAAGGTCTTGTCGAAGAAGGCCGTGACTTCGATGGCGAGTTGCTTCAGGAACGCATTGCGATCGAAACCCGGCGGGTTCGCTGCTAGGTCGCCGTCCAAGCTAGGGATGGGCATGCTGGGCGTATCCATGAAGGCGTAGTGCCAGGCATTGGGCACCCGATGCAGGTTAGGTGCGGGAAGATTGCTGGCGACCCACTCGGCATGGAATCGCGGCACCAGGAAACGATCGAGTTCTGCTTCGTAGATCATGGTCGCTGGCCGAACCGCGGCGAGCGACTCGGCGGTGAGCAGCACACCCGCCGGGGCCAGCGCGACGATCGCCCTAACGCGCTCGTCCTTGAGCGAGGGCGTGACCGTAGGCAACAGCGGTGCCGATTCCCCCGAGCGGCCCATGCCGCAGAAGATCGGGTCTTCGGATGCTTCAGTCTGGCAGTGCTTCCTCAACCGAGACAAATCCGGCCTGGCTCCCGCCAACGCCAGCACCGTGTAGCCGCCGGCCGAGTGTCCCAGCGCACCCACGCGAGGCCCTTGGCTGTCGGTCGCAATTCTAGCCTTCCACGCGGGATCGGCCAGGATCGCGTCGATGATCCGAGAAGCTTGCCGCGGCCGCTCATCGAAGTAGCGTTCGGGGCTCTTCTCGATCAGCGATCGATCCTGCCAATTGTCGCCGGGATGACGGAGTGCGGCGACCAGATAGCCGTTCCGGGCGAGGGCCTGTGCCAGGACGCTGTGCCCGGTCTCGCTGCCGGCGTTGCCGTGACTCAGCAGAATCAGAGCTTTGACTTTGTCGACGGGTTTGCCGCCGATGGCGACGTCCAGCGTGAACGGCCCCATGGCGATGACTCGTGGCGCGGCCATCGTCGGGTAGTACAGAGCGACCGTCGTCGTTGGCGCCTCCGGTGTCGTGCCAGCCACCTGGATCTGCATCCAGCCGGCCTCGTAGGCGTGCGCGTGTGCTGTGAGGAGTAGGGTGGCCAGCGTGGCCAAGATGCGGCGAAGAAGGTAGGTCATGTGTTATCCCAGATCGTTGTGGTGGCGCCAACCCATTGTCGTATGCCTGGTAGGCAGTATAACTGCCCGGTCTCACCGTGTCGCCATACCAAAGTACGGTTCTTGCAGAACCTCGTGGCAGGCTCACAACAAATTGATTTCTAATCGCATTAAATCGCATTTACAAGTTGAAATAAAATGTCTGACGCGGAATCATTTGCTATCAGGCTAGCCGGATTTCTCATGCCAAAGCATAAAATTGGTCGGCAAAAGATATCTCTTCTGCACCCGCAAAGGTCAACTGAGCTTTACGAATCATGTGCATTAATTCGATTCCAGTCAGGATGCTTTTCGCCGAGTGAAATGATTTGAATCCGAGCATTGGTTTTGTTATTCGTTTCACTGCGCGATGGTCCTGTTCGACGATGTTGTTGAGGTATTTCACCTGGCGAATGAGCATCTGTACTTCCATCGCGTCATTTATTTCATCGATCGCTGATTTGTTTGCTCCGCTCTTGTCCATCGTCACTTTTTCTAGAATACCGTTAGCCTGCATCGCCTTGTCGAAGAAGCGCATGGCCGTTGGCGCGATCGT
This sequence comes from Undibacterium sp., assembly GCF_030651495.1. Classification (GTDB taxonomy): domain Bacteria; phylum Pseudomonadota; class Gammaproteobacteria; order Burkholderiales; family Burkholderiaceae_D; genus Undibacterium. Next base: position 40,827 of record NZ_JAUSFI010000085.1, read on the forward strand.
GTCTTGATGCCTTCGGGGCATGGCCGAATCGTCGTGCGTGGTTACTATCTTCTTTCGCCAGCGGTGGTACTCGTCTTACAAAAAAGTGACGTAATAACCACCTGGGTAAGGCGTGGGCTGGATGTGCTACTTTCATATTTAGAAATCAGCAAATCATAGAAGTTGACACTTTTACTTTGTGCTACGATAGCCAGATGATATTGACAACCTTGCTGGCCACTAAATTCTTTGCACCGCTGCCGCCGGCCCACGCCGTCTCTCGCCCGTTATTGATCAAGCGGCTGCATGATGGTGTATCACGCAAGTTGACGCTGGTATGTGCGTCTGCAGGCTTTGGAAAATCCACTCTAATCAGCGAGTGGGCTAACGATTGTCCCTACCCAAGTGCCTGGTTGTCGCTTGATGAAGATGACCGTGACCCGAACCTATTTTTGGAGTATTTGGTTGCTTCATTGCAAACAATTTCGCAGGCCGTTGGTGCGGGCATTTCGGCGATGTTGCGTGCCTCCCCGCCTGCCACGGCAGAGATAGTTTTGACATCATTGTTAAACCAACTTTCCACAATACCTGGCAAGCTGGTACTTATTCTTGACGACTACCATCTTTCTGCCAGTATTCCAGTCAACGAAGCCCTGACATTTTTGATCGCCCATATGCCGGCACAGTTGCATTTGGTCATCGCCAGCCGCGAAGAGCCAGAAATATTGCTGGGGCGACTGAGGCTAGAGGAGCAAATAACAGAGATTCGCCAAGAGGACTTGCGTTTTGCCTTGGACGAAGCAGCCGAGTTTTTCAATCAAGGCCTAAATCTTGGACTATCTTCGCCCCAGGTGCACGCGCTTGAAGCACGCACGGAGGGCTGGATTGCGGGGTTAAAGTTGGCGGCCATCTCGCTGCATCAGCACAAAAATCCAGAAACGTTTATTGCATCGTTTACAGGTAGCCACCGCTTTGTACAAGACTACCTGATAGAAGAGGTTTTGAACCAACAGTCCCCAGAGGTCCAGTCCTTTCTGCTTCGTACTTCGGTACTTGATCGCTTGTGTGGCCCCTTGTGCGATGCCGTATTACAAAGCCACGGCGGGCAACAAGTCCTTAATCAGATTGACGATGCCAATCTCTTTATTGTGCCATTGGATGCAGAAAGACGATGGTATCGGTATCACCATTTATTTTCCGACTTATTGCGTCAACGCCTGGGGCAAAACGAGCCAGTTGAGCCACTTCACTTACGTGCCAGCCAGTGGTACGAGGTCAATGGCTTGGAGGTTGAGGCTTTTCATCAAGCTACTTCGGCAAAGGATATCCCGAGATCAATACGGCTGATCGAAGGAAATGGTATGCCGTTGTACTTTCGTGGAGAAACCGCGCCTATCATACAGTGGCTGTCATTACAGCCGCACGCCGTTCTGAACACGTACCCCTATCTATGGGTAGCATTTTCCTGGTCCTTGTTATTTGGCGGCCACCCCCGTCAGATAGAGGAAAAGTTATTGTGCGCTGAAGCGGCCATGCGCCTTGCACCGCCAGACATGCCGGCGATGGAGATGAATGGTCAAATAGCTGTGCTTTGGGCCTGGTTGGCGGTGTATAGAAACGAGGCTGACTCCATTTATGCGCATGCGAGCCGCGCGCTGGAGTTATTAGATCATGACAGTCGCCCGGCTCGCACCGCGGCG
>NZ_JAUSFI010000076.1 GCF_030651495.1 Undibacterium sp.
TTTTTTACCTAGACGCTTGAGTGCACTCTCAATTTGCGGCCCGCCACCGTGCACCACCACAGGGTTGATGCCCACCAGCTTGAGCAACACCACATCTTCGGCAAAGGCCTGCTGCAGCGCCGGGTCGGTCATGGCGTTGCCGCCGTACTTGATGACCATGGTCTTGCCATGGAACTTGCGGATGTAGGGTAGCGCCTGGGCCAGAATTTCGGCTTTGTCGCGGGGGGCAATCTGGGTAGCGGCGCCAAGGGTATCGGACATGGTGGCTTTGGTAGGTTAGGTGAATCGGATTAGCTCGGCTGGTAGCCTTGCACATGCTTCAACAAAAAGGCCTTGATGGCGTCGACATCATTTTGGGTAGCAGCGGTCTGTAGCGCCACCAATTCCTGCTGCAACGTTGACCACGGCAAAAAGGGCTCTCGTGCTTTCATGATGCGTGGGTGCTCGGTCGCTTCGGGGTTGTCCCCAATCAGCAACTCCTCATACAGCTTCTCCCCGGTGCGCAGGCCGGTGATGGCAATTTCGATGTCTCCAGATGGATGTGTTTCGTCCCGCAATGCCAGACCTGAGAGCTGCACCATGCGCCGTGCCAGGTCGATGATTTTGACCGGCTCGCCCATGTCCAGCACAAACACATCGCCGCCCTGCCCCATGGAGCCGGCCTGCAACACCAGTTGTGCCGCCTCAGGGATAGTCATGAAATAGCGGGTGACCTCTGCGTGCGTCACCGTCAACGGCCCGCCTGCGGCCAGTTGCCGCCTGAACAGCGGCACTACGCTGCCGCTGGAGCCCAGCACATTGCCAAAGCGCACCATCGACAGACAGGTATTGGACTGGTCTGACGCCAACGCCTGCAGTACCAATTCCGCCATGCGTTTGGTCGCACCCATCACATTGGTCGGCCGCACCGCCTTGTCGGTACTAATCAAGACGAACCGATGCACACCGGCCGCGATTGCCGCTTGGGCCATGTTCAGCGTGCCGAACACATTGTTCATCACCCCGGCCCCCGCATTGCTTTCTACCAAAGGAACATGCTTGTAGGCAGCGGCGTGGTACACGGTTGCCGGACGGTATTTTTCACACACCGCCAGCAGTCGGTCGGCATGCGCCACGCTGACCAGCAAAGGGACCAATTCAACGTTGAGCAAGTTGGCATTGCATATGGCCTCCAGCTCCTGATGGATGGTGTACAGGCCAAACTCATTGTGGTCCAGCAACAGCAACTGGCGTGGCTGCTGAAGCAGAATCTGGCGGGTGAGCTCGCCCCCAATGCTGCCGCCAGCACCACTGACCAATACGACTTGTCCCGCCAAGTCGCGCGCCAGCAGTTCACTGCTGGGCGGCACCGGCTCGCGGCCCAACAAATCCTCAATGTCCAGCTCTTTGAAATCCTGCACCGAAACCCGCCCGCTGGCCAGATCCGCCATACTGGGGAGGGTGCGCACATGGACCGGCAGACTGTCCAGCGATTCGATGATCCGGTTGCGTCGGTCGCGCGATGCGCTGGGCATGGCCAACAAAATGTCGGTAATGCGCTCCGTCTGAACCAGCTCCGGCACATTGTGGGACGAGAGCACGGGCACCCCGTTGATGCTGCGTCCCACCTTGGATGCGTCGTCATCAACGAATCCGACCAGCTGAAACTGGCGCGATACGCCCAAAGCCGCAGCCGTTTGTACGCCTGCAGTACCGGCACCAAAGATCAACAAACGCCCCCCGGCTTCAGCCGCAGGACCCGACAGACCCGCCAGCCAAAATCGGGCAAACGCCCGGCTGGCGCCCACCAACAGCAGAAAAATCAGCGGCTGTAGCAAACCCAGGCTGCGGGGAACGTTAGGCCACTGCCGCCACAGCAACATGGCCGACAGCAACACCGCGTAAATGCCGACCGCCTGGGCCGTGGCAACCAACGCCGCCTGCCCGGTATAGCGAAAAATGGCGCGGTACAAGCCGAACTTGATGAATACGGGGACGGCCAGTACAGGCGCTACCGCATAAACCCACCATTGCGCGCCCGCCGGTTGATGCAATGCATCCAGCCGCAAGGTAAACGCGATCCAGGTGGCCAGCAACGCCAGCACCACGTCCAGCGCAATGACGACCAGTCGCTTGGCCACACGTGGCCAAGCCAAGACCTGCTTATGCATTGATCGCGAAGGATTCCTTGCTTTGACCTTGTGCAATCAAGGCAGCCAACCATTTAGGAGTAAGCCCCCGGCCTGACCAGGTTTCGCCATTGGGGCCGCGGTATTTGGCGGCGACCGGTGTGGTGGCTTTTTTGGCGGCTCTCGGTGCTTTCAGAGCCTTATCGGCAACCGATTTGGCCTTGCCGCGCCCCGCTTTGCCGGATTTGGCGGGCTTGGCGGACTGCAAATCCTTGACCGTAATGCCAAATGCCTGCATTTTCACCAAAATCTCTTGCACGGTACTTTGGAAATCCTTGGCCTTGATTTCATTGGCTTGCTTTTGCAGCTTTTCGATTTGGCTTTGGATATCGATCAAATTATTCATGTATAGCTCCGATAAAAATGTTGGCAACGCGTTTGAATTTTATATTAATGAACAATGCCGTCCCGCCTTATGACCTTCAAGGCGGTCAGAAATATAATTTTTACATCCAGCCACAAAGATTGGCGATGCAGGTATTCGACATCCAGTGCGACCTTATCAGGAATAGGTAATTCGTCGCGCCCGTTGATTTGCGCCCATCCGGTAAGGCCAGGCATCAGGTGGTGCACTCCGCACCGGGTCCTTAATTCGATTAAATCAGCCTGATTGAACAACGCAGGGCGCGGCCCTACAAAACTCATATCCCCCTTGATAATGTTCCACAATTGAGGCAACTCATCGAGGCTGCTTTTACGCAGAAAGCTCCCAATAGGGGTCAGGTATGCGTCCGGGTTATTCAGCAAATGGGTGGCGACTACCGGTGTGCCTATTTGCATGCTTCGAAACTTGGGCATTTTGAACAGGACGTTGTTACGGCCAACCCGATCCGACCAGTACAGGCCCGGTCCGGATGATGTAAGCCTTACCAGTATAAAAATCATGGCAACTGGAGTTACCAGTATTGCACTCAATACCATCGAAAACACAACATCAAATACTCTTTTCGACGAGCAGTTAAACAACATCCGCTGGCCCAACTGCATGCAAATATTCCGCTATTACCATCGAGTTAACCAGTGGCGCTCCAAACTCCTTTAAACATTGCTCTCGAGCCGCCAGCCCCATCTTACAGCGGAGCTCATCCCCATCAAGCAAACAACCCAATGCATTTACCAGGGCATTCACATCTTTGGGCTGAACAAGAATTCCAGTTTTACCGTCGATGACTGCGTCACTAGTCCCATTGATATTACTTCCAACTGTTGGAAGCCCCATCGCGGCAGCCTCTAGTATTGCAGTAGGGAAACCCTCCCGATAACTTGGAAGACAAAATATATCGGATATAGCCAAGTATTTTTCAGGTTCCTTCGAATATCCCACACATCGAATTCTCAAGTTTGCTTTGATAAGTTCCATTGTTGCCAATGGTAATGGATCAAGGTCAGGCTCAAAAGGACCTACCAGTAAAAGATCACAGTCATAGCCCAATTCCTGCAACCTTGCAAAGGCAGCGATCAACTCCACAATACCTTTATCTTTTGTAAGACGCCCAACAAATGTAACAACCTTACTTGCACTCTTTAGACCCAGTTGCATTCTGCATTGTGAAGATCCTTGTCGGAATCTTTCAGAATTGAACCGATTGAAATCCACTCCGGACAACGAACCCCTTCCCAGAGTTTTTATCTTTCCACCCGCAACAACGCATTCATCGATTAAAAATTTTGTTTGCGAAATGCTATCGGTATAGTTCATTGTGCTCAATTGCGCGGTAACCCAATCTGCACGCTTCACTATCACTCTCTTCAACCCTGTCAGCTCCACCCAGGTCTGACCCGTAAATGTGTGCAACCTCAATGGGATGCGAGCCACCCACGCAGCGAGCATGGCTAGCAATCCACCCTTCGGGGTGGTGGAGTGAACTATATCAAATCCGCTTGCGCGGAAGAAGCGAAATAATTGCCAAAGCGCCAATAGATCCTTCCTTAGCGAGATTGCACGCGGTATCTCAATCAGCACAATTTGAATACCTGGGATTTCACGTAACGCAGTAATTTCTGGCCCATCAGAACAAACTAAGGTTACGCGGTGGCCGGCTTTAATCGTGTCAAAAATTTGTACACGCAAATGATTTTGAAACATAAATGGAACCGTGGCAACTCTGCAAATATTCATGGCAGAAATAATTCCAACAAACAAAAGACAAACCAAGTAATCACGATTACAACTTCTCTTTAAGCATGCATATATTAAAGCGAACACCAAACAGGCAATGAACCAGAAAGGGATCTTCGTCGCACAGAGCGATCACATCACTGTCTCTTCAAGCGATATCTGTCGAAATTGAATTACGTCATTTGGCGAGTTGTGGAATTGTGCTGAATCGGTGAAGTCGCAGGAATAAGGGTCACCTTCATTCACGCGGGGCAGCCTGACGGGGACGCGAACGAACAATCGACTTGAAGATCGAGAGGAATGCCCCTCCCAACCATGACAACCCGCCGCCAAGTAAGAACTCGCGAAGTTGAGCTGCGGCCACGGCGGCGTACGCGGCCCGCGCCCCGCGCCCCCCCCCCACACCGACATCTCGATATGACAAACAAATGGCAGAAAGGTTGGCAAATTTGACATTCGGGTCTGCCGCCAATCTAACCCACAAGTCATAGTCCTCAGCAAGTAATCCGCCGATATACGCACCCGCATCCAATACGATTTCGCGCCTAAACATAACGCTGGGATGACACAAAGGGTTCCGTATTCTCATCGCATGGCGAATGTCGGTATTAGACTGAGGCAGCTGTACTGTATGCAATACTTTCCCTGCTGAATCAATTACCTCATAGGCCGTACCCAGCACTGCAACTTCGGGATGCGTTCGGAAATAATCAACTTGCTGTTGAAGTCGATCGGGCTTAGATAAATCGTCGCTATCCATGCGCGCCACCAGTGGCGCCCGGGCATGATGCAAGCCCAAAGACAGGCTAAATGGCAAATACCTTACTTCCGTCTTGAATACGCGGACCCGGTCATCATGCCCAACCCATTGGGCAACCCTATCAGCAACCCATCCAGCAGCAGTTCCATTTGCGACGATGAGCAACTCAAAGTCTGAAAAAGTTTGTTCCAAACATGACTGCAGCGCGAGACGTAGTTGCTCGTCCACCATGTGAGTACATAGCAACCATGAAACTGCTGGCGTTGCCCGCACCTCTTCCTGTGCACGTAATGATTCAGTTATCTGCATTTTTTTCACATCCCCCGCACCGCTTAAGGTGCTCGGCCAACCGCAGAGCCATTGCTGCAATGGTCAAGCCCGTATTGGCATAGCCACTTGCCGGAATCAAAGAGCCATCGCAAACAAAAAGATTGTTCACCCCATAAACTTGCGCATTTGGGTTACACACGCCCTCCTCTGCTGAAACGTGCATCCGTGCCGTACCAGAGTGGTGTGCAGACGATTTTAAATCTGCAGCCCAGCCAGTAAAAACATGCGCACTTTTGGCGCAGCCAAGGCGGTCAATCACCTTACGAATCGCCATCTCAAGGCTGACGATATAGGCGTCAGGCAGCGTCCATCTTCTTGAGACCGCTCTGCCGTCACTCAAACCCTCCACACTGAGACTGGAGTCGGGTAATTGTTGTGCCACCATCAAAAGAGAATAACGTTTGGTTGGCCACTTCAATCCGAACCGAAAAGACAGTATGTCCAAAATATCATCGACATGCGAAAACAGTCGAAGGTAATTCTTCAAATTGTAGGGTTCATTTCTCAGCTCACTCAGTACGCTGTCCATCTTTCCTCTTCGACCAAATTGGGCCGCAGGCCGGAATTGGAATGCAATTTGCAACCCATCTTGCTCGATAACTACGGGTAAGCGCAAATTCCCTTTTGCTCCAGAGACAGAGAAATTCCAGAGTTTGTAAATAGGCGCATCCATATGCACTTCAGCGACAAATCCCGTGGGATGGTCTTCGTAATATCGGCCAACCTGCCGTAATGCTATTGAAGGATGAGATTGTGCCAGTCGCTGTAACAACGCCGGGGTACCCAACCCACCTGCCGCTAAAACAATGGTGTCGCCCTCGACATGCTGTACCACACAACCGCAGCGCACCATGACCCCGCGCACTCCATCAGAGTCGTCCATTAAAAAGTCAGAAACCTCGCCTTTAACCAATCGCACCCGGTCCCGCAGAGAAAACCGGTGCCACACGTTGAAGCGATGCCGTGGGTAGAACAAACTGTTCCCAATTAAATCCTCGGGAATGCCGTTTTCGATCAGCTTTTGCCTCAATACTTCGGAGGCACTTTTGACTGAGTCAAACGCTACGCCGGAGAGTTTGGGGAACGCCGCTGCGTAGTACGGAATTAACTCTGATTTTTGGAAGGGCCAGTACCGGTCGAAAATTTCGGAATCAATCTCAATCAATCCGTTGTGCCAAAAGGAGGTCGTCCCACCTAGACCATAGCCGACATGCGGCCGAGTAACGGCAGGTCGGCCCACGTCGAGAACTCTGTCCTCAAGTGCCCCATCAACCGTATCCAACTCGATGACCGTTACATCCCAATCATCAGCCATCTCATTGGCCAGACAGCATCCCCCTAACCCAGCCCCCACAATAACCAAACGTCGCTTCATGGGCGCATCTTGAACTGAACCGCATGTACTTCATGAGGCGAGACAGGAATGTGATTGTCAAACATCTGCGTGTCCAGCATTAGTCCTTGATTCCATTGCTCCAACAGATACGCACATGAGATATTGCCGCTCAAGTTGGAAATTTCACTTTGCACCCTGTTAATGGGCAGATTCAGTATTTTACTTTCTGTATAACAAAGGCCCAGCCGCTTCTCCGCCATGTCGTTAAACGCCTTCAAGGCCACCTCGTAGCTATTGGGCGCCTTGAACTCCGAGATTCGGGTCAGCACGCGCACCTCGGCGGTAGACAACACCTGCCCATCCACAGACCAAGGATCCGACCATTCATATCCACACTCAAACCACTTGAAACTTAATAGTCCAGCAGCGAAAGATACATTTGAGAACATGGGTGGCGCTACTTTGGCATTTCCCGTATAGCTGCGGCGCAAATGTGGGCTATGCCGCAAGCTCAGCACGAACTCTTGTGGGTTTAATTTTTTCGCCCAATCCAAATCCAACGGTCGGATAAAGACAATGTCATCCACTAGGAAAAAGACTGACTGGACTTCAATTTTCTGGAGCTCCTGAAGAAGCGACTCGCGAAAGCCGTTCAACTCCCGCACAAAAGTCACACTCACTTCTCGACCGACAAAACTCTCGGAAACTTCTTGGTACGCTCTCGCAAACGCCTCGTCACTAACGTCATATATGACCGTGACCGGGACTGGGCTCCGCACCTTTTCAAAATACGAGTGCAGCAAACTGTAGAGCTGTAACGGGCGGTCCTTGCTGAAAACAATACAAGCCAAACCTGGCCGAAGTTTCGCACTTTCGATGGCCGCCAAGCAATCCGCCGCATTTCTTCGCTGTAACAGCACTTGCTGATAAATTTTCTTCGAAAGTAAAACACCGCCTGCATGACCAACCATGCGGCGAGCGATTTCTTTTACCGTGTTGACGAACATCCGCATTAAGCAGCACGTTGCCGCTTAACGGCAACACAATGCCATCCGAAACAGGCCAAGTCTGTTGCTATTGGAGATTTACGGCGTATTGAAAAGTACGCTAACCCGACTGCAACCACTATGTAAGCCAACGGCCAGCACCAATCTCCATACCTACGGGAGGCACCAGGCAAGCGCAACAATTCTTGCCGGAGATAGGCAAACCAATCTCCATTAGCCTCCAACTGCAAAATCTCAAAACCACGCGGAGGCAAATGGAATTCGTACCAGTATCGGCTAAAGCCAGAGGCATAGTGGTAAGGAGCAAAATGCACAAGCGAGGCAAAAGGTGCCGTAATAATTAAGCGCCCGCCCGGCTTAAGCAGGCGAGCAAACTCATCCAGTGCCTTTATAGCGTCTGGCAAGTGTTCAAAAACTTCGCTGCACAATATGGCATCAAATGATGCGTCTGGTTGCGGCACATCCACAATGTCGCAAACCAAATCAATTCGACTGGTGTCCCAGGCTCCCATATGAAGTCCTTGCTGGTCGCCAAGGCCTTCGTACTGGCAAACATCCTGCGACACATAATCAAGGTGGGCGCACAATGGCCTGTTGCGCAGTTCACCCGCCCCCGCATCAAGTATGCGCAGCCCTGATGGAAGTGCTGACAATGCTGCCGCCAGCCATCGGTCGCGACTCTCCCGATTAACATCGGCTTTGAGAAATCTTTTCAAAAAATCCCGCACTATATAGCCTTCAACTCTTACGGAAAGTAAAGATTCCAAGCGCATAGCGCGAAGTACCAAGTTTGCGCATGTCTTGATCCGGATTCTGCGAATGGATTAATCCGCCACCCGCAACAAACCAGTCAAACTCACTCAAAGTCAAGCCATTGTCTTTAGCAAGTTGCACCAGTTTGAGCGGATCGAACACTCGATGGGCATTGAATTCGACGCGCTCTATGCCAATAGGAACAGATAAATACAACAAACCATCTGACTTTAGTAACTTGGTGATGTTTTCCAGCCCGGTGACACTACCCATGGGTGCGATAGGATCGCCATAACGGCCCAAACCGAAATGCTCCAATGCGTGCAGACATGACAAGGAGTCACAGTACCCGGCAAGCTCCCCAGATGGATTCATGAGGTCAGCCTGCCGAAATACGACTCCATCAATCTTGGATGTTATGGGACGGATGTCGAACACTTCAATTTCTCGAAAACTTGCGACATGCGCCACAAAACCGTCAATACGAGAACCGATATCCACATGCTTCAGGGGATTGGCCGCGTTTATTTTGCGCGCAACGTGGAGATCTTGCCAAAAATACTCATTCTTGGTCGAACCGCCCTCTTCATACCAGTCATACAGGCAGGGGCGAATTTCCAGTTTCCCAGAATATGCTTTGCGGAAACGATACCAACCCCCGACGTACCTGGGCAGCCCTCTGAGAGAGTGAAGCATGCGCCTGAAGTCAACACCAAACTGTGCGCTGAGAATCCAGTAAATTTTTCTTACAACTTCACTCATTAACTGTCCGTAGTGATGGCCCGGGACCGAGCATGGGGCCAAAGAGAAGGTCTCTATTGACGCTGGGCGTATTGTACGGAGCGATCAAGACCTACTCAAAAATTACTGCTCAAAGCGGCACGACATTCATGCACGGGTTGCCCCAACCTAGCAGGCTTCACCCGTTTAACGTTTATGAAACGCATACGAGCGCGAAACTTTGGAAAAAGCCAGCAATAGATCCTAGACCATCTTGACACCGCGCCTTTCGGCATTGATTCGACAGCGCGTTTGCTAGCTGCACTCTTCTCGCGCTTGTATGCAGCCCGGAACTTCTCGCTGGTTTGACCATCATGCCGGCGAAATGCACTGAATACGTGCGGCGTATAGCAGCACATCCCGTTGAGGGAGATTCGTAAAAACAGGTCGTAGTCTGCAGCATACCGAACGTTCGGATTGATGCCTCCAATCTGGGTATAAAGATCGGTTTTCCAAAAACAGGCGTCCTGCAACGGTGTCCATCCACCCCATAACATCATGCCTGCCAAATTGTGTATTTGACCGCTGGTGATTTGCAGCACCATACCTTGCTCGTCGATATAGACATCATCGCCATAGATCATGTCTGCATTTGTGCTTTCAAAAACAGACCGAGCCAAATCTAGCGCACCAGGCAGCAACAAGTCCCCGCACGCAATCCAGCATTGAAATTGGCTAGGCCCCATTTCAAAACCCTTTGCCACTGCGTCGGAGTAGCCACGATCAGGCTCAGATACCCAGCCGGAAATACGTCCTTCGTATTGCTTGAGAACTTCAATGCTTCCATCCGTGGAGCCGCCGTCAACCACAAAATATTGATCGTCCGGGCCTAGATTCGCCAGAACCGACTCGATCGTCTCTGCTAGGTAGCCCGCCATGTTGAAGTTTGGCGTCACAACACAAAATCTGGCAAGTGGAACAGGAGAGTGCATGGTGATGCTCAGCGCTTAAACGCGTACTCCAGACGCGGCATGAACTTCAACACCACGGAGCGTAGCAAATTATCGTCACCAAGCTGCAGCCAATGGCGAGGCACATCCGGCAACGTAGCAATCGCATTAGCTAATTCTTGCGCATTGAGCTCTTTCAGTGTGTTTGTTTCTGCGTTGTAGAGCCACACGTTGCTACTCAAGACAAACCGTTCACCGTATTTGGCGTCCAGCAATGTATTTCCCTCGACTCGATACCAGTTTCTAAGTGCATGTAGCCGGAGTCCGGGTGACGTACCAAGGGCGCGATTGAACACCCCTACTACACCGAAAGTTTCACTTAAGAATTCGATATGACTCATCGCGCCCAACTGGCTGTATGGGTAGCCGGCCACCAAGAGAACTGAATCAGTTGGAATTTTCACCAAGCTCGACGACTGGCTCCGAATGTTGGCGATAACTTGCTGCTGGCGAATATTCCAATCTTTCCAGTGGTCCGATAGGCCTAACACCGCCAATACAAAGACCGCTGCTGAAGCCATAAAACTGCGCCGTCCTAAAGGAAGCGCGGCTATTGCAAACGCTGTGAGCAGGGTGCCATAGACCATTACACGGTCACCAAGATTGAATGCTATTTGCGGATACAAACCCGTCAGCGCAAACATGCCTAGGGCCAACAAGGTCATGGCGATCAGTCCGGCCCACAGCGACTTGGGTGGTGTGGCGCGGTCGGATGGCCACACCCGGTACAGAAATGCCAGGGTTGCTATGGCTACCATCACAGAAGTCACCGTTATGGCACTGGCCGAGTACCACATCTTGAACCAAAAAGAGGGCCCTACGGCGGCATCCAGAAACGACCCCATCTGCAGAAGAAAGCGATTAACCAAGACTCCTATCGATAAATCTGCATTGATACGTCCGCCGGACACCCCCGGAAGCTTTTGGACCGCAAAGTAATAAGCGACGTACAGCACCCCGGGAGCCAGAAACACAGCAGCCTTCTTATAGGACCGTTCTACCAAAAATATTAGCGCCAAGCCGAACGTTAACGGCGGAGAGGCGTAACTTGTAAAGGCACCGAGCATGCCGACCACGCTCCCTGTGCCATATTTTTCATGGCGCACTAGGTGGTGCGCGAACATGACCAGTGCAGGGGTCAGCACGTACACCAATGTAAGCACCCAATAGAGCGTTGCATCATGGTTTGGCAAAAGCACATAGACAACGGCAGCCACCCAAGCCCTGGCCGGAGGTAAATAGTCCGCCGCAAAGCGCTGAATAAGCACGATGCACAGCAACGACGTTAGCGCTTTGACCACGTCATAAGCCCAAAGCGTGTCAAAACCAAACGCGAAATATGGGAAATAATCGAAGTAATACGACACCGGGCCAAACACCAGCACGCTGATAGATTTGATATCCGGAAGCAGGTACTCTGTTAGCGTCCACTGACGCGCCTGTTCAATGAGCTGGTAATCGTCGCTGTGGATGCCGGTATTCCAAACCAGGTAGAAAACGAAGACTACCAACATAGCCAGCATTGCCAATCCATTTCCCGTCAATGGAGGCTTAATCAATCGATTTGGGATTGGCATTTTCAAAAACATAAAAGCGATTCATCAGGTACATGGCCGCTGTGTAGCTACCAGCGGCCAAACATTGGCTCACGAATCTATTGATTTGCATGAACTCCAAGGCAATGGCAAGAACCACAATATTCAAACCCACACAGGCGGCAAAGGCCAGGCCGTAACGCAACATCTGACGACTTACCGCTCCTGCGGCATTAAAAACAAAGGAGCGGGACAGCATAAACCCCATCACCAAGCCCAGGGAGTAGCCGGCAATGTTAGCCGCGTATGCAGAAACACCTGCCCACATCAGACCAAATATCAGGCCAAACCCCACTAGGGTGTTGCCGACCCCGCTGAGCAAGTAGCGTCCGATGAGACCCTTTTCACCGACCCATGCAGACACAGTACTGCGCTCCCAAGGGAATCTTGCGCATCCAGCGCTCCAATGGACGAAAAAATGCAAGCGGGCGAGGGAAAAACAGTGTGTACTCGAGCGAAACGCGCCTAAATCCACTTTGCCTCCCCATTGCCAAGGCCGCACTGGCACCAATCATCTTCGCGTCCACATCAAAAGGGCAACGCTCAAACACCCAACGTGTTGCAGGATTGCTCGGGTTGTGCTCAAACAAAAACATTTCGCCAAAATCCTCAAGTACACGGCAACATTGGCTTAGCGCATGCAACTGCTCGAGCGGAGGTATGTGATGGAACACATTGGCAGCCAACACCGCATCAAACCTCACATCTATTAGGTCGTCCCACTGACTAACCAAAGTGGCATCCGGGCACGCATCGTGTGCCGCCTGCAAGGACACTTTGGAAAGGTCGTACCCCCACAACTGCGCTTCAGGAAAGTATTTCTTTAGCCAGGGCAGGCTGCGTCCGGTACCGCAGCCAAAGTCGAGAATACGGCGGGGTGCGCGGGGCAATGCCTGCGCCATGTACGCCACTTTGTATTCTGCAAAGTAGGCATCTTCAACTGCAGCCGGCGGCATCGCCCCCACCAGCGCAGCATCGTACTTACCAGCAAAACGATCAAATTCGTTTTCACTCATGGTGGCTGCTCCGCTTGCCAAGTGGTGTTGGCGATCACAAATTGGGGCTTTTTATTAAGCTTGAGGTAGCTTCTGCCTATGTACTCCCCCATGACGCCCAAGCACATGGTCTGGATACCGCCAACAAACAAAACTGTCGCAATCAAGGAAGCCCAGCCACGCGGCAGGTCCGGGTTGAGCAACTTTTCAAGCAGTATGAATAGGATGATCAAAGCGCTGATGGCGGACAGTGCAAAACCGGTCAGTGTTGCAACCCGCAGTGGAAGCACCGAAAAGCTGGTTGCCATCTTGAGCCACAAAGAGATAGAACGGCGCAAGTTGTAGTTGCCTTCCCCCTCATGGCGTGGCTGGTGCTGAATGCGCACACTGGTGATGGAGCGCGTGATGTCGAGTATCAGACCGTCCACATAGGCATAGGGGCCGTCGTAGCGGATGACCTCTTGAACGACTTCACGGCGCAGTCCTTTGAAGCTTGAGAGATACAGACCCCTCGGCTTGTTCAACAGCAGCGTGGCTACGGCGTCGTTAAAGCGACTACCCATCACCTTCCAGAGCGCGTGCTGGCGACCAGCGTAATGCGTGTAACACACATCAAACCCACCAGAGAGAGCGGCTATGATTTCGCCGATGGCCTCGGGAGGGTGCTGCAGGTCGTCATCCATAACCACCACAAAACGGCCATTGGCATGGTGTAAACCCGCCATAACCGCGTTGTGTTGCCCGAAGTTGCGGCGTAAAGAAACACCACGGACAAAACTGTACTCATTGGCTAGTGCGGCTATTACTGTCCAACTGTTGTCAGGGCTACAGTCATTGACCAGAATGAGTTCAAATTGATCCGCTAACCCTAGTGCAGTAGCAGTTTCCAAAGATTTTTTGACCAACAGTGGTAGTATTTTCTCGCTGCGATAGACCGGCACGACGATCGAAAGAAGCGGGGCGGCAGTGTCATCTGAGCGGCTATTGCGCATGGTACTTGGATATCACCCGTTCTAGATAATTTTCGTCAAAAATGCAGTCGCGGGCAAACCCGCTGTTGAGCATGCTCGTAACGTCAATGGGATAGTGAGTGCCGCGCTCGATCATTTGGACCCTCATTTTACGACCCATCGCGTGCTCCATTGCTTTCACAATCTCCCCGATTGGCGAACACTCTGGGTTTGCGACGTTCAGCACTAGTTGCCGCTGCAATGGACTTCCAACGTAGCGCATTACTATGGTTACGACATCATCAATATCAATAATGTTGCGAAATGCATTGCGCCACACGGGGAACTCTTCACCGGTAACCGCATGCCGATGCAATGTGTTGAGAAGAGTATGCGGGTTATTTGTCTTGCCGGCTATTTGCGGAAGCCGAAAAATCAAGTGCCCGGGATGGGCAGTCACAAGCTTCTCCATGGCCAGCTTATGCTGCACATATGGGGTGTTTAACGCGCTAGGGTCAGCGACACTGCAGGTTCCAAAATACACAAAGGTCTGATCAGCGTTGGTGTCAGCCAAAACAGCCGAAAGCTGCGAGCGCTCTCTGAGAAACTCGGCGTCATCAGTGCAGACCGAATTCGAAACACCAGAGGCGTAGATCCAAGTGTCGGGGTCAGACAGGTAGATTTGGGTAAACGCGTTTGCAAGCATGCCACGACCGACGATCATTTGATAGCCGCCTTGGGGTTGCAAACCACGATTGCTGGCTGCAGGCTTGCACGGCAAGAGTGCATCACCCTTAACTCATTCAAGGCACTTAACATTTTATTTTTCGGCAGAGCTCGCCAACGGTGTGAGCACTCTAGGTTCCACGCGCTGGTTAGTCGTCGGGCTCGGACGGCGGACTTTTCACCATACGGCACTTGGTCGCGCTCAAATTTCCCGAGCCTACGCTGTTTAGATATCAGGTGCGAAATTCGGTGCACGAGCAATGTCTCAGCAGTGCCTTGCGGACTGAAGTCACCAGCCATGCTCTGAAAGAGTTGCTCGAACTCACTCGCATCTTCGCCAGGGATCACCATCAAAGCGGTGTTCACACCGTGGGTCATGGCATTAGCAGCTACGGCCACTTTACCCTCCTTGGTACGCGGGCCGCCAGTACGCTTGGAGGGCAGACGGCGTGGGCCGATCGACTTCATTCACCACTCCAATTGAGAATTTGTCTGATTTGCAAAATATACCGACATTTAACTTAGATGGAATAGACGGACCGTCTTAACTTCACCCTTAGCACCCAAAACAGACGACGTAATCTCGACAACATGCTTTGGTAGAAGGAGGGTATTGCAGACTGACTGCGCACAACATAGCCAGCTTCATCCAAGGTTTGCAGTGCGCCTTTCAAGTCGACAAAATATTTCCGATACACATTCCTGAAAGTCACTTCGGGTATGTCGTAGTTATCGGCAATAGCTATTCTATTTTTATCAATGACTCGAACGCCATGAAAATGGAAGGCGAATGCACTACTGTAGGGAAATCGCATTGAATTCCACGGACCTATAACGGGATACCGATCGGTAAGTATGTGCACTTGATTGGAAAAGCGTTTCGGCCAATCATCTAGATACTTCTGGTCGCCAAACTTGCCGTCTTCAAATCTTGAAAAACACCACTCAATGCACCGGTCCTGCCACCAGGCTCTTACCTCTTCACCGGCGTCTCGTCTGAATGTCATAAACTGAACACAAAAGCGGCCATTCATGCTTGAATGATCGTGCTCAGCAGCGTACAAATGGTCGGTAATTAACACGCTTTTATTCGACTGGTCGAATTCAGCAAACACGGGCCGAGTATCGGCGCGAAACCACAAGTCGGCATCCAAGTAAGTTACTCGCATGACCTCAGGCGCGGCATCAAAGACAAACTTGGGAGCGTGTGGAGTCAAAGTCCAGCAGTACTCGCCCTTTGACCGCGTGGGCTTCACCTTTAGCAGTTCCGTTGTTTCCAATGCTGCCAAATCTAAAATTTGAACATGGGGCAGATTTAAACCCTCAAGCACATCGTAGGCCACACGATCCACACAGATTATCCAAAGCGTAAAGGCATCCAATTCTCGCAACATAGAACGGTGCAAAGCCACCCCCTGCGGCAGGAAAAGGCTGTCAAATAAAGTGACGAAATGCTCCAACTCAGGCTCCACCAAATGCGTTTACTGCTTGTATCACCTTAGAAACATCGGCCTCAGATAATTGCGGATGGCAAGGCAAGGAAAGACATGTTTGTGCGTGGGCTTCGCTGTTGGCTAGCCCCTCTGGATCACAACGTAGCCCTGCACATGGCGCCTGAGAATGCATGGGTACAGGGTAATGAATCAGCGACTGCACGCCGTGCGCCTCAAGATGCTTCTGCAGGGCGTCCCTCGCGTCGCATTTGACAACAAACAAATGGTAAACATGGGCAGACTTTTCTACGGGCGCAGCAAGTTGCCGAATCAATGGATTGGTGATCTCGGCCCTGTACCGCTCGGCCACCGCCTGCCGGCGAAACGTGAAGGACTCCAACCATGCCAGGCGTTCAGTCAATAATGCAGCTTGCATTTCGTCAAGTCGGCTGTTTAGACCGATCTGCGGATGATGGTAGCGCTCACTTTGACCGTAGTTCCTTATTTGCCTGGCACGCCCAGCAAGAACGCGATCTTGCGAAACCAGCATACCGGCGTCACCCAGAGCACCTAAATTCTTGGTGGGATAAAAGCTATAGGCGCCAGCCATACCAAACGCACCCGCAACCCTCCCACGGGTAGCGGCCAGATGCGCCTGTGCGCAATCTTCAATCAGCACGATGCCGCCTTCATCACAAAGCGACAACCACGGATCCATATCTCGAATTTGACCGTAGAGATGCACTAGTAGGACCGCTTTGGTTTTAACTGACACGCAGCGGCGAACGCTGGCGATGTCAAGCAAAGCGGTATCCGGGTCAATGTCCGCCAGCACCGGCGTCGCGCCGGCGCGCATGATAGCCAACACAGTCGCAAATGCCGTCATCGGCGCCGTGATCACCTCGTCACCGAGACCAATGTCGAGCGCGCGCAACGCAATCTCGATGGCATCCATGCCATTACCAACACCCACGCCGTCGCCCACGCCGCAGATTGAAGCCCACTGCTTTTCAAAGGCCGTCACTTCATTTCCCAGCACGTACCATCCCGATTCAATCACTCGTTTCGCCGCGGTTAGCATAGCCTCGCGCAGTTCTGGTTGCTCGGCCTTGAAGTCGTTCATCAAAATCATCGTCAATCCCTGTCCATTAAAAGTCGGTGTTGGTTGGACCAAGCCTGCGCCACAACCACCCGTTTACTCTTGCCAATAGTGAGGATGATTCACCTGGTAATACGCCATCGTTTTCTCCAGGCCCTCTAGTAAATCGACTTTAGGCACCCAACCCAACTCCCTCGTGATTAAGCTGAAGTCACCATAGTAATCACCAATATCAATTGCCTTGCGTTCAGGAGGGAACGGTATCAACTCGTACGCGCCACCACGACCCAAGCTCACCATCATTTCGGCCAAGGCCTTCAGCCCAACCACCTGACTGCTCCCGAGGTTATAGACTTTACCGTTGGCCGCGTCACTTACACCCGCCAACAACAGTGCTTCAACACAATCATCCACGTAATTGAAATCGCGCAATTGGAGGCCATCTCCAAACACCTTAATCGGTTTGCCTTCGATCAATAGTCGAACCCAAATTCCAAGGAAAGTTTGTCGCGCATCCTTCACCCTCATTCCCGGGCCGTAGGTATTGGTCAAACGTAAAGCGCAGGCACGTATGCCATATACATTGTTGTACAGCAAGTGATACCACTCGCCGGCGAGTTTATTGATGCCATTGACATCAACTGGCCGAACCGGGTGTTTCTCGTCCACGGGCAAATAATCCGGTTTTCCATAAAGCTGTCGTGTGCTGGCGAAAACGATCTTGATCCCAGGGTTGGTTTTTCGACAAGCTTCCAAGATAGACAGCTGAGCTGTTGCGTTAATGTCAAGGTCAGTCTGCGGATCGTTCATCGAATCCACGTGGCTGGTTTGCCCGGCAAGGTTGAACAAAAAATCCTTCCCCCGCAACAGATATGACATAGCGAAAGGATCACGCACATCGCAAACATTCACGGTGACTTGATCACGAATATCGGCGACGTTATAGGGATTGCCGCCATACTGCGGAATTAGGCTATCGACCAAAGTAACATGCGCACCTTGCACTACCAACGCTCGGGCTAAGTTGGAACCAATGAAGCCGAGGCCACCAGTGATGAGTACATTGGTATCTTTATAACTTTTCATCTACGGCTTTCCTAAGCACAAGGATTGAAGAGTGACCCGATAACAGTAACTGAGGGAAAAATCTACTCAAAGGACGAGCCAATATTGCGGAGAGCTTGGACAGTATTTTTCCTCTAAAGCTAATATCAACTACTTTGGGAGAAATACGCATAATTCGCGTGAAAAAACGGTTTACCAATACTGAAAAGCCCCAATAACGGTGAACTTGTGATAATGCCTCCTCAACATAATCACTTACAACAAGATTATGGCACTCTGCCAAATAGAACAACGACTGCTTATTCCACAATAAAATGTGGTGAGGAGGCATGTTAAAAATGTTATTAACCGCTGCTCCAACGAAGCCATCATTATTGGGAACAGCTATAACGACAACTCCACCAGGCTTACATAGGGACACAAGGGCAGAGAAAAATGAATGAATTTCAACCACATGCTCCAACACTTGAAAACAGGTTACCACATCAAAATGATTTTTAAAATGCGCCGGCGCCTTGGTAATATCGATTTGATGAACATTTCTTTTTAGAGATATTGCGATATCAACCGACTTCGAACTCAGTTCAACGCCCAAAAAAATAACATCGGGTGGCAAGTGAGTTGAGAATTCTCCAATTCCACACCCAACATCAATTATATTGGAACCCGGAGAAATCAAATCAGAGGTGAATTTATATTCTGATTTTCCAGGATGCTTGTAGTACCAATCCCATTCAGCCAACTTACCATAAAATGCATCATCGCCAGGACATGCTGGCGAATAAAATCCTAGTCCACAGTGTCTGCAATCATATTTTGAAATGTAATTGCTTTTGAATAAATTTGAAACGTTTACACCCGACTTCTCCCAAAGAGAACAAATAACTTGAGCATCAATGGATTGCTCCAATCTTGCATCAAAACTACACAGGGGACATTCCACGATCTATCCTTTTAAATATAAAACCTTGATACGAAAAGTTACTACCACTGCCGCCTATGCTGGGATATTGAATGACAAGCTCATAGTTTAAAGCTTTAAGCAAGTCTATAAGACGCTTACTTGAAATGAGTCTGCACGGTAAAGTTGCTTTATATATTTGTCGCGGGACCTTCTGAACTGTTATTTTTTCAACTTGATCAAACGCAACAGGTGATCTGTCAACTATTATAATTTCAGCTTTTGATTTGCCTACAATATCCAAGTAATAGGAAATTGACTCTGGTAAATATTCAAGTACACTCGAAAGCAAAATAGCATTGGGCTTGTTTTCAGCAAGACAGTCATCAACTGAAGTATAAAAACGTAGTGTATTGTCTTGAATATGCTCACGCCCCGCTGAAACATAATGCGCCTGCTCGATCACCGACCACCGCACCTCTGGGAGGCTCGCAAGAAAAGCTCTGTTCTGAAAATAGCTACTGCCTAGTGCGCCGCCGAAATCAAGCACATTCAGCCGGCCACCGCTTTGTGCCGCAACCCACATTATCGCAGCCGTCACTGGCCAAACGTATTCAATACATTCAAACAATACCGAGTCACGTTCATAGGCGGCTTCACCCCGCTTGACCTTCAGTGTTGACTCTAACACTTTAGTCAGAATGGGCGCGTCGTCGTAGCCGGTACATTCAGCCGCCGCTTCTTCCCAAGTGGGGTAATTGCCGTTAAAACGTATGCCACCGCTGCGAAGACGACCTATCACTCGAACCACAGCCGGCGGTAACCAATCTCTAGCAATTGTTTTAATGCTCATGCAATTACCCTGAAAATAACCTTCTAATCCTACGGCCCAGTCTGCCAACTAAAGTTCCTTGGCTCTTTCTAAAGAAGGATTCAAATGCGGCTTGACCCGGCGCAGAGGGCACAACCTCAAGCGCGCTCAGATTGATAGTTGTCGCACTGAGTATGGCATTGAGACTTGATCCATCTCCGCAATGCGTACCGCTTCCGTCGTTGCCAATGTTATGCACTAGACTTCGCCCAGGATAAAGAGTTAGCTTGCCAGCAAGAAACGCAGATGCGTACCACCGAACGGCCCAAGAGTTATTTAACCCCTTTATTTGTCCCTCCAGCATCTTCGAATAGCCGTATGTACCATTGAAGTCAAACTCCTTAAGCAGGTCTCGACGCTTCAACTCATCTAACAGTGCCTGACCATCTGCACTAAATATACCCCAGCCACGCCTCCAGGTAGCCCAGCCCCAACAATCAGCGCCCGGCAGGAAGAACGCTTCGGGCAAAGTTCGTTGTACTGGATACACGTAGCCATGAATGCTGATCACACGTTCATCATCAGCAAATCGGTCCAAAGCATCGTTCATATATGCAAGGAAATGCGGTGAAGTCAACAAGTCATCTTCGACCACAATTACCCGCTCATGCTCGACCAATACCTGCGTTACGCCGCTGATAACGGACTTAGCCAGGCCAAAATTATGGGGGCGATGGTATATGGTGACCGAGCGAAAACCTTTGATCGACTCCAAATAGCCACGGACTTGATCGACTGCAGACTGTTTATCCGGCGTGCGCGCAGCATCCGA
The DNA here is from genome assembly GCF_030651495.1 of Undibacterium sp. GTDB lineage: Bacteria > Pseudomonadota > Gammaproteobacteria > Burkholderiales > Burkholderiaceae_D > Undibacterium. The sequence goes on from NZ_JAUSFI010000076.1 coordinate 20,611, forward strand.
GAATACGATCAGTTCATGGTCGGAGGCCCCCGGATTGCACGACAAGGACTCAACTGTTCGCCGAACGTGATCAGGACGGGCATAGGCAAAGAGGACTATGGGTGCAAGCATTATGCTCTATCGTTCTTATATATTAACGTGTTGTATGTTCGTGATAATAGCGAATAGCTGTTATTTTTCATATAAATATGGATATCACTCCCCATTATTTTCTCTAGTGTTGAATTAAGCACCTCCACCAACACGCAAGTCGGTCTAAATTTAGACCAGTTATTTGATTTCAGCACCATAAAATCAAAGCCTTCAACATCAATAGAAAGAAAGTCTATTTTTTGTCCAATCGGCACATACGCGGCAAGAATTTCGTCCAGTCGAAGCATGGGGATGTTTTCAACCTTAATCACCTTATATTGAGTATTTCTCAATCGATCTTCAACAATGTCTGCATCAAACGTATTCAGTGCAGGCTCGTCAAAATAGTAGTATTTCAATGTTTGAGTACTATCAGACACTCCTACTTGAAGATTAATGTCTCTTAGTCGCGCAGCCTTAAAAATCGAAACGACATTTGGATTCGGCTCAATATTTATCCCACACCAATTCTTTTTGTAAAAAAAATACGTATTTGAGAATCGGACTGGATGATGCGCACCCACATCTATATAAAATCCATTTTCCTTCCCGTCAAATATTCTATTCAAAATCAAGTCTTCACCTTCCTGGGAGTATGACAATGTTGCATACCTTCCCAACCTTAGGCTTTGCGCCCTTCGTTGAATATTTTTAAATAATTGAAATAAATTTAAGCTCATGGCTTCAATATTAATAATGCGTAAACCCTACGGCATTCACAATTCAAGATCATGCCAATATTACAAAAAACTGCACTTCTAGAATGACAAACACTAATACAAAATGAATTCATTATGGCCTATGTTTAGACTGAGCTGATTTACCATGCTACCAGTCAACCGTATGCCGAAAATACTATCCCCCGAGAATTAAAAAAATGAGTAAAAACAAAACCCAATAAATAGATAAATCTGTTCACGTAAACGTGAACCAATAAGTTAGCATAATGCGCTATGCCTATGCCTAGACCTATACCGTCGCAAACGACCATCGCATTTCGAATCTCACCGCCCTCGCCCCCAAAATTAATTATCGTTTAAGTTCATAAAGCAATCAAATTTTCTTCAAAAAAAGACGGCCATTTTTTCAAAAAAATTAAACTAAGTCATAGTTATTTTTATAGCAAATTGGATAGATTATTCCAGCCAGTGTTCGCAATTACTATTGAATAATGAAATTCTTAACTCTCGCAACCAAAATAAAATGTATTTTCCCAACCATATATTTGCAAAATAAAATCACACATTCCTCAGCGCCATATTAATTTCACACAATCCTCAAAAGAAAATCCAAGATTTAAATATCTTCAGTGAGCGACATCTTTATATGATTAACTTTTGAATTCAATTTCAATTCTAACGAATGGACAATCTGGACAAAATACCAATAATTATCGTCTGATATTCGATTTTTTTCGCTTCCAATCGTCCTCCCGCGTATCCAACCACAAGAGCGGCCCACAGTGCCAGAAACGATACAACAACATTTTTTAGTATTGAATCATCACTTAGATAAACAGACACCGATTGTAAGAATAGTAGTACGGGGAAATGAGTAACATACAAGCTATACGAAATGGTCCCCACATCGTGTATCAACGGCAATCTAAAATTAAATTTCAAAACAATTGCAGAAATTACAACCGCCAATAGTAAATCCAACAAAATCAACGGGGGACTTTGACTCAATGCGGGCGACACAATATAACTTTTGGCAATGTCAGTACAAACAATGAACGCCACTAGTAATAAGCATGCTGCCGCCTTTGAATTTAATCTTCGGCCTACTATTCCAAACATATAGTAAGCGATACTACCAACTAGCCAAATGGTAGCGTAACGTAAGAATTCCGGGTTTAAACGTATCGCCACATACGAAATTAGTGAAAAACCGATCATCGCTGAAAATCGCTTACTACCAAGAATAATGAGATAGAAGCAAGCATATATTAGATATAACTTAACTTCAATGTACAGGCTCCACAGGGGTCCATTCAACTGCAGCAATCCCTGTAACATTATCAATGAAAACAGTAATTCATTTTTTGACAGTGTTAAGTAGTCGCGTGCTGAGTATGCGTCACCAGGAAATTTCAATGGATATGCGACTCCCGGCATGTTAAACACATACAAAAAAAGAAATACAAAAACTGAGATTGCAATAGAAAATATGAATGGTGGATATATTCTTGCAAGTCTAGCAGCAATGTAACTTTTCACATCAAATAGGCCTTTATTCCTATTTACATTCTCTTCAATCGAATGCGCGATAAGAAAACCACTAAGCACAAAAAAAACTTTTACAGCGAAGTCACTTGAAATAGATGACACACCACGTATCCATGGTGGGAGCATCTCATATCTTAACCAGTAAATTTGAATAATATGCGACAACAAAACCACAAGCGCTGCAACACCTCTCAAACCAGTTAAGCATTCCACCCTACTCATCGATATAGATTTACACTCCATTTTCCGCAAGTCAAATGAATTTAATCATGATCTAAACTCCCTGCGATCGCTTGCAATCGGACAATCAATTTTGACGACGGCATATTTGTAATATTTTTTTCGTCAAAAAATTTAATTATTTTTTTTATTGCATCACTTGTAGCCAAAATTTCCTGATCGGCTATCGCGCGCGCTTTCAAATTAGTCTGCTCAAGCAAGAATTTGTATTTTTCATCCACTATATTTACACCTTGGAGAACATCCGAAAATCTAGTTTCGAATTTATCACTGTACAAATTTATATTTCGACGCCCACGAATAACTAATGATCCAGCCATGTGCAATAAGTGATGCCACCTAAAAGCTTCTACAATATCTTCCAAGCGAGTCTTATTCAAAGGTTGAGTAATCATTCTATAAAATTGATCAACAGTTTCCGCCTTTGAAAACAATGCAAGATGCGGCGTAGCAAAAGTAATCCTGGTTATTCCCGACACCACAGGAATTCCAAGTTTCGCAGCCTCTAGACCCATCGTTCCCCAAGAAGTTAAGCAAATATCTGCAAACTGCAAAATATCATATGCGGATACATCATCCTCTGGCCATATAAATACAACATTACTCTTGGCAGAATTCGATAAGTTCTTATATAAATTAATATCTTCCGCAACACCTGCATCTCTATGGCTTTTAGCTAATCGAGGATGAATTTTAATTATTACCTGGACATCATGACTATTAGCGTATTCAATTATGTACTTGATCCAGTCAAGCTGATTTACAAAGGCGTCTTTGACTTCAAAAGTATCCAACAATGCATTTGATAACTCCTCAATAGCATCAATTTCATCATTTGCGCTTGTAAATAGCGCTAGCGTCTTTATTTCCGGGCGGAATCCATAGTATGAAAGAAGTTCTGCATAGTTTCCTGAATAATTTGAAGAAAAAATATGACCACCCGTACTACTCATTCTAAATATTAGGTCTGAAGAAATTTCTTTCACCACCTCCGACGGCAAAGGAATATTCTTCCATTCAACCCAAGCTGCGGCTCGTGTACACTTTTCACTAGCTCTTGTTCTATCCGCGGATAATGTAATAAATTGAGGATCAGCGTTAAAATGATAGGATAATCCTGCCCTTAGTGCTGAGATATCCTTTTTCCTTGCCCATGTACGAACTACGTTGGCGAGACTATATTCATCTATTGCAATTACCGCTTCCGCCAATTTTGCTACAGGACTATTTTCAAGAAAATCCACTATGCCAACTCCATCAGAAATGATGGAATCATAATATACCAATTCATTTCTATTGAGATCTATTCTTGCTCGATATCTTTTAAACTTAATTGATAAATCATAGTACGCAAGTCTACCAATGGGTATGCCTTTATATGTATAAAGCAGTCTTTCCTCGAGGGAATTCCCTTGAAACTTTATTTTCTGTTTCCTAGCATTGGAGCAATCCAAATATTTCAAATTTTGATTCTTAATCTTACTCATGCCACTGTGTGAGCAATTTGCGCAAACAAGAGCATTTTTAATATTTCGAGAACTTTTATTCGTTCTGTCTATCAACATGCAATTACTTAGAAATCCATTGCACCCAAAAAAAACTGGTGTATACCCGTCACTCTTGAGGTCCTCTGCTATGATGAGCAACGTATCTATATATAAGGACACCCCTATTTCGGGTAGAAAAAATAGGACTATTTTCTTTGATTCAGTCAAACTTCTTTTTGGTAGGTATCTACTTAATTTAAAGATAATCAATAGAATTAATTTCTTTAATAGGAAGACGCCCCTTTTTAAATTATTTTTCTTTGCCATTTCTATTTTTGTCAACCAAACGAGTTGTTAATACTCTTCGTGTTGTCACGGAGAATATTTACTATTAGCTTGAAAGGTCTTTACTCCAGTCCGAGATAAATTCTTCACAGATGTCACTGAACCAAATCAATAACACCTCGTTGCTGCATAAAAGTTATTACCCGATTTACTGACTCATCTAAAGTAAGCGATCCAGTGTCAACAACTAGTTCGGGATCAGTTGGCTCCTGATAAGGCGAAGAAATTCCGGTGAAATTCTGAATGTCCCCTCTTCTCGCTAGCCTATACAACCCCTTGACATCACGTTCTTCGCATACTTCCAGAGGACAATTGCAATATATTTCCAGAAAATCACCCTGCGGCACTAAGGATCTAGCGCGGGCCCTGTCCGCAATGTACGGTGAGATAAATGCTGTTAAAGTAATTATTCCAGCATCCACAAACAGCTTCGTCACTGCCCCAATTCTGCGAATGTTTTCAACTCTGTCTTCCATGGAGAATCCCAAATCTGAACATAGACCATGCCTAATGTTATCTCCATCAAGAACAAATGTACGGCAACCTCGATTAAATAGCTCTTCTTCTACGGCATGCGACAGAGATGACTTACCTGCTCCAGACAAGCCAGTAAACCACAGAATCACGCCACGATGAGCATTAAGACTTTCGCGACGAACTCTGGTTACAGTAGCATGATGCCAAACAGTATCACTTGATCTATTTTTTTCCATTTTATATTTCAACACATTGATCCACTATGTTCGGCACAATCAGCCATGAAGGAAATTCATAGTCAAGCAATGAACCAGGGATTTTTTTCCTGTGAATTTGCTAGTTATTTACACGGTTACGTATGAAATTCCACACTCCGTGGATTCGTAATTAGATACTTACTTGATTAATTAGCCTTGATGATGCACCGACTCCCGACCAAAGTCTGGTGTTACGCCATCGCTCAATGATTTCAGCCAATTGCCCTGATGTCAATCCTGCATAATCCAAAAAAACCTTCGTTGTTTTCTCTGAAGGCATTTCTGAGTCATAGCGCCTGACAAGCTGTACCGCTTCATCTCGCGCCAAAAGATCCTCTCTTATCTCATGGGCCGCGTCTGAGGTTGCTCTAGCGATTCCAAATTTTAGTAACGAAAAATAATGATGGTAAGGATCAATTTGGTCATCGAGGCTCGCATATTTAGAAAACGTACCCTCAGATCTTCCATTTGGATTGGGCGCAAAATTCGTATTCTCTACACAATAATAATAGTGATTTTGTGGTCGCCAGTCACGATAATAACTAAAAAAGTGTCTTTCCACTTTGGATTTCTGTAATCTGTCGAAATTCGGGGCACTATATATCTGTAAATCCCTATCCGTAAACCCTCTGTCCTTCCAATGTTCTAACGGAAAAGATGATAACCAGAATTCCTCAGCATCTTTTGGCGTGAATCCAGTTTTAGACTCTGTTGTAGTATCTCCACCATACTCAGATTCTCCATTCTCGCCATCCATAACGAGGTCGATACCGTAATTTAACGCCACTCTCAGCGGAAGATACGTTTGACCATATATGAATGGCTGAAACGGATCGCCAATTTCGATTGTTGACAATCGAGTCATGCGCCTATGCACAACACCATTGGGTGTGTAACACACATTATCCAAACCCGCATGAATATGTGCTTGGAAATTTCTAATTCCAATTTCAGTATACACATGAGGCGCCCAAGTCATCGTCAATGGATGCATTCCATACTTCGTCTTGAGCTCCCATGCCACATAAACACTATCTTTACCGCCACTTGACGGTACTAATACATCAAACGATCCATCATTCCGTCGATATCGATTGCAGAGATCTTCTAGCTCTTTCTCTCTTTCACGCCAATCAATAACTGCTTTCTTTCTTTCCCAATATCTACATGCGCTACAGACTCCCTCGCCATCAAAAACTATTCTCGGCCGTTGATTGGAAATAACACATTTTTTGCAATATGTAATATTCTTAGGCAACTTATACTTGGCATCTATTTCAATTTTTTCACTGATGAGCCCTTGCTCAAAATCTGATAAAGGTGGGAGTTTTGGAAAATAATCAATCATAATTCTATTGCTAAAAACTAGCTAAACAGTGAATGTTCATAATTCCCGGCGTGGGATAAAAGTAAGTTCCCATAGATTCTTCATCAAATATATACACCCCAGAATTTAGAACAACAGCGTCTTCAGTCATAGACATGCGATCAGTCAAATACATATCCTCGCTTTGAGCAATGATCCAGTATTGTTCACTCTTAAACATGCCACGTACAAACCCAGGAAACTTCCCAATGGATTTTGGCGAACCAGACAATAAACGCCCTCTCATAGAATCCAGAACGACTAACCGTCCATCTATAAGTTTTGGAGTATGCGGCTTCCATAAGCCTCCTATCAATTGCGTAGGTAATGACTCTGGATTATTTACGTCAATCGCCGAAACGCCACCATCAAATATTCCTCGTTTGAATCCACCACAATATGAAAAATAACTGCAGTATAAAATTTCATTATCGAAACAAAGGTCATTTACGTGATGCTCAGATCCTAATCCATTAGTATGAAATTTTCTACGAGCAATTTCTGTCAATGTATCCAAATTAAAAGTATATATTTCATCACTTCCTGCATTAGCCAAGTACAAAAACCTGCCCGCAGGGTCTATTGCGAGACCACAGAAATTGGGTTTATCCAATTGTATTTTGGATACAACATTGAAATTCAAGTCAAACTTGACAAGAGCCTTCTCAACGTATTCAACTGCATAAATAAAATTTTCGCTTCTCTCAAATTGCCGATATGACCCAGTTGCTACCCTATCAATCTTTCCGGACGGCGTTTGCAAGATAAACATTCCCCCACCAACCCTACTACCTCTAGCTCTTGTGGCATCGTTGTAGTCAGAGGATGAGAAAAGAATATTGGCTTCATACGATCTTATTTTTTCAAGAACCTTGTAATCTCGAAAATCTGGAGAGCAGCTAAAATCTTCGCCTGGTTTGAGATTCAGTTTAATTAGGCCCTCAACTATTCCGTCGAAATCACCAGCGGTGATAATGAAATAGCATTCATTTATTGACTCTATACTTTCCAGCGGCATAATATCAAGGCCTTTATATGTCTGCCCATGATATGCACGCTCACGATCGATAATACCAAGCAAATCATTGGGCAGTCGCGTAACCGCTTTATGTACCCAGTCCTCCGATCTTCCGTACAAATAAGTTCTTCGTCCTTTTATAGCCTGCTTTATAGAATCCCAAGTCAGCCACATGTTTTCTTTTTTTCCCGTCATAGTATCCTACTATTAATATTCACAATCCAAAAAAAATCGGCTTTACGATCAAGGCAATCACAAATCTATTTTTCCAATAAATTTTCAGCAAGCACCCAGTCCAATTCTGTATCTATGTCTAAAGATTCTTTTGGACTATTAATTATTATTGGAACTGTATTCACGTCGAAGAACGCTCGGTTCTTTCGCAGGGAATTTGGACTAATCAGATAAAATGAACCATTGGCTGCATATGCCGGCTCTTCGTGATTATCTTTTTGACAATAGGGTCTAATACTGCTTCTGACTATAGAGAAACATCTCGACGGATGCACTTTTACTTCTGAAACCGCGATTACAGTGCGTCCATGCTCTTGGAATAACCCAATCCCAGTTAGCACGGTTTCACGTGTGCGATAAGGAGATGTTGGCTGAAGCAACAGGAGCCCATCAACGGCACCTTTTTCCGACTCATACCAGTCTAAAGCATGCAAAGCCACATCAACTGAACTCGCGGTATCGGTAGAGAGTTCAAATGGTCGCAGCCAAGGGACGTTAGCGCCGGCTGCTTTACAAATAACGGCAATGGCAGGGTCATCAGTAGATATGAGAACTTCACAAATTTGCGATAAATTGTTAACTATATCAATAGTCCGTTCTATCAACGGCCGACCACCCAACAATCGTATGTTCTTACCCGGTAATCTTTTTGAGCCACCTCGTGCCGGAATCAAGGCAAGTATTCTCATTGTGTTATGAATTTGCGTAATATTCTCAAACCAACTTCGCCGCTTTTCTCTGGGTGAAACTGACAACCTGTAATTTGATCTCTAGCTATCATGGCGGCTATCTTATGTCCTCCATACAAACAATCAGCTATGCGATGCTCTGCGTCTGTGGTGGCCGCCATAAAGGAATGGACGAAGTACACAGACTCACCCGGGTCGGTACCTTGCAGCAGAGTTTGCTGCCAGTCGGCTTCATTGGAGGGTTGAAGCGCATTCCATCCAATGTGAGGGATCTTTTGCATCGCACCAGATTTCGTCTGACTCGGTATTGGGATTACTCGGCCAGGGATCACCCCAAGCCCAGCAGTAACGCCAAACTCGTCACTTGACTCTAGCAGAAGCTGCATTCCCAAGCAAATGCCGAGCAAGGGAGTCTTACGCTTAGCAAGTTCGCGAATAGCATCAACCAACTTCAAACTCTCCAAAGCCAGCATCGCGTTAGCAAAAGCCCCAACACCAGGCAAAACAACACGCTTCGCAGCTAGGATTCGAACTGGATCCGCCGTCAAAATTACTTTTGCCCCACAGTGTTCAAAGCCACGCTGCACGCTGAGCAGGTTGCCAACACCGTAATCAATCACGGTTACCTCAGTCGCACTCATAATACCGCACCCCCAATCCGGCATTCGCTGCCACGGCCCTTACGTCACCTATCTCCGCGCGCTTGTAATGCAGAATATCGGCCATGGCCACAGCGTCAGCACCACCTTCGCAAACAACCGCCAGCAAATCTTCTGGTTGACCCATCCCTCCGCTTGCAATGACCGGCACGTTGACTTCTGTTGACACAGCTTTGATTAGGGCAGTATCAAACCCCTTGCGCGTCCCCTCTCTATCTACGGATGTCAGCAATATCTCGCCCGCACCGTTCGCTACACCGCGTTTAACCCAATCAATAACATCCAAACCAGTACGCTCACGTCCATTATCCGTATAGACCTCCCAACGGTCTGGACCTAGTTTCTTTGCTTCGATAGAAAGCACCATGCACTGACTACCAAAACGCCGTGCGATGTTGGTGATAAGTTGCGGATTAGCTACCGCCGCGGTATTTACCGCCACCTTGTCTGCGCCCGCACGTAAAATTTCGGTCGCGTCATCAACCGAGCGAATGCCACCGCCAACAGTCATGGGTACAAATATATCTTTCGCGGCAGCCTTAACAATATCACCCAAATGATTACGTCCGTATAGACTTGCCACGCAATCCATATAAATAAGCTCATCAGCACCCTGCTTGTAATAGCGCAGAGCATGCTCGTTTGGCGAACCCATAACGCGCAAACCCTCTAAGTGTATGCCTTTGATCAGATTAGGACCTTTGATATCAAGTCGCGCAATAAGTCGTATGTTTCTCATAATCAACTAGGCGCTACTTATCGCTCCAAACGGCATATCGTAATTTCCAAACATCGTTTTCGATGTACCAAAGGTGAGGAGATCGAAACTGATCGGTCAGTAATCGAAAATATTCTCTTTCCATTATCGGATTTTCAAACATCTTGTTTGCCTCAGGAAATTCTTTCTCTGACAAACTCAAATAAGAAAACATCTCCCCAATAAACCGCTCTGGATATTCATGATCGAAACGCTTTACAAGCGCAACCCCCTCATCCCTATTGATATCCCCAGAACGTATCTCTTGCGCGGCATCGTAACTTGCACGACCTATTCCGAACTTAATCCCTGTTGTCAAATAATGCAAATCATCAATCCGATCATCTATACTATTGTATTTCGAATATGTTCCCGGCGTGCGCTCTGGAGAAGCTTGAAAGCCCCCATGTTCCACTGAATAGTAATAGCAAGATTGCGGGTGCCATTTCAAATAGTGACCAAGATAATGAACTTCAATATTGTTTTCGGCAATTTTATTAGGGTCTGCAGGCAAGTACGGTTGCAAATCATTCTGATCAACACCAAAGTGTGATTTCAAATCACCAACAGATACGCCGCCCAAGTGAATCTTGGATTGATCGTCAGAAGTAAAATACGACCAATCGCGCTTTGCCGACTCTGTATCACCAATTGGGTTCCCATATTCAGCCTCATTTTCACCATAAAAAACCAATGGTATATCAAACAATAGCGCCATTTTCGGGGCTAGTGCTTTCTGACCAAACATGAATGCTTGAAATGGATGGAATAACAATTCGGTAGAAAGCCTAGTCAATAATCGATGCACGCGACCATTTGGTGTCATCAAAAAATTATCATGTCCCGCATGTATCCAAGACTGAAAGTTTTTCCAACCCCACTCCGTGTAAACGTGGGGCGCCCAAGTAACAGTAAGTGGATGCATACCATATTTTGTTTTCAAAATATGCGATGCATAAAAACTATCTTTCCCACCTGAGCCGGGTACTATGCAGTCATAAGATCCGTCGTTCTTTCGGTGCCTGTCGCAAAGTTCGCGCAGCTGCTTATCGCGATCCTCCCAGTCAATAACATTACGTTTGCGGTCCGCAAAATTGCATGCGTCACAAATGCCATTTTCATCAAAATTAATAGTGGACTTTTTACTGTCCTTTGTGTGCTTGTACTCAACGGCAGAATTTGGCCGTTGGTTAGATATAACGCATTTTTTGCAGAAAGAAACTGTTTTAGGCAATCCATAAAGCGCTTCTGGATTTTGGTTATTTTTTGCAAAAGGGCCTAAATCAAGCGTTTTAGGGTATTTAATTATTTCCATCTTTCAATCCATTTCAGTATTCAAAATATATTTTCTGCATTGGCCCGCTTCAAATCATCCGGCCGTCCAACATCCAGCCACGGCTCGTGCATTGGATAAGCCACTGTCCGCTCATTCCTCGCCTGTAAACGCTCAAAAAGCGTAGGCATATCGCAGTGCTCATCACTTGTCAAAGCACTTAACGCTGTCGGATCAAGAGCATACACACCTGCATTGATATGACTGCGGGAAATCGGTTTTTCTTCAATGCCAACTATTTCCACACCTTGCATTTGTACTACGCCGAAGGGGTGCTGCCATTCGTGCACACGCACCGCCATGGTTGCTGCCGCTGCATGTCGAGTATGAAAATCTAGCAGCTCTCCATAACGTATATCGGTAATCACATCACCATTGGTCACCACAAACGGCGCATCAGGCAATGGGCAAAGCAAGCTCAGTGCGCCGGCCGTACCCAAGGGGGATTTTTCTCGTAAGTAATCAATCTGCACGCCGAGGCGCCCGCCATCGCCAAATTGCGCCTCAATCATGTGACCTAGGTAATGGACGGCGAGCACAAAGTGGTTGAACCCCTCCAGCTTCGCGCGCTCGATGATGTACTCCAGCATCGGTTTGCCTGCCACGGCCAGCAGAGGCTTGGGACAGTTTTCTGTATGTGGACGCATCCTTGTGCCCATACCTCCGGCCATGATGATCATCAGATTGTCGCGATTAGGAGGCGTTGTAATTTCGTCCCACAGATGCAAACCGACGACACGATGCTGCGCGTCAACCACAGGGATTTGCTGAATCTTGTTGGCCACCATCAACTGCATCACCAGTTCGCGCCCCAGCTCGGGCGGAACGACCAAAGAATTGTGATGAATCACGATAGTGATAGGACTACTGAGATCGAGCCCCTTAAGTAAGCCGCGACGAATATCGCCGTCGGAAATGGTGCCCTCCAGTACCCCCATTGCATTCACTACCATAACAATCTTGATAGCGGTCTGATCCAGACTGCGGATGGCCTGACCAATTGTGGCATTGGTAGGCAGGATGGCTTGGAGCCAAAGTTGTTCGGTTGAATTCACTTAGTTACGTCCGCTACCATTGTTGTGAGGCAAGTCATGAAAAGTTTTTTTGACGATACCCGCAATTGCGTACTGCTTTAAGGTTTTGACCACTTTCTCACTGGCCCCCCCTTCGCCATAAGGATTAATAACCTTACTCAGTCCCGCTTGAAAGCTGGTCGAATACAGCTCTCCCAATGCTGCCACTATGCTCTCGCGATTCGGCTCGCAGTTGATGATACTTGCTGCTTGTAAGCGACCACGCTGGCGGTCACCTATATTAATCGTTCCCTTCTTAAAACTGGGCACTTCTGACAATCCGCTGGAAGAGTTGCCCAGCACCCCATCAACTTGGGCTATGCATGAAAGATAGCGCAACTGACCAAGCGATGTCCAAGCACAAGAATTTGGGTTTTGCATAACGAATTGCTCTACCAATTTGATCATCACACGACCATCGGTATCAGAGTTAGGCAAGGTGAATATTAGTTGCGTGTCTTTCAAAGTGGCCAGAGCAGCCAGTAACTCTTCCATTTGGATTGCGGCAGTGGCGGTCTCAAGCGTAACGGGATGGAAGGTAATCAACAGGCTCTTAGAGCCCAGCTTGAAATCAAGTGAAGCTTCTAATGCAGTTCGGTCAAGAAGTTGCATGTGTTTAATAGTGTCAATGCCAAGTCCCCCCACAATAAAAACACTCTCCGGCTGTTCTCCTAACTGAATAACCCGCTGCCGATACGCTTTGGCCGCTACAAAGTGCAGCTGAGACATCTTGGTAATGGAATGTCGAAGCGCTTCATCAAAAGCGCCCTCCGTAGTCTCACCCCCATGCAAATGCGCCACCGGAATGCGTGCTACCAAGGCGGCAGATACCGCCGCGAATATTTCAACCCGGTCGCCCAGTACAAGAATAATATCCGGTTGCAAATCATGCAAGGCATCAGCGAATCCAATTAAACCTAAGCCCATGGACTTGGCAATACCGACTGCCGTATCTGAGCTGGTCAGCATTTCTACTTTGCGGTCAATCTGGAACCCATCTTGCTCTATCGCCTGGTAGGTGAGACCAAACTCCGGCGATAAGTGCATGCCTGTCGCAATAATTTGTAGCTTGAATTCAGGGTCATCCTTGATGCCCTGCATTACCCAACGCAAAAGACCGTACTCAGCGCGAGAGCCGGTGATGATGCAGATTTTCCTCATAACTTTGGAGTATGTCTGATCGGTTAGATTGTAAAAGTTGACGATGGCACACGGCGGTTTTTTTATCGCGGTATGAGCAAAGGTTACCATTGCTGAAGGTATAACTTCCTCACCACTGAGTTCTCAAGCGAAAGCTGCAAAGAGCACCTTGCCGCCGACAGCGATCAGCATCAACGCTAAGACTATTTGTAACGTGCGCCCAGAAAATCGGTGGGCAAGGCGGCTGCCAACCCATACTGCGGGCAACGAGCCACAGAGAAGGCTGAGCAGCATTGCTCCATCGACCTTACCCATGAGCAGATACCCGGCACCGGCCACCATCGACAAGGGTATGGCGTGAAGGATGTCGGTTGCAACAAGACGGTGCGGCTGCATGCGCAGCGGGTAGAGATACAAGAGCATGATACTGCCGAGTGCCCCTGCTCCGATAGAGGTCAAGGCAACGCAGACACCCAATAACGCGCCAGCGATGACGGTCAGTAGTGGTTGGTAGCGAAGGAATGTCTTAGGATGGCCGAGGCGTCGTTCGCGCGCCATTACCTGCAGCGCCGGGGCGAGGAGCATGCCCGCAGCAGTGACAATGACGACTATACCGATCGCCTGATTTAACCAACCTACCTTGACAACATTGTTGCCCAGACTGACCGCTACTACAACCGCAAGCGCAACGGGCAGGCTGCCGAGCCAGAGTCGCCGGACGACCTGCCAATCAATACTGCCGGCCGCATGGTGAGCTCTGACTCCGACGACCTTGGTAACCGCTGCAAACCAAAGATCCGTGGCGATGGCGGTAGTCGGCTCCACGCCAAAGTAGAACAGCAGGACGGGGGTCATCAAGGCACCTCCGCCCACGCCAGTGAGTCCGACAGCGAAGCCCGTGAGGGCTCCGGCGGATGCGTAAGCTGAGTCGATCAAAAAATTCATGCGACTATTTTCCCCGCGCTTCTTTCACGTACGACGCCTTCCGCCTTCAACCCTCGCTGATCGCAGGAATGGTTTCTCAAGGCATCAAGTTGCAACGAATGATTGAGCTTTAGACCATCTGCCGACTGACTAAAGCCGTCACCGAAAGAAAAATATCGATTCATTGCAAATCAGGTGTCATTTAAGGCTGCCCATCGATCAACTCATCGGCCGCAAAATCACGCAGCACCTTTCTACCCATAAACTCATCCCAACGCATCGGTGAAATACCAGTTCCTGGCCGCTTGGTAGTAAGGTTTTCGGCAGTGAACACCTCGCCGGCCGTTATCGCTCGGCTGGCGACCAGTGATTTGCGGACCACGGGTCTATTTCTGGCTTCGCTGAGGGTCAGACATTTGATGCCATCGCCTAGCGCTACTTCGATATTGCGAATGGCAGTCACCATGGCGGAGAGTTCTGCAGGCTCCAAGCTGGCTCGATGATCGGGGCCGAGCAGGTTGCGGTCTAACGTGAAGTGCTTTTCGATGACAATTGCCCCCATCGCAACAGCGGCAATGGCGACTTCTATACCTTGCGTGTGGTCTGAATAACCAACTGCTACACCAAAGGCAGTCTGGATGCTCTGCATGGCACGCAAGTTCACCTCGCTCATGGGCGTGGGATATTCAGTAGTGCAATGCAACACAGTGAGCTTGCTGCGCGGAGTACCGGAGTGTTCGAGTACATCAATGGCAGCTTCAATTTCACCCAAGTTTGCCATACCGGAGGAAAGGATGACGGCTTTGCCAAGTTTGCCAATATGGCGCAGATAGGGCAGGTTGGTAATTTCGCCAGAAGGTATCTTGAGATAGTCTTGGCCTAAGCTCACGAGAAAATTAACGCTTTCGATATCAAAGCCAGATGAAAAAAAGCCAATTTTTCGCACTGCACAGTGTTCGATTAGTTCATGGTGCATTTCCTCGCTGAGTTCAAGTCGGCGGAGCATTTCGTGTTGAGACTCGTTGCTATCGGTTGCCTGCGCCTGGTAATCCGCCTTGTGGGCCGAACGCGTCACTTGGCGGTTAGCTTTGAATGTTTGGAACTTGATGAAATCCGCACCAGCGGCAGCGGCAGCATCAACCAATTTCCGTGCCAAGCCAAGGTCGCCGTTGTGATTGACGCCGGCTTCGGCAATGATAAGAGTTTGACGGATCATATTTTATCGTGGCCTATGAATCGGTAGCAATCGGCGATATTGTTTCGAAGTGTGCATCCCATGCCTACTATGCAGCCTTTGCCTGTCGACACACCTTCTTTAATTATGCAACCGCTTCCGATAAAGCTACCAGCGCCAACGGTGACGTCACCGTTAAGAATAGTGCCTGTGGAAATGTGACAGTGGTCTTCGACCTTAGCGTCATGTTCGACCAGTGCGCGGCTGTTGATGATGCAATTGTTACCTACCCTGGCACCAGCGTTAACGATAGCACCGTGCATTACTATGCTGCCTGCACCAATCGATGCGTGGCGCGAGACATGGGCGGTGGGTGCGATGATGACCGGCAATTGAAACCCGCATTGTGTGGCTTGTTGATAAAGCCGAAGACGACGCTCAGAGGACTGCATTTGCCCGATGGTGATCAAGGCGTATGGATACGATCTTACGAGTTCGTCAAGCCCATCATCAGTGGCGATGACAATATAGCCAAGCTGTCGGGTATGCCTTTGCTCCGGCAGACCGACCAACCCAGCAATTTGATATTGGCCATGCTGTTCGATAACGTCAATACACGAACGCGCATGACCACCGGCACCGATAAGAATTAAGCCCGGTTTGCTCATAGGAAAGTAGAAACCAAGCCTGAACTGCTGGGGATATTGATCAAACGCTGCGACAGCCACTGCGCTGTGGAGAGATCCATACGTGGGCTATCTTTAAACGGGGTCAACTCATGCATCAGTATCCAGACGGGCCGCGTCATGTAGGTTGCTGCGTTGGTGGCTGCTAAGATTTCATCGCGCTGATCCGCATGATCGTCATCTAACAATAGTGTTTGCAGCCAATAGTTGCTTTGGCATTGCGCGGGCTCGGCCAACAGCGTGACGCCCGTCAACTGCGCAAAGGCGGATTGGTAACGCGCAAAAAGATCCCGTTTGGCGGTCAGCATGGAAGGCAATTGCTCCAATTGGGCGCAGCCCAAGGCCGCGTTAAGGTTGGGAAGTCGATAGTTGTAACCAATTTCGTCGTGACGGTATTCCCAAGCGTGCGGTAACTTGGCTGTGGTGGTCAAGTGCTTGGCATGGCGCGCTAGTGCAGCATCGTTGGTCAGTATCGCGCCACCGCCACCGGTGGTTATGGTTTTATTGCCGTTGAAACTAAGCGTACCCAGCAAACCAAACGTGCCGGTGTGCTGACCACAATAAGTACTGCCCAAAGACTCTGCTGCGTCTTCAACGACAGCCAGTTTGAATTCGCTTGCCAAAGCCAGCACGCCATCTATATCCACAGGATGGCCGAAGGTATGCATGGGTACCAGTGCGCGAATCACGCGACCACTGGCGCGATTGACGCACTGGTTAGAGCGTTGCTCAGTGAAGTTTGTAAGATAGTCACGCAGCTTGGCGACATCCACACCCAGAGTGCGCGCTTCGCTATCAAAAAAATGCGGCGTGGCGGCGCAATAGGTAACAGCATTGGCCGTGGCAACAAAGGTGAGTGCGGGTATAAGCACCTCATCGCCGGCTTGCACACCCGCAAGCTTCAGGGCGATATGCAACGCCGCCGTGCCGTTTACGACGGCAACCGCATGCTTGGCACCGGTAAAACAAGCTAAGTCGACTTCAAAACGATCGACGAATTTACCTACCGAAGAAACAAAGGTGGAATCGAGACACTCTTTAAGATACACCCATTCGTTTCCCTTAAGACTTGGCTCATGCAGCATCGCCGGTCCGGGCCCGAGAACGCCCCTAATGGCTGTGACGACTTGTTCGGAAAGAAGGGACTGATTGCTCATAGGTTGTAGATATCTGCCTTGTAACCCCGTAGATTCCCCGACTGGGTGAACCACTCCGCTGTCTCAGCCAGTCCGCGTTTAAAACCCTCGCGTCCGCCATAGTTAGGCTGCCAGCCGAACAGTTGTTTGGCCTTGGCGTTATCGGCCCAAAGGCGTTCCACCTCGGAGTTTTCTGGACGCAATCGCGCTTCGTCAGTGATTATTTCGATTTCAACATTCATGGCCTCGGCAATCAGCTGGGCAGTGTCACCGATCGATATTTCGAAATTACTGCCAAAGTTAACTACCTCACCCAGACCCTGATCAGAATTCAATGCGGCGACGAAGCCAGCGACTGTGTCTTTCACATAGTTGAAGTCGCGCGTGGGTGAAACCGCACCGAGCTTGATCTGACGCTTGCCGTTGGCGATCTGGGTGATGATGGTAGGAATAACAGCACGGGCCGACTGGCGCGGGCCATAAGTATTGAAGGGCCGCGCAATCACCACCGGCAGGCCAAATGAAGCATAAAAAGAATAGGCTAACTGATCAGCCGCAATTTTGGTGGCTGAGTACGGAGACTGCCCCTGCAAAGGGTGCGCTTCGGAAATCGGCACGAACCGCGCTGTGCCATAGACTTCGCTGGTCGAGGTGTGAATCACCCGTTTGACACACAACTCGCGCGCAGCCTGCAAGACATTCAGCGTACCTTTGATGTTGGTGTCGATATAGGTGTCGGGAGAATGATATGAGTAAGGTATGGCGATGAGCGCAGCCAGATGCAGGACCTCATCGCATTCTTTCATGGCTTCTTTCACACCGTGCGGATCGCGGATGTCGCCGACGAAAACTTCGAACTGGCCTTTGATGTCGGAACTGCAGTGATCCAGCCAGCCCCAGGAGTTGAAGGAGTTATAAAGGACGAAGGCACGGACTTTATGGCCCCGACGAACTAGGGCTTCGGTAAGGTGCGAGCCGATGAACCCATCTGCACCGGTGACCAGGACGGTTGAATTTGTCATTGAGGGATTCATGGATTTCATGCCAATTGATTCACGATCTGTTGATAGCTACCGCTGCGCCTGATGCCACCTTCCCCCAACTCGACAATCTGCGTACAGCTTTTGAGAGTGGTGAGGCGATGAGCGATGATAAGCAGGGTAAGGTCTTGACTGAGTCCTTCGATAGCTTGCATGACGGCTTGCTCGGTTTCATTGTCCAGCGCGCTGGTCGCTTCGTCAAAAATGATAACGTCGGCTTGCTTGTAGAGGGCGCGGGCGATTCCAATGCGCTGGCGTTGACCGCCGGAGAGGCGGATGCCGCGCTCGCCAACAAATGTTTGGTATTGCTTGGGCCAAGTTTCAATGCTGTCGGCAATTTGCGCCTGCTGGGCCGCATCCCTGACTCGCTTATGGTCGATTTGGGCTGTTGGTACACCGAAGGCGATGTTTTCTTCTATAGTGCTGTCAGCCAGGAAAATGGATTGCGGCACATGGGCGACATGGACTTGCCAAGCGCGGTTATTTTTGGGTGTGACGGCTTGCCCATCAATCTCCATGGAACCATCGGTAGGCAGCAGCAGCCCCATGACGATATCGAGCAAGGTGCTTTTTCCGCTGCCGGTGGTGCCGATAAAGCCGACGCGGCTACCCTTGGCGATAGCAAGATCGACATGCTTGAGCACATAGGGTGTTTGCGTGCTGTAGCGGAATCCGAGATGCTTAAGTTTGATGTTGTTCTTGAAGGGCAGTGCTTCGGGAGTGGGCTGATCGGCGTGGTCTGGCAAGGGTTGGGCTAGTAGTTCAAGAGTATCTTGTAGCGAAGCCTGTCCGCTTTGAATGCCAGCCCATGATCCGTAGGCCTGCTGTAAGACCGGTAGCAAACGCTGTGCACCAAGCGCTAATGCACCCAGTATTGGGATGGCCCGGCCGATTCCATCGGCTTGCTTAGCGAGCGCATAAGCCAGCGCGGTGATCAATAGCATTCCCAATGCTTCCATGACGTACCGTGGGCTCGCACTGATAAAGGCGCTCCTGCCTTGAGCACGGCGCATGGGCAAGTCAGCGCTACGATAAATCTGGCAATAAGTGGCTTGGCTGCCGTCGATAAGCACATCGCGGATTCCGCCTAGCCCCTCCTGCAGAGATTTGATGACTTGAACAGACTCACGTGCCACGCACTGACTATCGGCAAGCAACTGTCCCCGGGTTAGACGAATAATAAGTACATAGATTAAACCAAATCCGCCAAATGCCACAAGTGCAATGACCGGCTCAATTGCAAGCAAGGCGATCAGAATAGTGATCAGCATCACACTGGAACTGAAGAGCGTCAAGACGGGCAAAACAGTGCTGTGGATGACGCCGTTGGCTTTGCCTGAAATGCCACTAATCACTTCGCTACTATTGCGGGCAACATGAACCGCATAGGGCTGATATAGCGTGCGTCGGTAGACGCTGATACCAAGGTCAGCGCCGACAGCGAAGGAGAGCCGGGTGCTGGCCCATAACAACATCAAACGCATTGCGCCCGCGACAAGCACTGCCAACCCAAAGGTGAGGCTTAGCGGTAACAAGAGTTGTGCTGGCGCGGTCAGCCCCAGCACCCGAATGACGGGCTGCACAGCGTCATGAGCAAACACCCGCTCTGGCGCGGTTAATACTCCGAGAAATGGCAACACAGCGCCAATACTGAGAATCTCGGCAAACGAGGCGAGCACCATTAGCAAAAGCAATAGCCCAAACTGCCCGCGACGTCGCGGGTTGATGTGGTGCCAGAGGCGCTCAAGGAGTTCTGTTATAGGCTGGTTGGACACGGTGAAGATTTTTATTGACATGGCGCCTAGATTGCTTCGCTGAGTTCGCAATAATGGCGCTCGTTTTAGTCGCTCCCAAATAAGTCGCGCGTGTAGACCTTGCGTGTCACGTCAGCGAGATCCGCCGAGCGACGATTGGCAAGTATGAGATCGGATGATTGCTTAAATTCGTACAAGTTCGCGACTACAGGCGAGCTAAAGAAACTACTTTCTCTTAATGCTGGTTCATAAACGATGACTTCCACTCCCTTGGCCTTGAGGCGTTTCATGATGCCCTGAATGCTGCTGGAGCGAAAATTATCCGAGCCCGCCTTCATAACCAGACGGTAAATGCCGACCACCTTTGGTTTACGAGCAAGAATGTCTTGCGCTACAAAATCTTTGCGGGTGGCGTTGGCGCCGACGATGGCACTGATTAGTGTCTGAGGGACATCCTGATAGTTCGCAAGTAGTTGCTTGGTGTCTTTAGGCAGGCAGTAGCCCCCGTAGCCGAAGCTGGGATTGTTGTAGTGACTGCCAATGCGGGGATCCAAACAAACACCATCGATGATCTGACGCGTGTCTAGTCCATGTGTGGCGGCATAGGTGTCCAACTCGTTGAAGTAGGCCACGCGCATGGCAAGGTAGGTGTTGGCAAAGAGCTTAATGGCTTCGGCCTCTGTGCTATCAGTTAGAAGCACTTGTACAGCTGGCTTGAGTGCGCCTTGCTTCAAGAGATTAGCAAAAGCTTGGGCACGCTCCGACTTTTCACCAACAATGATTCGCGATGGGTGCAAATTATCGTGCAGCGCTTGCCCTTCCCTTAGAAACTCGGGGGAGAAGATGATGTTGTCGCAATGCAGTTGGTTCTTTATTCTGGCGGTGTAGCCCACGGGGACCGTGCTCTTGATCACGATAACCGCCTTAGGATTGACCAGCATCACGTCGCGGATGACCGACTCGATGGACTCCGTATTGAAGTGGTTGGTGAGCGGATCGTAGTCAGTCGGCGTAGCAACAACCACAAAGTCAGCGCCGTCATATGCATCGTGCTTGCTCAGGGTTGCCCGCAGATTGAGCGGCTTTTGCGTCAAGTAGGTCTCTAGCTCGGTATCTTCGATGGGCGACTGCCTGTTATTCAGCAAATTCACCTTGGAAGGATCGATATCCAACGCAACGACTTCATTGTGTTGCGCAAGCAACACAGCATTGGATAAACCCACATACCCCAGACCTGCTATGGCAATTTTCATGAACTGGAACTCTGGCAGTTCTTCTGAAAATCCTGGTACGCCAATGCCAACCCTTCTTGCAGTCGCATTGCTGGTTGCCAGCCCAGCGCATTCAGGCGACTACTGTCCATCCACTTACGCGGAGCACCATCAGGTTTGCTTGTATCAAATGTGATTTTTCCCGTGTAGCCGACAGCACAGCCTACGGCACCAGCTAACTCACCAATGGTAATGTCACTGCCAAAGCCGACATTGATATGCCCCTGCATAGGCAGGGTATGGGTCTGGTAGATATGCGCAGACATTTGCATGACATACACACTGGCAGCGGCCATATCGTCCACATACAGAAATTCGCGCCTTGGGGTGCCTGAACCCCATATGGCAACCTCTGACGCTCCGTGGAGCTTGGCCTCGTGAAAGCGCCGAATCAATGCGGGGATAACGTGGCTGTTTTCCGGGTGATAGTTGTCACCCGGGCCATACAAATTGGTAGGCATGACACTGCGGTAATCGCGCCCGTACTGGCGGTTGTAGCTTTCACACAATTTGATACCGGCGATTTTGGCGACTGCATAGGGTTCATTGGTGGGCTCTAGCACACCGGTGAGCAACGCGTCTTCGCGCATGGGTTGCGCAGCCATGCGGGGATAAATGCAACTGCTCCCCAGAAACAACAGCTTTTGTACACCATGCTGGTGCGCAGCGTGGATGACATTGGCCTGCATCATCAGGTTGTCGTAAATGAACTCCGCCGGATAGGCATTGTTGGCGTGGATGCCGCCAACCTTGGCTGCAGCCAGATAGACCTGTGCGGGCTTTTCTTGCAAAAAAAATGTTTGGACAGCAGCCTGACTGGTTAGGTCCAATTCAGCGTGGGTACGCGTAAGGATATTTTGTGGCGAAACGCCTTGTGCCCGCAGCGCACGCACGATGGCGCTACCGACCATTCCACGGTGACCTGCAACGTAAATTTTTTCAGGACTCATGACTCACCGCAACTTCATAGCCATGTTTTTTCAGCAACGCGTGCTGTTTTGCCTTTTGAAGGTCGTTGGCCACCATTTCGGAAACCATTTCATCCAAAGTAATCGCAGGCACCCAGCCCAATTCAGCCTTGGCTTTAGATGGATCGCCCAACAAGGTCTCCACTTCAGTGGGGCGGTAATACCTGGGATCTACCTTGACTATTGCCTGCCCTATTTTGAGTGCCGGAGCATTGCTTCCCGCGATACCGGCAACAACGGCTTGTTCGTTCTCGCCATCCCCCTCAAACGCCACCGTGACGCCGAGTTGGGCCGCAGCTTTTTCAATGAATTGGCGCACGCTGTACTGCACGCCCGTAGCAATAACAAAGTCTTGTGGTTTGTCTTGCTGCAGCATCATCCACTGCATACGGACGTAGTCTTTGGCGTGGCCCCAGTCACGCAGGGCATCCATATTGCCCATGTACAGGCATTGCTCCAGCCCTTGGGCGATGTTGGCAAGACCGCGGGTGATTTTGCGGGTAACGAAAGTTTCGCCACGGCGCGGGCTTTCGTGGTTGAACAGGATGCCGTTGCAGGCGTACATACCATAGGCCTCACGGTAGTTCACCGTGATCCAGTAGGCATAGAGCTTGGCCACAGCATAGGGGCTGCGTGGATAAAACGGGGTGGATTCACGCTGAGGTGTTTCTTGCACCAAGCCATATAACTCGCTGGTCGAGGCTTGGTAAAACCGGGTTTTCTTTTCCAGCCCCAAGAGGCGGATGGCCTCCAGCAAGCGCAGAGTGCCCATGCCATCAACGTCAGCAGTGTATTCAGGGCTCTCAAAACTCACGGCCACATGACTTTGTGCGCCCAGGTTGTAGACCTCGTCCGGCTGCACTTCCTGAACAATGCGTGTCAGGTTGCTGCCATCGCTTAAGTCCCCGTAGTGAAGCTTGAAGCGGGAATTGTCGACATGCGGGTCTTGGTAGATGTGGTCGATGCGGTCGGTGTTGAAGGAGCTGGCTCGACGCTTGATGCCGTGGACTTCATAGCCCTTTTCAAGCAACAACTCCGCCAAATAGGAGCCATCTTGACCCGTGATACCCGTAATAAGTGCTTTTTTATTCGCCATATTGCATATTCTCAACTATTCATACTCAGGATCAACCGGCAAGCAACAACTGATGTGCGCTGAGGCTCACCTGCGTATCTTGCCCCAGCAGCTGCATCAACACGACAACTCTTTGCTGTGAAACACTGGATATCAACCCTTCAAATCCCGACAGCGGGCCATCTGCAATGCGAACACGCTCACCCGGCTGCAATGGACTGATATCTGCATCTTTGGCTGCATTGCGCTGGGCTTCAAAATTACGGATATTCTGCAAGGTCTCGCTCTGCATTTGGGCGGGCTCTTGACCAAAGCGGACGATGGTTGCCACACCCGGCGTAGAACGCACCGGAGCAAGTGACTGCGCCGCTGACGCCGGCTGCAAGAAAATGTAACGGGGAAACAAAGGCTCCAGCAGCGCCTGCTGGCGACCACGGATGCGTTTCATCACCTTGATTCGCGGCAGATAGACGGCATAGCCTTGGCGAGCCAGATTCTCGCAGGCGGGCTGCTCCTGCCGGGCTTTGGTATGGACCACATACCAAGGCAGGTTTGCCGCCAAGACATCAACTGGATGAACTGGTTCACTCATGGGCTGGGCTTAGCACCGATGTCGCTGTCAACGGCTTCATTGGTCTCGTGCTGCAGAGATTCGATTTCCGCTTTCAGCAACTCGTACTCTTCCATCTTGCGCTTGAGGAACCGGCCTGTGAGCGCGGCCTTTTCGGCAATACCACTGGGCGTGAGCAAATAGGCATAGGCCACCTTGCGCGTGCTGCTTTGAAAATTGTGGATTTTGACGGCGCCCTTGTCCAGCAGGGCCTGCAAGCAGTAGTTGAGACCGCCCAAACTCAAACCCAAAGCCTTGGCCAGCTCGCGCTGGGTGAGGTTCGGATTTTCTTGCAACAAACGCAGAATCCGGTAATTGGTATCTTCTTGCTGCTTGCGTAAGCGAGTCGTCATGAAGGGCGATATCTTGATTTACTGTTGCTCAGGCAGGCTACCGCCATGCCGTGACACGTTGAAGCAAGTGCGGCATGCGGTTTGATCAGAGCGATTTGACCCCAAAAGACCAAATTGTTCGAAACTGAACAAGCATAGCAGTATTTTTGCAGTTAGTAGGTTCTACCTACACGCAATGCGTCTCTGCGCGTAAAGTTGTGCGCACGCGCTGCACCACCATTTGCAGCCGAAAGATCACGCTAATATCATCCGACTTTCAGGAGCACCCCATGGTCAAAAAATTGCAAAAAAACAAATCATCCAAAGCCGAACTCAAAGGCAAGGTCAAAGACTCTGCCCAGCAAATCTGGCAAGCTGGCCTTGGTGCATTCACCAAAGCCCAAGCCGAAGGTGCCAAGGCTATCGAATCCCTGGTGAAAGACAGCGTCAGCATCCAACGCAAGACCAAGGCCGCGGCTGAAGAAAAAATCTCGGAAGCCACCAACAAAATGTCCCATATGGCCACCGACATTTCGTCCAAGGCATCCGGTCAATGGGACAAGCTGGAAAACATTTTTGAAGAGCGCGTGGCCAAAGCCCTGAACAAACTGGGCGTACCTTCCGCCAAAGACGTCAACGCCCTGATTGCCCGTATTGACGACCTGAACAAAGCCGTTCAAAAATTGTCGACCAAAGCACCTGCGCCCAAGGCGGCCCCCGTAAAAGCAGCGACACCCAAGGCCGCTGCACCCAAAGTTGCTGCCCCAAAGGCCAAGCCGGTGACTCCCAAAGCAACGCCTAAAGCGGCTGCCAAACGCGCAGCCCCAAAGAAGAAGGCGACCCCTACCGCAACCGTTGAAACGACATCCGCTCAGCAAGCCTGAGTGGTGGATGCATTGGCTGCGCGCCAATCACGCAAAGGGCGCTAAGGCGCCCTTTTTCTTGGGCGAGACTTTCACGGAATTCGCCCCCTGCGTTAGCTTGCTGCGATGCAACAAAAACAGACCCCTCGGCACTCTACACTTTGCATCTATGAGCGGACAAAAAAATACCCCACCGAAAATTGCATTGGCACTGTCTGGCGGCGGCCCATTGGGCGCGATTTACGAGATTGGCGCGATGTGTGCTCTGGAGGAATCGCTGGACGGACTGGACTTCACCAAGCTGGACCATTACGTTGGCGTTTCCGCGGGAGGCTTCATCGTGGCGGCGCTGGCCAACGGCATGACGCCACGCGAACTGTGTGCGTCGTTCATCGAAAATGACAGCACACCGTCCGAGACCTTCGACCCCGCATGGTTGATGGAACCTGCTTACGGCGAATTTGCCCGGCGCGCCATCATGCTCCCCGGTTTGGTGTTGTCTGCCATGTGGGATATGACACTGGGCCGCAAACCTTTCATGGCGGCGCTTGAAGGCTTGAGCCCAGGCCTCCCGACGGGGGTGTTCTCCAACAAAATGGTCGACACCCAATTGGCCCGGCTGTTCAGCCGCGAAGGCCGAACCAACGATTTCCGCCAACTCAAAACCAAACTCACCTTGGTCGCCACCAATCTGGACAGTGCGGAACCCGCACCCTTTGGCCGACCGGGCTGGGACCATGTACCGATTTCACAAGCCGTGCAGGCCAGCTCGGCGTTGCCAGGGCTTTTCCCGCCCGTGGAAATCGACGACCAATACTATGTCGATGGCGCCTTGAAGAAAACCATGCACGCCTCGGTCGCACTGGAAGACGGCGTGGATTTGATGATTTGCCTGAACCCGCTGGTGCCTTTCGATGCCACCTCCCCCCGGGTTGCCAAGGTCATGCAGCGCGGACTCCCCCAGGAGAAACGCAGCATCCCGCGCATTGTGGACGGCGGCCTGCCCGCTGTGCTGAGCCAGACCTTCCGCTCCATGATCCACTCCCGCATGGAGCTGGGCATGGAAGGGTACGAGCATGCGTACCCCAACACCGACATCATCCTGATCGAACCCGACCATCGCGACCCCGAGCTCTACCTCGCCAACATCTTCAGCTATGCCCAACGCCGCCACCTGGCCGAGCATGCTTACCAGCAAACACGCCAGATGCTGCGCTCGCGCAAGACCGGGTTGTCGGCCAAATTGACCCGCCACGGCATCACCCTGAACCATGCGGTGCTGGACGACCACAAGCGGCATTTATCGGCCCCCGCCAAAGCCCCCACCCGTATTGGCCGGGCGATTGCCACGCTGCAAGAAGTCATGGACGACCTCGGCGAGGCGGTCACGGCCGCCGCGCGTACAACGGCCCACTAAGAAGGACCCATGGTTAAAAAAGCCCCCCGCCGCACCGCAGAGCGCATTCTTGAGGTAACGCTGGAGTTGTTCAACCGCTTTGGCGAGCCCAACGTGTCGACCACGCTGATTTCGGCCGAGTTGGGCATCAGCCCGGGCAACCTGTACTACCACTACCCGGCCAAGGACGAGTTGATCAACTCCTTGTTCGACCGCTACGAAAAGTCGCTCAACGAGTTGCTCAACGCCAGCGAAGATGTACGCGATGTGGAAGATGCCTGGTTTTTCATGCACACGCTGTTCGAGCTGATCTGGCAATACCGCTTTTTGTACCGCGACCTGAACGACCTGCTGAGCAAGAACCGCCGCCTGGAAACCCATTTCCAGTGGGTGTTGAAAAAC
>NZ_JAUSFI010000090.1 GCF_030651495.1 Undibacterium sp.
GCAAACACGTCAAGCTTCTTTTGCCGATGTTCTTGCGCAAATAAATCACCCATTTTGAATGTCATTTCTATTTCCTACCCGCTTGTTTGCAGAAAAATCGCTCTGATTGCTTAGACAGGTGGGTTTTTAGAAGTTCCCAAATTGCATTGCGCAGTATCCATGCGGGTTTCAAGCACATTTCGGGCTGGAAGGCGCATGGGTGCTGCGTGATTGATTTTGATGGATTGATGCTTTTTAAACGTAAGCAGGTCGTTCAATCAAACAAAGTTTGATCTACTTTATCTACAATGTCTTCTCGTCCCGGATCATTCTTCTGAATCCCATTCATGCTTAAAATCGGCATCAGGAAATTGCGGTTGTTTCGCCGGCGGTTGCGGTACTTGCCAGCCGTTTTTTTTAGTCCACTTATTGATGTCAGGAATGATCCCCGGTTTGTCGCCGTTAGGGCAATCATGCAGGCATATCCAATCATTTTTTTCTTTGCCGATCACTGGTTTTTTATCGCCAAAACGCGCCCAGCCTATAAAGGAACGCAGATAGGTTCCTTCTGGGAAAACTTCAGTGGGTAGTTCGTAACTGGTGACGTCGATGTAGGGGCGACTATCATCATAGAGTTGGTATGCCCATTCGCGACAACCGAAGCCCCCGTCTACTGCACCTGGTTTGAAGTCATCGGCGTAGCGGCCGCTGCCAAATGGGCTTGGACTTTCATCATTAGTACAAAGTCCAGGGGCCAAGAACTCACTGCCATCGCCTAATCCCATGAACCAGTTGCCAAGAAAGGAAGTAAGTTTTGAGTCTTCTCCAGGGCTTAACACAATATAGGAGAGCTGATTTAAACGGCCACGTAATTTTCCTTTGTAGGTGTTGCGCGTAGTGACCAAACCTTCCGGGTTAAATTCGATCAACATGGTACTGACCTTGTCGCTGGCGAAAGTCGAGTCTTTGAGTTGAATGGTCTTCGGACTAAAAAATTCTGCATATGCTAATGAATTGTATTTATCAGGTTTTGCGTTTGACCTTGCCGCGAACTCAGAAGATCCCTGCATTGATGAGGCTTCCTCAAACTTCAAAAAATACCGTATTTGCCAAGGCCGTTTGACCCAAGTCAGATCAGCGCCTCGTTCCTCAGCATAAACAGGAGTTGCAGATGAAAACACTAAAATTGCCAGAATCAATTGAAAAATAATTTTCATAAAATTTTCTTTTCCTCAACCGTGATATGTAAGTGATGAGCATGCAAGGTTTCATTGCTCTCGTTTTTGCCGTCTTTTGTTTGTGTGTTGGGTATTGGCGCTATCTTGTCATGGGTGTCGTTGTCCATATACCAGGGGTCGAATAACTGATTGACACAGGCGCAATCCATTAGTGAGCCACGAAATAGTTTGACGCTGGCGGGCTGGTTTTTTTCTAATTCTTTCTCCCAGTCTTTTTTAGTTTTTTCTTGTTGGTCTGTTGCTGCTTTCAATACGTCATCCGCTTTTTTTCTTTCCGCTTCCGCCAATGACAATTTGATCGGATCTTTCTTAACTTTCCCCACATTTTCCAGAGCGGCTTCGGCGGCATGTTTAGCCTTAGCTAGCTCCTCCTTCGCCGCCAGGAACTCTTTAAATAATTTCCTCTCTTCCTTGCTGACGTTTTTCGCATCAACCGCTTTATCGTCGCGTAAAATTTGTCGGTTCATTCTCGTTCCACCAACATAATTGACATCCAAGCCTAGACCGGCACGATGCGCGATGGAGCCGACCATAGGTCGCCAAGCTGAACTCATCGTCATTTTTGCTACCCCGGCATCAATGGCAGCGTTAAACAAGGCGACATAACCCGCAGGATGGACCCTAGGTAAACCTTGATTTAATAAATCAAATTTTGTGATGTTGTCGTTCGGGTTGTCTGCATCCGCAAAAGTCACTGCAATCGTGTTAGCCGGGTTTTCTTTGCCAGCTGGAAGGGTGATTGTCAGGCTCCTTATTTTTAAAATATCGTAGATAGTTTTCACCGCCGCTGTGACTTCTGGTCTGGTGCCAACGGGGATCAATGCTTCTGCCTCGCTGGGCGTGTACGGGTGCGATACTTTTAACCAGATATCGCCTGTCAGTGGTGCGGTGTAGGTATCTTCGTTTTTTTTTGCTTCAGCAGCGTCGTCTTTTTCTTTGGTTTGGGTGGGTTTGTCGCTGTCGCTGTGTTTGCCATATTTTTCTGTGATGATTACTTTGATATTGCGCTCACCAGCGGTAACTTCATACACCGGTTCTTTGCGATAGCTGGGATGGGCATCGCTGTTGAGATACAGCGAAACCTTGTCAGCTTGATTGACCATGACACTAATCAAGCCTTTATCGCCACCAACCCGTGCCGGTTTTTTGTCATAGGCTGGCAAGGCTTTGCCATTGACTGCGATAGCGTAAGGAAGGCTAAGTGATTTTTTGCTGCCGATCGTGAACTCATAGGAGACTTTCCTTTTTGTCGCGATTTTAGAATCGGTCGTGGTGAATTTATTTTCTTGCGTCTGACTGATCAGATCGGGTTTTTCTTTTGCCATGGTTAGCAACTTTCGTGTGTGTAAGGCGCGCTCAACGATGATTCTGGCTCTAATGCCTCCCAGTAGACTTTGACGCTTTCTGGATCTGCAGTTGTTATTTGCTGTGTCTTGCCGAATTCATCTGTGCTACCTCTGAGTATGGTGCCGTCTTGCATTTCGATACGATATGGCTGGCCGACAATTGGTTTATTGGAGTTCATATCCAATGCTCTGAATTGCTCCATGTGCAGCTTCACCCGCGTATCCGGTAATTTCCCCAATTCGGCGGCCTTTTTAGCCGCCCCGCTAAACGTGTGCTGCGCCCCGTTGACCGTAAAGTTTGCCGGGCAGGTCAAGGTAATATTGCCGCCGTCCAGCGTGACCGAAGATTGTCCTGCCATCAGCGTGATCTTTTGCTTGGCGTTGATGCTGATCTGGTCATTTACCGAAATCACCGTGATCTCTTGATCTGCCAGCAGTTCTAGCTGGTCGGTGTGCGCCTGTAGCGAGAGTGGGCCGTTGCCTGCGATGGCCTGTATCCCGCCCTGGTGACTGAACAGGCTGGTGGCGTTGCCCGATACGGCCGCAACGGTGTAGGCCGCGGCCCAGTGGCTGTCGCCTTGGGTGGCCCAGTGCAAGTGCTGGCCGGCGAATAGGAAGGTAGAGGCCGGGCTGGCGAGGTTGATGTTATTCGGGCCTTCCAGATGCACGATGGCGCTGGCGAACTTTTCTACCGGCTGTGCTGGATTCAGTTCTCTCGTGCCTGAGGTAGCTTTTTGTGCGCTGTGGCCATTGACGGGGGCGCTGTATTTGCCTTGTTGCTGCTGATCTAGCGCGGTGATGCGGCTCACTTGCGCCTGATTCGCCTCAGCACTGGCTAAGGCGTTTTGCTGGACGGCGACTGTCGTCATGGCAGCGCTGAGGCCTTGTGCCGCTTTGAGTTGCGCCACGCTTTCCAGCACATCCATCTGGCTCGATGTGACGCTGGCGCCTTGGCTCTGGCGGGCGCTGGTGGAGATCAGCACGCCTTCGGCACCGCGCAAGTTAGCCCAGGCATCGCTGCGCAACTCAAAGCCCATGCCGCGATAATTGCCACGCTGGGCCGAAGCCGGCGTCTGGGCGATCAGATAACCCAGATTGAGTTGCGTGGCCGCACTGCTGCTGGCTAAACGCATGCGCAATTGCGCCTGCGTATCATCGACCACCCATTGGTTGTAGCCGCCATCTTCCAGGTTGTGACTATGCATGCCGGATACGTAACCCGCATGATTCACGCCGGAATCGACCCCGGCAGAAAACGGCGGTGTGTCGCTGCCGTTGTAGAGTTGGGCAATCACTACCGGCCGGTCGATGTCGCCTTCGATAAAATCGACCAGCACTTCGCTGCCGATGCGCGGGGTAAAGTTACTGCCCCAGTTTGCGCCCGATAAGGCTTCGGCCACGCGCACCCAGGTGCCAGAGGTTTCATTGCCCGGCGCATTGCCCTTGCGGTCTGCCGGGCTGCCGGTGTCGCTTAGCCCACCGGCCAGCGGCGCTTGCCCGCGTTGCCAGGGGAATTGCACTTTGATCTGATGATCCCGTTCGGTCGTCAGGGGCGTCCCTTCCAAACCCACCACCAGGGCTACTTGGGACCCGAGGGCTGTTGGCGGGCGGCGTAAGGCGGTAGCGGCAGGGACGATGGGCACGCTCTGGCGTACGCAGCTAAAACTATTCCTATAGGTGCCGCGTTCTAAGCTACTGATGTTCAGCAGGCGCGCCATGCCTGCCTCGATATTGTTGGTGGCGGCATGCTCTACCGCGAGTACCGTGAAGGCATCGTCACCGGGGGCATAATGCGCGTGCTGACTCAAAGTAAACGCATGGCCAGCGGCCAATTGGCGTACGGCACCGCCACCTTCGAAACGTTTATTCTGCATTTCTAAGGCGCGCAATATGCGTTCGCTGTGATCGGAGGCGGCACTGCTGTCGGGATAAGCGCGTTCGCTCACGCCATCGTAGATAGACAGCGCAGGCAGTTCGCCGGCCTGCAGGCTAGAGCTCAGTTCAGCGGCGGGTGCGCTCACTTGGGCAAAATTCCAACTCGATAAACTCACGCCGTTACTTTGTATCTGACGAATGGCGGCAAACTGATTGATCGTGTCACTGGCCTCGGTGGCGCGTACCCCATGGTAGCGGATGCTGCTGTCGCCCGCCATGGACGGTGGCGTGGCCTGCGCATCAAAGATCACTAACTGGTGTTTGGCGTGGCTGACGATCGCGCTGGTGGATGCTGCTTGATCATGTTCAAAGCGGTAACTCAATCCCTCGGATGCCAGCAGGCGGGTTAGAAATGCCAGATCGCTTTCTCGGTATTGCGTGCAGATAGGACGTTTTTGCAGGGGCTGCGTGACATCCCACGAGAAATGGGCTTGCGGATAGTCGGCCAGCAGATCAGTGACGATCTGTTGTGCATCCTTATTCTGAAAAATAAAAGCATCGCGCCGCAAGCCTAGGAACGATAAGAATGGTTCCAAACGTAGGCGATAGCGCGCCGCGCCGCCATCGGCCCCTAGCCATTGCGCCTGGGTGCAATAGCCATGCCAGGCACGCTGGCTGCCATCAGCCTGTAACAGCCGCAGTGTGATCTCTTCACCGATAAATTGTTTCAGGTCGACGCTGGTAGAAAGACTCAGTGCATCGATGTCGAAACAGAATAATTCGCTCACCGCTTCACGCCCGCTGAAAGCTTCTACCACCAAAGACTCGGGCAGATCAGCACCTTGTGCGGTTTCAAGTGTGATGAGACGGGCGTGCTGGCTTAGGCGAGAGCCGAATAATTGATCGATGACGGTGGAGCGAGCGGAGGAGAGTGACAGATCGGTCATTAATAACTCTTATAGCGAAATCAAGGTAAGGTGATGGTAATATTCGCGGCGCGTGGGGCCAGCTTAACGACGTCGTTATAGGCATTGATGCTCGTTGCAGTGGAACGCGACAGCATCCAGTTCAGGCCTGAATATCCCGAGACACCAATCAGGGCGAACACTGAACAAATGATCCATAACGGGACTTCGTTACGAAGCTTATTGATGATCTGGTCGGGGCGCGCCCAATGTGGCGCAAAGCCTGCGGCCTTACCTTTCATTAGCGCAATCTCGTCACCCAAACGGGCTGTAAGATAGTTGAGTTTTTCTGGTCCTTCCAGCATGTACTTACCCTCAAAGCCGAGTAATAAGCACATATGAAACACCTCTAGCGCCTGGATGTGAGCAGATCCTTTGGTGCGTAACTCTTCCAATCTATTGTAAAAATTTTCTCCGGCGAGTTGATCGCCAAAAATCAGTAACTGCAAAGGCCTGCGTTCCCAGGCTGATTTGATCTCAAATTGCGAACGCAAAATGATCTCATCGACAGCGGCACAAAATGCATATTTGGAGGCATGTACATCGTCTGCGGAGACACCCATTTTTTTTGCGTTACGATCAAAATCTTCGAGAAATCGAGTGATCTTGCTGGAAAATGTGGCGTCGTCTTGTGGTGCGCTACGATTTTTTAACATAAATAATGCATAAAAACCGTCATACATCAGATCTAATAAGGAGTGGGGCGTGAATGAATTCTCGGTGGCTCCATGCCGTGCAAAATTATTCCCTAATAGTGACGGTGCGGTTGAGTGATTTGTGATGGTCATGCCGTTATCGCCAATAGTTCAAGTTTAAGATCACGAATGCCGGAAGGTACGTAAATAGAGACAGATTGCGCCTGCAACATACGGTCGTACAGTGGGCCTTTGCTTTCGATTGCAAAATAATAGGTATCTGGCCGTACCGGCACCGCTGATGGCACTTGTGGGGAATGGACTAATTTGACACCGGGCATGGCTGACAAGACGAATTTTTCCACATCATCCGGTGCTCCGATTTTAAATCTGAGTGGGACGACGTCCACCAATTCGATGGCGGGCATATCGGCTGCAACGGCAATATAAAAATTAGTTTCGTTAGTGATTTTTCCGGAATCGAGAGTGCCATGGTAATAAGATGGCTTAATTTCAGTTAGGGCTATAGAGAAATACTTGGATGAAATAACTGTATCCAATAACTCGCGAATAATACTGTGCAGCTTGGTAAAACAAGGGCCCGGGTCTTGATGCTGATAGGGGGGCAAATCGCTTAGTGTATTAGTTTTAGAGTAAGTGAGTAGCGCACCTGTGATCCCTAATAATTGTTCATAGAGACGTTCTGGATGTAAATTGGGATGATGTAAATAATGGCTTAAAGAGGCAAATGCCGAGCTGGCTGTATGCAATAACCAGAATGATGAAATATCACCAGAGCGAAACTCAATCACATTCTTGCTTGGCTCGCGGTGGTGTCCATAGAGCGCATTGACCTTCGCTTGTAAGGCATCCATCAGTCTGCGCAATTGAATAAAGAGCAGGGGGGCACTACGAATTGTTAAGCTTGGAGCAATAAAGTTTGGGTCTAGCTCAAAACCACCGGTAGAACTGCGACGTAAACGCACTGCGGGGAAACTGATGAGCGAATCACGGGGCTCGAATTCCGATACAAGCCGGACGGTTTTTTTCAGGTAAGTCAATTCAGCATTGGCTGCTTGAGTGAATAAATCCGGCGTATCAATATTGGTTTGTACGTAACGGCTTGAGTTACTGGCATTGGTTGCCGCAGAAAAATTTTCACCAAAGCTCTTTAGCGCGGGTAATGCAATAAAGTAAGTAATGGTTTGCTGGGCAAGAGGCAACTCACTCAAGTCGATCGGAGCGGGTAGATCATCGACTGTAGGTGCTTTAAGCATTTCACCATCTTGAAAAATAAGTGAAAGTTCTAGCAATCGCAAGGTATTGTTTGTCAACGCATCTTTATCGCATTGCAGATTTAAAATCCCCCATGAATAAGGATGCAGGGCTTGCGCCATTTCGTGTAGGCGATGTTCGTGATACCTATCCTGTTGCTGAAAATGCTGAGGGCGCAGGAACAGGCCTTCTCCCCATAAGACTTTTGCGTCGATATTCACGATTGTGTCCTCATTTGATTAGATATATGTGTGTGTGCCAGTCTTACGGGCATTTGGCCGTCGACAATGACCACGTATTCTGGGTGGCGGCATTGCTTGTTAATCCTGTTCCTACGTTTATTGCGCAGGCATGCATGCCAAGTACGATGCCGCTTTTTTCTGCTTCAGCGGCGGGAAATGTTACTCGCCAGCGTTGAATCGCCGGATCCCGGAACAAGCCAACTACACCAATGAAATATGCCTCTTGGCTTACTTTTTCATCTGCGTGATAGCGTTGACCCGGTACTAAAGTCACTTCCTTGACCTCGATCAGATCGGCCCCGAGCAATTCTTTTTCTTTCTGTGGATTTAAAAAAATCTCGTAGCTTGCTTGTTCAAAAGCTGCGTTTTGTTTGAGCTTGTAGATTCTTGCGATCAAGGCAAGTGCTTGACCATTCGTGCCGACATTTAAATTGTTTGAAGCATGTAAATCGATTTGGATAGTTCTGGGTGGTTTTTGTACATCGGGGATTTTTGGTATTTCCGGTATTTCAGGTTTTTTTATTCCCACGACTTCTAGCGCGCTATTTGTCATTCCGGCAACCGTATCTATAGTTCCACATCCCGTGACGACCAGCATGACTCCACCAGCAATGAGTATGCGATAGAGGTAAATTTTTATATTCATTTGAAAACTATTGACGGTCGATTAATGAACTACAGGTTAAGCGATTTATCTGTAATCACAGGCATTCAATTATAAAATAAGCAACATGAAAATGTTAATCATTTTTTACGCTTAAATTGTTACAAAAAATGTTTGATAACGCGATTAAGAAAAGAAAGTTATTGAATTTAAATAGATTATGGGAGATTTTAGCCGAATATAAAAAATTAATATCTATTTTAATAATAATCAAGTAGTTGATTAAATTACAAATTGTTACAATTTAATCAATGTAAATTACCATGTTACTATTGCCACAAAAATAACCATCTATTAATATAGTTGCAAATGTAGCAAATAGTTTTTTGTATTAATTTATACCCTAATTAAATGGGTGCTAAGAGGAAATGGATATGTTTGGTCGTACGAGAATTTTTTTTGTTGGTGCTTCGCTAGTTACTTTGCTGAGCGCTTGTGCTGAAGCGCCTAAAAAGGTCGTTGAGGCACCTCCGCAAGCCAGTTTAGATAGCTTGTTGGTTCAAGCATCTGGCTTGTCTAGCTCTGGGCAAACTGGAAAAGCACTTATTCAGCTTAAAAGTGCTGCCAGTGCTTATCCTGTAGATAAAAAACCATGGCTACAAATGGCTCAAATTAACTTTGATACTTCTAATTATGGTGATGCCATCATAAATTCCCAAGAGGCTTTGCAGCGCGATCCTACCGATAAACTTGCCAATAGTATCGTTGCTGTCAGTGGTTTGCGTTTGTCTACTAAGGCGCTAGCCGATTTGAGTAAGCAAAATAATCTGTCTGGCTCGGTTCGCACTGAGGCGCAAGATCTTGCAAAGTTGCTGCGCGAAAGTTTGGGTGAGACTGTGTTGGTTCCTGTTGGTAATAAGGTCGGCCAGACTGCAAAAAAATATTCTGCATCACCCGCTAATGTTTCCGTAGTCAACGGGTCTAATTCTAGTTCCCGTTCTGTGCTGTCGAAGGTGGATATGACTTCGATTAAATCAGCGCCAATAGAAACAAAAAAATCGAATAGCAATCCTTTTGGATCTTTGAAATAAGAATGTCGTAACAAAGATGGATGTTGGTCAAGATATCTTTTTGGCCATTTTTAGCCTTTTAGGGAGTTGTCATGGCGAAGCACGAAAGTATACAAAAACGATTACAAAAAATACGTCCTCCAAGGGTCCAGATGACTTACGACGTTGAGATTGGCGATTCTGTAGAGCAAAAAGAATTACCCTTTGTTGTTGGCGTAACTGGCGATTTTACTGGTAAGTCGGAACTAATACAGCCTAAATTAAAAGATAGAAAATTTGTGGCGATAGATCGAGATAATTTTGATGAGGTAATGGGGGGGCTGCAACCTAGGGCTGCGTATCGCGTGGCTAATGAACTGAGTGATCAAGGCGGGGAATTTGCGGTTGATCTTAAATTTGAATCAATGGAGGATTTTAGACCGGAGTCGGTAGTTCAACAAGTCGAACCTTTGAGGCAATTGCTGGAAGCTCGTACTAAGTTGGCTGATTTACGAAATAAACTCGCGGGCAATGAAAAGCTGGAAGATATTTTGAATGATGTGCTGAATAGTACAGAAAAGCTAGCGACACTGAGCCAACAGTCTAACCAGCAAGGAGCTTGATATGTCAGCACAACCGTTAGTTAAATCCTACGCGAGTGAATTTGCAGAAATTGGTTTGCTCGATCAAATCGTGGAGCAAAGTAAGGTCGCCAAATCTTCGATAGAGCATGCCAGAGCTAAAGACATTATTTCAGAATTAGTCAGTCAGGTAATGCAGGGCACAGTCGTAGTATCCGACAATCTTGCCGCGACAATAGATGCGCGGGTTGCAGAGCTTGATCATCTTATTTCTAAGCAATTAAGCGCAGTCATGCACGCACCAGAATTCCAAAAGTTAGAAGGTAGTTGGACTGGCTTGAATTACCTGGTAAGAAATACCTCTACAGGGACTGGCCTCAAAATCAAGTTGATGAATGTGACTAAGAAAGAATTGGTAAAAGACTTTCAGACTGCCTTGGAATTTGATCAAAGTGTGATGTTCAAGAAGGTTTACGAGGAAGAATTCGGTACTTTCGGTGGAGCGCCATTCGGTGCTTTGATCGGTGATTTTGAAGTGACGCGTCAACCTGAGGACATGTATTTCATTGAACAAATGTCGCATGTTGCCGCTGCTGCGCATGCTCCATTTATTTCTGCCGCATCGCCAGAGTTATTTGGTTTGGAGACCTATAGCGACTTAGGGAAACCTAGGGATCTGTCTAAAGTTTTTGACACAGTAGAGTATTCCAAGTGGAAGTCTTTTCGGGAATCTGAGGATTCGCGCTACGTTGGTCTGACCTTGCCACGCTTCCTTGGACGCTTACCATTTAACCCGCGAGATGGTGCGACTGTTGAAGGCTTTAATTTTGTAGAAGATGTCGATGGCACTGATCACGAAAAATATTTGTGGTGTAACGCAGCCTATGCTTTCGGTACTAAATTGACGACAGCCTTTGATGACTTCGGTTGGTGTGCGGCCATTCGTGG
Organism: Undibacterium sp.; assembly: GCF_030651495.1. Lineage (GTDB taxonomy): Bacteria > Pseudomonadota > Gammaproteobacteria > Burkholderiales > Burkholderiaceae_D > Undibacterium. Next base: position 10,738 of record NZ_JAUSFI010000090.1, read on the forward strand.
TGTTGAAGGTGGTGGTTTGGTCGAGGATTTACCTACGCATACGTTCAAGACTGATGAGGGTGAAGTAGCCCTGAAATGTCCAACTGAAATAGCGATCACGGATCGTCGTGAAAAAGAGTTGAGCGATCTTGGATTCATTTCTCTTGTGCATTGCAAGGACACTGATTATGCCGCTTTTTTTGGCGCTCAGTCAGCCCAAAAGGCGAAAAAATATGCGAACGATTCAGCCAATGCAAATGCAGTTTTGTCGGCACAGCTACAGTATATTTTTGCCGTGTCTCGCATCGCTCATTACATGAAAGCGATGATGCGCGACAAAATTGGTAGTTTTGCCTCAGCCGCCAATGTGCAAGACTTTTTGAATCGCTGGCTAACCCAGTATGTGTTACTGGACGATAACGCAAGCCAAGCGCAAAAAGCGCAGTTCCCATTGAGAGAGGCCTCTGTGCAAGTATCGGAAGTACCAGGTCGCCCTGGTGTTTATCGTGCAGTGAGTTTTTTACGACCACATTTTCAGTTGGATGAGTTATCTGTTTCACTCCGTTTGGTCGCGGAGCTGCCTCAATCGACCAAATCGTAATTTTTTATTTAAAATTTAATGAAGGAAAAGAAAAATGGCAATTGACGTCTATTTGCAAATTGATGGTATCAAAGGTGAGTCAACCGATACTGCACATAAGGACTGGATCGAATGTAAAGCGGTATCTTGGGAAGTACTACAACCTAAGTCTGCAACTTCGTCAACTGGCGGTGGTCACACGGCAGAGCGTTGTGAGCACAAAGATATCGTTTTGCAAAAATTGGCTGACCTGGCGACTCCATTGTTGCTCCAGAATAGTTCATCAGGAAAAACAATTCCGAAGGCAAAGTTTGAGTTCATGCGTGCTGATGCTCAAGGTGAACGGATTAAATATTTTGAAATTGAACTTGAAAATGTTTTGATTAGTGGCGTTTCTCCTTCAGTTGCACCTGGCGACATTCTTCAAGAGGAAGTTCGTTTGAAATTTTCCCAAGTTAAATGGAAATATATTCAACAGAAAATTTCGGGTGGCTCTGGTGGTAATACCTCTGGTGGTTGGAATTTGTCTACCAATAAGACAGTTTAATTTTTTTTGTAAAATCCGCGGCATTATTTTGTCGCGGTATTTTTTTGAGATTGGTAATCAATGCAAGGTTTCGCACCAGGACTGTTGGATAAATTATTGACAGGAAATAAGCATACGTCTTCTAGCGATATCGTGACACGCTTATCTATGGAAGAATTGAAAGATTCTGTGGCGCGAGATTTGGAGGCTTTACTCAATACCAGAAAAGTGATCGCTGATGATTTATTTAAATTGTATCCAGAATGTAGTAATTCGATAGTCACGTATGGTCTCAACGATTTTGCGGGCTTGAGTCTGGCAAGTACGGATGATAGAGCTTATATCTGTCGCTCACTAGAAAAAACCATTGCCAGGCATGAGTCACGCCTGCAAAATGTGCAAGCCTCATTAGAGGTGCAAGAAGGTTCTATTAATAAATTAAATTTCGCTATTTCTGCGCTCTTAGTGGTCCATCCGGCACAAGAGCCAGTGAGTTTTGACGCTGTTTTGCAGCCATCGAGCTTACATTATTCGATTAGTAAAACGCGCCGTACTGCGCGTATTGAGATATAAAAATGGATGAATTACTTCCATATTACGAGCGCGAACTCGGATTTTTAAGACGTTATTCTCGCGAATTTTCCGAGCGTTACCCGAAGATTGCCGGGCGGTTGCTGATGGTAGGGGATGTATGTGAAGATCCACATATTGAACGGATGATACAGTCATTTGCTTTACTTAATTCTCGCATCTCAAAACGACTTGATGATGACTACCCAGAGTTTACTGAGGCATTGTTTGATGTTTTGTATCCGCATTATTTGCGCCCTTTTCCCTCATGTTCGATTGCCAGACTAGATTACAGTGCTGCTGCGGAACAATTAACGGCAGCTACCAATATCCCAAGAGCAACTGAATTAACTTCGCGTCCGGTGAAGGGGGCCGCGTGCAAGTTTAAAACGGTATACGATGTTACCGTTGCCCCGATCCGTTTATCACATGTCCGATTTGATGCGATTGCAAATCCACCAGAGTCTGTGACACTGCCGCCAAAGGCGACTTCGACTATCAGCATCACGATAGATATGTTGTCAGAACAGATTGGATTTTCACAGCTCAATATCAATTCACTACGCGCATTCATCGATGGCGAGTCTTCCTTTTGCGCTGGTTTGAGAGATACTTTGTTCATGCGCACTGTTTGTGCTTACGTTGAGGTTGGCCAAAGTAGGCGTTGGATAACATTGAAAACGCCGCCGATCAAAGGAGTGGGCTTTGATGAGGATGAGTCCCTAATATCGTTTTCGGCACGATCACATCCTGCTTATCGTTTACTGACGGAATATTTCACTTTTCCAGAAAAATTTAATTTTTTTGACATTGATCTAGCGGCGATTAATACCGTTTTACCGACGGCAAGTAAATCGTTTACTTTGCATTTGGTCTTAAGCGGCTTGCGTTCGGACTCGAATATGGCGCGCATGTTAGGTAATCTGTCAGCAAAAAATGTACTGCTTGGTTGCACTCCAGTTATCAACCTATTTAAACAACGCGGCGATCCAATACGTTTAACCCATGCTGGTGCACATTACTCCGTCGTTGCCGACGCGCGACGCGCATTTGCCTACGAAGTTCATAGCATAGACTCGGTCAAAATGGTAAGGCAAACCCCGCAAGGTGAAACTGTAACTGAGTTTCGTCCATTCTATTCTTTACGACATGGCGAAACCTCAGAAAAACAGGGACATTATTGGGTGGCGCACAGAGATGAAATGCTCGCTACTAAAAGCCCAGGATATGAGACAGCAATCTCTATCGTTGATATTGATTTCGATCCAGCGATGGTTGAAGCCCAGACCCTTAGTCTCGATTTGACTTGTTGTAATCGTGATTTGCCAGCGTCACTTACCTATGGATTGCCAGGAGGAGATTTGTTTATGGAGGGAGGATCTATGGTAAGTACGATTAGTTTTTTACGCAAACCAAGTGAGTCATATCGATTCGAGCGTGGACGTGGCGCACATTGGCGCCTAATTTCCCATTTATCCTTGAATCATTTGTCCTTGTCTCAAGGTGGACTGGAAGCATTTCAAGAAATGTTGCATCTTTACGACCTGCCTAGATCACCGACTTCACAACGTCAGATCGGCGGCGTGATTGGGATCGAGCATAAGGCGGCAAAAGCCTGGTTGCCAGGAAACCCGTTTGCTTGTTTGGTGCGAGGAATAGAAGTACGGCTGACCATTGATGAAGAAAGCTTTGTCGGTAGTGGTATTCATGTGTTTGCACATATCGTGGACAAATTTTTGGGTTTATATGTCACTGCCAATAGTTTCACTCAGCTCATTATTGTTTCAAGTAAAACAGGGGAGGAGTTACTGCGATGTTTACCACGAAGCGGAGATTTGAACCTAGTGTAATTCAGCGCCTGTTGGATGAACCTTATCGGTTTCAGTTCTTTCAGGCTGTCAGGATAGTTGAACTTTGGCTTAAACAACATGGTGTCCCACACGAAAATGCAGTAACGGATTTTGTACGTTTTAAAAATCGTACTTCACTGAGTTTTCCTGCCAGTGAGCTGGATGCGCTAAAGCTTTCGCCATCGACGATAAAAAAAACGGATGCCGAGTTAAGTGCGGCACTTGAAGCTGGTGAGCTAGCGCATATTGCTCTAACGCCTAGTTTTATGGGTTTTTTGGGAGGAAATGGAACGTTACCAGCGCACTACACTGAACGTATTGCAGAGCATGTTTTGTTCGAAAAAGACGATAGTCCGCGGGAATTTTTGGATACATTTTCGAATCGAGCGGTCGCTTTATTTTATGAGGCATGGCGTAAATATCGACTGGAGTTCAAATATGAACTGGGTAAGCAGGGGCAGAAAGATCAGTTCTTGCCTTTGCTGCTATCGTTAGCAGGGCTCGGGCATGACTCTCTGCAAAAAAGACTTAATCCAGACGGTGATGGCTTATTGGATCAATCGATGGGCTACTACGCTTCGGCATCAATGCAAAGGCCAATATCTGCGGCCCATATGCAAAGACTGCTGAGTGAGTATTTTTTAGTAGACATTAAGGTTGAGCAATTTATTGGCTGTTGGTATGGAGTGCCTGAGCAACAGCAGACCATGTTAGGGCTGACGAATGCCACTCTTGGTTCTGAGTCGATGGTCGGTGCCAGGGTTTGGCAACGTGATTTGCGGATGCGTTTGATGATCGGCCCTCTAAGCAGCGCAAAGTTTGAAAGTTTTTTACCAGGTGGAAAATCCGCCAAAACACTGGAGCAGATGTTGGGCATTTTTAGTAACTTGTGCTTAGAATTTGAGGTGCAATTAGTACTGCGAAAGGAAGATGTCCAGGCGGCAAGCTTGATTTCGGAGCGTATGGGTGGACGCTTAGGTTGGAATAGCTTTCTGATGACAGCGCCGCCTGTAGAGGATAGGAAGGATGTTCAATATGAGATTCATGCTTTATAAACTATATGCTAAAAATGGCGCATGGAATTGCAAGAATAAAACTCAAAAAATAGAATAAAAGTAGGGTCACCTGATGGTTATCTCAGGTTCCTGATATAAGTAATTTAGACAAGGATAGACGGTAATATGAGCATTAATCTCAAGACATTGATTAGCAAACTGAACGATACATCCCGTATAGCCGCCACCAGAGCCGCGTCTATTTGCGTCGGCTTAGGTCAATACGAGGTCGATATCGAACATTTGTTCTTAGCCTTGCTCGAACAACCTGAGAGCGATTTTGTGCGCATAGCGTATCACTGTGACATTAGCCCGAATAGTCTTGAGGCTGATCTGCGCAAAGAGATCAGTCGTTTTCAGGTTGGTAATACCCGCACCCCTGTCTTTTCTCCGCACCTGCCAAAATTATTCGAACATGCCTGGTTGATTGCATCGCTCGATGTGCAGGCGGGCAAGCAACAGCAAATACGCAGTAGTCATTTATTGCTCGCTTTATTGACAGAGCCAGATCTGGCTCAACTGGCTTATCGTGGTTCAAAATTATTCGTTAAATTCAAGTTGGATGATTTGAAACATGATTTGGCTAAAGTTACCACTGGCTCGCAAGAAAATGATGGCAGCAAAATTGAACAAAATGATGGCAATCTGACTGAAGACGGTGGCGATCCAGTCAGTGATTTAACGGCTAAAACCAACACCAAGACGCCAGCATTGGATCAGTTCACCACCAATCTCACGCAACTCGTGCGTGACGGCAAAGTTGATCCCGTGATTGGCCGCGATATGGAAATCCGGCAGGCCATTGATATCTTGATGCGCCGCCGGCAAAATAATCCGATTTTGACTGGTGAGGCCGGAGTCGGAAAAACTGCCGTGGTCGAAGGTTTAGCACTACGTATCGCACAAAAAGATGTGCCTGAAGTCTTACACGGCGTTGAGATTCATACACTCGATATGGGCTTGTTGCAAGCAGGTGCCAGCGTCAAAGGCGAGTTTGAAAATCGTCTGAAGAACGTTATTGACGAGGTCAAAAAGAGCCCACATGCCATTATTTTGTTTATCGACGAAGCGCACACCATGATCGGTGCCGGTGGGCAAGCCGGACAAAATGATGCGGCTAATCTTTTAAAACCAGCGTTGGCACGAGGCGAATTACGCACCATTGCAGCCACCACATGGAGTGAATACAAAAAATATTTTGAAAAAGACGCCGCGCTAGCCCGACGTTTTCAAGTTGTCAAAGTGGAAGAGCCGTCCGAGGAACTCGCCTGCGCCATGTTGCGTGGCATGGCACCATTGATGGAAAAACATTTCAATGTACGGGTGTATGACGAAGCCATTACCGAGGCAGTTCGTCTATCACATCGTTACATTAGTGGTCGCCAATTGCCGGATAAAGCCATCAGCGTACTCGACACCGCTTGCGCCAAAGTGGCGTTAGGGCAAAATGCGACGCCTGTGTTGCTAGAAAATGTCAGCAGAAAATTAAACCGTATCACTGCCGAAATGAATTCGCTAGAGCGTGAACAAAGCGCGGGTGCCAGACACAGCACGCGTCTGCAAGAACTGCGTGACCTATCTGAGTTTTTACAAAGTGAGTATGACGTATTGCGTGCGCGTTGGGAGCAAGAAAAAACTTTGACCGAGCAAATTCAAGTCTTGCGCGCGGCGCTGGAGAGTAATCAAATTGCCACGGTCTCAGATGAATCTGAAAAAACTGCGGCCATAAGTAAGACTGGCAAAAAAAACAAAGAATCAAAAGAAGTCAACGAATTACAAACCCTGATCGAGCAGCTCCGGCTATTGCAAGGTGATACACCTATGGTACCGGTGCAGGTCGATGGTCATATCGTGGCAGAGATCGTCGCTGCCTGGACTGGTATTCCGCTAGGTAAAATGGTCAAGGATGAGATCAAAACTGTTCTCAATCTGCAAAAATTATTGCAAGAGCGTGTGATGGGGCAATCGCACGCGATTGACGCAGTGGCCCAACGGGTGCGTACTTCGCGTGCCAATCTAGATGATCCAAACAAGCCAAAAGGAGTATTTTTATTCGTCGGCCCGTCCGGCATAGGTAAAACCGAGACGGCGTTGGCATTGGCTGACGTACTATATGGCGGCGAGCGCAAACTGGTCACCATCAATATGAGTGAATACCAGGAAGCGCACAGCGTCTCTGGCTTAAAGGGTTCTCCTCCTGGCTATGTCGGTTACGGTGAAGGCGGCGTTTTGACCGAGTCGGTGCGTCGCAATCCATATAGCGTCGTGTTGCTCGACGAAGTGGAAAAAGCCCATCCCGATGTACTCGAGTTATTTTTCCAGGTTTTTGATAAAGGTGTACTCGATGATGCCGAGGGCAGAGAGATTGATTTTAAGAATACTATCATCATCCTAACCTCGAATGTAGCTTCTAGTCTGATGATGCAGGCATGCCTGAATAAAGAGGCGAAGGATCTGCCGACGCCAAGCATGCTGGAGGAGAAAATTCGTCCGCAATTGATGAAAGTCTTCAAACCAGCTTTCTTAGGTCGTCTTAAAGTCATCCCGTTCTACCCGATTGCTGACGAGGTCTTAGTCCAAATTATTGAACTTAAACTCAAACGCATACAAAAACGTATCAGCGTCAACCACAAGGCAGAGTTCAGCTATGACGACGGCTTGATCGAGGCCGTATTGGCGCGCTGTACTGAAGTCGATTCCGGCGCACGCAATGTCGACAACATCCTTAACGGCACTTTGTTGCCTGAGATCGCCGAGAGTGTGCTGACCAAAATGGCTGAGGGTGCAGTGATTAGTAAAATCAAGGTCAGCGCAAATAAACAAGGCCAGTTCAAATACACTATTAAGTAGAATCAATGATGAATCGAACTATTGCCGAGAGCTTTCACTCTGTCTACATTGCGAGAGACTTTTTCTCGCTAGCTGTATTTAAGCTAGCGGTTACGTTGGACAGATGAACACTCAGTACTTATTACTGTCAGGCGGCAATTTTAAACCAAGCAATTCCTCTACATGGGCCAGCGAACCTGGATCTTTAATCACAGTATTCAACCAGGTATGCAAAGACATCTCTCCCCAATGTACAGCTTTGTCTGCCAAATAGGCAACCGGGCTGTGGGGTTCGGTACGTCTAAAAAAAACAGCGACAGAACGTAGTTGAGCTAAGGCTTGATCGCGTGTCTGTAGCGCACCATTAGAACTTTGCTGCGCTGTTTGCGATCCAGTCTGCGTACCTGATTGCTGCAGCAGTTCTACTGTGCTTTGCAACCGTGTATTACTTTGATCCGATCCGTGTATCATTGTCTGGCCCCCCGAATCTTGCGCAAACCGGGCAATCATGCTCAATGCATTTTCTATGCTTTCTTTGGCGGCCGAAAATCCCGGGCCGTCCATTCCGAGACGGGCATCCACCGCCCGCTCTAATTGCTGCAAAGCAGCCAGACAGTACTGTGCATCATGGAGTAATTTCTCGTTAAATTTTCGAGAATTTTTGCGCCGGGTATATTCAAGGTCTGTTAATTTTGGACCTTCTTCTGGACTCTTACCCTCCATGGCTAATTTATCAGCATTTTCCGCTCTCGCTCTCGCCGCTTCAAAATCTAATTGTGAGTAGGCAGTGCCACGACCTTCGGTAAGCGGCATTTCTTTCAATAAGGCGATAGAGCGCGTCAAAATCCAATGCAAGTTACCGATACGTTGCTCCTGGTCGCCATGATCTGGCAAAGGATGCATACATTCCCAGAACTGATTACATAGGCCCGCCAATAACAAATATCCTTCCGCCAAACCCGCAAAATGATCGATTTTTGCGCTTGCCTCTGTCAACCATACCGCCAAGCGTAAATCTTTACTTTTACTCGCAATCAGGGACGAACATTGTTCAATTACGAAAGGCCAGTTCGCACTCTTCATCTCAGTAACCCATTCACCTTGATCAAGAGATGGATCATCGAAACGGCGTGCCTCTACTATGGCATCGATCTCACGAGAAAACGAGAGATCATCACCGCATAATTGTTGATCACTGATAGGTTCTAATAAATTTTTTACTTCAAACATGGTGCATGCAATCCTGTTGAATTTTTTCTCGGCGTTATTATTTCCGAGGTCATATGTTTTGTATTTGATTAAAATAATTGATGCGCCCAACTTCTGCTGCAGTTCATGCCGTTAATGATCCGTTATGTCGTTGCATGCTAGCGATGCTATGTAATTTTAAGCCTTTGCTGAGAAGTTCTGTTCTAGGGGAACTTTCTACAAACTCGTAGCCCCGGCGTGTTCTAGCGTATGCCTGAATGAAGTGACTTCCTCACTTTAGCGTCAAATTGCATCGAATGGATCATTGCTGAAGATGGTTTCGATGATTTAGATGACGCTTTTATCTTGTCAGACGCAGCTAGTGTGACGGTTGTATTTATGATTAATTAGAGATGTAGCATCACCGAATTTTTGTGATACTTAGAACTTAAAATTCCCCCTAAGTCTTCTTATTGGCTACGATTGTGCCTTTGGGCACAGCACATGCTAATTCATTCGCCCATTGTCCAGAGCATATTCGAATGCGGCATAGCTTTGCTTCTAATCCTCCCAATTTTTTACATCGTAGTAAGAGATTTTTGGTGTTGTTTCCAGATCGACGTTCGACAATATCTTGGTTTTGTTTGTCAGATTTCATTTTGCTGATATTGGTTGTTTCCAGACGAACTTTGGTATTTTTTTCAATTGTACCGGATCGGGTCGTGTTTTCGTGCGAGATCAAGGCACTAAGCAAAGTGATGTCGCTGTCTGTTAATGAATTACTAGTTTTGGGCTTTTGATTCGGTTCGTTTTTTTGTTCTGCGTTGTTAACAGTAATACTCTCAGGCGCAGTTTTTTCTGAGTCGCTTTTGTTCGATATCCCTTTAACGTTAGTAGCTTTCACCGGCGTGCTTGGAACGAGAGTCGGCTTTATCAACTTTACTTTTTCTGCTGATATTGCTGGCACTTTGCTTGTTGGAGTGGGCATGGCCATTGTTTCTCCAATCGCCAGCATATCAATAAATGGATTTTTCGTATTTTGAGGTTTTGATTTCTCTGCCGGTTCATTGATTATCAATGCTGCGAGACCCGAAGTTTTCCCTTGAGTTGTCTCGGAGTTCAAGGGCAAGGAACTAGAAATAGCTTGATTTTTTTCGGTAGCGGGGGGGGCGGTGGATTTCAGTTCGTCAATGTTAGATTTTGTTGATGCTATTAATGGCTCCATTACCTTAGTCGCCACTGGCTTTGCGTTCGTTGCAGGTGCTTGTTCGTTTTTGAATAGTAATGTTGTCGTGCTGACAGTTATAGCGATCACTACTAATGCAAAATACCAGAGCTTCTTTTGAGAAAATTGCTTACTAACTTTGGTTTTTTTGTGAACTTCTAAGCTGGATAAAATATTAATGCTAGCAGGATTATTGCTATCAGACTTAGATAAAAGACTCGGTCTCGTATGTTGCTGACTAGCTTGTTCCGAGTGCACCAAAATAGAAATTCCTTATAGATAAACTAGAATAAAACAGGGATGTTAGTATCAAATTCAATATTTTTGAAATATGAATTCAAGGCAAATTATAGCGTTTAGTGGATTTATTAACAATTATTGAATTTGTAACAAATTATTACTAATAATTGTTTGCCAATTAAATTTATCGGGATTAAGGTGTTGCTTTTTAATCCATATCTATTTTTAAAGGTTTGGACGATGTGGTGCATACAAGGTGCGATTTGGTGTGGGGGGGGCTGTGTTTTTTTTGATAGTTGGGCTGTATTTTTTATTCGCATGTTTTGCGGCTTGGTTGTTTTTATTTCCTACGGGTCGTGAGTTGTTTGCTGCCACGTTGGCAGGTTGTGGCGTTTGGTTAGGGCAAAATTTGTTTCTACTGGAAAAAGTTTCAATAAATACGATGACTTCGTTCGGTCACTCTGTTCGATTTGTAGTGAAAGAAACGGGTAACCGGGTGCGAAAGAACTACCTTCTTTTATTGGCGTTTGTCGCACTTCTTATTGTGCCGACCCTCATCGCGTTATTGCTTGGTCGTAGGGTCAGTCTAGATGGGTTTGATGCACCATTGCGCGATGTAAACGTACAAATCGCAGATCTATTAAAAGGTGAGTTATTAGTTGCTCCCTTAGCCTTGCCTCCTGCTGTATTTGCGACTCAGGATGTGTTGTTGGAACGCCCCATGTTGGTCAGTGCCAGTAGGAATTGGGAGCTGCTCAACGCTGACTTTAAACAACTTCTTTTGATGACTTTTAAGATCATGAAAGAAAAATATGGGTATGACATGGCGATCATTGAGGGTTATCGCAGTCCAGAACGTCAAAATATGCTTGCTGATCTTGGTGCTCGTGTGAGCAATGCGAAGGCGTTTCAAAGTTATCACCAATATGGTTTAGCCGCCGATTGTGCATTTTTTCGTGACGGAAAATTGCTTATCTCAGAAAAAGATCCTTGGGCAATGAAGGGCTACCAGTTATATGGGGAAGTGGCTGAATCAGTTGGATTAACTTGGGGCGGCCGGTGGAAGATGATGGATTTTGGTCATACAGAGTTGACCCAGTCAATGGTATTGAGAAAATAAACTAAATGGAGAAAATATGTCGAAGCCGTTCATTCGCTTGGGGGATAAAACCTCACATGGTGGCAGTGTAATCGAAGCCTCAGGGCAAACCGACAGTGAAAATATTAAAGTAGCGCGAGTGGGAGATAAAGTCTCTTGCCCAATTCGAGGCCACGGCACATGCCCTATCGTAAGTGGTGATTTTGCTTTGATCGTTGATGGCAAGGCGGTCGCACGAGAGGGAGATAAAACCTCATGTGGTGCGGTGCTCATCTCAAGTCAGCAAGCTACTAATGTGCAAGTTTGATTAATCATTGATAAGTATTGAAAGTTTATTCTTATGAGTGGATGGTTGATTCGTGGGTTGTTGATTTTAGGCATTTTTACGCTGGTTTGGCTGGCTGTCATTTATTCTTGGAGCGCAACTAGTCGCATTCCAAATGCTGCCGACGTGGCATTTTATTTTATTGCTGCGCCGTTAGCCTTGTTGATTGGGATCTGGCTTATTGCAAAAGTGTGGGGGCTTGCAATCAGCCAATCGAAAGTCAGTGCACCAACTGCCGACAGTACGCTTCAAGGGGCAAGTGATGTTGATCGCACCGCCGAGCAGGAGCGCGGTCTGTCTATAGCGATACTGGCTTCTGCTATTAAAGTAACTCATGGCAGTTCTGTTGGTGAGTTGACTGCAAAGATTGCGTTAAACGAGGCGAGCTTGAATCTGGATCCTGATCTGACCGATAGTAATGGTTTTCCCATTTTGACAGGAAGAATAATAGAGATTGATGAAACGGCTCAACTTAATGCACTCTCGGAATGGACCATTGCAAATAAAAAATTCAGTATGGACTGGACTAGCGAACAGTTGCGCGCAATTTCTATTGGTAGTGATGTGTTGACTGAGTTAGCGCAACAGGCCGCCAACCATCCACAACTTGAAACCTACCTCAATGCGCAAGCCGATAATCAAAATTTTAATCTTTTGCCATCATTGCAATTAATTGCGCTGTTGCCGGAAACCTGGGAAATTGAAAAACGTAACTATGTGGTGGATTGGTTTTCTCACTTAATTCAAGAGCAAGGATGGCCTGCAGAGAAGATTACTTTACGATCAGAGCAGCAGTCATTATCAATCCGAGGTGTGGTTGCCATCGATCGACTCATGCTAGATACGTTTCGATTAACTCAGCCCTGTTTTGGAATTGTGATTGCCTGTGAGTCGAATGTAGGTGAAGCAACAATCGAAAACTGGGAAAGTTCAGGAAAATTATTCGCCGGTCAGAATACGAATTCAGTAATACCCGGGGAGGGAGCCGCAGGACTATTGTTGGCGGATGCTCATCATACCGATTTGATCGCAACAGAAACCAGCGCCAAGCTGCATCGTGTAGTGCAAAATCGTCGAAGTAAATCCGCCGATGCTGGTGGCCAAGTCAGTGATCAGTTGCTCATCGAGATGGTGCAAGATGCGCTTGCGATTAGTAAGGTATCAGTGGAAGAAATAAATTTTATTTGTTCTGATACCGATCATCGCGCTAGCCGAGTGACGGAATTATTGAGTATGGGATATAAGATATTCCCCGAACTTGATTCTAATAAACAGTATTTTAAATTGACTGGCAATTGCGGTGATATCGGCATAGTCGCCAGCCTTGCTGCCTTGGCCTTAGGGCATCACCAGGTAATCAGTGAGACCGCATCTAGTCTATGTATCAGCAATATCGATAGTCACGAACGAACAGTTGCGGTGCTCAGTCCTTGGATAAGCGCCACGACCCCAGTCGAAGCAACCAGCATATAAACATTAACAACATTAACTTACTATGCAACGAATCTGGCAATTTTTTACTGATACACGCACTTTGGCTTTTATCGGTTTTGCGGCGCTTGCCGCTTTTCTATTTATTGGCGCTAGCAGTTTGGAGATCGCCGCAATCTGGGTTGCTATCCTACTTGGGTTCGCTTTATTTATCTGGTTGGCGGCTAAGTTATATCAGCGCTGGAGATCGAAGCAAGCGGCAGAGGGTCTGGGCAATATGCTCGAGCAGCAGGCGAATAAATCGACGAACAACATTGATAGCCTAAAGCGTAGCGAGGTCGACACCATACGTAAGCGTATGTTGGAGGCGATCACCACCATCAAAGGTTCCAAACTTGGATTGGTATCGGGCTCAGCAGCGTTGTATGAACTTCCTTGGTATATGATTATTGGCAACCCCGCTGCCGGTAAAAGCTCGGCGATCGCCAATTCCGGGTTGCAATTTCCGTATGCTGACAAAACCGGAAAAGTGATTCACGGTATAGGCGGCACGCGTAATTGCGATTGGTTCTTTACAACAGACGGTATCGTATTAGATACCGCAGGTCGTTATGCTGTGCACGAAGAAGATAGGGAAGAGTGGTTTGGTTTTCTGTCATTATTGAAAAAACATAGAAAGTTAGCCCCTATCAACGGCATTATTATTGCTGTGAGCATCACGGAGTTGACTTCGAACCGACCAGAATTTGGTATTAATCTGGCCAAAAATTTACGCCAACGGGTACAAGAACTTACCGAAAAATTGGAAGTGTTTGCACCGGTTTACGTGGTTTTCACTAAAGCTGATCTGATCGCCGGTTTCAATGAGTTCTTCCTCGATACGGATAGGGCGGAAAAAGATCGGGTTTGGGGAGCAACACTGCCGTATAGCTTAAAAAATACTAATCAAGATGTGGTGGATTTTTTTGATCAGCGTTTTGATGAGTTGTACGATGGGCTCAAACAAATGAGTCTGGCGAATATGGCGATGAATCATGGCGATAGAATGCAGTCAGGGGTATTCACCTTTCCTTTAGAATTTTCATCGATTAAGAATTCTTTGCGCGCCTTTATTGCGACTTTGTTCGAGGAAAATCCATTCCAATTCAAGCCTGTATTTCGTGGATTCTACTTGACTAGCGCCTTGCAAGAAGGTGCAGCAGTGAGCGCTTCGTCAGAGCGAATTGCGGATCGATTTAACCTGAAATTACAGCGCCCACAGAAAACAGAAGTCACTTCGCAACATGGCTTTTTTTTGCTTGATTTGTTTCGTAAGGTAATCTTTGCCGACAAAGATTTAGTTTCTCAATATGCCAGTCGAACCAAAGTCCGCTGGCGTTATGCTGCTTTTTTTTGCGCAACTACGTTAGTAGGGCTATCTCTTGCTGCGTTAAGTTGGTCGTACGTGGCAAATCGTCAGCTGACGATGAATGTGCAGGCTGATCTGGATAAAGTGATCAAAATGCAAGATGGGAAATTGGATTTGCAATCGCGATTTGAGGCGCTGGAAGTCTTGCAGGAGCGTATCGAGCAACTCGAAAAATATCATGACAATCGGCCATTCGAGTTGGGGTTCGGTCTATATCAGGGGGACATTCTTGAGAGAAAATTACGCGAAGAGTATTTCTCTGGTGTTAAAGAGATCATGCTTAAACCAGTTAGTGCCAATCTGGAAGCATTTTTAATGGAAATGAACGCTACGAGTGACAAGCTAGAGGCCGTGGGTAAAGTGCCGCAAGTCGGAGTAGAATCTGTTGCACACGCTGTGTCTAATACCATTTTCGCGGATGCGCCAACTACTGCAGCACATCCATATAAAGACGCGTCGCCAACAAATGTCGAAGATGCCTATAATGGACTAAAAACTTATTTGATGCTTGGCGAGAGGGTCAGGGCAGAGTCCGGACATCTGAATGATCAATTGACACGTTTCTGGCGTTCTTGGTTGGAAAGTAACCGAGGCACGATGACGCGCGACGAGATGATACGCAGTGCGGAACGTATCATTAGTTTTTATTTGGCTCAAACCAGCGATCCGTCTTGGCCCGTGGTTGAAAATCGCTTGTCTTTGGTAGATCAATCGCGCGCGAGTCTGCGCCGGGTAGTACAAGGTATGCCCGCACGTGATCGCGTTTATGCCGATGTGAAAGCGCGTGCTGCAACCAGGTTTCCTACCGTCACTGTGGGACGCATAGTTGGAGATCAAGACAGGGAGTTGATCGTCGGGAGTTACGCTATCTCGGGCGCTTTTACTAAAGAAGCATGGGATAAATTTATCGCTCCAGCTTTCAAAGACGCTGCGAATAAAGAATTGCAAAGCGCCGATTGGGTATTAAAGACCTCGTCTAAAGATGATTTGACTTTAGAAGGTAGTCCTGAACAAATTCAAAAAGCCTTGATCAATCAGTATAAAATCGAATATAGCAAAGAATGGCAGAAGTTCATGCAGGGTATTTCGGTCACTGATTTGAATGGATTTGAGTCTGCGGTTAATGCTATGAACCGGTTGGGTGATCCACAGTCTTCACCTATTAATAAGCTGATCACCACCGTGTATGACGAAACTTCCTGGGACAATCCTTCTATGGTCAATGAGGGAATACAACGCGCACAGCACGGTTTCATCGATTGGTTTAAGGAAAGTGTACTTCGGCAAGCGCCATCTCAGATGAGTCTGACTTTGAATGTGAATGCTCCGAAAACTGATATTCCGATGGGCCCGATAGGAAAAGAATTTGCTGGTGTTGCTAAGTTGGTCGTGGTTAAAGATAAAGATGCTTCGCTGATTCGGGGCTATATGACTAACTTATCAAAATTGCGTAGTCGCTTCAATCAACTGAAGAATCAAGGTGATACTGGTCCAGGTGCCAAGCAATTGATGCAACAAACTTTAGACGGTAATGGTTCCGAGTTGGCGGAAACACTTAAATTTGTTGATGAACAAATGTTAGTTGGTATGACGGACGCTCAAAAACAAACACTGCGCCCGATTTTAGTTCGTCCATTGATGCAAACCTTTGCTGTCATTATCAAACCAACTGAGTCAGAGATGAATAAAATCTGGTTCGCTCAGGTTTACGAGCCATTTCAGAAGACTTTGGCGAGCAAATATCCATTTTCCACAGAGTCTAAAATTGAAGCAAGCGGTGCAGAGATAGGTCAGATCTTCGGTAGTGAGGGCGCCATTGCTAAGTTTGTGACTACTTCTATGGGACCATTGTTGATACGACGTGGCGACACGCTAATTGCTAAAACTTGGGCTGATATGGGGGTTGGGCTGTTGCCTGACGTGACGGCTAATTTTGCTAATTGGGTTGCTCCGCTAAGTGCTGGAGGTGTGCCCGCATCTTCTTCGGTCGAGGCACAATCGGTGTTTCAAATCTTACCTTTGGCGGCGCCAGGTACGACAGAATACACCATAGAGATTGATGGCCAGCAAATACGCTATAGAAATACGCAGGCCCAATGGTCGCAATTGGTTTGGCCTAATCTTCAAGGGGTGCCCGGCGCAAGAATTATTGCAACTACTTTTGATGGTCGGGTAGTTGAGATAGCTAATTTCCCTGGGAAATACGGATTCACCCGATTAATGGAGGCTTCTGCCAAAAAAGTGAAAGAAGGTGGCGTACATGAAATTACCTGGGCAAATGGCGGAGTTTCGATAGCAGTAAATCTGAAAGTGATCAGTATGCCCAATGCAACAGGAGATAATAGTAGTCCTCAAGGTAAAGGTTTTCGCAGTATGACGTTACCAGAATCAGTACTTGGTAGACCAACAACCTCTATATTGCCAATGGTGGTGGCGAATCAGATTAACTCTGTAGCGACGGCCACTGGAGCGGTAAAATGAGTAACACAACAACACAGGCTAAAGTCGGCTATTTCGGAAAAATACCAAGTCGTGGCGACTTTATCAAAGCGGCGGATAACTTGCCTTTGATTGAGGTTTTGGATGAGTGGCTGGCACAGACGATGGCCTTATTAGCTGAAGATCCACGCTGGAAAATTGGCTATGACGGTGCAAAGCCGCTAGATTTTGCCTTCATTGGCCCACGAAAAAAACGTGCGATAGCTGGGCATATCATTGCCAGTAGTGACATGGCGCAGAGACGATTTCCATTTTTAACTATGAGTGAAATGGAAATCGACGAACCAACTGAATTCGTCAGTTCCAGTCCTATCATCTTGTCTCGCTTGTGGAATCGTCTTGCTGCACAGGGGGGGGGCATCATTTCTGCCACTGACCCGGCAATCCCTTTGCAAAACCTAGCATCAACAAAAATAGAGTTGGAACTGCGAAATAATGCTTACGATGCAGCATTCAGTGATTTTTTAGAGATACAGACGCTGGGTGCCCTTGATAGCATGTTGTTGCAAGCTGGATTTAAAGGCAATGTCCGCCAACTTATACTTGCCTTGGGCTTGTTGTTGCAACCAGTAATGGCAAGTAATAGTACTCGCTTAGAAAAAAGCTTGGTTTTGCCATTACCGAATGATCCTATGTATCGTTATTTAGTCGCGGCACTATGGATGCATTTAATTACTCCGTTCTTATCGAGAACGGATTTCGAGTTGGCGCTGTTTTTTGTCCAGTTGAAAGATCATCCTGCCATGGTTCTGGGATTTAGTGGAGCATCAGCGCGTACTTTGCAGGCAATCCTAGATCCGAAAATTGGGAACGATCATCATATTTCGTTTGAATATGCTCATTGGGTTGAGGATCAAGTAAGTTCGGATTACGCGATTAAGAAATTTTCCAGTTATCTGGTACAGCCCGATCTGTCTTTAAAATCAGCGCTTGAATTGTTTGCTACAACATTTATTGGAACTTAGCGTTATGCACTATCTTTGGTTAGTATTATCTTTTTTTATCGTGCTATTAAATTCGGCAATCGCGCAGCAGGTGGCGCCACCCATAGCCACTCCTAAGCCTGGACAGATCTTGGTGAGCGGTACGGTACCGGACGAAGCTAGTAAAGCGGGCATACTTGCACGTGTTCGGGAATTATATGGTGTAGATAATGTGGTTGATCAAATCGCAGTTGGATCCGTGGTGTTGCCAGCCAATTGGAATACTTATGTACAAAAGATGATAGCCCCGAATTTGAAGCTAATTAGTAAAGGCCAACTAAAAATAGATGGTAATGCTGTCAGTGTTCGAGGGGAGGTCTCCAATGAGGCGCAGCGTCAGCAAATTGCTAGCGACATGGCGACGAAACTTAATCCTACTTACACTATCAACAATGGCTTACGTGTTTCTGCCTCAGAGCAAAATGTGCTGGATACGACGTTAGCTAATCGTATTGTTGAATTTGAGACTGGCAAAGCGGCGCTGACCCCAACTGGCCAAGCTATTCTGGATGAATTGGCTATACCTTTATTGAAACTCAAAAACAAAAAACTGGAGGTGATAGGAAATACGGATAATCAAGGTCTTCGCATCAGTAATATTGCTTTAAGCAATGCCCGGGCAGAAGTGGTGAAGGCTTATTTGGCGAGTCAAGGAATTATTGCGGAGTCTATGAGTACTTTAGGTCAAGGCCCAGATCGTCCTATTGTGAGTAACGATACAGCGGAAGGCCGTGCACGCAATCGTCGCATTGAGTTTCGTATTGCTCAATAGTATATATAAATAACAATTCTGTTGAGTTAGTACATTCAAAATGTGTTCCGATTAATGGACGATAAAACGGGTGCCATCGTCATCCGAGTGCACCCGTTTTAGTCGACAAAGCTAATCCGAACTTATGCGCTACCGCGTCCGCCGGAGCGACGTGGGGTACTTTGTTTTACGGTGGCTTTTACTGGTGACCGTGCAGGATTACCTTCTCGCGGTGCTGCCTGAGCGGGACGTGACGGACGATTGCCAGAGCGATTGCCTCCACCCGCACCACCACCAGAGTTGCCCCGCCCTTGCCCTTGTCCCTGAAAGCTGCGTAACTGAATCGGTTGCGCTTTTGCATGGGGATCAGGAATAAAACCATCAATGATTTCTTGTGGCAATTGTCGTTTGATGAGTTTTTCAATATCAGCCAGCAATTTGAATTCATCTACACATACTAAAGAGACTGCCTCACCTGTCGCACCGGCACGACCTGTGCGCCCAATGCGATGGACATAATCTTCTGGCACATTCGGTAAATCGAAATTGACTACATGTGGTAACTGGTCAATGTCGATACCACGTGCAGCAATGTCAGTGGCAACTAAAACGGTTAAGCTACCATCCTTGAACTCAGCAAGCGCCTTGGTTCGGGCAGACTGGCTCTTATTTCCATGAATAGCCATGCTATTAATGCCGTCATTAATTAATTGCTCAACCAATTTATTCGCGCCGTGTTTGGTACGGGTAAATACCAGTACTTGGTTCCAGCTATGAGTCTTAATCAGATGCGCGAGGAGTGGGTGTTTTTTATCGCGATCAACTGGATGTACTTTTTGTGCAATGACTTCTACAGTCGAATTACGACGGGCTACTTCTATCATCGCCGGATTATTCAGCAGACGATCAGCCAAAGTTTTTATTTCGTCAGAAAAAGTAGCGGAAAATAATAAATTCTGACGCTTAGCTGGTAAAACTGCCAATACTTTTTTTATGTCATGAATGAAACCCATGTCTAACATGCGATCGGCTTCGTCTAACACGAGGATTTCAATATGGCTCAGATCAATCGTACCTTGCTGTTTATGATCGAGCAGACGACCTGGAGTGGCGACCAGAATATCAACACCATTCTTGAGCAGCTTGATTTGTGGATTGATGCCAACACCACCAAAGATCACGCCAGAGTTGAGGTTAGTATGTTTGCCGTAGGTACTGACGCTTTCTTCTACCTGTGCGGCCAGTTCACGAGTTGGTGTCAAAACTAAGGCGCGAATGGGGCGACGGTCAGTTTTGTTTTTTGGCGCGTTCGCACCTTTGGATAGACGCTCGAGTATTGGTAAGGTAAAGCCAGCAGTTTTACCGGTACCAGTTTGGGCGCCGGCGAGCAGGTCGCCCCCCTTAATTACTGCTGGTATAGCCTGTTGTTGAATAGGAGTAGGGGTAGTATACCCATGTTCACTGACTGCGCGAACGATGCACTCGGACAAGCCAAGTTCAGAAAATGTGGTCATGCTAATTTCTAGAAAAAACAAACAGTCGGGCAGGATGCCCGATATGTAAGGATAATAAGGTAAGCGTAAAACGTAGATTTACATTGAGCAAAATTTAACCAGCAATGATGAAAAATCAGACTCGATTCATACTAAATAAAGTTGCAGTCAAATGCGTTGTTCTACTTACTTTTTGGCAAATGCTTGAAAGACGTTCACCATTTGAGACAAAACTTTAGGGGTGCCAGCTAATACATCACCTTTATGCAAATAATCAGAGTCACCGGAGAAATTTCCTATGATGCCACCGGCTTCAGTAATAAGGAGTGAGCCAGCTGCGATATCCCAAGGGGCCAAGCCTTTTTCGAAAAAGCCATCCAGACGTCCCATAGCGACATAAGCCAGATCCAGCGCGGCAGCACCGGCTCTTCTTAATCCTTGGCATTTGACCGTCATGATTTTATACATTTCCATGTATTCATCTAAACCAGATAAATCGCGGGCAGCAAAGCCAGTACCAATAAGTGCATCCGTAAGCTTGTCACAACGCGTAACACGAATGCGCTTGTCATTCAGGAACGCACCTGCACCTTTGCTTGCAGTGAACATTTCGTTGCGGGTTGGGTCATAAATAACTGCTTGTGTGATGATGCCACGCTGTTGCAATGCAATGGAAACACAATATTGCGGGAAACCGTGGATGAAGTTGGTAGTGCCATCGAGAGGATCGATGATCCAGACGTTATCATTCTCGTCGTGGAGATTGGCGGAAGCCCCAGATTCCTCTGCCAAAATCGCATGATCAGGGTAAGCGTTAGTGAGCACTTCAATGATGGCGGCCTCAGCAGCACGATCGACATCGGTCACATAATCATTAAATTGTTTTTCAGTGACTTGAACACGATCCAGATCGAAAGATGCGCGACTGATAACAGTTGCGCCACGGCGAGCGGCTTTAATAGCCGTATTTAGCATTGGGTGCATAGGGTTTCCGTTAAAATGGCGATATATCCACTCTTCGCATCAGGAAAGATGAAAGAAACTCGGATGTCGCACAAAAATGAATTAAAGAGCGTCGCATTATTTTGATGCTAAGACCATCGGCGGCCAAAACCAACAAAGATTATTGCGTATTTACTCTATTTTAAATGAACTCGCCACAAACTGACACATCTCTTTTTAAACGACTGCGTTTTGTATTAGTCGGGACTAGTCACCCCGGCAACATTGGTGCCGTTGCCAGAGCAATAAAAACCATGGGATTTTCAGAGCTTGTGTTGCTCAATCCACGCTTTCCAGATGCCCTCACTAATCTCGAAGCGGTTGCATTTGCTAGCGGAGCGCAAGATATTCTTGAATCTGCCAAAATTGTCACCTCGATTGAGGAGGCATTGGCAGGATGCCACTATGTCGCTGCAGTCAGCGCCAGGTTACGCGAATTTTCACCACCGATATTGGTGCCCAGAGCGCTGGCAAAGTACGTCTCGAAAAATATCCAGGAACCGGTTGCACTGGTGTTTGGCAATGAGCGTTATGGTTTGCCAAATGAAATTGTCGTGAATTGTAATGCCTTAATTAATATACCTGCCAATCCAGATTATTCGTCGCTGAATCTAGCGCAAGCCGTACAATTGTTAGCGTATGAGTGCCGTGTCGCCGAGTTGGGTGATGGTTCGACGGTGTCTGGCATCGGATTTCAGGGGAAGCTCGCGTCAGCAAGCGAAATAGAAGGTATGTATTTACATTTGGAGCAAGCACTGGCTGCGATTGGCTTCCTTGATCCAACGAGTCCAAAAAAATTAATGCCGCGGTTAAAACGATTATTTTCTCGCACTCAACTGGAGACTGAGGAGCTGAATATTTTTCGGGGGATTGCAAAAAAAATATTAGACAACAATGGGCATGCTGACACGCCAGCACCAGATGGAAATGAAAAATTATTTTGAATGCATGCTCATTGTTGTCAAAATTAATAAATAACTTTAAATTACATACATTGACAGTACTATTTCAAGATTTTTACTTTTACGTTTGTTGTAAAGTAAGTATCATTGCGCTAACTATTATTTTCTTTCTTAATTTTAAAACTTTACGGTAAACGACTATTGAGGTAACTATTATTTTTCACATTCGTCGATTATCTTTGCATTTCGTCATATTTTTTTCGTTGGCGGTAGTTTTTTCTATGTCAACCTTTGCTCTTGGGTTGGCGGAGTTGCGTGTTCAGTCAGGACTTGGGCAACCACTTAAAGCACAAGTTAGCTTGGTAGGTTCTAATATTAGTGAGATTAGCCAAACCTGTATCAGAGCTAATGTTGAATCCACAGAGGGATCTTTTATTGCACAGGCAAATGTCTCGATTAATCAAGCGGGGCAAAATAAATCTATTTTTTTGTCAACTAGGGAGCGCGTCCTAGAGCCTGCAGTTAAAATCATCGTAGATATTAATTGCGAAACACAACTACATCGCGAATTCTTGATATTGCTTGACCCGCCTCAATTTCTGCCTGCCCAGATTCAGAGCGAATCTCTCTCGACGCAACAAAAAGATGTAATACAAGGACAAGGCTTGACAACCAAGCGGTCTCAAAATCCTATCGATATTACTGGCCCAAAAAAATCGGTGCTTGTTGACGTTTCTAAAGACCGCAAGGGCTCAATTCAAAATAATACGCCAGATTTGTTAGTGCACTCAGGTTCGAAATCGCGAAAGGCAACAAAGGCAGGCAAGGATGTACTCAAACTTTCAGATGATAGTTTGATATTGCAGCAAGGCCTGAAAATTAGTGACAGTCTTTCTTCTTTAGATAGGCAAATTGTTGAGAATAAAGAAGAGTTGCGCACTGCTCAAGCGCATATGGCCGCAATATTACGAGATGAAAGTCCTGATCAAATAATGAAATTAGAACAGGCGATCGGACAGAAAAAAATACTGATTCTTCAAAACGAGACAGTTCAGCTAAAACGCCAGAATCAGATTGATAAAAGTATTCTAGAGGAGCTAAAGAAAAATAGTTATCCTCGGAATTGGATAATCGCTTTATCTACGCTTGCCCTAATTGCGCTAATTATTGTAATAATATTGTCTATTTACATATATCGGCTGCACAAGACAACAGAAATGTCTTGGTGGGAGCATGGGAAAGAGAAGAAGGACGCCGAGCGACGCAAGAGTATTGAGGATATCGTCAATAACGTGCAAGCTTCCTATGAGCCAAGTATTCATAATTCGGAATACCCTTCTCATGCGACGCTTGGACCTGAATCTGTTTCAGTTACCCCTACGGCATCGATTGCACAGACTGGAATCACAGCCAGCGTTAATAATGATGAAATTTTCCAAACCTATCCTGTTCGAGCACAGCCTTTAACTCTCGAAGAAACTAATAGCAGTACATTTAATTTTTTTTCTACACGTGGTAGTTCTGTCAATGTAGAGGAGATTTCGGATGTAACCCAAGAAGCAGAGTTCTGGATGTCGGTGAATGATCCGCAAAGAGCGATTGAAATTTTGGAACCGCAAGCGAGTATTGAGCATCCTGACTCACCAGTGCCATGGTTGTATTTGCTAGATTTGTATCGTGTTGTGAAGAGCAAAGAAAAATACGATAGCCTGAGAGACAGATTTATCATCTTTTTTAATGCAAATATACCTGAGTTTGCGGTGGAACCAGAGCATGGCGATGTGCGCCAATTGGAAGATTTTCCTCATCTGACTGAACGTATTTGCAGTATGTGGAATGGAAATGAAATGATCCCTTTCCTTCAAAGCTTATTGGTCGATGATCGAGATGGTAAGCGCATGGGATTTGAATTGCCCGTCTATCGTGATATTTTATTGTTAATTTCAATTGCACATGAGTTGGAGCGAATCAAAGCAATTGAAGGCGGGGATTCAAGTGGTTGGTCTGCAGTCAGCGATTCAGTAAATGTAGATGCAAGCGCGAATAATAATAAGCCCGAATCCGGTCAAGGGATGATTGAATTTGAAGCGATTGATTTTCCTAGAGTATTACCTAAAGAGTAGCTTTTAATTTTAATTTTTTGGAATCCAAATATGATCAAGCTGTGTGGTTTTGCGGTCAGTAATTATTACAACAAGATTAAACTTGCCTTGATGGAAAAAAATATTGCCTTTGAGGAGGAGTTAGTCTGGGCCGACCGGGCTCCGGAGTTATTACAGCTGTCACCGCTAGGAAAAATTCCTTATATAGAGACTGAACAAGGCAGTTTATGCGAGTCGCAAGTCATCCTGGAATATATTGAAGCAAAATATCCGGCACATCCCTTGTTGCCGGTTGATCCCTATGCAGCAGGAAAAAATAGGGAGTTAATTACTTTTCTGGAATTGCATCTGGAGTTGGTTGCCCGAGAATTGTATGCAGAAGCATTTTTTGGCGGTAGTGTTACTGATGAAGTGAAAAAGAAAGTTGAAAAATTGCTGACGCGAAATATCAATGCTTTCAGTACAATGGTGAAGTTCTCTCCCTATATTGCAGGAGCAGAGTTCACTTTGGCTGATTGTGCTGCAGTAGTACATTTTCCTTTGATTTCAATGCTGACGAAGATCATTTATGGCCGTGATTTTTTGGCAGATTTACCTGTCAAACAATATATAAAAATGATGTCGGAGCGACCTGCGATGCTAAAAATTAACGCAGACCGAAAAGCAAATCAAGAGCTGATGGCGAGTCGAAAAAAAGCATCCTGATTAATGTATTTTTATGATTTGAAAAACTGATCTAATTGAAATGAAAAAGAGCTTAGGAAAACCTAAGCTCTTTTTTTTATTTGGTCTTGAATATTTTTAACAGAATTTAAATTAAACCGCGCGACGCATTTTTTCTACTACATAGGTTTTTTGTTCCGGCGGTGGCTTGACTAATTTAACTACTGCGAACGTGCAGTTATCTCCATGTTCATGCGCCCGTTCTCTTGCTTTGCGTATTAATAGCTCAGAGGCTTGGCGGGGGCTATTGGCCGCTACAGCGGCAGATAATTCGGCGTCAGAGAAGTAATGCCAGAGACCATCGGAGCACAGAAGGAAAGAATCTGTTGCCTTCAAACCGCTGTATGCTCCATAGCTAATGTAGGGAGCTATGCTAGTGGATCCAAGTACATTCACCAAAATATTTGACATGCGGTGAGTTTTCGCTTCCTCTGCGGTGATTTTTCCTTCATCGACCAATTTTTCAACATAAGAATGATCTTTGGTTCTCTCGATGAAATTCGGACCACTGAACCGGTATAAGCGAGAATCACCGGCATGTGCCCAAATCGCTTCTTTTTGCGGTGTAATGACGAGAGCAACAAAGGTGCTATGCGGTTCTTTTTCTGCCGATACTCCGGCAAGTTTGATGACTGTATGCGCTTCGTTGACGATATTCTCGAGCAAATTTTTAACATCATTTTCAGGGAAGAAATCATCAAATAGTGCTTTTGCAGTACGAATGACTTGCTCCGCAGCCATAGCGCCACCGCTCTTGCCACCCATGCCATCGGCAACTACGGCCATCATGTATCCGGGCGCATTCGGCGCGGCAAAAAGAGCAGCCCGGTCTTGCTGTTCTTTGCGGTCCCCAATGTGTTGTGCGGTACCGGCTTCGATCTTATATTGGCTCATACGTCTTGGTAGATTAAACTAGCGGGATATTCGCGTAAATTCGATTATTTAAATTAACTTCATTCTACCCGCAACCAGACGACTATGAGCCATCCAGAGCAAATACAGCAGCGTATTATCGAGTTGGAAGTCGAGCATCGTGATCTCGATCTAGTCATTGAAGCATTGGTCACGGACGTGAATCACGACGAATTGCAATTGAGGCGCCTGAAAAAGCGGAAATTGCAATTAAAAGACCATATTACATTATTAAAAATGCAAATGATGCCGGATGTGCCGGCCTAAATGCGCCATTTTTACCTGTGAATCCCCTGTTACAATTTTTACTTTTTCGTTGCATTTTATTGCTGAGCTATTTTGATTGAAACTAACAAAGAACCGAATTTATCCCCAGCGAATCTGCTCCCAACGCCGACAGGCGTTCATGATGAAGAAGTTGAACGGATTTTTGGATTATCGGGTGCATTAAGTGCATCGATAAAGGGCTATCGGCCGCGCGAGGCGCAAACGGAAATGGCGAAGGCAATTGCTGCTGCCATCGAGGGGCAAAAAACCTTATTGGCAGAAGCGGGGACAGGCACCGGTAAAACCTATGCTTATCTGACGCCAGCCTTGTTGTGGGGGGGGAAAGTGATTATCTCCACCGGCACAAAAAATTTGCAGGATCAACTTTTTCTGCATGATATTCCGACGATTAAAAAAGTCTTGAAAGCGCCAGTCTCGGTGGCTTTGCTGAAGGGGCGCGCGAATTATCTTTGCCATTTTCATCTGGAACGGACCTTGCAAAATGGGCGTTTGACTTCGCGCGAAGACGTCGGTTATCTGCGTGATATCTCGCGTTTCATGAAAACCACCAGCACCGGCGACAAGGCAGAATTGGCGCGCGTGCCCGAGACCGCCTTGGTATGGAATCTGGTCACCTCGACCAAAGATACCTGCATGGGTTCGGAGTGTCAGTACTATCAGGATTGCTTCGTCATGAAGGCGCGCAAGGAAGCGCAGCAGGCCGATGTGGTAGTGGTAAATCACCATTTATTTTTTGCCGATCTGGCGCTGAAAGATACCGGCATTGCGGAATTGCTGCCTTCTGCGAATACGGTTATTTTCGATGAGGCGCACCAGTTGCCTGATACGGCGACCTTGTTTTTTGGCGAGACGGTTTCCACTTCCCAGATTTTGGAATTGTGCCGCGATGTCTTGGCTGAGGGGTTGTCGCATGCCAGGGATGGTGCCGAATGGGCGAAGCTGGTAGCGCCGGTGGAGCGTGCCGCACGCGATTTGAGACTGACTTTTCCGCAGGATTCCATTCGTTTATCCTTGCTGCAAATTGCCGCATCGAGTCCATTTTTTCCGGCCCTGGAAACGCTCAAAGACACGATGGACGAGATGATCGCCGTGTTGGAAAAGCAGGCCGAGCGCGCCGAAACGCTGGAGCAATGCCGCGTCCGCGCGATCGACCTGAACAGTCAATTGCACGACTGGAAAGAGCTTGATCTGAGCAAGAAAGATTCTGCCGGCAAGCCGGAATGCGTCTTGTGGGTAGAGGCATATTCGACTTCGCTGCAGTTACACAAGACGCCTTTGTCTATCGCGCCTATCTTTAACAAGCAACGTGAAGGGGTGCCGCGCACCTGGATTTTTACCTCGGCGACGATGGCGGTCAAAAATGACTTCACGCATTATGTCTCGCAAATGGGGCTGTGGGATGAACCGGCCAGAACCTGGCCCAGTCCCTTCAATTATCCGGAGCAAGGCTTGCTGTACGTGCCCAATGGCATGCCACAGCCGAATTCGCGCGAGTACACCGATGCGGTCGTCGATGCAGCCTTGCCGGTGATCGAGGCGGCGGGGGGGCGGACCTTTTTGCTGTGCACCACGATCAAGGCAGTCAAGCATTGCGCCGAACGTTTGCGCGACGAGTTCGCAAAACGTGCATTGCCTTTTCCCCTGTTTGTCCAGGGGGATGCCGGTCGAACTGAATTGCTGGAACGTTTTCGCGCTGCGGGTAACGGGGTGTTGATCGGTAGCCAGAGTTTTTGGGAAGGCGTGGATGTGCGCGGTGATGCCTTGTCGCTGGTGATCATCGATAAGCTGCCGTTTGCGCCGCCGGATGATCCGGTCCTGGCCGCGCGTATCGAGGCGATGGAAAAGAAAGGCTTGAATGGTTTTGTCCATCATCAGCTACCCGAAGCCATCATCAATCTGAAGCAGGGCGCAGGGCGCCTGATCCGCGATGAGACCGATAAAGGCGTACTGATGATTTGTGACCCGCGCCTGATCTCCAAGCCCTATGGCAAGCGCATCTGGCAAAGCCTGCCTGCGTTTACGCGGACCCGCGAGTTAGATGTCGTGGTACAGTTTTTTGCCGGTTTGAGCGCGTCCAGAATAAAGTCTGAATAAAACCAAAATAAATATACTCCCCCTAGTATATTTATTATGCGCACTATAGATATGCGCAGTCAGATGATTTTTCTGAAAATAATGGGGAGTATATTTAAAATAGGGCGTAAAGAGGATTAAAAAAAGGCCACGACCAGCGTGACCTTTTTTGTTACAGTACTTTCATCTTACCAGATAGAAACGCGATCTTTTGGTGCCAGATACATCTTGTCGCCTTCTTTCACTCCATACGATTCATAGAAACCAGGCATGTTTCTGAGGGTGCCGTTGGCGCGGATTTCGCCAGGGGAGTGTGGATCTGTTTTCAGCCGCACAATCATGGTCGCTTCGCGCATCTTGCCGCGCCATACCTGGGCAAAACCCATGAAAAAGCGCTGGTCGCCGGTTAATCCGCCAATCACCGGTCCCGGTTTTCCGCCCAAAGAGAGTTTGTAGGCTTTGTAGGCGATCGCCAGGCCAGAGTTATCGGCGATATTTTCACCCAGCGTCAGTTCACCATTCACGAAATAGCCAGGAATCGGGCTGAAAGCGCCGTATTGCTTGACCAGCGCCGCTGTTTTGACGGCAAACTTTTCGTGGTCTTCTTTGCTCCACCAGTCGCGTAAATTGCCCAAGCCATCGTATTGCGCGCCTTGGTCATCAAAGCCGTGGCTGATTTCGTGACCGATGACGGCACCGATGCCGCCGTAATTGACGGCGTCATCCGCTTTGGCGTCAAAGAACGGGGCCTGCAAAATCGCTGCCGGGAAAACGATCTCGTTCATTTCCGGATTGTAATAAGCATTCACCGTTTGCGGTGTCATACCCCATTCTTCGCGGTCGATAGGCTTGCCAAGTTTGTTCAGTTCGACCTTGCTGGCGAATAGGCGGGTATGGCGCAGGTTACCGACGGTATCGCCTCTGGTAATGCTCAGGTTGGAGTAATCGCGCCATTTGTTCGGGTAGCCAATCTTAGGCATGAATGTAGCGAGTTTGGCCTGGGCTTCTTTCTTGGTCTCAGGGCTCATCCAATCGAGCGTGTCTATGCTTTGCTTGTAAGCGAGCAAGAGATTGCTGACCAGTTTTTCCATCTTGACTTTGCTTTGGGCCGGGAAGTGTTTTTCCACATATAGCTTACCCAGGCTTTCACCCAAGCCGGCGTCGGCCAGACGCACGCCGCGTTTCCAGCGCACTTCCTGGCTCGGCGTACCGCTTAAGGTAGTGCCATAAAAAGCGAAATTTTCTTCGTCAAAGGCTTTTGGCAGCTGGCTGGCCGTGGCACTTAATAAATGCCATTTGAAATAGGCCTTCCATGCATCGAGCGATGATTCTTGCAGCACTTTATTAAAGCCGGTCAGGTAGCTAGGCTGGCTTACCATTAAGGTATCAAGCTTGCCTTGTACGCCTAAATTGCTCAGATAGCTGGTCCAGCCGAAGCCTGGTGTCAAGGTATCGAGTTTGTTGATTTCTATCTTGTTGTAGGCCTTGATCGGGTCGCGCAGTTCTACCTTGGTCCATTGCACTTTGGCCAGTTCGGTCTCTAAAGCGAGGATATCGGCTGCGTTTTTGGCAGCGTCTTTATCGCCCGTCAGAGACAGCATTTTTTCGATATGCTTGAGATATTTCGCCCGGGTATCTTTGAGTTTGGCGTCGTCGTTATTCAGGTAGTAGTCGCGGTCAGGCATGCCCAGACCCGATTGGCCGATATCAAGCACATATTTGGTCGAGTCTTTATTGTCTTGATGCACGCCGATATCAAACGGTGCGGCGACACTGATCAAATTCAGATAAGCGATAAACGCCGGAATCTGATTTTTGTCGCTCAGTGCGGCGACTTTGGCAAAATCGCTTTCCAGCGGTGTTAAGCCTAGTGTTTCGATCTTGGCTGTATCCATAAAGCTGGCGTACAAGTCGGCAATTTTTTGCGCATCGGTACCCGTTTTGGCGTGCTGTTTGGCGAGTGCTTCAGTAATCGCATGCAGGCGAGGAATGGTCGCTTCGCGTAAATCCATAAAGGCGCCGGCAGACGATTTGTCGGCGGGGATTTCACTGGTTTTTAGCCATTTGCCATTCACATGGCGGTAAAAATCGTCTTGTGCTTTGACGTTAACATCATTGTGCTTGCTGTCTATGCCTGACAATAAGACGGTAGGAGCAGATGCGGTAACTGCTTTTGCCGGTTCGGCAGCATAGGCGTTGGTAACGCCGGCAAACATAAGCGCGATAGCGCTGATAACGGGTGCTTTCACTAATACTCTCCTGGTTGGTTTGACTACTTTTTGACACAATTTTTTATTCGAAAATGCTTATGTCTTGTGCTTCCAATTGCGCTGAAATCGTGCAACTGCTGATAGACCGGAATCGGCTAAAAGAGTTCGCCCGATCTCGCTTATTTCAATGAATTAACGCGTTCAATTAATTTCCTCAACCCGATGGCAAGCAATTAAGCGCTGGTCTATGCTGCGCAATAGTGGAATCTCGCTGCGGCAGCGCTCTATGGCATGAGGGCAGCGATTATTGAAGGCGCATCCCGGCGGCGGTGCTAGTGGCGACGGCAATTCACCCGGCAACATCATTTTTTGCTGGCGTTGCGCCGGATCGATACGCGGCGTACTGGCCAGCAGGGCGCGTGTGTAAGGATGCATGGGGCGATGAAATACCTGTTCCTTGCTGCCGTGTTCTACGGTTTTGCCCAGATACATCACCAGCACTTCATCGGCGATATGCTCTACCACCGCCAAATTATGCGAGATAAATAAATAGGCAACGCCGCTGGCTTGCTGCAAATCCATCAGAAGATTCAGCACTTGCGCCTGGATAGAGACGTCCAGCGCCGACACCGGCTCATCGGCAACAATCACCTTAGGGTCGAGCATGAGGGCACGGGCGATGGCCACCCGCTGACGCTGGCCGCCAGAAAACATGTGCGGATAACGGCTGTAATGTTCCGGGCGCAGGCCAACCTGGTCCATCATGGCACGCGCTTTAGCCTCGCGCTCGGCTTGCTTGAGTGTCGTGTTGATAATCAGTGGCTCTTCCAGCATGGCACCGACTTTCTTGCGCGGATTCAGGCTGGCGTAGGGATTTTGAAACACCATTTGCACCAGCGGACGCACTTGTTTGCGTGTCGCTTTATCTGCCTCGGCAATATTTTTTCCCTCCATCCACAGCTCGCCGCCAGACGGCGGCTCTATCATCGTGATCTGGCGCGCCAGGGTAGATTTACCGCAACCTGATTCGCCCACGACCGCCAGCGTTTTGCCTGGCGTCAGGATAAAAGACACGCCGTCTAAGGCGCGCGCAATCGCCTTGGGCTTAAAGAGTCCTTGCGATACCGGATAGTGCCGGGCGAGATTTTTCGCTTCCAGTAACACGTGCTGAGTTGGGCCGGGTGTCTGCATCATGCCGCTTGATCTGTGAGGGTGGATGGCCGGACTTGCGGCGCTTGTTGTGATTGCCGTGATTGGAGCACCGGCCAGTCATTGCCAGGTTTGCCTTGCGCGTCTAATGGAAAATGGCAGCGTACTTGCGCGTTTGGCGCTCCGCTCAGGGCAGGGCGGTGCTGGTGGCACTGATCCAGCGCATAACTACAGCGCGGTGCCAGCAGGCAGCCACTCGGCCGGTCATAGACCCCCGGCACGACACCAGGGATCGTTTGCAAACGCGGTTTACCCAGGTTGTGTTCTGGCAGTGCCGCCAGCAAGGCCTGGGTGTACGGATGTTGCGGCGCATCGAAGATGTCCGGTACGCTACCGGTCTCTAACACTTGCCCGGCGTACATGACGATAACGCGTTTCGCGGTTTGCGCCACGACCGCCAGATCATGCGTGATCAGCATCATCGCCATCCCCCGTTCACGCTGTAACTGTAGCAGCAGTTCTAGCATTTGCGCCTGCACGGTGACGTCCAATGCCGTGGTTGGCTCGTCGGCGATCAGTAGCCGCGGGTTACAGGCAATCGCTATCGCCACCATGACGCGCTGGCTCATGCCACCGGAAAGCTGGTGCGGATAAGCCTCCATGCGACGTTCCGGGTCAGGGATGTCGACTTGTTTTAATAAGGCCAATGCCTTGGCGCGCAATTCTTTGCCGGAGCCGCCCTGATGCAGGCGCAGGGTTTCGATTAATTGAAACGCCACCGTGTAGCAAGGGTTCAGGCTGGTCATCGGGTCCTGGAAAATCATCGCAATATCCTTGCCCAGCAAACTGCGACGCTCCTTGTCTTTCATCTTCAGCAGATCGCGACCATCAAATGCCATGCGCTCGGCACTGACGCGGCCCGGGTAATCGATCAAGCCCATCAATGCCAGCGAGGTGACACTTTTGCCGGAGCCAGATTCGCCCACGATGCCGACGATGCCGCCGGGTTCTATGCTCAGGTCCAGGCCATCGACGGCCGTAAACGGCTGCACTTCGGCACCGAACTGAACGCGTAGATTTTTAATTTCTAATAAAGGAGTTGTCATGTTGGTCATAGGCCTGTTTTTATCGTTTTAACTTAGGATCGAGGGCGTCGCGTAAGCCATCCCCCATCAAGTTAAATGCCAGCACCGAAAATAATATCGCCAAACCGGGAAACGTCACGACCCACCAGGCACTTTGGATAAATTCCATGGCGCTGGCCAGCATCGAGCCCCATTCGGGTGTAGGCGGTTGCGCCCCTAAACCGAGAAACCCCAGCGCCGCCGCATCCAGGATCGCGGCGGAAAACCCCAGCGTTGCCTGCACGATAATCGGCGCGGCACAATTGGGCAGCACGCAATTGAACATCAGGCGAAACGTGCCGGCACCGGCGATACGCGAGGCATTCACGTAATCCTTGCTTAGCTCAGCGCTGACCGCCGCACGCGTCAGGCGGGTGTAAGAGGGCATTAAGACGATGGCAATCGCATACATGGCATTCATCAGCCCAGGCCCGAGGATGGCGACCACGGCAATTGCCAGCAGCAGGCTGGGCAGGGCTTGCAAGATATCCATTACGCGCAGGATGATAAATTCCAGCGAGCGCGCCGCTTTGCTGGTCCAGCTGCGCGCGAAGCCTGCCACCAGACCTAAAAACACGCCGACCCCCATCGATAGCGAGACCGACACCAGACCTATCATCAGTGACAGGCGCGAACCATGAATCAAGCGCGAAAAAATATCGCGGCCGACCGGGTCAGTACCTAACAAGAATTTACTGCTGCCGCCGGCTTGCCATACCGGCGGTACCAGTGTGGCATCGCGGTATTGCTCTATCGGAGAATGTGGTGCAATCAGCTCGGCGAACAGGGCGCTAAAACACAACATAAAAACCACTGCCAGGCCTATCACGGCGCCGCGGTTTTGTTTGAAATAGCCCCAAAATTCGATCAGCGGATGCGCTGGCAATGGCATGACAGGGGCAGCGGGAGAGGCAGAAATCTGGTTCATGATGCGCGATCTTGAGTGTAGAGCGTAGTGAGAAAATCAGTGCCGGATGCGTGGGTTAATCACGCCATACAGCAGATCAACGATCAGGTTGACTGCAATCACGATTGTGGCAACCAATAAAATGCCGCCTTGTACGGTCGGGTAATCACGCCGCTGGATCGCTTCTATCATCCATTTACCGATGCCTGGCCAAGAAAAAATGGTCTCGGTTAAAATCGCGCCCGCCAGCAGCGTACCCACCTGCATGCCGATCACGGTGACGACCGGTATCAAGGCATTGCGCAAGGCATGCACCCAGACCACCCGCATCCACGACAGGCCCTTGGCCCGCGCAGTGCGGACATAATCCTCGCGCAGCACTTCGAGCATGGCAGAACGCGTCATGCGGGCAATGACCGCCAGCGGTATGGTGCCGAGCGCAATGGTCGGCAAGATTAAATGCATGACGGCCGATTTAAAAGCGCCTGCTTCGCCGGATAGCAAGCTGTCGATCAGCATAAAACCGGTCACGGGCGGCAGGTCAAACAGGATGTCGATACGGCCAGACACCGGCGTCCAGCCCAGAGTGACCGAGAACATCAATATCAGCAGCAAGGCCCACCAAAAAATCGGCATGGAATATCCGGTCAGCGAAGCACCCATCACCGAATAATCCAGAAACGTATTGCGCTTTAATGCCGCCAGGATGCCCGCCGGCAGACCCAGGATAATGGCAAAAATCATGGCGCAGATGGATAGCTCTAGCGTGGCGGGAAAAAGCGTGAAAAATTCTTTCGATACCAACTCTTGCGTAATGATGGAATGCCCCAGGTCGCCAGTCGCTAGCTTGGCCAGATAATCCAGATATTGCAGATACAAGGGTTTATCTAAACCGAACTGGTGCATCAGCCGCGCATAGCGTTCGGCATCCATCCCGCGCTCGCCAGACATGGCTTCGACCACATTACCGGGAATCAGATGGATCAGGGAAAAAACTAACAGTGTAATGCCCAGAAAGGTCGGGACCACCAGACCTAGCCGGCGTAAGATAAAACCCAGCATTAATATACCCCAGTGCTAAAAATGCGACCGTTCACATTCACTGCACTTAAAAAAATCATCTAGATTGATCCGCATAAAAACGCGTGGTATCCGATCGCTCTCAGGCTGCGATCGGATACCACGCAAGGGGCAATACTCATTTCGCCAAGTCTACTTTTTTGAAATAGCTGTGCGCGGTAGAGTCCATCTTGAAGCCGATCACTTCTTTGCGTACCGGCGCAAAACGGACGGAGTGCGCCAGCGTTATCCAGGGCGCTTCTTCGTGCGTGATTTCCTGCGCTTTTTCATAAAACTTGCTGCGCTCAGCTTGTTTTGGTGTGGCTTTGGCTTTCTGGATCAGGTCTTCAAAATCCTTGTTGCACCAGCGTGCCGTATTGCCGCCGCCCTTTACCGCATCACAGCCCAAAATCGTCGCGAAAAAATTATCCGGATCACCGTTGTCGCCAGACCAGCCAAACATCATGGCCGGCTGCTCGCCAGTCTTGCTGCGTTTTTTATATTCGGTCCATTCATAGGTGACCAGCTTGGTTTTTACGCCAATTTTTGCCCAGTCGGCCTGGATCAGTTCCGCCATCCGCTTGCCATCCGGATTATAAGGACGGCTTACCGGCAGGTACCACAGCTCGATTTCCATCCCGTTCGGGTAGCCGGCCTTGCTCAGCAATGCTTTGGCTTTGGCGCTGTCATATGCATAATCCTTGATCTTGTCGTTGTACGACCACATTGTTGGCGGGATAGGGTTTTTTGCCAACTGGCCGGCACCGGCATATACCGACTTCAGGATCGATGCCTTGTCGACGGCCATATTCAGTGCCTGACGCACCAGCTTGCTGTCGAAAGGTTTTTTCTCTACATTAAAAGAGATGTAACCGATATTCAAGCCTTCCTGCGTCAGCAGTTTGATGTTCGGGTCTTTCTTCATCAGCTCGATATCGGCCGGTTTAGGCAGCGCCATGATATGGCACTCGCCGGCTTTTAGCTTGGCGTAGCGTACCGAGGCATCAGGCGTGATGGCGTAGATCAGGTTGTCGATTTTAGGCCGGCCTTCCCAATACTGGTCGAAGGCCTTATAACGGATAATCGCGTCTTTTTGATACGAGACAAACTGAAAGGCGCCGGTACCGATGACTTCCTTGTCGATGGTTTCGGCCGTACCTGCCGCCATCATTTTGTCGGCATATTCGGCCGAATGTACTGACATGAAATCCATCGTCAGGTTGGCCAGAAACGGCGCTTCAGGGTGCTTGAGCTTAAAGCGCACCGTCATGTCATCGACTTTTTCCAGTTTATCAACGATCTTGCCCATGCCCATATCTTCGTAATACGCATAGGTCTGGCCCGGGCTGACTTTATGAAACGGGTGATTCAGGTCAGCCATGCGGTTATAGCTAAACACGATGTCGTCAGCATTCAGGTTGCGGCTAGGCTTGAACTTGGCATTGCTATGAAACTTAACACCTTTGCGCAGCTTGAACGTATAGCTCAGGCCATCGGCCGAGACTTCCCACGATTCTGCCAGTGCCGGAACGATTTTGGTCGTACCGATTTCCATCTCGACCAGACGGTTAAACATGGGTACACCCGCAGCATCCGCCGTGGTACTGGTGGTGAAAAATTGAGAATTGAAGCCTTCCGGACTACCTTCTGAACAGTACACTAAAGTTTTGGCCGCCATCGCTACGCTGGAATAGGCAGCTAATGCGCCGATGGTTGCGAGTAAACCGGCTTTTAACATCCAATTTTTACTTTTCATGCATGAATCTCCGTGGGATAAGGTGAGTCGCATTAAACTGCCTGTGTATTTTCTTGAAAAATCTAGCGACGTATTTTATTGGAAAATAATAGACTATTAACAAGTACCAGCGTGAACTGAATTATTTTGAAGCATAACAGCTAATTTTGTAAGGTTTTGTTGCAAAATCGAATCAGGTTTAGAAAATAAGTTTCAAAAATAATTGTAAAAAGACTAGATTCAGTCAATATGGAATGATTTGTTCTCGTCCGAGAATATTTATAGAGTTGAGTCATCATTTCTATATGACATTTAATTGCTTGGTGAGGCCACAAGGCCGCATATATCGAGCTTCGTCGAGCGTCGTCGAAGTTCGACCGGTCTCGCTCTGCTACAATATCGTCCTCACTTAATATAATTTTTATGCCTGAATTCTGGCTATTAAATTATTTTTCCGCATTCATCACCGTTATTGACTACGCATCATGCAAATTACAGAAAACACCGCCGTCAGCTTGAATTACACCATGTTTAACGTCGAAGGCAAGATTATCGACAAGAACCATGAGCCTATCGTTTACCTGCATGGTGGGTACGACAACATATTGCCTGCCGTAGAAGTGGCATTGACAGGGAAGAGCGTTGGCGACAGCGTCTCCGTAACGATGGCGCCAGAGGAAGCCTTTGGCGAATTTGATCCTGTGATGATACGCGAAGAGGAAATTGGCTTGTTTCCTCCTGATATCGAAGTGGGCATCATGTTTGAGACGCGCGATCCAGAAACCGAAGAAACCTTGCAATTTCGCGTCACCGCGATTGATGCCGGCCGGGTCACGGTTGATGGCAATCATCCGCTGGCAGGGATGACAATCCGTTTTGAGGCAACCGTTCTGGATGTGCGCGCCGCAACTAGCGAAGAAATCGCTCACGGTCATGTGCATGGCGAACACGGGCATGAACACTAAACAAACCGGCGTGTTTTATTGAACCGGGTGAACCGGGTCACATGACGAGATTGAAATATACTCCCCGGGGGTATTTTTCAATCCGCGCTAATACACTGCGCAATGAGGTATGTTTCTTGGCATACTCCCTATATTGACTAATGCGCCGCCCAGACTGTTTTTTGTTTTTTTCTATCTGTCACCATGAATTCCTTGGGCGGATAGTCGGCGATAAACCCGTTCCTGTCCTGCGCGGTCAAGTTTCTATTTTCTAAGTGTGGTAGATGGCTTATTCGCAGAGCGCTTTCAATGCGTTGTCAATGTTAAGATAGGGGCATCTATTCGAAGCAGATGCGATCGCATCAATCCCAGATTGAACCAGAGTGTCATATCAAGAGGGACCATGAAAGACTATTATTTTATTCTCGGAATCGCCAATACGGCAACATTGGCCGATGTAAAAAAAGCCTTCAGATTGAAAGCCGCCGAGTTTCATCCGGATCGAAATGCATCCGTGCTGGCACCAGAAAAATTTCATGCGGTAAAGGAGGCTTACGATGTTTTGTCAGATGAGTCCGCACGCTCGGCTTACGATGAAAACCGTCGGCGCAATTTACTCGAGTCACCCATAGAGACGGCATCTGAGATTTGGAAAAATTATTTATCAGGAGTATTAAAGTGAAATTTTCACGATTTTTTGAAGACCTGATTTCGGTGTATAACGCCGAATTAGAAGATTTACGGACCGATTCCGAAGGTAAGGATATTTTAAAGTCCCGCCTGAAAGAAAAACACGAACAGTTGCCTTTTTTACTGCCGATGATGGGCAGCAATCCAGAAATGTTGGCGGTCGCCTTCCATGGCGGTTTCCGTTTCATGAATCCGCTGGTGATGGAATCGCTGGCCTCGAAAGAGCCAAACAAGCATCCTTCATGGAAAGAATTATCGGCGACGGTGAAGTTGGAACCCTGGGCGGAAAAACTCAGTCAAATTGTTTTGCAAGACAGTAGTGGCGATGCTTTTCTGGTCGTTGCCGCTTGCTTGGAATATTTAAACAAGAGCAATAAGTCGCGACAAGCTAGCCCTTCGAATTCTCTGGACGAAGAAGAAGATAAGGACAGCGATGACGAAGGCAGTGATGAGTTGAAGGAAAATGGCGACCTGGACGGCAATTATGGACGGCATGGACGTGATGATGGCGACGATGGCGATGACTACGATTTGGCCGAAGCTGGTTCCGAATGGTTGGTCGAACAAGGTTTTGACCGTAAAGATTAATTAAGGATACCCGATGAATTACCCCGCATTGTTAGAGGCACAAAGCCTGGTTAAAGTTGGTGATATCGCCGGTGCTGAATTTGCGTTGGCCAACTTGGCAGAGACTGAAGGTGACAAGGCATTGGTTGCCGCGCTAGATGAATTTCCGCCTAAGGATTTGTTAGCGATCATTCGAGAATATGACGCTTCCAAAGAGTCGCTGGTGAATTTACTGGTCACGCCTGAACAATTCGCTCAGGCAGTGGTATTGGAAAAGCGCTATGGCGACCTGACTCACGAACAGTTACGCGGCATGGTCAATTCTGTCATTTTTCGTGAAGGTGCTGATCCGGCTGAATTTTTGTACGAAATAGCCGAGGTCGAGGGTGGTTACGATGCGTTGGTCGATTATCTGTGTGATCGCACTCAGATGGTTGAGCATTTTTATCGCTATGCTACTTTTGATTTATACGAATACGGTGATGAATCTAAGACGCAGGCCATTGATGACGACTTGCTGAATCTGACTCGGGAGACAGAAACGCGTGCTTCGGCGATGGATATGGCGAATGTGGTCGATCACGACTGGATGGAAGTGACTTATTTGCTCCGTTACGAGTTGCCAGAAATTTTCCGTGAAGTACTGTTGAAATTGCGTGCTCGTCACTTAGTGGCTATGCAGTTTATTGAACCTGAGGACGTTGTTGAGCTGGCAGCGGAAAGGGAGAAAAATACTGATGACGGAGATGATAAAGATGATGATGAGTCAGCACTTTAAAATTTAATAGTTTGTGTAGCTGACGCTATTTACTCATCCGTTTAGTAAAGCGTCCGCCGCAATCCATTTCAATTCTTTTTTACTGTTGCTTGAGCCTATGTCTGAAAATACTTTTGATGTCGCACTGATCGACAAGCGCCCTTTTTTTGAAACAGTACTACGCTATGGTGTGAAGCAATCCATCATCGATAGCGTAAAAATAGCTGCCATAGAAAACGATGCCCCTAAGGGGATGGTGCAAATAGCAGAAACTTTCGGCAGTAAATATCTACGTCCAGAAATCGAAGCAGCGCGTAAACGTATCGTTAATTTGGTTAGCCTGTATTTGTTGGAAACATCAAAAGGAGATCTGGAGCTAGCCTCGAAACTGGTACGCGACAATACTTTTTTGACTTTGTCTCGCGGCGGTTCTGGCTTGTTAAAAGCCTTGTTTGCGATGCCTGAATATGCTTTGCTCGGTAGTGTAGAGAAAGGTCGGGTAGAGGATTTCCTGGAGTTTTGGTCGCTCAAGGAAAAGCCGCTGGATTATCATAAGGCATTAGAGCAGAGACAACTCAATGCATTGGAAATAGAGGCCGGATTCTGGTTTGGGGCGAGCTTGGGAATCTCCCGCAGCTTGTTGCAAGATGAGGATATCGAGGCGTCATCCGTAGTCAGATCTGCAATGTTGGCGCAATTGATAGGCAAGCCCGAGATTTCTATTTTGAATCAGATCGAGTTTGCGACCATATTGGAAGCTATCCGTGCCAAAGGCTTGCTCAATAAAAGCCGCAAGAAAAAAATTGATAGCGCAATCGAAGAGATACCCGAGAAGTATCATGCAATTGTGCAGCGCGTCCGGCAAGAAATTATTAACCAGGATATGCCGAAAATTCAGGATATGTCGATCTCCCTGGATAAATTGGTGTATGAGTTGAAAGACCGCTATTTCATCCGGGATCATGAAGTTGAAGATACTTCAGATTACGATGCATTGGTATCTAAAGAGTGGACCCGACTCACCAAAGGGAAAACAGATATCGATTCTTTGTTGACTTTGTTTCTTTGCCTAACGGTGGGTCTCGCTCCTAAAACCAGCCTGCCTGAAAAAACAGCTAAAACCTTGATAAAAAAGATTCGTAACGAAGGTTTTCATCCTGAACTTGCAAGCGAATGGATCAAGGTTGCCGCACCACATGAGAAACAAGAAGGATTATTAGAGGATTGGAATGACTTTCTGGAAGATGCCAAAAATTATTTACTCGATGATTGGGATACCACTTGTAGTGGCGCCTTGCGTTTTTTAAGTGAAAATTGTCACATCGA
The DNA here is from genome assembly GCF_030651495.1 of Undibacterium sp. GTDB lineage: Bacteria > Pseudomonadota > Gammaproteobacteria > Burkholderiales > Burkholderiaceae_D > Undibacterium. The sequence goes on from NZ_JAUSFI010000090.1 coordinate 51,239, forward strand.
AAAAACGGCAAAAAATAAATAAGGACAAGACAGCAGGTTGTCGCAGAGCATTTGTGATGCCATAAAAAAAGACGCCGTAGCGTCTTTTTTTATAAGGCATTGTAATTCAGTATTATTGAATTTTTGCTTTTTTCATTAATGCTTGCTGATAAGTCTGCAATTTTTGTTGCTGTAAACCTTCAACAATTTGTTGTTTTACTTCGTCCATGGCTGGAAACTTGGCTGTACGGACATCATCCAATTTAATGACATGGTATCCAAATTCTGATTTTACCGGTGTTTCAGTAAATTGACCTTTCTGCAGAGAAATCAAGGCATCTGAGAACGGTTTAACAAACGTAGCAGGAGATGCCCAGTCCAGATCCCCGCCTTTAGCAGCAGAACCTGTGTCTTTGGATTGTTTTGCCAATTCATCAAATTTAGCACCAGCCTTCAATTTGGAAATGATGGCTTTAGCATCCTCTTCTTTTTCTACCAAAATATGGAAAGCGTGATATTCCTTGTCGCCAGCTTGTGCTTTTGCTTTATTGTATTCGGCGGTAATTTCAGCATCCGAAATAGGATTTTTAGTGACGTATTCACGCATTAAAGCTTGAATCAAAATTTGTTGGCGAGTTACTTCCAATTGTGTTTTAACATCGGAGTTTGCTGCGACGCCAGTTTTTTCTGCTTCTTGTAACAATACTTCCATGCCAATCAGGCGGTCTTTGATCTGCGCGCGCAATTGAGGAGTGTCTTGCTGTCCCTGAGCTTTCGCTTGTTTTACGACCAATTCCACTTTACTGGACGGAATTGCTTTGCCATTGACCACGGCTAAGTTCTGCGCCATGGCAGGGATTGCAGTTGCGAGAAGTACTACCAGCAAATAAGCAGGTTTGAAAGTCATTATCTGTTCCTAAAATAACAAAGTAAGTAAAAACAAAATGGTTAGGTCGGCATCTCCGAGGGCGCCAGTGCAACAATCACAAGTGCATGAACTTCTGTGTGCATCATATCGCCAACGGCATCATACACTAGTCGATGCCTGGAAATGCGATTTAAACCCTCAAATTCTTGACAAACTATTTTGACACTATAATGCCCAGCACCTGATGCCGCGCCGGCATGGCCAGCATGAGATGCCGAGTCATCTTGTAAAAGACAACTCACCGGATGAAAAGTTTCCTGAAGTCGAATTTGTATTCGGTTAAATCGGTCATTCATGTCGGTTCCTCGATATATTTTGACAGAAAAAAACTCTGCGCAATAATAAACACGGGAAGTGTTGCGATAGAGTACAGCTTAAAACTAACCCATGTGCTAGTCGGAAAATTAAAGGCAACGTACAAATTCACCAGAGCCATAATTATGAAATATGCAACCCATATTAGGCTTAGTTTTGACCAAATGATTTCCGGCATAGATATTTGGGATCCCATCGCAGTTTTAAGTAGATTTTTCTTGAAAATAAATTGGCCTAACAAAAATGAGGCTGCATAACATCCGTAAATAACGGTGGGTTTCCATTTGATAAATGTTTCATTATGAAAGTAAATGGTGGCACTACCAAATGCCGCAATGATGATGAAAGAGATCCACAGCATTGCATCGACTTTTTTCTTGCGCAACAATAAATAAGAAATCTGCGCCACTGATGCCACTATAGTCACGGCAGTTGCTAGCAAAATAGGGGATTGTTCAGCGCTCAGGGTATTCCCCGATACTAAATTGGAAAGATAATAGTTCGCGAGTTGTTGCGCTGTATCCGTGTGGTTTTCACCCCATTTATAAGTGAAAAAAAACAAGATAACGGGGAAGACGTCAAACAAAAATTTCATAATTTATACTTTAGGCTCAAATTTTAATGACGCAGAATTAATGCAATAACGAAGTCCTGTGGGAGGTGGTCCATCAGGGAAAACATGACCCAGATGGGCGTCGCAAATATTACACAAAATTTCTGTGCGCGTCATGCCATGGGATCGATCTATTTTTTCTAGAACATTGGCCGGATTGATGGCTTTGAAATAACTAGGCCAGCCACAGCCAGAGTCAAATTTTGCATCAGATTCAAAAAGCGCAGTGCCACAACAGGTACAAATATAGGTGCCAACTTCGTGATGATCCCAAAATTTACCGGTAAATGCACGTTCGGTCAGCGCATTACGTGTGACTTCGTACTCCAGAGGCGCTAGCATTGAACGCCATTCTGCATCGGTTTTAGTAATTTTAACCAAAACATTTCTCCTGTTATCTATGAAGAGCAACTTACTTCCAGCTTACTTGCCCAGTCCGGAGGTAGTTTCGCATAATTATTATGTTCTGGTTGCTCGTCAAATGGACATTCAAGTATCTCCAATAATTTTTCGATCTCTGAAAAATCTTTATTTTGCGCTTTTTCGATAGCAATCTGTGCCAGATAGTTTCTCAGTATATATTTGGGATTGGCCGCTTGCATGGTCTGTTGTCGTTGCTGGTCATTGCTTTGCTCTTGATTCAGTCTGAGCTTATATCTTTGTAGCCAATGATCCAATGCATTCCGGTCAATGAATAAATCACGAAGATATTCATCTTGGCTATCATTGTCTTTAAGAAGTTTCCCCAATTGCCTAAATGAAAGTGTAAAGTCAGAATGATTTTTTTCCATTAATGTAAAAAAATCATCAAATAAATTTTTATCTTGATCGAGATATTCATTCAAACCAAATTTCCGGTGCAAAAGCTGATCGAATTTTTCTTCATAATAATGCTGATAATTTGATAGCGCCACTTTGGTTTCTTCTACGCTACCTATGAGCGGCAGCATTGCCTGACCTAGGGCGTGGCAATTCCATTGACCAATCTGTGGTTGCATATCATACGCGTAACGGCCTTGTGTGTCGGTATGGTTACAAACATGTTTCGGATCATACGATTCCATGAAGCCAAACGGGCCATAATCCAGTGTGAGGCCAAGAATCGACATATTGTCGGTATTCATTACACCGTGCATGAAGCCCACCGATTGCCAATGCGCCATCAGTTCTGCAGTGCGCTTCGTCACTTCCGCCAGCAAGGCTTGATAGGGATTCACGTTTGACTGCAATTCTGGAAAGTAATTTTGGATAACAAAATCGGCCAAAATTTGCAATTGCTCTGGTTGATTGTTGTAGTACCAATGCTCGAAGGAACCAAAACGAATAAAGCTGGGCGCCAGGCGGGTAAGTACCGCGGTGGTTTCGGCTTGTTCTCGCATGACATATTTATCCGAGCCGGTAAGGCACAAGGCGCGTGAGGTCGGTATATTTAAGCCTGCCATGGCTTCAGAGCAAAGAAACTCACGTATAGAAGAGCGCAATACAGCTCGTCCATCACCCATGCGAGAGTAGGGTGTTATGCCGGCACCCTTGAGCTGTATTTCCATCCGTGCACTCTGCTGAGTGACTGCCACATCTCCCAGTAAAATTGCCCTACCATCTCCTAGTTGACCTGCCCAAACGCCGAATTGATGGCCTGAATAGATCGATGCAAGAGGATAACTGTTATTGCCAAGCTTATTCCCTGTAAAAATCTCAAGGAAACTAGCGTCATCAAGCGATGAGATATCAAGACCCGTGGTCGCCAACATGCGTTTACTAACCCCGACCAGGTAGGGATTGGGTAAGGGTGTCGGTGTCAGATTGGTGAAAAATGCGCCAGGTAATGAGGCAAATTTATTTTCAAAAGCTAGAGAACTCAATTCGCGTTTAAGTAGATGATCTGTCATCGAATGATCCCGTCAATAAGAGCGGGAATAAATGGAAACGAATCTATTTTGACAGAGTCTAGAGAAAAGCGTTTTTTTCGTCGGCATTCTTCTTCCTCATATGTATATTTGAATGAAGAATGCCGAGAAACTTTATAAGTTATGCAGTAAGCCGCTCTGTGACTTTGCAACCGTCGAGTAGGAAAGACAAGCTGATGACTAACACTAATTCACCTTCAGCAGATCTTGCTGTGCCAGTAATACCAGGGGTGGAGATACATGTTAAAGGCTTGATAACTAGATCAGCTGTGCCGTCTACTGCATCTACCGACAAGATGTATGGATTAGGTGCAGCAATAACAATCCCTACCCGCTCAGTGCTCTTATCATATCCTAGAACTCTACCTAATGAACGAACAGGTAATGGACGACCTAAATCACGTAATACCGGGTGGCCACCAACACTCTCAAAGGTTTCCGGCAGCTCTACCACTCGCTGTACGGTAGCCATTGGCAGTGCAAGTGATGCACCGTCAGTGCGAACCAGCATCGTGGGTATAATCGATAATTCAATCGGCAAACGTATCAAAAAAGTGGTGCCAGTTCCAAGCTGGGATGAAATTCGTATTGACCCGCGATGCCTTTCAACCGCTGTTTTTACGACATCCATGCCAACTCCGCGCCCAGACACGCTTGACGCAACTTCTTTGGTGGAAAAACCGGGTAAAAAAACTAATTGGAAGGCCTCGTCATCTGACTGCGCTTCATGGGAACTGATTAGACCTTTGGAAATGGCTTTATCGCGCAATCTTTTTGCATCCATTCCTTTCCCATCGTCGCTAACTTCAATCATGACGCTGCTGGCCTCTTGCCATGCCTTCAGGTAAATAGTGGCACGAACGGATTTGGGACTCTGTGCCCGTTCTTCTGAAGTTTCAATTCCATGGTCAAGTGCATTACGCAGCATATGTACCAGCGGGTCGTAAAGACTGTCCACTACGACGCGATCAACCTCGGTTTCTGCACCTGAGATATTGAGGTCTACGTCCTTACCAAGATCTTTGGCTAGCTCGCGAATCAATCTAGGAAATTTCTGGAATAGTCGTCCAACTGGTTGCATGCGGGTAGCCAGTGTCGCTCTTTGCAACTCCGTGGAGTAGCGTGATGCGCGTGTGAGGGTCTCTGTGAGAGCCGACATCAAAGGCGCTGCCTCGCCATCAAATTTAAATTGTGAGAGTTTCTCTAGTAAAACAGCTGCTTGATTTGCCGCTTGAACAGATTCTCCAGCAACTTCCAGTAAAACATCGAGTTTGACTGCGTCAATTCGTATGCTTTCCTCTTTCACTGGTGCATTTTGCTTTGTTTCTGTATTTGATAGCGAGGATTTGACCGCTTCATGCTCTGCTTTGTGAGCCGGTGCTGCAATCAATGCCTCGGGGAGCGTGCCGACTGGAACGACTGCACGATAATAAGTTTCCCAGTCGATATTATTTTGACTATTCGATGGCACCGTTTCTGCATTTTTGTGCAGCACTGTTGCTGAATTTTCTTCTTTGGCAGTAGTTACTTTTTTGCTGGAATTCGCTTTACCTTCGATGGCATCGTTTAGTAACTTTTCCAATGATTTCGGCATGGTTGAAAGTTGACTTGGATCAGTTCCATTTGACAGTGCCGTCAGTTGATCCGCAACAAAGCCGCTTGCCTCTAATGCGGCTTCGATCGCAATGGGAGTCACTGGAGATTGACCTGTCCTGAGGGCATCAAACAGATTTTCTGTTAAATGGCAGGCTGAGACCATCGCAGTTAGGTTCATAAACCCTGCGCCACCCTTGATGGTGTGAAAAGACCTAAACACTGCATTCAATGTGTTCATGTCTCCCGGATTTTTCTCAAGGGACAGCAAATGTTCTTCTACGTTTATCGCTAGGTCCAATGCCTCAACGACAAATTCTTTGAGCATATCTTCCATTAAAAACCCAGACTGTCAAGTAGGTTGTCTACATCGTCCTGCTCTAGTGCCGCATGAGGAGCCGATGGCCCTTCCATTAACTCAATAGCTTTTTCTTTTAATTCTAAAGGTGCATTGTCAATCAAAATTTGAGCTAACTCCCGCTCTACTGCCTGGGTGATAATGAGTACTTTTTTAATTAATTGGCCGGTTAGATCTTGAAAATCCTGCGCCATCATAATTTCAAGTAACCGTGCTTTTTCTGCATCAGTAGAGGAGATTACTGTGTTCGCAAACGTTTTTGAGTCTGCTGCCAGCAGTTTAAATTCATCGACACTCATATTTCCAGAAAATAGATTTTCCCAGCGAGCATCCATTGTCTTGGCATTCTTTGCCAATACATCCTGCTCGGGCATACCTAGATCGGTGGCATTGAGTACTTTATTGGCAGCTTGTTCAGTAAGCGTCGCAACATACTCTAATCTTCCTTGTGCATCAGAAATCTGGGATGCGACGTCTGACAAAGATCTGTCATATCCAAGCTCACGCATTGATTCATGCATCATACGCACTAGACCGCCTAATCGATCGAATATCGGTTTGGCTGATTGATCCTCAGTGCTATGAAACATTAACTTTGAAGGGGCGAGAGTGGCCGATGCTAACGTTTGCGCTGATAACTGCGAAACGGAGACTTGAGTCTCTACACGTTGATTTGCCATTTCCTCAAACAACGCATCCAAATCATCTACTGAATCGGTCATAGTCCTTTAATCTCCATAATTACTGTGATTGTTTTTCTAATTTATAAAAAGTCTAATAACTCTTTTATAGATAAATTTTTAGATAAATTCAGATCAAATTTTTAGTTAATCACATTACCACTTAGATTAACAGTGCTCTACCTGTCTATCATCTTACATGAGTAGGATAATTTAATCTTGACGTCGGGCAATAAAATTTATCACCATTTTATTACTGAGCTACGATTCTAATTTAACTTACAACAGAATCTAATAAAAAATTAGCTATGAATTTTTCTGGCGTCTCTATTGAATAGTAACCTAACTGCCGATTTTTTTTAGCTAACTTAAGCAAAGCTTTGTCTTTAGTTATGAGTGTATGCACTTCAGCATCTCTTGCAATCTCTAAAAATTTTTGATCATCTTTATCTGTGCAGCGTGGCAAGTGATGCAATTTCGCGAGAGGTTTTATACAGTTGATGGATGCATCAAATTCCAGAATGATTTGCTCCCTGTTCTCATTATTCACGGGGAGGTGAGAATAGTGGAGCACCGCTAACCATTCATTTCGGCAATCTTCTCTGGTGACAGCAATGATGCTACCATCTTTTAACCCACTTAAAATCAATGTCCATCTTGGGTCTTTGAAAACAAATAAATCTAGACATACATTGGTGTCAATTACGACCTGCTTAGGTGTCATTGTTTTTATCTTCCGTTCGTTGATTTAGGATTTTGCAGGCGCAAACGTTTAAAATTAATGCGATCAAAAAAGAATGAAGTTATTCAATGTATTTGTTTACCGAGAATTTTAAATAAAAATTATGCTTATAGTATTATCTCCCGCTAAAAGTCTCGATTATGAAACTCCTGCCAACACTAAAATTGCAACTACTCCGCTATTGACAATGGATGCTCTAGCGTTGATTGAAGTTGCAAGAACTCTCAGTTGTGATCAAGTTGCTAATTTGATGGATATTTCTCCAGCGCTAGCTCAATTGAATGTTGATCGTTTTGCTAGTTGGTCACATCTTCCTAATGTGGATAAAACTAAACAGGCAATATTTGCTTTTAATGGCGATGTTTATAGTGGGTTGGATGCGAAAAACTTGGATGCGGATCAGTTGGATTATTTACAACGTCATTTGCGTATTTTGTCCGGATTGTATGGTTTGTTGCGCCCGTTTGATTTAATGCAAGCATATCGATTGGAAATGGGAAGTCGATTGGAAAATCCTCGAGGTAAAAATTTATATTCTTTTTGGGGCGAAAAAATAACCAGCATTCTTAATGAAAAGTTGCAATGTCAAAAGTATAAAGTGCTGATTAATCTGGCATCTGAGGAATATTTTAAAGTAATTAAACCAACACAACTAAATGTCCCAGTGATTACTCCTGTTTTCCAAGATTTTAAGAATGGCAAATACAAAATTATTTCTTTTTACGCAAAAAGAGCGCGAGGTTTAATGGTGCGCTATTGCGCTCTGAAAATGCTTAATCATCCAGAGGAGTTGAAGTTCTTTAATTTGGATGGTTATTTATTTTGCAAAGAAGAGTCGGATCAGCAGCGATGGATTTTTCGTCGCAAGGTTGGGGAGTAAATTCACTATATTTGAATTAAATATCATTTAATTTTAGTGCTTACTTCCTCTTTTTAAAGACTATGTGACGTCTTTAAAAAGAAATTTTTTATCGTTTTTTAATAAAATTACCAAAATTTCCACCAATTATTTTTGATTCGCGCATTGCCACTTAAAAAGACACTTTTAGGAAAGTTTTTCAATAGCACACGATTGGCATCGTCGCGCAAATCTGTTAGTCCCATTGCATCGTAGGATTTTATTAAAATAAACAAAGCTTCTTCGATCGCTGGTGCATCAGGATATTCTTTGATTGCAGATTGTGCCCGATTTGCTGCCGCCAAATACCCAGCGCGACGTAAATAATATTTTGCGACGTGGACATCATATTGCGCAAGTGTATTGACAAGGTATTTCATCCGAAGAATTGCATCCGGCGTGTATTTACTATCTGGAAATTGAACTGCAAGTTGTTTGAACGCGTCAAATGCATCGCGAGACGCTTTCGGGTCGCGTTCTGTAATGTCCTGATTAGAAATGAAATTCAAAAAACCTAGTTGATCATTAAAATTAATCATGCCACGAAGGTAATACATGTAATCAACATTGGCGTGGTTTGGGTGCAGTTTGATAAACCGTTCAACAGAGGCTAGCGCTAATGCTTGATCGCCCTGCTTATAGTAAGCATAAGCAATTTCCAGCTGTGCTTGTTGTGCATAAGCGCCAAATGGAAAGCGTGATTCCAGTTTTTCAAAATACTGAATTGCTTTTTCATATGCACCGTTCGATAGCTCATCCTTTGCTTCAGCGTATAATTTTGCAGCTGACCACGTTTTGCTCTCATCAACCTTATCGCCAAATGCACCACAGCCGGATAGTGCTAAAGCGAAGATGAGACCCAACAATTTTATAGATTTAATTTGCATAAGTTTTTACGTGTGCATGAGAACAATTTACGGATTATAGCCGATGGCAAATAATGTGATACCAACTGAATCAATCATTTTGTCAAACTCTGAACTTGATAGCGTTAATAACGCGCAAGAAGAAGTCGATGATGGTTTTCCTCATGCTGAGGCAATCGAATTAAAAATGCGCCCTGATATTTGTGGTGAACGGTTAGACAAAGCATTGTCAAAACTTGTTCCACAATATTCTAGAAGTCGTATCCAACAATGGATAGAAGCAGGGTTTGTAACCGTGGATGGGCAGCCCGGGCGTACTAAAATGACTTTGCTGGGCGATGAATTCATCGTCATTTATCCTCAGGCTGCACCTGATGAAGGTGCATATAAAGCGGAAGATATTCCTCTTGAAATTGTTTATGAAGATGAATCACTTTTAGTTATAAATAAACCTGCGGGACTGGTAGTGCATCCGGCCGCAGGGAATTGGTCGGGAACTTTATTGAATGGACTGTTACACCATCGTCCGAATCTTGTCAGCGTGCCGCGGGCGGGCATAGTACATCGTCTAGATAAGGATACTTCGGGATTGATGGTCGTTGCTAAAACGCTCATAGCGCAGACCGAGTTGGTGCGGCAATTGCAGGCGAGATCCGTTAAACGGGAATATGCGGCGTTAGTTTGGGGTACTCCCAATCAGTCAGGGACTGTGGATGCTGCAATGGCGCGGCATACGCGGGACCGGCTTAAGATGGCTGTATCACAGAGTATCGTAGCCAAACCTGCAATTACGCATTTTCAGCGCTTGGCAACGGGTATGTTGGAGCGTTTTCCAGTGACCTTAGTCGCCTGCCATTTGGAAACTGGTCGTACTCATCAGATTCGAGTGCATATGCAGTCTCTGGGTTTCCCTTTGGTTGGCGATACATTGTATGGAAAGCAACATCTTATCCGATTTTTTCCTAGACAAGCTTTACAAGCGCGCAGGCTAGGTTTGATACATCCGCAAACTGGTGAGCTAATTGAATGGGAAATTCCTCTGGCATCTGATTTTGCCGAACTCTTGCAACAAGCGGGAATGAATTTGCCATGACCGGTCGGCAGATATGAAAATTGTTCTGCCAGATTTTTCCTTGATAAAGCCAGATTGGCCTGGCTTGCCGGCGAATGTGCATGCATACACGACGACGAGGAAAGGCGGTGTCAGCCTTGCACCGTTTGATGGAGGCCACACCTATAATGGATTTAACCTTGCTTCACATGTTGGAGATGATCCGGTAGCGGTGGCACGTAACCACCAGCGCCTGAATTTGTGTTTACCATCCCCGGTCACATTTTTGTCTCAAGTTCATGGCAATGTGGCGTCTGATGCCGCGAAAATATTTCCCGGACATAGGGCAGATGCTTGCTTTACATCTGAGGCCTCGGTGGTCTGTGCGGTGCTGACTGCAGATTGTTTGCCTGTGCTATTCAGTGATACTAAGGGGGGCATCGTAGCTGCGGCGCATGCCGGGTGGCGGGGACTGGCATCAGGAATACTGCAGATGACAGCACAAAAAATGCGTGAGTCAGGTGCTAAAGAAATTATTGCTTGGCTGGGTCCGGCGATTGGTCCTACGCAGTTTGAGGTGGGCCAAGATGTATTCGATGCGTTTTCTCAGATACTGAAAAATGCATCCGCATATTTTAGGCCTAAGCAGACTGAGCATCAATTTGAGACTAAGTATTTGGCAGATATTTATGGACTGGCAAGAAATTTATTATCTGAAGTTGGTATCAACCAAGTTGATGGCGGCATTTATTGTACGGTAACCGAATCGGATAAGTTTTATTCTTATCGTCGAGATGGGGTGACGGGCAGAATGGCTAGTGTTATATGGATGGATTAGTCGTTTTTTCCGGTTTGAGTATCATTGACTATGTTTGTATGTTCAGTAGCCGATAGTTGTATCGGCGACAGTACTTTTGATGCCGCTTGTCTGGATTTTTTTCTTTGTGGTGTGCGCAATAGATATAAAAATAATGATAAAGGCAACACACAATAAAATAAAAACGTCATAATTCCCGCAGTCAGCGACGATTCTGTGATTGACATTAAAAAAACTACGTAAACCCAAGCTATTGCGATAATATAAATAAACATAAATCTTAAATTCGAAAATTAGTAGACTAGAATTGATTTGTAACGATACGCGAAAAACAGGAGTTCCGCATGAAGACTTATGATCCTCAAGCTATGTACTCCGATTGGATGTCACAGCTATTGAATCAAGATAAATGGCAAGAGTGGATAAAGTCTGCCACGACGGTTGCCGAAGCGCCAATGCTTAATGTGTTGAAAGAGATCGGGGCTGAGATCGATCCGGCGACGATGAAACAGCTACAAAGCGAGTATTTCCTCGAATACGGTAAGCTTTGGCAAGATTTTTTGACCTCAAAGGCACCAAAATTTCATGATAAACGCTTTGCCTCCTCTGATTGGCATGATCAGGTCACGCATTCTTATAATGTGTCTTCTTATTTGTTGAACGGGCGTTTTTTGATGTCGATGGCCGAGGCGGTGCAAGCCCCTGAAAAAATACGACAGAAAATTCGCTTTGCTGTGCAACAGATAATTGATGCCATGTCACCAGCAAATTTTTTGGTAAGCAATCCTGAAGCTCAAGCAAAGCTGATCGAGAGCAAAGGGGAAAGTCTGGTTAAAGGCATTTCCCAGATGTTGGCCGACATGCAAAAAGGCAGAATTTCACAAACTGATGAGTCAGCTTTTAAGGTCGGTAAGAATGTCGCCACCACTGAGGGAGCCGTTGTTTTTGAAAATAGGCTGTTCCAGCTCATTCAGTACACTCCACTAACAAAAACAGTTCATCAGCGTCCCCTGTTGATGGTTCCTCCTTGCATTAATAAATTTTATATTCTTGATCTGCAACCTGAAAATTCAGTGGTGCGCTATGCGATAGAGCAAGGCCATACCGTATTTTTAGTCTCATGGGCAAATCCAGACGAAACTATGTCTGATGTCACGTGGGATAACTATATAGAAGACGGCGCAATCAAGGCGATTCAAGTAGTACGAGAAATTAGCAAGCAAGATCAGATTAACGCTTTTGGTTTTTGCGTTGGCGGCACTATTATTTCGACTGCATTGGCCGCATTGGCCGATCGCGGAGAACATCCGGTTAGTAGTTTAACTTTGTTGACTACCTTGTTAGATTTTTCTGACACAGGCATTCTTGATGTGTTTGTTGATGAGGAACAGGTTTCCATGCGAGAAAAAGCCATTGGGCAAGGCGGTTTGATGCCTGGTCGTGATCTGGCAAGCACATTCTCTAGTTTGCGTGCCAATGATCTGGTTTGGAGTTACGTACAAAAAAATTATTTGAAAGGTGAAGCGCCACCTCCGTTTGATTTGCTCTATTGGAACGCGGATAGTACTAATTTACCTGGCCCCATGTTTTGCTGGTATCTACGTAATACCTACCTTGAAAATAGTCTAAAAAAACCAAACAGTCTTACTGTCGCTGGCAATAGAATCGATTTAGGTAAGATTGATACTCCAGTTTTTATTTACGGTTCGCGTGAAGATCATATTGTGCCTTGGCAAGCTGCGTTTGCTTCATGTGCTTTGCTTAACCCGAAAAATAAAAAACGTAACCGCTTTATTCTTGGTGCTTCTGGACATATTGCTGGAGTGGTTAATCCTCCTGCCAACAAAAAGAGAAGTTATTGGACCAATTCTCAAATCGGTATAGATCCACAAAAATGGTTTGAAAATGCCACCGAACATTCCGGTAGTTGGTGGCCGGAATGGGCAGTTTTTCTGGCTGATCATGGCGGTAAAATGATTAAAGCACCTGCCCAGCCTGGTAATGTCAACTATAAAGTTTTAGAGCCAGCACCAGGGCGCTATGTTGCAATAAGAGCAGAGTAAAAGTAGAGTAATTCAATCAAAAACCTGGAGATAAAGTATGTCAAAACGAATTGCATATGTGACTGGTGGTATGGGTGGTATTGGAACTCCAATTTGCAAACGACTGTGTAGGGATGGTTATACGGTCGTTGCAGGCTGTGGTCCTAATTCACCGCGTAAGGATAAATGGCTGGCCGATATGCGTGCTGAAGGCTATGACATTCATGCTTCCGAAGGCAATGTATCTGACTGGGAGTCGACTAAAGCAGCGTTCGAAAAAGTGAGGGCTGAAATCGGTGAAGTTGATGTGCTTATTAATAACGCTGGCATTACTCGCGATGGTCAGTTCCGTAAGATGAGTAAAGGTGATTGGGATGCAGTGATTGATACCAATTTGAATTCTTTGTTCAACGTTACCAAACAAGTTATTGAGGGTATGGTAGAGCGTGGTTGGGGGCGTATCATTAACATTTCTTCGGTTAATGGGCAAAAAGGGCAGTTTGGTCAAACTAACTATTCCACTGCCAAAGCCGGCATTCATGGTTTCTCCATGTCACTGGCACAAGAAGTGGCGACCAAGGGCGTAACAGTCAACACAGTTTCTCCCGGCTATGTAGGCACAGACATGGTGAAAGCCATACGCCCAGATGTCTTGGAAAAAATTGTAGCAGGGATTCCTGTCAAGCGTTTAGCTGAGCCGGATGAAATAGCTTCTATCGTGGCATGGATTGCTTCTGACGAAGGTGGTTACGCAACAGGTTCTGATTTCTCCATTAATGGCGGTTTGCATATGGGGTAATTTATAGTAAGTTCTGCGGTAAACAGTCTGCACAACAATATTGCAGCGCACTTGCCGCAGTGCGGTAGAATAGTACCCACTAAGACTATTAGTTTTGGTGGGTATTTTTTTGTAAGAAGATAATAAAAATATATTAATACCATTAGGGGACAAACAAATTACCGTATTTCGCTTGCAATGTGAATATAGGGAACTTGTTTGCTTGAGCTCGGCGCAAGATCACGCCTAAAGAACTATTTTTTAGTTGGTCTTGGCTTAAAGATTTATCAAATGAGATTTTAATGAATAGCGCAAAAAGAACAACACAGCATTTGATCAAGAAATATCCGAATCGCCGCTTATACGATACGCAAACTAGTAGTTATATTACGTTGGTCGACGTTAAACAATTTGTTTTGGAAAACGATGATTTTGCCGTAGTCGATGCCAAAACTGGTGAAGATCTGACTCGCATCATTCTGTTGCAAATTATTTTAGAGGCTGAATCTGGTGGCACACCGATGTTTTCCAGTGTGGCGTTGGCGCAGATCATTCGCTACTACGGACACGCCATGCAAGGTATGATGGGCTCGTATCTGGAAAAAAATATTCAGGCTTTTATCGATATCCAAAATAAACTCACAGAAAATTCAAATGGCGCATACGAGGGTAAGACCTTTAGCCCAGAAATGTGGACACAGTTTATGAATGTACAAGGGCCGATGATGCAAGGGATGATGGGCAATTATATTGACCAAAGCAAAAATTTATTTGTACAAATGCAAGAGCAAATGCAAAATCAATCTAAGAGTTTGTTCGCTTTTCCCTTTAATGCCGATGATAAAAATAAATAAAATAGCATTAGGCTGACGACAAAATAGCCCATGCTTTTTAGCGCTAGAGCAAGGAAGAGGTACAATAGCGGATTGCTTTGACCCTCTTCCTTTTTATTATGTCATTAGAAATATCTGCTATACCCGTTATTGCTACTCCAAAAGCAAACCCTAAAGTTGGTTTCGTCTCGCTAGGTTGCCCCAAGGCGCTGGTCGATTCTGAACAAATTCTTACTCAGCTACGCGCTGAAGGTTACGATACGGCCAAATCCTATGACGGTGCCGATTTGGTCATTGTTAATACTTGCGGTTTTATTGATGCTGCAGTGCAAGAGTCGCTGGATGCGATTGGTGAAGCCCTGAGTGAAAACGGCAAGGTCATCGTTACTGGCTGTCTCGGAGCAAAAAAAGATGAGAACGGCAATGATTTAATCAAAAATATTCATCCCAAAGTATTGGCTGTGACTGGCCCGCACGCACTAACCGAAGTCATGAGTGCAGTGCATTTTCATTTGCCCAAGCCGCATGAACCGTTTATTGATTTAGTCCCGCCACAAGGCGTCAAGCTGACGCCAAAGCACTTTGCTTATTTGAAAATTTCTGAAGGTTGCAATCATCGTTGTAGCTTTTGTATTATCCCCTCCATGCGTGGTGATCTGGTTTCGCGCCCGATTGGCGATGTGATGGTGGAAGCAGAAAATTTGTTCAAAGCGGGCGTTAAAGAATTGTTAGTGATCTCTCAAGACACTAGCGCTTATGGTGTCGATATTAAATTCCGTATGGGTTTCTGGAACGGAAAACCGCTTAAGACTCACATGACGCAACTGGTAGAGGCGCTTGGCGAGTTGGCGAAACAATACGATGCATGGGTGCGTTTACATTATGTTTATCCGTATCCGCACGTCGATCAAATTATTCCGTTTATGAACAATGGCCATGTCCTGCCGTATTTGGATGTGCCTTTGCAGCACGCGCACCCAGATGTTTTAAAGCGCATGAAGCGTCCTGCCAGTGGTGAAAAAAATAGCGAACGCATCAAGGCATGGCGCGCCATGTGCCCAGAAATAACTATTCGCTCCACCTTCATAGCGGGCTTCCCTGGCGAAACTGAAGAGGAATTTGAATACCTGTTGGATTTCTTGAAAGAAGCCGAGATTGACAGACTGGGCTGCTTCGCTTATTCGCCCGTAGATGGCGCTACCGCCAACGAATTGGCGAATCAGTTGCCAGATGAGGTGCGTGAAGACCGCCGTCGCCGTGTCATGGAGTTGCAAGAAGGTATTTCCAAAAAACGTCTGCAAGCCAAAATAGGTAAGACCATGCGCGTGTTGATCGACTCGCTTGATCGTAGTGGTGGTGTCGGTCGCAGTTCTGCCGACGCCCCAGAAATTGACGGCGTTGTCTATGTAAAGCCACCATTTGAACCACACCGCAAACTTAAAGTTGGTGAATTTTTTGATGTCACTATTACCGCTGCAGATGCGCATGATTTGTGGGGCGAAGCAGTTTGATGCGAATAAGTATGAGATTTAACGTCGCTTTGATGATCTGTGCATCTGCTCTGCTTTTGTTGTCCGTAGCACAGGCGCAACAGCCTACACCTATCTCCAATTCTGTGTTTGCCAAGCCGCTGCTGCTGCGTGGCAAACTCGGTAAAGACGCTGTGCAGATGCAACTTCAGCCGAAAGTTGAAGATATCGACAGCGTAGAGGGCAGCTATAGAGTACTCGGAGACAAAAACAATCACGGTAACAAAATACTGTTGGCTGGCGAGATTAATGCTAACAAACTCAGCATGGAAGAATCGGAAGACGGCGTTGATGTGTCCGGGCAATGGGATGGTGAGTTGACTGGCACAACATTGCGTGGGGTCTGGCAATCGGATGACGGTAAAATCAGCCAAAATTTTGTGCTAGAGTTGGTTAATACACCGGTCAAAAAACGCTCAAAATCCATCACTGTCAAATAATTCGAAATTAAAATAAAAGATACTTTGCCATCGTTGTCAGATTGAACGGGCACAACCATTTTTTTTAATTTCAAATTTTTTGATTTTTATGACCCACGTTCGCCGCATCCGTGGCGTTCGTAACTTTCGCCCGATCAGCTTCTATCCAGCCCATCAGCTGCATGCTCAATTAGCAATGCCCTATACCCATTTCAGCAATCGGGCCTAAAGGGCTAATGCCGTTCAGTTAAGACTGAACGGCATTTTTATTTAGTGCTTGTAAACGTTACCGAGTGCTGTTAACCTTCGTCGCAATGTTCGACGATACTCTTCATTTCCTGGCAAACCACCTTGAGTCACCCGACTGGCGCCGACTCGGAGAGCATTTGCCTATCGAGTGGATCGAACAGGCCGTGCAGCGCACCGATGCCACCAGCATTCGCCACCGGCGACTGCCTGCCGAACAAGTCGTTTGGCTGATGGTGGCGTTGGCGCTGTATCGCCACAAATCCATTGGCGAAGTAGTGGATGATCTCGGCTTGGCGCTGCCGGATTCGCAAACGCCTTTTGTCAGTAAGAGTGCGGCGGCGCAGGCACGCCAGCGCCTTGGCTCTGATCGGTTGAAATGGTTGTTTGATCATTCCGCGCGCCATTGGAGTAGTCAGAATCACCGCGCCTATCTTTAAAGGGTTGCAACTGTTTGCCATGGACGGCACCACGTTGCGTACCCATGACAACGTCGAGAGCCGGGGCCATTTCGGCGCTCAACTTTATGCCAGCGGTGCTGTCGCCAGCTATCCGCAAGTACGCGGTGTTACGCTGACCGCTCTGCCGACGCATATCGTTCACAGCGCCGTGTTTGGCCCCTACGGCACCAATGAAATGTTGTACGCAAAGCAGCTGATCGCTGATGTGCCCGATGAATCGCTCACCGTCTTCGATCGCGGCTTTCTGTCTGCGGAAATCCTGTGTGCCTTGACGCAGCACGGCACTGACCGCCATTTCATCATTCCCGCCAAATCGAATACCCGATGGGAACTGATCGAGGGCGATGAGAACGATTGCATCGTTCGGATGCGCGTGTCGCCGCAGGCTCGCGCCAAGTCCCCCGAGTTAGCGCAATTCTGGGAGGCGCGTGCCATTACCATCATCGATCAGCAGGCGCGTAAACGCGTCCTGTTGACCTCGTTGCGCGACCGTCGCCGCTACACGTGTGCTGATATCGTCAACTGTTACGAGCGTCGCTGGGGTATAGAGACGAGCTACCGCGAACTCAAGCAAACAATGCTGGGCACGGCGCTGACCCTGCGCTCGAAAACAACAGACTGCGTCTATCAGGAAATCTGGGGCACCCTGATCGCCTACAACCTGATTCGTCTGGAGATTGCCAAAGCAGCCTTGACGGTCAAGTGCGAGCCCACTGAAGTGAGCTTCATCCGGGCATTCCACTTGATCCAGTTCGAGCTGCATTGGGCCGCCGTCACCAGATCCTATGGCAAGCTGCCCGCTTCGATGAAGCATCTGCGCGAAAGGCTGGTTAGCCTCCTCAATGACGAACGGCCCGGTCGTATTTACGATCGGGCCGTCAAGGCAAGACTAAACCGTTATGCCGTTCGTGTCGTGCGAAAATCTACTTAACTGAACGGTATTACAGCGACTGCGGGCTTTTTTTATCGCCTGGATGTCGCTTGCTGGAAGCGTCAACATATTTCTTTTAGTGTTATATTCGTGCACTTTTAAGAAATTCCTCAAGATTCCCCATGCTGTCCGAAAAACAATTCAATCTTTCTTTGCTGATCTTTGGCGCACTGCTCTTTAGCGCCTACCTCCACCCCTTCCACATCCATC
>NZ_JAUSFI010000093.1 GCF_030651495.1 Undibacterium sp.
TTGCATCATTTCACTGCTCCATCCATACCGCGCATAAAAAAGCGCTGGGTAAATAAAAATGCGACCAAGATTGGCGCGACTGTCAATATAGTGCCCGCGGCAATCACGCGGGTGCTGCTGCCGTAAGTGCCGCGCAGATACAGTATGCCTGCCGACAGGGGGAAATCTTCCGGCTTGCTGATCACCAGCGAGGGCCAGATATAGTCGTTCCAGGCTTCCACTGCAGAGAGGATGCCGACCGTCGCCAGCCACGGCGTAATCAGCGGCAGTACGATCTTCCAGAAAATAATCGGCTCACTCGCGCCATCGACACGCGCCGCATCGATCAGGTCTTGTGGCACCTCGTCAAATGCTTGCTTGAGCAAGAGTATCGACACCGCCGTCACCACATTCGGCAAGATTACGCCGGTATAAGTATTGACCAGACCTATCTTGGTCATGGTGATGAAGTTGACCAGAAAGTTGACCTCGGATGGCAGGATCATGGTCGCCAGTATCAGGCCGAATACGAGCTTGCTGCCGCTAAAGCGCATACGCGACAGAGGATAAGCAGCTAACGAGCAAAGTAATAACTTCCAGCATACGGTGGCAGCCGTGATCAGCAAAGAATTTTTATAAAAGGCGACGATGGGGATCACACGAAACACTTCAATGAAATTATCTAGCGTAACGGCCCGCGGCAAAAACGTAGGTGGGAATTCAAAGATATTGCCCTGGCTGGAAATCGCCACGACGAAAGTCCACCAGAACGGAAACACGCACAGTGCAGCGAGCGCCAGCAAGATGCCGTACTGAAGCAGGATGCGCGGCAAACGGCGCAATGAAGGAAGTTTCATCATGGCTGTGCGCCTATCGATGACGTGGTTTGAGGTAACGCAGGCACAGCAAGGCGATGCCTATGCAACCGAGGGAAACCACAAAACTCGCGGCCAGACCGCGCGGCAATTTTAAGTGCTTCAAGCCCTGATCGTAAGCATAGTACAGCGCGGTAAAAGTCGAATTCATCGGCCCGCCTTGCGTCAATACATCGACCTCTTGATACGCCTTCAAGGCCGCCAGCACCGACATGATGGTGCACACCATGATGGTCGGAAACAGCATGGGCACAGTAATCTTCCAGAAGCGCTGCCACAGATTTGCCCCAGCCAAAATCGCCGCCTCCTGCATCTCGGCAGGTATCGATTGCAGGGCGGCTAAGTACATCACCATATACCAGCCCAGGCCACGCCACAAAGAGACGAACATAATCGCAAACAAAGCTATCGCATCGTCAGACAGCCAGCCTACCGGTGCATTGATCGCATGCAGTTTGAGCAAAATATAATTCAATGCGCCCTGCTCATGAAACATGAATCCCCACATGATGCCGACCACAGAAACAGTGGTGACCACAGGCACGTAATACGCGGCGCGGAAAAATTTAATGCCAGGCAATTGGGTATTCACCAGCACCGCCAGCGTGATCGCGCCGATCTGTATGAAAGGCACGACCATCAAAAACAAGACCGAGTTTTTTAGGCCGGTGAGGAACATATCGTTATTGAAGATGTAGCGATAGTTATCCAGGCCGACCCAGTGCGTAGGCCTGACCAAACTGAAATCGGTCATGGTCAGGTAAGAGCCGAATAGCACCGGCCAGAAAGAGAACAGCGCCAGCAGGACGATGGCGGGCGCCAGAAACAGATAGGCGAGCAAGCCGTGTTGTTGACTGAATTGGCGCAGGCGGTTCATCGGGCAGGCTTTGCCAGTTTGCGATTCCAGATCGCCGCCGCTTCATCCAGCGCCAGCTTGATGTCGCGCTTGCCGGTCACGCCCGCCTCTACCGCCTTGACCAGAAAGCGCCGTAACTCGTCGTAATCCTCTCTGCCCGCCACGTACAGGCTGCGCGAATTATCCATC
>NZ_JAUSFI010000098.1 GCF_030651495.1 Undibacterium sp.
GGTGTGAGTCAGCAGATTCCATTAAGGCCCGCAGAATTAAGCCCTGCAACAAGGCCGGATATAAAACTGCAAACTAGCCTGTTGAACAAAACATGAAAAAAACCTTGGCAAATGGGAGGCGTTCATATAAGTATCCATGCGGTTTTCCAAGCATATGCCGCCAGCAGGCGCATGAATAGTGCGTGCTGGCGTAGGTGGTTTTAAAATCAAAAAATCAACATCCATTTTGTCTTAATCGCGTGTCTTCATACAATCATTCTGTCGGTTCTTCAAGCTAGCTTGTACACTCGAGGTTTCGTACCTTGATTCATATCTTGTTAATTTAGGTTATTTTGAGTGTATAGCCGCACATTAAAATTTCCCCGACTTATATGGTAAACCAACATGCAAAAAAAATCGACTTCAACGACCAGTATCATCCATAGCGACTACCTCGCCCCTGAAGGTTTTGCGGCACTCCCGACGGCCATTCATCACGCTTCGACAGTGCTATTCAAAGATGTGGCGGCAATGCGCGCCCGTCGTTGGCAAGATAAATCGGCCTACACCTATGGTCTGCACGGCACCCCCACCAGTTTCACGCTGGAAGCACGACTGGCGGAAATAGAGCAGGGTAACTACTGCTTGCTAGCACCCAGCGGATTGGCTGCCATCACTTTGGTGGATATGGCATTACTGCAAAGTGGCGATGATGTGCTAATTCCAGAGAATGTCTATAACCCAAGTCGTGAACTTGGTGATTGGCTGGCACGTAGTTTTGGTATTAGCGTGCGTTATTACGATCCAATGATAGGCGCGGGGATTGCAGAGCTGATACTAGCCAATACCAAGCTGATTTGGACCGAAGCACCTGGTTCGGTCTCTATGGAAGTACCCGATATCCCGGCAATTTGTACTGCCGCCCATGCCAGAGGCGTGCTGGTTGCGATTGACAATACCTGGTCCGGCGGCATCGCTTTTTCAGCGTTTGAACATGGTGTCGACATCATCATGCAAGCCCTCACTAAATATCAGAGTGGCGGCTCGGATGTCTTGATGGGCGCAGTCATCACCAAAGACCTCGCGCTCAACATGCGCCTGCAAGCTGCCCATATGCGCCTGGGGTTTGGTGTCGGCATGGATGATGTGTATCTGGTATTGCGCAACTTGCCCACGCTTAAATTGCGCTTCGATGCACACGACGCCAGTGCGCGTAAGATCGCTACCTGGCTGCAAACTCGCCCAGAAATTAATCAGGTTTTACATCCCGCGCTGGCGGATTGCCCCGGACACGCCATTTGGAAGCGTGACTTTACAGGCGCAGGAGGTTTGTTCTCAGTATTATTTGACGTCAGTTATAGTGAGGCGCAAACCGATCAGTTTGTGAATCAACTTAAACTTTTTAAAATCGGCTTTAGCTGGGGTGGTGCGCACAGTTTATGCGTACCTTATCGGATACAGCAAATGCGCAGCAACTGGCCTCATCAGGGCATTTTAGTGCGTTTCAATATTGGACTGGAAGATACAGGTGATTTGATAGCGGATATTGAACAGGCACTGACCAGCATTTGCGAATGAGGCCTGACTGGCTAGGTTGAATTAAAAAATTCATCCTACTGGTTAGCTTATTGTTTAATTAACGCCACGTCGAAACGGGGGCGTTAATTAAATTTATGACGCAGTGGTGTTGTTGAGCACTTTTCGCAACCAGTTCCCAATATCGTTAATTTCCTCTTCGCAGACTGAATGTTGCATCAAGTACTCGTGCCACTCCACCTGATAACCTGATTCAAGCAACAGATCACGCGATTGCTCGGCACGCTGAATAGAAATAATTGGGTCGGCACGACCATGCGCCAAGTAAATTGGTGTGTGTTGATTAGCGCTGTGGCGTTCAATCGGCATCATCTCTCGTAATGGCACATAACCTGATAAACAAAGCAGGCCTGCCAGTTTTTCAGGATAACGCAGGCCAACTTGCAAGGCCATGGCACAACCTTGTGAGAAGCCTGCCAAGATGATGTGATCAGCGGGAATGCCACGTGTTTTTTCGCGCTCTATTAGTCGCTCGATACGAGTTTGCGACAGTCGCAAACCTGCTTCATCTTCACGTTTAGCGATATCGGTACCCAGAATGTCATACCAGGCGCGCATCACGTAACCACCGTTGAGGGTCACTGGCATGGTTGCTGCATGTGGAAAAACGAAACGTATACCCGGACAGCCATTTAGATCGAGTTCTTGGACGATAGGTACAAAGTCATTGCCATCGGCACCTAAACCATGCATCCAGATGACGGCAACGGTCGGATTGGGGGCACTTTCGATTTCTATGGTGTCGAGCAGGGTAGAGGTCATATTTTTTTAACTGTTTTGTTTTGGTCGAATCGCCGATTTTGGGCGAAATGCTTGGCAGACGGCATCGTTAGTCTCAATATACGGTCCGCCGATCAAATCGATGCAGTAAGGCACTGCAGCGAAGATGCCTGCGACAATTTGTTTTCCGTCAGCATCTTTTAGCCCTTCCAGGGTTTCTTTAATGGATTTCGGTTGACCTGGCAAGTTCAGAATCAGTGCCGCATGGTCGTGCGTTTCACGAATGACGGCAAGCTGGCGCGATAAAATCGCGGTAGGAACAAATTTAAGGCTGATCTGGCGCATTTGTTCACCAAAGCCAGGCATCTCTTTAGTAGCAACTGCCAACGTGGCTTCTGGCGTCACATCGCGCCGCGCTGGACCAGTACCACCGGTGGTGATCACCAAGTCGCAGCGCGCATCATCCACCAGTGTAATCAAGGCTTGTTCTATCGCAGCCCGCTCATCGGGTATCAAACGAGTTTCTATGTTCAAAGGAGTGGCTATGGCAGCCACTAGCCATTCTTGCAAAGCCGGCAAACCTTGATCTTGATAGATGCCTTGTGATGCGCGGTCAGAGATAGAGATCAGGCCTATGCGCAGCGCACGATCCAGGTCTCTGACGCGATTACTCATCGTCTTCTTCCTCTAGATCGTCATCAGCATCATCAGCGTTGCCTGCAGTTTTTGCTTTTGCCAGTTCTTTGAGTAGCTGAAAAATTTCGCGATAAGCTTTAGGCGGTTTGTTCTCGGCTTGCTCTTTACGCGCATTGCGGATCATCGTGCGCAATTGCTGGGCGTCTATCTGCGGATGCTCCGCCATTAATTCAGTCACTGCAGTATCGTTTGCCAGCAGTTTGTCACGACGACGCTCTAGGGCATGCATGGCGGCGGTTTCTGATTTAGAGGCACCTTTCCAGCTATCAATAGTTTTTTGGATAAGCGCAACTTCTGCTTCATCCAAAGTGCGCATTTTTTTCCCTACAAATTGTAATTGTCGACGACGACCTTCATGATCCTTAATTTTCTGGCATTCCAGAATCGCGTCGCGTACGTCTTCTGGCATAGGCACGCGCTTGACTCGGTCGCGTGGCTGATCGATTAATTCTTGGCCGAGCTTTTGCAGCCCTGTCATTTCACGCTTTAACTGTGATTTTGATGGACGCTCGTATTCTTGTTCGAACTCATTGGATTTGAAGCCGCAAGCGCCTCGATTTGGATTTGGCATGATTGACTCGCCTTTATTCTATAAACTTATTGAAACGGCTGCTATGATACCCTTTTTATCTACGCATCCAAAGAAACCACGCCATGAGCAAACCAGTTTTTACCCATACTCAGGATCAGTTAAAGCAAATTGCACAAGATATGTTGCGTTTTGCACGCGAAAAAGGCGCATCTGACGCCGCCGTTGAGATTAGCGAAGGTGGCGGTCTGTCGATCAGTGTGCGTAAAGGTAAGGTAGAGACCATAGAACAAAACCGCGATAAAGGCATTGGTGTGACGGTGTATATCGGCCAAAAACGAGGAAATGCCAGTACTTCAGATTTCTCACAAAAATCACTGCTTGATACCGTTGACGCGGCATATAACATCGCTCGTTTTACCGCAGAAGATAATTGTGCAGATCTGCCCGAGACTGATTTATTAGAAATGCATCCGTTAGATTTGAAACTTTTTTACCCATGGTTGGTAACCGCAGAAGAAGCTATCGAGCTTGCCTGTCGTACCGAGGCGGCGGCTTTTGCGGTGGATAAGCGCATCACGAATTGTGAAGGGGCTGGAGTGCATGCCCAGCAATCACATTTTGTTGCAGCTAATTCACGTGGATTTATTGGCGGGTATCCATTTTCGCGTCATACCATTTCTGTTTCACCGATTGCAGGCAAGGGTGCGCGCATGCAGCGCGATGATTGGTACACCTCACAGCGTAACGCCAAAAAACTGGCACAGCCAGAAACAGTAGGGCGCTATGCAGCAGAACGCGCTTTAGCGAGATTAAATGCACGTAAGTTAGATACCCGCAGATGCCCTGTGCTATTTGAAGCTCCGCTGGCCGCAGGCTTGCTTGGATCATTTGTACAGGCAGTATCGGGTGGTGCCTTATATCGAAAATCGAGTTTTTTATTGGATTCGTTAGGGACGCAAGTCTTCCCGAATCACATACAGGTGGTAGAAGATCCGCATGTAATAGGGGGCGTCGGCTCCTCTCCGTTTGATGACGAGGGAGTTAAAACCCAACGTCGCGATGTAGTCATGGATGGCGTCTTACAAGGCTATTTTTTATCTTGCTATTCAGCCCGTAAATTAGGGATGCAAACGACAGGCAACGCTGGCGGCTCGCATAATTTATCCTTGAATTCTGCCTTAACTAAAAAAACTGATAACTTTAACGCTATGTTAAAAAAAATGGGCACCGGTTTGCTAGTAACGGAACTGATGGGGCAGGGGGTCAATTATGTGACAGGCGATTATTCTCGTGGCGCTTCGGGTTACTGGGTAGAAAATGGTGTCATCCAGTATCCGGTCGAAGAAATTACCATTGCTGGCCATATGCGTGAAATGTTTCAGCAGATTGTAGCGATAGGCGCAGATACTTTGATTCGCGGCACCAAACAAACTGGCTCGATACTTATAGAGAGCATGACGGTAGCGGGGAGTTAATTGTTGAACGGGCGATCAGGTGTCTCGCTTTGGAATAAGTAGAAATACTTAAGAAGTATTCTTGGGTATTTTTTCAGTAACATCAATATATTCTTAAGTAATTGATAGATAAAGAGAAATATTTTCTTTTTTAGTAAATTGGGTCTTATTTGTTTTGCTGAAGCATAAAAATGCTGCTTTGCAATGTGAACATTGATTGCGAGTACGCAACTCTGACCATAAAATAGATTTCGGTTATTAAATCCGTATTTATACATTAACCACATACCGGAAATTTTTTCGGAAATATCCTTATATTGGAGACAGCATGGAACGTCGTTCCTTTCTAAAAAAAGCAGCAGTAAGCGCATCTGTTGGCGCCGTCGGGGTCGTTGCTGCAGCACCAGCAATGGCTGAAAACCCAACGCTTAATTGGCGTTTGGCATCTAGTTTTCCTAAAAGCTTAGATACCATCTTTGGAGCATCTGAGACATTTTGCAATCGTGTTAAGGAACTCACTGATGGTAAATTCAATATTCGCCCGTTCGCAAGTGGTGAAATTGTCCCAGGCCCAGCAGTGTTAGATGCTGTCAAAGATGGCACAGTAGAAATAGGGCATACCGCTTCTTATTATTTTTTCGGAAAAGATCCAACTTTTGCGTTTGATACTGCCATCCCATTTGGCCTTACCTCACGTCAGCAAACTGCATGGATGTTGCATGGTAATGGTATGAAGTTGATGCGCGAATTTTTTGCTGAATATAATGTGGTGAATTTCTTGGGTGGCAATACGGGGACTCAAATGGGTGGCTGGTTCCGTAAAGAAATCAAGAGTGTTGAAGATCTGAAGGGTCTCAAGTTTCGTGTTGGCGGTTTCGCTGGCAAGGTCTTGACCAAACTTGGAACGGTACCGCAGCAAATACCCGCCAGTGATATTTATACTGCATTGGAAAAAGGCACAATAGATGCGGCTGAATGGGTAGGTCCTTATGATGATGAAAAACTTGGTCTATTTAAAGTTGCCAAGGTTTACCACTATCCAGGTTGGTGGGAAGGTGGCGCTCAATTATCTTTCTATGTCGGCAAAAAAGAATGGGATAAATTACCTAAGCTTTATCAACATGCGATTGAAGTCGCATCGATAGAAGCCCACACGGATATGCAGGCGAAATACGATGCAAAAAATCCAGCAGCTTTGGGGCGACTCTTGCAAAACAAGATTTCGCTCAAACCTTTCCCTCAGCCGGTGATGGAAGCATGTTTCAAAGCTACACAAGAGACTTTCGCTGAAGAGGCTGCAAAGAATCCGAAGTTTAAAAAAGTGTATGACGACTGGGTTGCTTTCCGTAACAACCAGGGACAATGGTTTAACGTAGCTGAGCAATCTTTTGCGAAATTCAACATGTCACATGCTTTAAAATAAATCGTATCAATGAGTAGATAAAAAAACCGTGCAGCAAGCGCGGTTTTTTTATTGAAAAGCCATTTTTTGTCATTAGCCGTGGAGCCCGCTTAACTGAGGATCACTGATGAATTCTTGCTAAGTTGAGTTTGCAATATCGTGATCTGATGGCGATAATTATTGTTAGTCTTGGCTGGATTTGGATAAATAAAAACCCGCCGAAGCGAGTTTTTATTTATGAGATTTAAATTAATTTAAATCTCAAATACCTACATTACTGAGTGAACTTAGGAGTCGCCGGTTCGTCTTGTTTATCGTCTTGTTTGTCGTCTTGTGGTTTATCCGCACCATCGGGCAGATTCAGAGCAGGAGCATCATCGGCTGGCATCGTCAGGTTGAGTTGCACGTCCTCTTTCATATCGGTCTTTTTATCGACCGAAACAATATTTGGGAAGGCAATAATCATGCTCACCATGACGATTTGTGCCACCACGAATGGAATGGCACCCCAATAGATGTCGCTGGTCTTAACTTCTTTAGGCGCCACTGAACGCAGATAAAATAGTGCAAAACCGAAGGGTGGATGCATGAAGGAGGTTTGCATATTAACACCCAGCAAAACACCAAACCAGATCAGATCAATGCCCATTTTTTCTGCCACCGGGCCAACCAGTGGAACCAGAATAAAGGCAAGTTCAAAGAAATCCAGGAAGAAGGCGAGTACGAAAAACATAATATTGACGACAATGAGAAAACCAATTTTCCCACCTGGCAATGAACTTAACAAATGCTCAACCCATAAGTCGCCATTAACACCGCGAAATACCAGCGAGAAGACTGTAGAGCCGATCAGAATAAAGACCACGAAACACGATAGGCGCGAAGTGGAATTCATTGCCTGCTTGGTCAAGTCCCAAGATAAACGGCGGTTCATCATCGCCAGCACCATCGCACCAAAGGCACCCATGCCGCCGCCTTCAGTTGGCGTTGCGACACCGATAAAAATGGTACCCAGCACCAGGAAGATCAGAGCCAGTGGTGGTATCAGTACAAACACGACTTTTTCTGCCATGCGTGACAACAAGCCGATTTTGAACTGGCGGTTAATGAGCGCTAATACAAAAGAAAACGCAATGCCCACACTGGCAGAGTAAATAACTAGTTCATCGCTGGCAACATTGGGATGGCCAGCAACGTAGTACTTAGAATAGGTAATGCTGGCACCAATGCTAAGCACCAGTAAAATCAACAATGAGACAGCACCACTGTCACCGTTGGCTTGCCGCAAATTGCGCGCTTCTGCTGGAAGTGCTGGCACCCATTTTGGTTTGAGTATGGATATGATGAGGATGTAACCGGCATACATGAGCGTTAGCAGTAAGCCTGGAAGAAAGGCTGCCTGGTACATGTCACCAACTGAGCGTCCTAACTGATCCGCCATCACGATCAGTACTAATGAAGGGGGGATAATTTGTGCCAAAGTTCCCGATGCCGCAATAACACCGGAAGCGACTTTTTTATCGTAACCGTAACGCAGCATGACAGGCAAGGAGATCAAGCCCATGGAGATCACTGATGCCGCGACAACGCCAGTGGTTGCTGCCAATAAGGCGCCAACAAAAATCACCGCATAAGCGACACCACCACGTAAAGGGCCGAATAGCTGACCTATGGTGTCGAGTAAATCTTCTGCCATACCCGATCTTTCAAGGATCAGGCCCATAAAGGTAAAGAAGGGAATCGCAAGCAAAGTATCGTTCGACATGATGCCAAAAATGCGATTGGGTAGTGCTTGCAGCAGTTCTGGCTTAAGCAGGCCAAACTCTATGCCCAAAAAACCAAAAAACAAACCATTTGCTGCCAGTGCAAATGCGACCGGGAAGCCCGATAACAAGAATATTACTAAGGTGGCAAACATGATCGGTGCCATGTTTGCGATGATAAATGCAGTCATTTAGTGATGTCTCCGCTGATCTTATTGTAATTTGTTGGCGGATTTAATCGCCTCAATTTCTTCTTCTGGCGTGGCTGCGTGTTTCTCAAACTCTCTGGCATCCACCAATCCTTGCAGGTAGCCAATGCGTTTGATCAATTCAGATACACCTTGCAATGTCAGCAACAAGAATCCAATCGGAATCAGTAATTTTGCGGGCCAGACGATTAAACCGCCAGCGTTATTCGATACTTCCTGATTGCGCATGGATTCGATGGCATAGGGTGTCGCGAAATACAAGATAAGGGCAGTCATAGGCAAAAGGAAGAACAGGAAACCGAAAATATCCATCCAGACTTGGGTACGTTTTGAAAAACGACTGGAAATTACGTCAATGCGAACATGCTCGTTTCTGCGCAAAGTATAAGAACTACCAAGCAGAAAAATCGCTGAAAACAAATACCACTGTATTTCCAGCCAGGCGTTTGAGCTTGTATTAAAGGTGTAGCGCACCAAGGCATTGCCGGTGCAAATAAGAACCGCCGCCAACAAGGCCCAACTGACTGCATAGCCAACTTTTTCGTTGATTGCGTCGATGAATCTCGATATCGAGATGATAAATTTCATTGCTTGTCTCCCTATTGACTTGAATTTTTATGCATTTCACAGAAACGAAGTCTCTGGATTTACATTATTTCATTGCGGCAAAGTATACGATATTTCTCTAGCAGCGCGAATGCGAAGAAGCAGGTAAAACGGAGTTTTGTGGGTGAAAGACACAAACTCAGTATTTATACGTATATATCAATTACTGAGGCTGTCATATGGATGTGGGTTTGCGCGATTCGCCCGTAGTTGAACCGCGCAGAGGGGGAAGTTGGGTCTTAAGTCGCCAATTGTTGACGTGCACGTGCTATCGCAAGTCTGACCTGTTGAGGTGCTGTGCCACCGATGTGATTGCGTGCCGCGACGGAACCTTCCAGGGTCAGCACTTCAAACACGTCTGCGCCAACCAGAGGCGAAAATTTTTGTAAATCTGCTA
Organism: Undibacterium sp.; assembly: GCF_030651495.1. Classification (GTDB taxonomy): domain Bacteria; phylum Pseudomonadota; class Gammaproteobacteria; order Burkholderiales; family Burkholderiaceae_D; genus Undibacterium. Next base: position 9,355 of record NZ_JAUSFI010000098.1, read on the forward strand.
GGCTCATGTCGCTTAAGTCGCAGCCTTTGTCAACACAGGTGCGTACCGCCAATGCCACGGCTTCATGTGCATCACGGAAAGGCAAGCCTTTCTTGACCAGGTAATCAGCCAGATCGGTCGCGGTAGCGTAGCCCTGCAGTGCGGCGGCACGCATAGCTTCCGGTTTGACAGTAATGCCGCCAGCCATATCGGCAAAAATACGCAAGGTATCAGTCAGCGTATCGACGGTATCGAACAAAGGTTCTTTGTCTTCCTGATTATCTTTGTTGTAGGCCAGTGGTTGACCTTTCATCAAAGTGAGCAATGCAATCAGGTGGCCATTGACGCGGCCAGTTTTGCCACGCGCCAGCTCTGGCACATCGGGATTCTTCTTTTGCGGCATGATCGATGACCCAGTGCAGAAGCGGTCAGCGATATCGATGAAACCAACTCGCGGGCTCATCCAGATCACCAGCTCTTCGGACATACGTGAGATATGCGTCATGATCAGTGCACCAGCGGCACAAAATTCAATCGCAAAATCGCGGTCAGACACTGCATCCAATGAGTTGTGGCACACATCGTCAAAACCCAGGTTACGAGCGACTCTTTCACGATCAATCGGGAAGGTGGTTCCCGCTAATGCGGCAGCGCCCAAAGGCAAGCGATTGACCCTTTTGCGGCAGTCCAGCATGCGCTCTGCATCGCGGCTAAACATTTCTACATAGGCCAAAACATGATGGCCGAAGGTGATCGGTTGCGCCACCTGCATGTGGGTGAACCCCGGCATGATGGTGTCGCTGTGTTGCTCGGCCAAGTCGAGCAGGGCGCTACGAAAATCACCTAACAAGCCAACAATAATGTCAATGGAAGAACGCACATATAAACGGATATCCGTCGCTACCTGATCGTTGCGTGAGCGCCCCGTGTGCAGGCGTTTGCCTGCATCGCCTACCAGTTCAGTCAGGCGCTTTTCTATATTCAGATGCACGTCTTCGAGATCAAGCAACCATTCAAATTTGCCTGCCTCGATTTCTGATTGTATTTGCGTCATGCCGCGCTGGATGTCGGCGTGATCTTGTGCGTTGATGATATTTTGCGCTGCCAGCATCTCTGCATGCGCTAAGGAACCCTGAATATCAAAGGCTGCCATACGCTTGTCAAAAAATACCGAAGCAGTATAACGTTTGACCAGATCAGAGACAGGTTCGGAGAAGCGGGCAGACCATGCCTCGCTTTTTTTAGAGAATTGTGATGTCATATTGGCTTCCGGTTTTATGGCTTAATTTTATAACTTAGTTTTATTGCGTAATTTATCCCTCGATTATACCGTGCGCCTGACCTATCTTTTACTTCAAAAAAATGAACGAACAAACACAGCATCCACATAGCGCGTTACTGATTCCAGATTGTTGCAATATCGGCGTGGTGTTTCGGGTCTTGGTTATTGTAAATTTCTCTATTTTGCTTGGTTTGCTGGCACGAGGGCAAGGCTGGATAACAAATTTTCAGGAGTTCGTCGAAACGTCCATGCTAGTGGAAATGATATGTCTATCATCACTGTTTTCTTTGTGCGGATTACGTGTCACGACTGAGCGACACATGGTGCCGGCCTGGACGCAACGCTTGGTTTGTGGTGTAGTACCCGCGCTGATCTGTGCTGCGCTACTGGCTTATTTGGATAGCATGGAGTGGTTTGTTTTTAGTTTTCCTCACTTACAGTATGGATATGCAGTCTTATTGTCTTTTGTGATGGGTTCTAGCCTGCAGCACTACTTCGAATTGCGCAGTCGAGCGTATTCACCAGCCCTGGATGAAGCGCGAATACAAGCCTTACAGGCCAGAATAAGACCGCATTTTCTATTTAATAGTCTGAATGCTGTTTTGTCGCTGATTCGCACTGAGCCTCGTCGTGCGGAAACTGTATTGGAAGATTTAGCAGATCTGTTTCGTGTTTTGATGCGGGATACGCGGGACATGACAACCCTGCAAGAAGAAATTCGCCTCTGCGAACAATATTTGGCAATTGAGAAAATTCGTCTTGGCGAACGTTTGCAGGTGAGTTGGCACACCGAAAATTTGAGTTCGCAAGAGTTGCACGATGCAAAAATTGCAGCATTATTATTGCAGCCTTTACTTGAAAATGCGGTGCATTATGGTGTTGAACCGTCTGCTGTGCCAGCATTGATTATGGTGGGAATACGGCGTACGCTGAATAAAATTGAGATAACTGTTAGCAATCCTTTTCATGCTAACGCCAGATTATCACAGGGAAATCATATGGCACTGGAAAATATTCGCCAACGCTTAGCTTTACTCTATGATATTGAGGCAAAATTGAGCTATGGCATAGTTGGTAAAAGCTTTGAAGTTAAATTGTATTTTCCTTATAAAAAATGAATCGTCCCAAAATTCTGATCGTTGATGATGAAGCGCCGGCAAGACAGCGACTAGCGACACTATTATCTGATATCCAGCAAGAGTGTCCCTGCGACCTGGTTGGCGAAGCTTCAGATGGACAAACCGCACTCGATCAGATCGCGCTGACGAAACCGGATATCATTTTGCTAGATGTGCAAATGCCAGGAATGACAGGTTTGGAGTTGGCTCAGCATTTATCGAGCGACAAAGATTTGCAGATGCCAGCGATTATTTTTGTCACTGCGTACGACGAATATGCTTTGAAAGCATTTGAAGTGCATGCCATGGATTATTTGCTCAAACCGGTCAGGGCAAGCAGATTGGCAGGAGCAATTATGCGCATCAGCCATTTGAAATCAGGTGCGCAGAAAAGCGCCATTACTGCATCGGTTCGCGACTTGCCAGCGGCGCGTCAATGCTTCTCGGTAGTCGAAAGAAATCGTGTTTTATTGATACCGGTGGTAGAAGTATTGTTTCTCAAAGCAGAACAAAAATATGTCACGCTGCATACAAAACTGCGCAGCTATTTACTGGAAGAGTCCTTGACTTCGATCGAAGATGAAATGGTCAAGATGCTGGTGCGCGTACATAGAAATGCACTCGTCGCACGAAGCGCCATTATCGGTGTCGAGCGAGCAACACACATCATCGATGCTGAAAATGAGAATGAAAAAGCCACAGAATCATGGCAAGTCATTTTGCGCGATACACAAGAGCGCTTGCCCATTTCGAGGCGACAGTGGCCAGTGATTAAAGGATTAGTACGCTGAGGTCGATGTTAAAAAATATGTTAAAACTTATGATATCGATGAAAACTATGAGGAGTGTCGCTTTCATCGTTAGCTGTTCTGACGCAATCGGCCATGGGCGATTCATCTACTAAAAGGTCAGCAGGCTGCGTGATTGACCGTAATCACGTGAATAGCCAATCCGCCCAATGAGGTTTCCTTATATTTGGCTTGCATATCAAAACCGGTCTGACGCATCGTTTCTATTGCTTGATCAAGACTAACGTGGTGCGTACCATCACTTTTGAGCGCAAGTGAAGCAGCGGTAATTGCCTTAACGGCACCGATGCCATTTCGTTCGATACAAGGAATCTGCACTAAACCGCCAATCGGATCGCAAGTCATTCCAAGATGGTGTTCAATGCCAATTTCTGCTGCGGACTCGATTTGCTCATTGCTGCCACCCAAGGATGATGTCAAACCAGCCGCAGCCATTGCACATGCTACGCCAACTTCTCCCTGGCAACCTATTTCCGCACCTGAAATAGAAGCATTTTTTTTGCAGAGCATACCGATTGCTGACGCGACTAATAGAAAATTACGAATACCTTGTACCGGATTGTTCGGTTTGCAGTCTTGCGAGTAATAACGCAATATCGCTGGAACAATGCCAGCGGCACCATTGGTCGGGGCGGTGACAACCCGACCACCAGCAGCGTTTTCCTCATTGACTGCCATGGCATACAAACTGACCTTATGCATACCATCATGCGGCAAAACATGGGTGGCCTCATTTGCGGTAAGCCATAGTTTGGCCGCGCGTCGTTGCACGTGTAAGCCGCCCGGTAATTCACCAGTAATTTGCAAGCCTCGTTCGATACAGTGGCGCATTACGTTCCAGAGATGATCCAGCCCAGCATCCAACTCTTCTTCGTTACAATGGACCAATTCGTTAGCACGTAACATAGACGCAAGGCTCATGTCAGTACTTTTTCCATGTGCCAGCAGCTCTGCCATAGAGCCAAAAGGGAAGGGTACCTTCACTGCAGACTTTGCAGCAGGATTGTTGCCTCCCTGCAGTTCTTCTTCTGAGTAAATAAAACCACCGCCAGTCGAATAGAATACGCGATCATAAATACTTCCATCATTGCGCGTAAGACTGAAGCGCATACCGTTCGGATGCCCAGGTAAAGCTTCTTTTTTGTGCCAAAATAGATCCTCCCTAATATCGAATTTAATGCTGTATTTTCCTAATAAATGAATGATGCCGCTGGTGGATAGTATGCTTAGCTTGTCGTCTTTATTTTCAGGGTCGATGTCTTCTGGAGTTTCACCCATCAGGCCTAGTAGTACGGCCTTATCAGTGGCATGGCCTAATCCAGTTAACGCCAACGAGCCATACAACGCAATTTGCACCTTGCTGGCTTTAAACAAATCCGGGCATTCCAGCAAAAACCGACGTGCCGCCAGCATAGGGCCAACGGTATGTGAGCTAGATGGGCCTATGCCTATCTTAAATAAATCAAATACCCGCATGTCCATACCGTATCCTCACTTGTCTCGACTATTTATTACTATGCCGCTATGGTCAGCCCTATCTGGGATGGCTGGCTAATTTTGAGGTTTCTCAACATGTCTATCACCAAGTATTGCAAATCAATTTCTGCTTTCCATCCCCAATCATTGCGGGCTATCGTATCATCCATGCTTTGTGGCCAGCTTGCAGCAATTGCCTGTCGGCTGTCTGGCACATAGTGTATGTCAAATCCTGGTAAATTTTGTTTAATTACCAACGCTAATTCCTGCGGATTAAAACTTAACCCCGCCACATTATATGAAGAACGTATAGAAAGTTTGTCTGCTGGAGCATCCATCAGCAAGATCGTGGCGCGGATGGCGTCTGGCATGTAGATCATTGGCAATGTGGTCTCGGCTTCCAAGAAGCAAGGATAGCTTTCACCACGCAAAGCGGCATAGAAAATAGCAATCGCATAATCAGTAGTGCCGCCACCCGGAGGCGATTTATAGCTGATGATGCCGGGATAGCGAATACTACGAACATCGATGCCATATTTTTTGAAATAATACTCACACAGGCGCTCGCCCGCCAGTTTGCTGATGCCGTAAATCGTGCTGGGATCCATTACGGTAAATTGCGGCGTGTCTTGCGATGGTGTGTTGGGGCCAAAGGCCGCGATAGATGAGGGCCAAAATACCTTAAGAGGCTTACTTACTTCACCGCGTAGGCGTGCCAATTCTAAAATATTTAACAAACCATCCATATTCAAGGTCCAGGCCTTCAATGGTGCTTGCTCAGCGGTGGCAGACAATAAAGCGGCCAATTGATAAACCTGCGTGATCTGATATTGCTCGGCAATAGCAATCAGACGTTCAGCATTGAGTACATCAATCACTTCATACATTTTTGCGCCATACAAACTGCGTGGGCCAATGTCTGCTGCGATGACATTCTCGGCGCCATGTTTGGCGGCTAATGCATCGACCAGTTCACTACCGATTTGCCCATTGGCACCTATGACTAAAATACGTTCCATGCTGATGTTTCCTTAATTTATTGCGCGTATTTAATTAAATTAAGTTCGCGGCCGACTTGCGCAAAGGCTGCCAGTGCAGTTTTTAATTGTTCTGTGGTGTGTGCTGCCGAAAGCTGTACTCTGACGCGCGCCTGCCCCATCGGTACTACCGGATAAAAAAAACCGGTGACAAGGACACCTAATTCATACATTCGCGCAGCAAATTTCTGAGCTATTGGAGCATCAAATAACATCACCGGGACGACCGGATGTGTGCCAGGTTTGATAGTAAAACCTAGGGCTGCAATTTCGCTGCGGAAGAACGCAGTGTTAGCATGTAATTTGTCACGCAATTCGGTAGAAGAAGACAGCCGTTGCAGGACGGAGAGTGAGGCACCCGCGATAGAAGGTGCCAGCGTATTCGAGAATAAATAAGGCCGTGATTTTTGGCGTAATGTATCGATGACTTCTTTACGTGCCGCAGTAAAACCGCCCATCGCACCACCCAATGCTTTTCCGAGAGTGCCGGTAATGATGTCGATCCGACCCATCACGCTATGGTGCTCATGGGTGCCGCGACCAGTCGCGCCCATAAAGCCAGAGGCATGGCATTCATCGATCATAACCAGCGCATCATATTTGTCGGCCAGATCACATATTTGGTCTAGTTGAGCAATGGTGCCATCCATAGAGAACACACCATCGGTGACGATGATGCGGTGGCGCTTATCCGCTGCTGCTTGTAATTGCACTTCCAGATCGTCCATATCATTGTTGGCATAGCGATAGCGTGCTGCTTTGCATAAACGTATTCCATCGATGATAGAAGCATGATTTAACGCATCCGAAATGATTGCATCTTGCTCATCAAACAAAGGTTCAAACACCCCACCGTTGGCATCAAAGGCAGCGGCATAAAGAATAGTGTCTTCCATTCCTAAAAAATCAGAGATGGCGCGCTCCAGTTGTTTATGTACAGTTTGCGTGCCGCAGATAAAACGCACCGAAGATAGACCATAGCCAAATTCTTCAGTCGCAGCGATTGCGGCTTGTACTGTCGCTTCATCGCCGGATAAACCTAGATAATTGTTGGCACACAGATTGATTAGTTGACGACCGTCATCACAAGTCACTTCAGGCCCCTGACGTGAGGCGATCACGCGCTCAAACTTGTACAAACCTTGCTCACGTAGCGAATCGAGTTTGTTTGATAATTCGTCAAAAAAAGTATTTTTCTGTTTTGATGCGCTCATTACGGTCTCCTGATCTGTCTCTAGATGGGTATGCGGGGCAAAAATGTATGTGCCGACTGGGCCTTCTGGTAAGATAAACTTAATACCATAATTTTTTAATCCACGAAACAATTCGATATAATGAACTAATATTCAATATATCGAATATTATCTATACTTATAAAACTTTGCAATACGTTTGTAAAAGTGAAAATGAAAAAAACGACTATTGTTAATCCGCCCGCGCCACCTGAGGTGGGCGCTACCCTGCAGCGCATGCGTCTAGAGCGAAGTTTGACGCTAGAAGATCTGTCTCGTACAGCGGGTGTCTCCAAATCGATGTTGTCGCAAATAGAAAGGGAAAAAGCTAATCCCACGATCGCCGTCGCATGGCGTCTCGCGAATGCATTGGGCGTGAGTATTGCTGAATTACTATCGTCAGAAGTACCCAAAATAGACAGCATCCGTATGATGGAGCCGCATGAGACGCCTACCTTACCCGGTGAGCATGCCGGCTATGTATTAAAAATATTAGGGCCGATGGAATTGGCGGGGCGTTACGAATGGTATGAATTAACCCTCGCTTCTGGTGGAGCGCTAGTTTCTACCTCGCACGACCCGGGCACTACCGAGCATTTAACTCTGTTACATGGTAGTGTAGAAGTCGAAGTCGATGGAAACAAGAGAAAACTAAAAATTGGCGGTACCGCCCGTTACGAAGCAGATAAAAATCATGCCATACGAAATATTGGAAAAGCCGAAGCCAAAGCGCTAATGGTGGTAATTCATCGATAAGTTGACCGAGTGATCGAATAAAATTCATTGATGACATATTAAATTACCGGTTCATCCTTTCTTTGCGGTAGGGCGAAGATATAATGTGGAAAATCTTATTCTCCGCAATTTATTTTTTTAACTTATTTTCACTCTCCTCATTCCTAATATGCAATACGTATCAACACGCGGACATGCCGCGCAGCAAAATTTTTCTGAAATTCTGTTGGGTGGATTGGCTCCCGATGGGGGCTTGTATTTACCACAAGAATACCCACAGGTAACCCCAGATGAGATGAATTCCTGGCGCACGCTTTCGTATGCAGAACTAGCATTAGAGGTACTAAAAAAATTTGCTACAGATATTCCTGTCGCAGATCTGAAAGCCATCACTGATAAAACCTACATAGGCGAAGTGTATTGTAATGTCCGTGCAGAGCAAGACGCCTTTCAAATCACGCCACTGCGCGTACTGGAAGACCGCAATGGCCGCAAGCTGATTTTGCAAGCCTTATCGAATGGCCCGACGCTCGCGTTTAAAGACATGGCGATGCAATTACTGGGCAATCTGTTTGAATATACGCTTGCAAAACACAATGCTGAACTGAATATTTTTGGCGCCACCTCTGGAGATACCGGCAGTGCTGCCGAATATGCCATGCGCGGTAAAAAAGGCATCCGTGTCTTCATGCTGTCTCCACATAAAAAAATGAGCGCTTTCCAGACCGCGCAAATGTTCAGTTTGCAAGATCCGAATATCTTCAACATCGCAGTCGAAGGTGTGTTTGATGATTGCCAGGATATGGTAAAGGCTGTCTCGAACGATCTGGCATTTAAAAGTCGCCAAAAGATCGGCACTGTTAATTCCATTAATTGGGCACGCGTAGTGGCGCAAGTGGTTTACTACTTCCGCGGCTATCTCAGCGCAACGACCAGCAATGAGCAAAAAGTTTCATTCACAGTGCCATCTGGTAATTTTGGCAATATTTGTGCTGGCCATATTGCCCGTATGATGGGTTTACCTATCGAAAAACTGGTGGTCGCCACCAATGAAAATGACGTACTGGATGAATTTTTCCGTACTGGCGTGTATCGCGTTCGTAAATCGGCAGAAACCTGGCACACTACCAGTCCATCGATGGATATTTCTAAGGCATCTAATTTTGAGCGCTTCATTTATGATTTGCTAGATGGCGATGCCGAGCGCGTGGTGGCACTGTTTAAAAAGGTTGAGACCGCTGGTGGCTTTGATTTATCCGGACAACCGGGCAGTGATGGTGACGAATTCAGAAAGATCGCCAAGTTTGGTTTTGAGTCAGGAAAATCGGTGCATGCTGACCGTCTTAAGACTATCCGTCTGGTAGAAAAAAACTACGGCATTACGGTAGATACACACACCGCCGACGGCATCAAGGTTGCGCTGGAACATATTGAGCAAGGTATACCGATGATTGTGCTAGAAACCGCCTTGCCAGCCAAATTCAATGAAACCATCCAGGAAGCATTAGGGCGCGATGCAGAACGCCCGGCAGGCTTTGAAAACATTGAAGCCTTACCGCAACGTTTTGAAGTAATGAGCGTCGATGTGGAAAAAATGAAGGCGTTTATTGCCGTTAATACGGGCTTGTAAATCGCTGAGGTGGAAAAGTAATTTACCCATTGTTAAATGTAAAGTTGAAGACGCACTATCCATAAGGCTTGTGGCACCATTTCGTGCTGTAGGCCGCATAGATACTGCGCCTTTGTTTTTTTTACTTGTTACTTTGTATCCACGGAGTCAACGGCACGCCACCAGTGCCTGATGCAAAGGTGGTGGAACTAAGTAGTAAAAACAAATCTCTTTGATGTCGCATACTTACAGAATTACCTTACACTCTGTTAAATACACTACGTACACTATTGCTCAGTCTTTGTCCAAAAACATTCACCAGCAAACCAAACATAACAATCACCGCGCCGAGTAGTTGCGTAGGCTGCAGAGTCTCGCCCAGCAAGAGCCAGGCTGCAGTCAGACCGACTACGGGTACCAGTAAAGTCAGCGGTGCTACCATATGCGTGGGCAGACTGGCTAGCAATCTGCCCCACAAGGTATAACCGATCAAGGTTGCTGCCACTGCCAGATACACTACTGTTAACACCGAAGACCACGACAGATGCGTCAGACTATAGGTCATCACGTCAATGCCTTCAAAGCACGCAGATAACAGAAAAAACGGCAAAATAGGAATTAACGCACTCCACGCCACTAAGCTAAGCACCGAGGTCGCACCGATTTTTTTGTTGATCACATTTCCACTTGCCCAAGAGAATGCCGCACAAAGGGTCAAAATAAAACCTAATAACGTCACTTGATTACCGAAACTCGTCAGACTCGCACTGCCCAATAAAATCAACCCGGCGCTGGCGATTAACATGCCCATGAGATTCGCCATCCGTAGTTTGTCACCAAACACTAGCGCCGACAGTCCAACGGTAAAAAATGCCTGTGCTTGCAATACTAGTGAAGCAAGACCAGCGGGCATACCGACTGCCATTGCAGAAAATAAGAACGCAAACTGCCCCAAGCTAATCGTCAATGCGTACGCCAATAGTAATTTCAAAGACACCTTAGGGCGTGGTAAAAATAAAATGGCAGGGAAGGCCACCAAAGTAAAACGCAATGCCCCAAGCAAAAATGGTGGAATCCCAATCAAGCCAATTTTGATAACCACAAAATTCATGCCCCATAAAAAAATGACTATCAGGGCGATACCAATATGTCGCAGACTAAGTACATTGTGGGACATCATGTGATCAGTTCAAATTCAAACACTATGTAGTTAGTGGCGCATGTACGCGTAATGTGGATGCCGGATTCTTGAGTAATTTAGAAGCCGGGCGAATAGGACGAACAACTAGATTTCCACCGCAATTAGGGCAAACGCCATGCAAATCGTTTTCAGTACAATCCGCACAAAAGGTGCATTCAAAAGAACAAATTCTAGCTTTGCCAGAAGATGCAGGCAAATCACAATCGCAGCGTTCACAGTTAGGACGAAGTTGTAACATAACCTTCTTTCAATTAATTTTAATATAAGTGCGAGCATAGCAGTTCAGGCGAGTTTTGACAGTCAGCTGAAGGAACAGAATAAAGTCTGCCAAAACTGAAGGCTTGGTTTATTTAGCAGTCGAATTTTTAGACTGCTCCTTATGGTAAGCAGCAACATCACTTATTTTTATCCCTTCTGGCACATGACGGTGTTTCGCATGACCCAAACGTTGTGAACGATAGATCCCTGTATGCCCGGAAAACAGGTAGCTCACGATACAAGCAATTGCCGCATAGACGCCAATTTCGGCACCAAATAACTCCATTGCCATCAGGGTCGATGCGATCGGCGTATTGGCTGCTCCAGAGAATACGGCAACGAAACCTATCCCAGCGAGCAAAGGGAAGGGGAGATTAAGCAAAGGTGCGAGAGCATTACCTAACGTAGCGCCGATATAAAATAATGGCGTCACCTCTCCGCCTTTGAATCCAGAACCCAACGATGCGATAGTAAAAACCAATTTAGCCGCAAAATCATAGGGGGCGAGTGACTGTTGGAATGCCTCCACGATGGTCGGAATGCCGAGCCCAATGTAGCGATCAGCACCAAAAAACCATACCGCAGACGCAATGATGATGCCTCCTAAAAGAGGGCGTAACGGGGCATAGCTGATACGATTTTTCATCCAGGAACTGAGACTATGCGTGGTATCCGCAAACACTTTCGCTGTTAATCCAAAAATGCCCCCGGCGATAATCATCGCAATTAACATCCATGCAGAAATAGGCGGCACGAATGGAACATCGTAGTGAGTATGGTGTACGCCTAACAGTAAGCCAATTTGATCTGCGACAATCGCCGCCACCATACAAGGCAACAGTGCGTCATAGCGCAAACGTCCTATAGCAAGTACCTCTAATCCAAAAATTGCGCCTGCCAATGGTGTTCCAAAAACAGAAGCAAAACCTGCACTAATCCCCGCCATTAAAATAATCCGGCGATCTTCATGCTTGAGTTTAAACAAGTGAGTAAGTTGGTCAGCTAGTGCTCCGCCCATCTGCACAGCAGTTCCCTCTCGACCTACTGACGCCCCAAATAAATGGGACAAGACTGTTCCACCAAGAACTAAGGGAGCCATGCGTAAGGGAATGACCTTTTTTGGGTCATGAATTTCGTCAATCAGCAAATTATTTCCCGCCTCGACGTGTTGTCCAAAGCGAAGATAAAGCCAACCGACCACAAAACCAGCCAACGGCAATAGCAAGATTAACTGTCGATGCGCAATACGCGTACTCGTCGCCCAGTCTAATGCAAGGAGGAAAAAAGTCGAGGCGGAACCCGCTAGAACGGCAACAATACTGGCAAGAAAAAGCCATTTTGCTAGGTAAGATAATAAATTGATTGATTCGGGACTTCTAGTGTTTTTCATGCATGTCTAGTGGTTCAGTTAAGATAAACCCGGACAAGCTGGACGGAAATAGACAGGTGCCTACGCGATCCCGCTAGTTCAGGAATGAATGCAGGCATTATCATCCTTGAAGGCGGTTAAAGAAGCAATCCATCGCTAAAATTCTAACAGGTAAAGTTTTAAAAAACGACTGTTTAAAGTGCAATCGATTACTTCATTACGCCGCAGTTGATTCAGAAGGGGCATCTTGGGCGTTGCATCAAAAGCTAAAGGATTTTGAATTTTTGGAAGGAACAAATACTTTTATGACACATGCCGATAGAACTCTTAAATTTCGCATAATTTATATTATGTCAAATGAAAACGCTAATAATACATGAGCCTCACGGCTAACGTAAACGTTCGGCGAAGTAAAAGTAGTCACTTAGTGGAAGTAAATGTGGAACTTGCCGAATAAAATGAAGTAAATCTAATACTCTTACTGCGATAAGTATTTGAATTTAATGATCTTTTCACGTTTGCTACGACAGAAACGCGCTAACGTAAAACTTTGAACGCTACCTACCTAATGCTTTGGACTAATCATCATTTTGCGATTTTAACGATTAGTCCAAAGCATTACGTGATGCCATCAGTCAATTTCAATCAGTCCAAACCATTACGTTAATCTGAATGCTTTAATGTAAAAGTATCCGGTTGAAAACATCGCTCTTGCTACTCATTATTCTGTTTTTCTTCGCTTGGCTCGAGTAGCCGGTTGAATAGTCGCCGCATGTTTTGCGGCTCCTAATTCGCATTCATGCAGCTTGCGAAGAAGCAAGTCTCTCTCTACCGCCGAGCCTGCCAAGGCATGAGTGTTGTTGGAAATCTGAATTTTTAACTCCATTAGTTCGCGATTGACAATCTCGCGGGCTTCAGAGGCGGCTTGAATCGCACCTTCTAAATTGCCTATTGTTTGCCTCAGGTTGGCCACCTGGGACTGATGCTCATTGGATTCAGCGTGATGCACGTCGACCTTCAGTTTGTATTCAACGTGCGCTGATTCGAGTGCTTTCTGAAGCCGAATATTAGCGGTACGCTCCCGATCGATTTCTAGAAGCGCCCGCCTCTGTCCAGCATCAAGTCTGTCTTCACTTAGTTTTGCTGAGGCACGCAGTTTTTCCAGCTCCAAGACCAACTCACGGCGAGCCTCATCTAGTCTCGCCTGATTTACCAAGACTTCATTTCTTGACTCCTGCAATTGTGATTCGAGTGCTGAATTCGTCGATGTTAAGGCCGTAATCTCGTGTTTGAGTCCGTCACATTCAGCGCGCGTTAGCCTTAGTTCTTCTTGGATGCCAACAAGCGTTGTTGTTGCTTGGTCATGGGCAATAACCGCCAATTTGGCACGGTCATTTGCCTGGTTAACTTGCAATAACGCATCATCTTTCATTGAGGCCAGGGTTTCTTGAGCGGCCTTTTGGGCAACTGACCACAACGTGGCAACGAGATCTCCTGCTGCGTTTTTCAAGGCTTCCGGTAAATCCGGATGACTGACAGTCACCCTGCTTTTATCCCGCAGATTTTCCCAAAAACGATTTAGCGCTTCCGCAGGTGCCGACATGCTGCCTTTTCGCACCAGTTGGTATAACTTATTGGCTGTCGGTGTCATTCCATAACGGAAGAACATAGCCATACACACTTCACGATACAGATCCTGCGTCAGTGGGAATTGATTACGAAGCGCGTCGATGTCCGCCAAGAGCATGCGTTCATTCTGTTCAAGAGTATCCATATATTCATCCATTGAAATTATGAATTGATAATACAACGTATTACGTTGTATTTCTAACTGTTAGATCAATAAATATGACATTACTCTTATAATGTCGATTATTATTGATAATATTGAATATTCAACGATTTTCATTGCTTGAAAATTTCCTCGGTAATGGTTTTCCTGTTAATTTGTTAAACAAGTCTAAATTAGCTGAGGAACTGCCAAAGTGTGGCTACTCAAAAAATAGCATGGGCGGATACTTATGCATAAATATGCATTTATGCACTTAGCCCCCACCACTCAGGCAATAGTCGCTGAATTTGCGGCTGTGCAAACCGATCATCAATTAAATAAATCACCCCTTTATCTGAAGTGGTTCGAATCACGCGTCCCGCCGCCTGGACGACTTTCTGTATGCCTGGGTAGAGATACGTGTAGTCATACCCCGCGCCAAAGTGTTGATGCATTCGTTGTTTGACTTGTTCATTGACTGGATTTATTTGAGGCAGTCCAAGGGTCGCAATAAAGGCACCAATCAAACGCGCACCAGGTAAATCAATTCCTTCACCAAATGCACCGCCAAGTACGGCAAAGCCTATGCCCTCACTTATGTCGGTGAAATTTGCTAAAAACTGGTTGCGCGCATCCTCATTCATGCCTCGTGTTTGTCGCCAAACTCGAATGGAGGGAAACCGTTCTTGAAACAGGCTTGCAACTTGATCCATATAGTCGAAGCTACTAAAGAATGCGAGGTAATTTCCAGGCGCGTTTTTGTATTGTGTCGCCATCAGTTCGACAATCGGCGCTAGGGACTGGTTGCGATCTGAATAACGAGTCGATATTTGGCCAACGACATTGACCGACAACTGTTCTGCATTGAATGGTGACTCAACGTTTATCCATGCAGTGTTATCAGGCATGCCTAGCAAATCATTATAGTAATTCCATGGGCTCAATGTCGCCGAGAACAACGCACTGGTGTGACTTGCCTTAAACCGAGGTTTAAGAAATGAAGCGGGAACAATGTTTCGAATACAAAGTAATGAGTCACCGTTGTTAGTGCTGATATCAAAAATCGAATGATCGTCAAAACTTTCAATTAAGCGATTAAACAAGGAGACATCGAAGAAGAATTCTTGAAGATCGGAATCGATTGTGGCGGCACTTTCAGCGACAAAGATGGCCAAATCGGCATTGAGCGTCTCTAGCGCTTTACTCAATTTTTCTGGGACTGTTGCATGAACGACGTAATCACTCCCTAGCATTTTTTCTATTTGTAACCATTGCCGATGAAGCCGATCGAGTGATTTTTTTAGACTACTCGGTGCATGCTTACGTATCGCCTTCAAGTGCCGGTGACTCAGTTCTGCGCTATACATGGCGCGCGCTCTGGACACCATATTGTGCGCTTCATCGACGAGCACACCGATCTTCCAGTCATTATTGATGGCAAGCGCGTACAACATGGCGTTGAGGTCAAAGTAGTAGTTATAGTCACCGACAATGACGTCAGTCCACTTTACCATCTCGGTACTGAGGTAATACGGACAGACCTGATGTTCTATTGCCACGCTGCGCAAGCGTTCCTGATCGAGTATTGGCACTTGGAGGGCGGCAATGCGTGCAGCCGGCAGTCGATCATAGAATCCTTTTGCTAAGGGACAAGACTCGCCATGACAGGCATTTTCTGGAAACTCACATGCCTTGGTTTTGGCAACGAGTTCCAAAGTACGCAATGTGGTATTTGGAAGTTGTTTTTGCAGTATCTGGACGGCATCAAGTGCAAGCTGACGCCCAGAAGTTTTTGCCGCCAAGAAGAAAATTTTATCGAGTTGATGTTCAGCGCTGGCTTTAAGCATCGGGAATAAACTACCAATCGTCTTACCGATACCAGTTGGTGCTTGTGCCAATAAACAGCATGCTCGATTACTCGCTTTATACATCGCTTCAGCCAGTTGTCGCTGCCCTGCCCTGAAATCCGGATAGGGAAAACGCATGGCTTTTAGGGCCGAGTCTCGTTGCTGCCGATGATCGATTTCTTGTTTGGCCCATTGAAGGAATTGCTCACAGAGTTGATTGTAGAAACTCGCCAACGCTTGCGCCGACTGAATCTCAATTAGTGCGGTTTCTTTTTGGGTATCCACATCGAAGTAGATCAAGGCGACATTGAGAGTGGCGAGTTCGAACTTTTGGCAGAGAAGATGGGCATAGACTCTTGCTTGCGCCCAGTGCAGTTGGCGGCGGTTGTCTGGCATTGCGAGGAGATTGCCACGATAAGTCTTAATCTCTTCGAGCTGTTGCTTCTCAGGGTCATAGCCGTCTGCACGTCCTTTGATGTGCAATTGAGCATAACGTCCTTCCAGTCGCACTTCGCGCTGATAGATTGCTGATCTGCGCAATGTCACTTGCGTATGCCCATCAATGCCTTCTTGTGCGGATGGTGATGGAGTAAATCTGAGATCAAGATCACCTTGCTTCGCAGTGAATTCACATAAAGCACGAACACCAACCTGGTAGTTAGCGAGGCTCATCGGTCAACCTCTCGCCACTCCAGGTAGCACACTGAGATGGGCAATTCATGCAGCGCGCAAAAATCGATGAGGCGTTTTTGATTGTCTTGAAGCCGGTCACCCGGACCTTTAACTTCGATCATCGTGTAACGTTTTTCTTGCGGCCAGAACTGGATCAAATCGGGAAAACCATTTCTATTACTATTGATGTCAGAGAGAATGCGTTGAAACCAGAGACGCAGATGCTGCGCCGGGATACATCTCAACGCTAAGTCGAGTAAATCTGCATCCAAGTTATTCCAGTAGACGAACGGAGATTGGATTCCCCGCTTAGTTTGATAGGTCTCGCGTATTGTAGCGAGGTAATCATCAGAGTCGAGTTGTTCCATGCAGATTGCAAAATCATCTTGCCGACGCTGATGAAAATCGGCGCTGGTCAAATCGACAGGACCACGGTGAAAAGGATGGAAGAACGCGCCAGGAACCGGTTTAAAGATCGCCGGCCAACAAAGCAATCCGAACAAAGAGTTGATCAATGTGTTTTCAACATAGTACACAGGCGCGTCGTTTTGGTGAAGATGGTTTTTGACGACGCCTTCAACGTAAAACGAAGCATCTGGAAAAGGGAGTGCTAATTCGAAGCTAATTACTGGCACCTTCGTTGTTACGGGTTTATTGACATTGCCAAGCTTGCGATTGAGACGTGGAGCACTACGTTGCAGTTGCTGATATTCTGCATCATTCTCTGGTGCCAACAATGCCTCGTTTAAGAGTTTCAGCGCGGCGACGCTCTGCCCTGTCTTTTCTAATACGCGAATGGTGCGCAATCTCGATCCAGGATAAGCGCTCATGCGATAGATCATGAGCGCTTGGTCCCAGTCTTTTTGTTTTTCGCAATGCTGTCCCATCCGAAATAAGAGCTTGTGCCGTCGGCCATTGATCCATTCATTGTCGCTCACTATTTTGGATAGCTCAGCTAGCACCAATTCAATCGGCTCAGCATCGTCGAATAGCTCGCGACAAACTTGCACAGCAATATAATGATCAAGATCGCGTCGCGTCTGGAAGCCTCGCGATTCTAATGAGAACGGAATCGCTTCATATTGATAAATACCCAGGTCGGACAAAACAAACTCTGACCAATCTTGATGCCAGTTGCCAAAGAACAGAAGTCGCAAACGATCGCACAGAGATTTATGTTGAATATGGACCACCCTATCGACCGAGGCAGGGTGCCAAGCGGAGAAAGGTTTGGATGTATCAAACCTATTTCTAAGGCAGTCGAGTTGTTCTGTTTTTTTGAGATTCTTTTCTACTCCAGTAAGTGAGAACGCAATGACGATTTCAGGTTTTTGTAAGAGATCAAAAAGTTGATCTAAGCTTAATGGCGGATCCGGCACAATCCATCCCGCTTTGATCAAAGACGAAATTGCCTCACTGGTATCGGCAATTTCAGCGTAGCTAAGTTTGCTTTCTCGGAAGTAGTCCCCTTTACGCATCACCATGCGGACAAACAAAGCGCGGGAGGCTTGCTGCAAACTAAAAAAATCGTTAATGAAGCAACGCTCTTCGGGTATCAGCAGATCATCGTATCGTTCGCGCACCCAATCCAGTACTAGTTGGAAGTTGTCCAGGTAGTACAGTGGGTTCGGCAATACTCGGTTCATCACGGACAGGCTTTGCTATTAACTACCAGTAACGGCGTAATTAAGTCCACGGAATCGTTCGCCACTCGATTCACCTCCGTTGATACGCACCAAGCCTGCATTTGATTCGCGTCATAAGGCTTGATTAATGGCGTTATCGTAGAGGTTACCAATGGCTCCGGCGTCAGCCATAGATCCCAATCCTTCTTAGCCAAAATGACTGGCATACGATCATGAATCGGCGATACCAGAGCATTGGCGTCAATTGTCAGAATAGTGCAAGTTTCTAAAAACTGGCCACTTTCTCCATCAGGCAATTTACTAGTTTCCCAGATAGCCGCTAAAGCCATTGGCGACTTGTCTTTAAAAGAAATGTAAAAAGGTTGTTTGGTCTTTTGACCTGGTATCGTTTGCCATTCATAAAAACCAGATATAGGAATGATGCAGCGACGTCGATGGACTGCTTGTTTGAACATGGGCTTCTCCATGACCGTCTCACCACGCGCATTATTAAGCATAGGGAGTTTATTGGCGTCGCTAACCCACGGTGGCACCAAGCCCCAACGCATCATTGAACCAACGCGACCATCCTTGGTATCGCGCACCGTCATTATCTTAGTTGATGGCGCAACGTTATAGCGCGCCAAGAAGTCAGGCATCGTCGTGATATGCATCCAGTCTTGAAGAACTGGCTTAGGGTGCGCTAAAGCAAAACGTCCACACATCGGGTTGATCCTTTATTTAAAAGTCTTGCGCTGCCAATTCCGTGGATTATACTGTATATTTAATCAGTATTAAATTAACCCGCGGCAAGACCAATTGCTTGCATGAACATAGGCAGCATACCCGTAAGATGAACACCGTCATTCCATTTCCTCGCTCGGCAGAGCTAATCATGCCCACGTTAATCCAAGTTCCTCAGTCGATTGCCGCGATGCCCGTGCGTGTGGGCATACCTTTGTTTGTACAAAAAGTACCTGCAGGCTTTCCATCACCGGCAGACGACTATATAGAAGAAAGTCTGGACCTAAACAGCTACATGATCCGGCATAAAGCCTCTACCTTTGTATTTACGGTTCAAGGTGACTCCATGATAGGTGTTGGCATCTTTGACGGTGACAAGCTTGTTGTCGATCGGGCGGTAGAACCGCGCCATCAGCATATTGTGGTCGCGGTCATCAACAATGACTACACAGTAAAGACTCTTTTTAAGTGGCGTGGCGTCATTGAACTACGTGCCGAGAACCCAACCTATCGACCTATCCGTTTCAAAGATACCGATGAATTACAAATCTGGGGTGTCGTGGTGGGCGTCCTGCGTCGCTTTAAAGTCTGACGTCATGACTCATTCATCTCAAGCTACAGACGGCCTCAGTGCCAATAAGCAGGTCTTTGCCCTGGTGGACTGCAATAATTTTTATGTTTCATGTGAACGGGTATTTAATCCGCGGCTAGCCAATATACCGGTGGTGGTTTTATCAAACAATGATGGTTGTGCGGTTGCACGCTCAAATGAAGTCAAGGCGCTTGGCGTCAAGATGGGCATGCCATGGTTCATGATGAAAGACCTGGCTAAGGAACATGGAATCATTGCCTTGTCTTCCAATTACACGCTCTATGGTGATATGTCGAACCGTGTCGCCACGATCTTGCGTGACTATAGCCCTGAGACTGAAGTGTATTCAATAGACGAATCCTTCCTTCGTCTGAATGGCCTGCAAGGGTTGTGGGATTCGTCAACGGCCATGGGACAGCATATACGCCATCGGGTATTGCAATGGACCGGTTTACCCGTATGTGTCGGTGTCGCCTCATCAAAAACACTCGCAAAGCTGGCTAATCATGTTGCAAAAAAATGGCCCGAGTTTAATAGCGTATGTGACTTCAATGCCATACCAGAACCTGAACTGGATAAACTGTTCGCAAGTCTAGCCGTTGGCGAAGTATGGGGTGTCGGAGGACGCATAGGCACGCGTTTGAGAGAAATGGGCATAACAACCGTCATGGCCCTCAGGGATACCCCTACTGCCCTATTACGGGCGCATTTCGGCGTAGTGATGGAACGTACTGGGAATGAGTTGCGGGGCATATCCTGTCTGGACATGGAGGATGTCATCTCGCAAAAGAAGCAAATCGTTTCCTCGCGATCATTTGGCCAATTAGTGCTCACCATCGACGAACTAAATGAAGCTGCGGCTAGTTACATGACCCGCGCGGCAGAAAAGCTGCGCCGACAAAATTCAGTCTGTGCTGCGATCCATGTCGCTGTCAGAACCAATCCTTTTCGTAGCCAGGATAAACAGTACAACAACGGCATCGTGATTCCGTTACCGGAACCAACGGACGACACTCGAACACTGATCAGCGCCGCGTTATTTGGGTTGGAGAAGATCTACCGGCCAGGTTACTGGTATAAAAAAGTCGGAGTGATGTTATTGGATTTATCTAATGCTGGGCAAACACAGGGCGCATTGTTTGATCCAAATGGTGATCAAGCCAAACGATCTGCAAAGTTGATGAAGACTATGGACTCAATTAACAGAGAACTTGGGGGGAATTCACTCAGTATCGCGTCTTGTGGCATTCAGAAGCGCTGGAATATGCGGACAGAGAAAAAGTCGCCGAAATATACGACTTGCTGGGATGAGACGCCGTTGGCTTTGGCAAGGTAAAGTAAGCAACTTCGGTTGCTTGGAATAGCTAGCACGCAAGCTGCAGAATCAGTTTCAATTTCATCTGGATAAGCAAGCATCTCAACCAGAATAGCAGCCGTTTTTGCGCGCCTAAGAAGCTCATTACTCAGCAGAGGCACATCTTTGCTATGGTATGCCTTGCTAATGTCCTGACCCATTTCGAACAACAACGGAAGGCGGAGAGTCATTTCAATGCCAGTTATAAAGCATAGGCAAGCAGCTAGATAAGTGCCACTCTGACATTATCCCGCTCTTGCGCATTTGATTTTCTATCACCTGCTTGCGCAGCGCTGCCGGTAATTTCATCAGCGACACTATCGCCTGCTGCAATTTGGCTTTCTCTGCCTGCTCTAGGTAAATTCCCTAGTAGTCGTTGGCATGACGGATGTCATTCATAGATTGATGAAAATTACCTTACCGAAACAGACTGGTACGACTTCCAACCCAGTATGGGCATTCTCCGAGATGATGAGAGTAAACGTTAATCACTGAGCTGCTTGTAAGACTGAATTGCGGCTTTAACAGCAACATCAACGGCCCGCCTTACAGGGCCCTCATCTTCACCAATACCCATTAAAGATCCTTTTATCGCCCCTTTTTGCGCGTCGTTTAACGATATGTCGGCAGTCCAATTGACAGATTTTGGTGTGATATCAATTAATCCCTTGTAACGATATTGTTTTTTGTTTGCTTCCCGAAATTCGTAACCATCGTGATTGAGCATGTGAGTCCTTTTTATAATTGGCGAGATGTTTAGAAAATTCAATTAACGACGACGCTCAATTGGCCCCGCCAATACGCCAACTTGCGCGCTAGATGCGCCGGCATTTGCGCTTGCAACTTGCTTGGTGAATTGTTCTCTGGTTGCCTTGAAATAAGCGTCAACCCGAGCCAATCGTAATGCGCGCTCAGATTCAGACGATGAAGTGTTGACACCTTCACTCGCCTTTATTTGATGTTTCTTAAGCTGCGCTGTCTTTCTCATGATTTTCTCCATCATTCGATTGAATATAACATTGATTGAGTTTTGACTACCGCTACCAACATGGAATAACTTCGTTTCTTGAAGGTGCATAAGGTTTCCCGACTTGCATCAGCAAATTCCCTTGTTACGCTGGTTTCAGCTCAAAGCTTCTAAACAGTACTAATTCATCTACCTGGTTCAGAAATTTTTGCGTTGCATCCCCATGGATGCCCATTGAATGTAGTCACTCAAGGAGATCATCATGATTCGCAGTACACAACGCACAGTTCGTAGCAACACCCTTATCGCTAACGCCACGCTGTTTTCCACGGACTTTTCCAGCATTGAACGTCAACGCAGTTTATCGCTGCTGGCGGCGTCACCAAGCTGGTCGTGGAAGCATCACACTTTCCTGTTTCGCACCGTCCCGAATCGATTCAATGCTGTCACCCAGACGGTGTATCAACGTACACACTCTGCGCTGGCTTGTGGGTGGAAGCACTATTTACTCGAAGCGCACCGCATCTCATCTGTCATTCACCAACAAGGCTTTATCGCCGGCGCACTCAACGCCTGCACGCTGGCGCATCGCTCTGATCTGTAATTTTCAATTGTGTGATCAAGCTGTTGTTGATTTTCGAAATGACCATTACCGATAGAAAGACAAATAATGCGACCTCCCCTTCATAAAACATTTTTCCCTTTGGTAGAGATGTCTTTGCGCCGGATAATTTTTTACATCAGTTCGATTTCATTCTTACTCACGATACGGACCGTCGCAATCGCATCAAGACGTTTGTAGAGCTCAAACCATTTGGCCAATGAGCCTCTGCCCTAAATACGCGGGGTGTGGTTTGCTTGATTCGCTTTGCGGTCGACGGTTGCACGGATCAAAGTACGAGAGTCGCCGCAATAAATGGAAATTTCAGTGCCGTGCTCTGGAAACGAGTCGGAAAACTTTACTGGAACATTGAAGAACCCATTGTGATAATAAGTCTTGCCAAGAGACACCTGAAACATTGGTGATGCCATTATTATTCCCGCATCTTCTAAAGTCTGCACTTCAATTGCAGATGCTGCTTCATCGTCATTGCTCGCAATTGACTGAAGAGACGTCGGTGCTACATTAGCCTCCATCGAAGCAACAATGGTCACTGACTTAGATTGCTGTAAGTCCGAGATGTCAATTCCGGTTTGAATTACAGATCGGGCACCATTCCAAGGTGGCATCACAGTCTTAATAATACTGTCTTCTAATCCAGCCGCGTAGTTCAAGTGGAACTCACCGATTCGGTGATTGCCGGAATCTGCCCAAGCGTATATTTCAATGGTTTGATTCCGTTGAAGCAGCTCTAGTAATGACTGGTTATTTCGAACGTTGGTCCACTGCGTGGAATGTGGCCTAAGGTAACCAAACCTTATTTCTATTGAACAAACGTTCAAAGAAATCTATTACTACTTTTTGGGCCTGTGGTCCGACAACATATCGATCATTGCTCTTGTCCGCATCGGGAAACTCGGCGCCGCCAAAACGGTACAGCTCGTAACCTTGGAGGCGCAACCGCCTAACCGCAACTTGCCAAGCTAATTTAAGGGACCGGGCGACTCAAATGCGATAGAGTGGTTTTCAAACCAAGAAAAAGCTCTGAAGGAAAAACTCAAGGTTGATTCCATTGAGATACTGTGATTTAGTAAATTGGCTTCCACTTAAAAAGGTTAGCAATCTGTCGTTTAGCCAGAATTTGGTATCGATGTTCTTTATACTAGTGCAGGTAGAAAAATATGCTCCATCACGACGGCTATGAATTCCACGACATAGACAAAAAACAATATCGCTATATCGGGAAAATTGAAATTGCACAAAAACTGATCAAGTGGACAGCTGAACTGACTTTTGAAGACGCCAGCAAGGGATCCATAAGCGGAACGATATCGGGCATTGGCGATGATGAAGGACCAGTTCGACGTGCGGTCGACGTCGCAGTAAAGGCCAAAATTCAATTGATGACTGGCCTGTAATTTAAAGTAGCCCAACCATAACTTCCTCGAAGTCGTAAGCTTGGGAAGCTTGCATAGATTTTCAATGTTTACGCGGCTTTCAAACCTGTTTTAGTTCCGTAAAAATAACTATCCTTTTGCAACTCCATAAAATTATAATAATGTTAATTTTATGGAGCTACTTTTATGAATATTTTTACTAATTCTTCCTTAGCTTTCTCGACGTCCAAGAAGCGATTGACTGTCAACAGTTCTTCGACGGCTTGCATTTTGGTTGTTAGCTTGTCGACTCGTGGATGCCTATGCTGGAGTTAGTTGCTTACCGGCGCGAAATCGTTCAAGTGCCTCCGCTATGGCTTCCTCAGGAACTCGTGGGATGATGTTTACGGGGATAATTACGTCGCAATCGACAGGCTCGACACCTTCGATAGACAGTTCCACGATCCGATTTCCGATGACACTGTGAAAATAGCGGGCATGGTCCTCCACATCCTGTTCCGTAATATCGCTGTCGGCCCGCAATCCACCATCCTCCAGCAATGCATGCATTCTTCCATTTTGGACATCCATAAGGAAGGCTAAATAGATTGTGCCACGCTCATTGCGCAAAAAGAAAGTAATGCCGCCGGCACCAGCTTCACGAGGTAGGAAAGTCATAGCCCGAAATTGTTCTGGTGGCGTATCTGGCCACAAACAAACTGTGACTGTGGATCGCACTAAGTTTTCGATTTCGCTGGCGTCGTTGAGCGCCCCCCCCGCTCTCATCGTTTGCACTGCTTCGGACGCCATGAGTGTGTACCAAGGCACCAGCCGATCGCGTGTATTGAAGAGGTCCATTTCGTCGGGAACCTCGGCGTCGATCTTGATGTATTGCTTTGCCAATGCCGCGATCACGTGCAAGTCAGCTGCAATACGCTGGCGGTCCGCTGGCACATCGGGATCGACAATATTTCCGTCAACGCTGGCATGCGCGACGGCACAACGCCCGGATTCGAATAAATGATTATTGACGTCGACACCTTGTGCCCGAAGCAAATTAATGCGAGCTACAGCGCGTTCTTCTGTTACAAGGTCGAGATTTTTACCCACCCATTCCACCCGATCTCTTGCCCGAAATTGGCTCTCAAGAACTTTAAAATAGGATAAAAATGAATACGGTTCATGTACATGCTCAAGCCGGCGTCCTTCTCGAAAAAAAGCAAGCGCTTTTCTCACTTGATCGTCTTCGATAATTGGCATGTGATTACAGCTAAACCTTCTAGTCCCATTCTGCAGCATGGTGGCTAAGTTATCGCGTTGTGCGGCATAGCGAATAATTCTGGTACCCCAGTTCGAACTCGTGATATCCACATATCCACGCATAAAAAAACCTAAAATGGAGGTGAAGCGGTAGAGTCTTGAGAGGGAGTGGCTAGTCTCCTCGCGCGTTGATGGGGTGCTAATACATGGAGCAAATCGATGTCCGTCCTCTTGCCGGGCGCCGTGAAGAAGGAAGTCGACACCATCGTATTCCACGAGAACGTCGTCCTGCGGCCAAGCGATGGACGATGCAACGACAGCGGTCAGCCAGCCAAACCTGCCTTCGGTCTTCGCCAAGGCGTCCTCACCGAAAAAATGTGGAACATACGGAGTGCGCATAATTTTTCCTTGGTTAAATCTAATTTACGCTAAGTTCAAATTTTTCTCGCAAAATACCCAGGCGTTTTTTGTCTTTTCGCCTAACCTCTCAATCCATAAGCAGCATAGTGCTACTTCTTCGCGTTAATGAACAAAGGGGTTCGCCCACAATTAAGAACCTTAACCCGAATTTCGCGGTCTTGCCGTGGCTCCGTCGACCATGCTTGGCCTTCTCGAGCTGCAGCCGTCATGAACCTAACAAGATTCATGTAGTCGCGTTGTGAAACTTCCGCAGCTTTTGGATGGTAGTTGGCAACACTGTCATTGGGCTCAAGTAATGCTGCAATGAATTCCCCTATTGTCTCCATAGCATTGGCTGGGCAGGCCTTATGGCGCAAAAGACCGTCAACGATATGCTTCAGAAACTCAGCCACGACACCAAACTGCACCCCTGGCGCGGCGACTCGAGTGATGAAATCCAGCGAAATATCAAACGCAACAGAGAACTCAGTATTCGGCTGAGACAAGTGTTGAACATACTTACTAAACCCAGATTGCAGCCAATTGTCGCCTTGCTCGCACAGCATCAAAATATCGTTTGCAGATAGAGAGGTGAACGTCCGATTCCGCATGAACAATTTGGCGGTGGCCAGCGCGTAATGCTCTTCCGATAGCACGCCTTTGGTCGCCGCATTCATCAGGATAGGCTGAGGCCAAACACTACGCACATTCACGGCAGAGGCCCATTGCCGCAGATGGCCGTCAAGCGTGATTAAGACACCATTCTTTTCAGCAGCCAGCATGAGGGTCGAGTATTCCTCTCGGGATATCAGGTCTTTCAGACCAAGCAAGATTTCGTGCGGATTCTCGGGGCCATACGATGGCGTAACTTGGCAGTATTTATCTATCGCTGCTGCAATCGCGTTGAACTGTTCAAGCGCATGATGATGAGTTGCCTCTGTATGTTCGATATACCCAAGTTTCCCGTCGTCATCAAAAGCCTGGCCGACCGAACGAACTTGCTTAGCTTCTTCAAGCTTTCCGAGCACAATGTCCCGTGACGTCTCCGAAATGAATAAATTCGGGAAGGTAGCCAGAGCCGCAACACCGTCGATACAGACAAGTTCGGTCAGCGTCGTGCTGTCGATGATGAAAGACAAAGTAGCGTCTTCAATCAAACCTACCGCAATCAATCGTTCGGGTACAGTACCGTCGCATGAGACCAGGGCCGGCCCATTCGATGGCCAGCATAGCACGAGGTCAATAGGGCTTGTTCCCAGCATCCGCCCCAAACAGCCCAGAGTAATTGGACTCGATTCGTATTGCTGCAGCATTGCCTTGCCATGCGCACTAGAACGCTGGAGCTGAGCCAACATCTCGCTGAAATCAGCCTCGCCGTCCGCCGAGGTTCCTATTGAAAGAGCCATCAGGTTGGGGACCGGCGATACTGACTTGCTAACTGCTGCAAATGCGCATTGGAGCAGGCGATGATACGCCGACGCAATTGCAGCAACTGTGTAGACTCGATACGAATTAAACGCGCCTTCAATAGTCACTGAATCTCCGACTTTCGCACCAATAAAGCGTTCCGATTCGGCGTTGGTCGCGGGTTTATACTCTGTGGTCGCGGGAAGGCCCAGCACCTCACTTGGGTCGATGGTGAGTATGTGCTCGACTCCTTTTTCATCATGTAGAGTTACCGACGTTCCTGGGGCGACGACGTCCAAGTGCGTCTCCATATTTGGCAGCCGCTCTGTAACTACAAGGGTCGTAATCACCAGTGCTGATGCACTTTCTATGTCATCAACATTTAGGCGCCTTAGCCGGTACATTCGCCGCATTCCATTGGCCTCCAGGCCATACTTCAGCTCTAATCCGCCAAGTTGCGACGTTTGATGGATGGACCCCGTCAAATCCAGAGGAGCACTCCTGAGGAAGTCCTGGAGTTCCAAGACCGATTTCCGCCTTACATCAACCATGAACTTGAAGAGCCAACTCGAAACATGTTGCGGCACTTTCGCGAATTCGGCATCAGCGAGCGTGGTCAGCATCCTCCAATCGCTGGCGAGTTGGCCAAGTTCAATGGCTAGTGACCTTGTGTCGTCATCTTCAACCCAGCCACTGGGGAACGATTCGAGTAACTGCTTTGCCTTTTGGGTCGAGCCGGTCTTAAGATAACAGCAAAGGAGGCGATTATGCAGCTCACTGTGCTGCTTCTTGGGTAAAATTTTTACATAGTAAGGAATCGCTTGCTCGAACTTTTTCGCGTCGAAAAGCACCTCGGCGAGAATCAGGTCGCCCTCTGTCGATTCTGATTTTTCTACAACCAACTTCGCCCGTTCGATTAGGATATTCGCTCGTTCCGAATCGGCTGACCGCAGCAATACTCGGGCTCCAGCGGCCAAGAGGTGTAAGCTGTCCGAAGTATCTAGACTGGCCTTTTTTACCTCCTCAATAATTTCTGCTTTTTTTGGTGTGCGCAAATAGCTCATCCAACGGATGGCACGCAAAATCTCGGATGCATGCGAATCAGCAGGCTCTATCTTTTCACCGGCGAGGAGACATTCGTCAACCAACTGAATGTCTCCGAGGTTGCCCGCCTCCTGTGCTAGACGGACTAACCCATCTGCACCGAGTTTGCTTACGCTAGCATGCCCGAGTTTCAGCAGCTCCTGGTTCTTGCCAAGTTTATTTAGAGCGTCGAGTTCTACTCTGAGAATGTTATGCGACGCTATGCCATATGCGCCAGCCTCCCTAGCCACAGCCAAGGCTGTTTCGGCATCTTCGAGCATCAGGTAAGCACAACCGAGAAATGCTGCGCTCTTAGCGAGCACTTCTGGCGACTGCACATCCCAAAGTCTGTCAAGCCGGGGATTAAACGCGTCGGTAACTTGCACAAGAGCTTGGCGAAGACCGTCCGGCAACAAATCGTAAAGGGACAGTACGCCGTCATGCATGATGGTTTCAACCACTATTGCTAATGCGGCGTTCCTGGTAAAGAACCCGGCACCGGCTGACGTCAACGCCTGGAGGATAAGGTGAACAGCCTCCATTCGCTGGCCTTGGAAATGTTTTCCCCATGCGAGTATTTGCAATGCGTCTGCTTCACCCCGAATGCTCGCCGGCAGGTCAGAAAGTTCTAATTTATCTCCACGAATCATCCGCGCGTTGCCGAACGCAAGCCAGACTTGCAGCGATTCCGGAAATCGTGCAATGGCCGCTTCACCAGCAGCAATAGACGCGTCAGTTTGGTTCAGCAACATTAGGCCGCGAATATGAGCTGCCACCATCTTTTCGTCGTCGCTCGAGAGGTCCGCCGCACGCATGAAGTCTTTGGCCGCATCTTTTTCATTTCCGAAATACCAAGAGCAAATGCCGCGCTGTTGGAACCAGCGCGCTCTTTGATGTGAATCGAACGGTGCGAGGTCTTTGCCAATCGTGGTTAGGTCCGTTTGTGCATCGCGATAGTGGCACTTCTTTAACTTCTCGGCTATCGCGTCCAGTTGTGCGGAAATCACTTTATCGACCGAATCCGGTCGAGCAGAAGATAGAACTTCAGCCGGTGGGGCTGCCGGTGCTACATCGAGTAAAGTACTTAGGGTTGAAACGGTTCCAACGGGGCTGACGGACAAAGCGCCCCCTGCTGTAAGGCTTGCTGTTTGAATAGCATCTGCCGTGAGGCCCGCTAAAGATAGTGACGCTGCAGCACCCTCTCTGTGAACTTTGAACTTCGCAGCAATGCGGCTCGAAATCTGCACGTCCAAATTTGCAAACGCCACAGAGCCAGCAACCGCGTTTAATTTCTGACATGCATTGACAAGTTCGCTCCAAATTCCTTGGGGATTGGAAGCGATGGCATCACCAAGAATCAATTTAATATGGCTAAGATGAGACGCGTATTCTGGAGTATTGTCAGTCGAAAGCGTGTGGGATACGAACCAAAGTTGTTTAACAAAATGATGAAAAGTTTGAGGATGGATAGGGCCGTCCACGACGTTCATCACGACACCTAGAATGGCTTTGAACGCTCCTCGATTTGTATCGGAACTAAACTTTTCCGCTGTCGATTTGAGATAGAATTCATCAGCTTTCAACGACGTTCGTGCGAATTGGGCAATGGCAACGCAGCCCTGCAAATAAGACTTTTCCAGCCCATCGTACACCAATACAAACCGGTCAATGTCGGGAATGAACACGTTCGAGTTTATGAAATCGAGCCAGGCGGCAGTGATGGCTTCGGAAAATGCAGGGTTGGAAGCAGTCGCCTTTGCCGTTCGTTTGACCTGAATCAGGACTTTATGGGATACACCTACCTGGTCTTCAACCGTGCAGATTAGGTCATCAGTCTCATAGCCGTGAATCTTGCCTTGGAACTGGAGGCATATTACCTTGCCTTCCGGAAAAATTACGGGAGGAAGGCCCCCGAACATTGCGAGTAAATAGACGGCTTGGACGCGGGACTCATATGACACCCCGGCTCCGCCTGTCGAGACAGGATTCGATAAGTTCTTCTGCGGCGAACTTGTAGCCTTTTTGGATGGATTGGCCTTCTTTGCAGTGGCGGTTGGCTTGTTTGCTCGCGTTCCGGTCATCGTTTAGTGCTCACCGCAGTTCCGTGGTCGTTAATGGATACACAAGAAAATATTTTTCCATTTCTAAATTACTCCCTGAATTGCATCACGCATATTGATTGCATCAGACTCAACCAACTTTTTAGCGGCTTTCAAACTCTTCAAACCAAGAACATGCGCCATATCCCTGATATTAATTTTGCCCATATTGTTCTGGTATAGCTTCACGGCAAATGTTCGTCTTGCGCTTGCTGTAGTCAGACCGTCGATATTCGCATCACCCATAATCTTGTTCAGTAGGCGAGTCATCGAATTGCATTCGGTGTAAGTCTTCCCATTTTTCTTGGTCGAATTAATAGCGAAGCCTTGCCCCTCTCGTGCCAGGAACAAAGCAGACTTCGGTTGCAATCCGCGAAATCCTGCCCCCTCGCCGACTCGCAACGCTACGCCTTGATTATGGAGAACTCGATACACTAAATAGGCATCAATTGCCTCTACAAGTTTTGGTGCAACCCACATCAACGGCCTCTCAGTACCGTTAAAAGCAATTTCAGCCCGTACCGTACTCTCGGGAATGATTGCATTTGACCGTTTGCAGTAATCTCGAACTTCCAATCGAGCAATCTCTTTAGGGGTGAGGCCGGTGCCGAATAGAGTCCAAACAAGGGCAACGTTACGTAAGGCGTTCTCAGGGCTGGCCACACGTGCCACCTTAATAATTTCTTTCAGTTGTTTATCAGTAACGATCGGTGCTTTTGGCATGTCAGGAAACTTCGCAAATCAAATTGATTCGATTCTAACAAATAATTCGATATAAACCAGCATTAATTACGGAAATGCGCCACTCAACGGAAAATTGCCCAGGTCATCACTCTGGCAGCGGCACGAAATTTCGGACGAAAAAAAACCTCACTTCAGTGAGGCTTTCCGGCATTTAATTTATATCCTGTTTATCTGGCCAGCACACCGTTTTCAGGTTCTTGATCTGCATCACCACGTTTAGCAAAATTAGCCGTATATTGCAGTCGTCTCTCACGAACATGGGCCGCAGCGTTGGCGATCAGCGGTGCGTAGGTTTTGCCAACCTCTGCTGCACTCGGTTTAACAACCACCGATTTCTTGCGGCGCTGAGAAAATATCGAAATTTTCATGACGTCCTCCTTCACAGACTTAAATATAACATTCACTGAGGATTTTTTGGATCTGCCAATTTTTTATGAAGTTAATCTTATAATGTCGAATACATTTTATTCTGCAGCATACGCGAATCATCACATAGATAATGTTTACTATTATTGAAAACCTCTCCCTGACGCGATTGACTGAATGACACGCCATACGAACGGGTAAAAAGCATTTTAGGGCTTGGACAATCTAGTATGCGCGGGCAGCGCAACCCTACGTCATGAAAGTCGATTTCCAGGACGTTTATTCCAGCACCCGAAACCACCAATGATTAGGTCGCTGCAGCTTCAGTTCCCCTAGATCAAATTCAGTCTGCCGCGCACACTATTAGAAGGCCACGATGGCCTGAAACCAATGGCCGAAAAGAGCTTGTAACATCCAAGCCCGTCGTTACTTACGTTTCAGTAAGTAACGCTATATTTCCTTAATCAGAAAACAATCAATGGGTATATCAACCCAGATGGATGCTAAGTGGCTAGACTCACAGTAATAATTAAATTGGAAAAGCATGTGATCTTATGAGCTGATTAAAGAATGCAGCACTTGTGTAGGCAGCGTATTTTTGCCAGTCATTGCCCTTTTTTGCATCAGCAAAATCACAGACTGATTTAATTGCGATAGCGGTTGGTGCCGGCATTAAAGCGTATTCTGCAGCGGCCATCACTGCATAAGCCTCCATCTCGATTGCAATCACGTCACGATTTTGCAATGTAATCTCCTCTACAGTAGCATTGTTCGCCAATACGCTTGCACCGGATGCCATCGGTCCGATTTGGACTTTGAATTCTCCTTCGGGAACTTTTCCTGTCCAACCAGAGCGAATATTACGAATAACTTCACTGTCTTTTGATAAATCCATACAGAGTTGGCTAATCTGGGTGTTTAAAGGACGCTGTTGCGGTGAGGCCAGAAAAGTCCTTTCTCCATCGTCGTTCTGAAAAATCTTTCCACTACCCCAATCCCATGTTGGGTCTGCGACGATTACATGGCCAAGTTCCGTCTCCTTTTTTATTCCCGCACAGATACCTAACATTACGATTACCTTAGGACGAAACAAGACGCAAAGCTGAGCTGCCAATGCAGCCGAAGAAGGCATGCCTTTCGAATACGCCGCCGCAGCAACAAATGAAACGGTTTGCCCATCTTCTCTGGTAAGGTTTCCATAATTGTAACTTACCGGATTGTTTGGATACCTGGTAGCTTGCCATTTATATGGCAGCTCCAACACGGCCTCTAACTCGGAACGAAGTGCGGTAATTATCGCCACGTCAACATGCGGATAACAAGGCTCTGCCCGTCTTTGATATGTTGCAAGGTAATTTATTTTTGATAAAAGAATTGACTTCCACCGGTTGTCAATAGTGTTATACAAGCACAGTTGCCCACCACGCTTGACCACTTCACTTTCCGCATTCTTGATCAAATCCTCCCTGCCGGTTATGAACAAAACAGATGTTGGGAGTTTGACTTTGTTGTCTAGCATTAATACGTCAAAAAATTCTAGTCCACCATCTGGCTTCGGTGGAGAGCCAAACATATCGGGAAGATTTAGATCTATTAGAATAAGATCAAATCTCAATTGTTGAAGAATTAATCTAGCTTCACGTGCGTTAGAGCGATGAACCATATCTTCCGGACTTAGACCTGCCTCCTTCAACGCCGCAATAATGTGCTGTGATTTCTCAGATTCGTCGTCGACTAGCAATATTTTCATAATTCGTTACTGTATTTTGTTTATCAATGAGCCTAAGGAATTTTTCCATCCTTCTTGACCAGAATTGTAATAAACCATTCCAAGGAAGGTGGGTGCGTACATTGTCCTAAGCTGTTGCTCTAGTTGTGAGAAGGATATCTTATCTGGGTTCTCACCGAATAAGTCAAACATCGTTATTACAATTGTAGGGATTTGTATTCCGCGCAATTTCATTTGCGCCAATATCTCTCTACCTGCGAAATGTTCGGGAGCGCCACCACTAGGATCTTCATCTGTAGTGTTGAAGTTCGGCATACTCATATCCAATAGCAAGATATCAGAGGAGCTTGCCTTTATGATCGCACGAAGTCCTGCGTTAAAAGATCGCGCGACCTCCACCTTAGTGGACGGATATTTTTCCTCGATGAAATCAAGAATCTTCTCTGTTTTTTCCTCATCATCTTCAATTAACAGTATTTTCATTTTCTGACTGATCCAGATTGTATTTAATATTAACCCTAAATTCTTTTGAATCCTCGTAACCAAACACAAAATAAGGATCTTTGTAAATTGGCGAAGTAATGGCCCGCCATATCTTATGCAGTCCGCTCCCTCCCTCACGCTGCGCCCTGGCTCGTGAGTCGCTTTTCTGAAGGGACTCACGCACGCGCTGAATCTTGTCAATATCAATAGCGGTCGGTTTGTCCGGTGCGATGTTATTCCAAACCGTAGCTGAAAATTTACCGTCGCACAACGCTAGTTCAACTTTAATTCGCAATCTCTCGGTAGTTAGACCTGATCTAATGGTGGCATTTTCTAGCAAACACGCAAACACATCGACCATAGCATCTAGGGTTCGTCCTGGCATTGTCGCACCCGCACAATCCATGGAAATATCGACATCGAGGTCATGATATCCGTTTGGTATTGTCTTCTGAACCATGTTAAGGGCGATTTGTACTGCATATTCTGGATTGTAGTCCTGCCGGTCGTAGACTTCACTACGATTGAACCAGGACTGAACAACATGAAATTTAGTTTGAAAATTTGTTCTCGCTCGAGCAATTGCATTAATCAAGCCGCTTACACAGTATGGATTTGAAACTAAATTTATCTGCTCGGAGAGTCGATCAAAGCAATCCAAAAAATCGCTTCTAGTCTTGTCGCGGAGCGTAGTTCGAACCGCAGCTAAATTTGAATCAGTTTTTTCCCAAAGCGATTCAATGCATCGGTCTATAAATTGTTCGATGCTAGTCACTTTTTTATCGTACTCTTGAATATATTTTCTCTCTAAATTTGATGATCGATACACAAATAGAGCATCAACATCTTCTGCCGTCCCGACTATATTATGAAAAACTTTAATTTGTATTAAATTATTCTTAACGTGGTCGATGATCTTGTCAAAAGTGGTGGTGAATTTTTCTAAAGCACGGGTCACGTGATCTTTTTCTGAATCTTGAAGTGAATCTAGATCGTCGTCCCAACTCGTATTTGGGAGATACCCTGATTCGTCTTCTTTTAAGGCTGTGACTAAGTGTTCATCAGCCAATGGTTTTCGCAAGGTATTCGCTAGTGTTCCGTGCCGAACCCGGGTGCTCAGGTAAGCATTCAAACCGTGATCCCCCTTTAAAAATTCATTGGTGACCTCCGCGAACAAAGCACTAAATTGCAAATCTAGCTCTGATTCCTGATAGTCCATGACATGTAACGATGAGAGTATGTTGGTGAGCGAGATATTATCTTTAGAAAACTTATCCGACACCAAGTCTGCTAGCTCTTCCATTACTTTGTCTTGCTTATTTGGGTTAATTTGCGTCGCGTTTTTATATCTCGTGTAAGTGTCTCCAAGTTTCGCGTTCAATGTTTTTTTTATCGCGCTAATGTCAACGTAAACTTTCGATTGTTCAAGCAGCGTGGTGCCTTTTGCGATTTCTTGACGCTTTACTCGATCACGTATTTCCTCTTGATATCTATGCAAATTGCCAGGATCAATTGATGCCAAAACGCGACAAACTGCGATACGAGCATCCTCAGTTTCTTTTGGAGTCTCATAAAGAAGAGTTTGACGCATCACCTCCGGTCTCCATACTCTGTCTAGATATATTATTACCTCGTCTCTCCCGTATTCGTCAATACGCTTTACGAGATCTTCAGGCTGATTAATGCTGTGCTCCAGTTGGAACCGCTCAAACGCAAAATTTAGATGAGTCGCCTTATCATCGCTAAAATAAGCGCTATACAGTTCAAATAAAATTGGTAGCGATATCGAATATGGCCAAGTAGAAACTGTATCTAAGTTTGCGACAACTTCTGGTATCGGTAGTATGATCGGCACCTCCCTATTTATTAGAGCGCCATGCACGACAGCATCAACCGATTTGGCTAGATCCCCTAACAAAAGGTAAGACTGTGCGGCACAGGCGGCAGCACGGAACCGCTCCGCTAGTGCCCCAATAGTCATCAATTTTGCAAATTGTTCAGCCGCAATTTTATAGTTGCCGGCGGTTAAATTGTGCCTAGCTTGATATTTTTCCAGCCTTGCGCTGTCCCCAATAATCGAAGATTTCCCATCTATCAACGAAGATAGTACGTTTGACGTACATGGATAAAACTTTCTTAGCAGTTCGCTAGATCTGAACCCATCCCTGGATGTTTGTGGCAACGCCAGCGCGGTAAATGGTGATACATAGCGATCAATCGAGAGGATGTACTTATAAGGCAAACTAGGATAATCGACAGTTTCTCTAGCAAGAACGTCGTTCATAATTGCCATTGCCATTACCGCCCAAGGGTGTCCATAGAATCGTTCATGAATAGTGTATATAGCGAATGCAGCACCATACGTCTCTTTCCCCAACTCGAGAAGTTTGCAGAACAGCCGGGCTAACTCACCAATGTATCCAGGCAATGGGCTAATTTCGCTACCAGTAGCTAAGGATGCTTTTGCCATGAGGGCGCAGATGGAAATATCGTGAGGATTTTGAAGTAAATAGTCTGCCGCTTGGGTTGTGACTTCCTGATAGATTCCCGAACTGTAGGCTTCGATTATCCTTGTGCGAGTGAGTTCCATATCATTCAGACCTGGAATGTAATTCGGATTCAAAGTTCGTTCGGCTGATCGAAGTCTTGAATCGACAAGTCCATGGTTTGTTTTCAGAAAATGGCATAGGCTCTGTGCCACATCTTTTGGTAGATTGTTATCTACGACGACTGCTTGAAGGACTAGCACTAAGGTTTCATAATGGTCGACCAAGGAAGACTGAGCATCAAATAGAAGCGTGGTCGCAATATTGCTAGTGGTATATTGTCCGAGTTCAAATAACTTGGTACGAATGTAAGATTGAAAATGAGAATTGCCAGGCACGTCCAAAAATCTATCCAGCTCCTCCTGTAAGTGGTTCTTGAGACCAGTGGCTTCACTGCGTTTCGCTATGAAACTGATGAGCAGTTTCGTAGCGGGATTACCCGATGTTTTTGTAATGTAATCGCTTGCTAATCGACGTTTCTCTTCTAGTCCGTCCCAAACTTGCGCGATCGACAAGCGGTTTTGTATCAACCATATGGAAACGCCGAATTTTTGCTCAATTTCGTCTAGAATAGTTTTAGCTTCAATGCGTCGGTCTAGCAAAACCGCGCGCTCGAAGTCTTCTCGCATAACAGAGAAAGCAGTCAATTCGATGCGGTAGAGTGATGCTCGGAATAGTCCCCAGATCAGCTCTGAATGAA
Organism: Undibacterium sp.; assembly: GCF_030651495.1. Lineage (GTDB taxonomy): Bacteria > Pseudomonadota > Gammaproteobacteria > Burkholderiales > Burkholderiaceae_D > Undibacterium. The sequence goes on from NZ_JAUSFI010000098.1 coordinate 45,825, forward strand.
TTCCTGCGGGTCGCCCATAGGCGTTCACAGAGAAAAGCTCTTCTATCTTTAGAGGAAAAGCTTTCCCATGAAAGCTTTCCAGAATATCGCGCTGCCTAAGCGAATGCTGCAAATAAAATAACATCTCACGGACATCATTTTTCATCTTGAGAGAAAATAGCGCGTTTCTACGGCGCAATCCGACGAATCGTAATTCCGACGCTATCGTAGCCGCCATGATTTTACGTGAATTCAGATTTTTGTTTGTTCGCTTCGAGGTTGAGTTGGCCATACATCCGTAATTTAGAGAAAAATCAATGTTGATTGTATCGCAATTGTTGCCTAAATAGAGTTCCCTGAAAATATGGTTGATTGCCCACAACTCGAATGTATTTATTTAAACTAAATATCCTTTGTTTTTCGCTATTATGGATTTAATTATTTATGACATTATCGCTATAATGTAAATTAATACTAACAGTGCCTTGATTTAAGTCCCCCACTTCCATGAAGCAGCAAAACCATCTGATTGCCGATCACGGGTATGCGTTGCTACCACTTGATAACGTAATATTGCCAGTTGATATGGATGGCAGCGATGGCAACAACCGCGCACGAGGCAATCGTCCTCAGATATTAGCTGATAACGACATTGATGCTACCAAAGCTTGGCTTGCTCGCTTTTTAGATACTAAGACCACTTTTGATAATTATCGAAAAGAAGCAGAACGCTTACTTTTATGGTCTACCATTCAACTCGGTAAACCTTTGTCATCGATAACGCACGAGGATTGGTTGCTCTATCAGAGGTTTTTGTCCAATCCTGAACCTGCATCTCGGTGGGTTATGCGAGATGGTCGAAAATTTGCGCGAAGTGACCCGGAATGGCGTCCCTTTTCGGGACCGCTCTCCCCTACAAGTCAACGTCAAGCAGCCGTCATCCTCAATGTCCTGTTTTCTTGGTTGGTCAACGCGGGATATTTGGCCGGCAATCCGCTGTCACTTTCGCGACAGCGAAACCGAAAGCCAAAGCCACGTATTACGCGGTATCTTGAGGAAGATTTGTGGTTGGAAGTTAAATTGACGATCGATTCTATGCCTAAGGAGTCTTCACGAGAATGCGAACAATATTTTAGAATGCGTTGGTTATTTACTTTGTTGTATTTGTGTGGGTTGCGGATTTCGGAAGTGATTGGCAATACGATGGGATGTTTTTTCTGTCGCAGGGATAAAACAGGCGAAGAACGCTGGTGGCTCGAAGTATTGGGTAAAGGTGACAAGTTGCGTATCGTTCCAGCAACCAATGAGTTGATGGTGGAATTGGCACGGTATAGGCGTGAAAAAGGCTTGGCTGCCCTTCCCGTCTCAGGTGAAAGCCTCCCATTATTGTTACCTATTGGGCGCCGAACGGATCCAATGACACGCGGTGCATTGCACGCGATAGTAAAAAAAGTATTTGAAAATACCGCATTGCGTTTAAGACAGCGTGACGAACATTCTCAGGCGCTTGCTGATCGAGTCGAACAGGCATCTGCGCATTGGTTAAGACATACTGCGGGTTCACATATGGCTAATAATGACGTCGATTTGCGCCATGTTCGCGATAATTTGGGCCATGAGTCTATTAGCACCACTAATAATTATCTTCACTCTTCAGATAATGCTCGACACCAAGAAACAGAAAATAGGCATAAAATAAAATGGTAGTGCTAAGATTAATCGACCTACCGAAGACATCCCGTTGTCCAGTGGAAGGCTAAATTTCAAAGGTACTCCATCCTCCAAAGAAAATTTACTTATTTACACTTTGATTGACGTCGCCTATATTTTCATTCTCGCTATAGATACTTACTATACTCTTCAGCATATCGCATTTGCCTTTTTTTGAAGTTCTGTGGAACATTAATAACAATTCTGCGATCTCATCCTTATCAGCATAGAAATACGCAGTGGGTGCATTTAAGACGTCCGCAAGCCTTCGAACAATCGAATAATCGGGGCTGTGCACCGCTTGCTCATACCGATTTATTCTTGTACTCGCGACAAATTGATCTATTCCAGCTTGTATTCCAAGATTTTTTTGGGAAAGACCATATTCAATACGCAATACTTTTAGTCTTGCACCAAAAATTTCATTGCCAATACTCATCTTGTTAGTCTCTATTATTTCAAGACTACGAGATTCGTAATTTTTGATGATTTTGAATACTACGAGTTGCGTAGTGTGTGATATCCTCCCGCCTTTATATCCGGTCGCATAAAGGATAGATCGTTCCAAAACCCAATAATCGCTACGTTAATTAGCTGGCGAAGAAATAACATTTTTCAGGTAATAATGATTCTTACTAATGACTCTTACAGCATGCCATTCTATTTTGGATCAAAAGAGAATCGGATTTACAATTGGCGATGCGTTGATTTAGATTCAAATTACCCGTATTTTTTTATTGAATATAGACATAAAGAAGGAGGTAGTTCATTTAATCTAAAGAAAATGGTTTCTAGCATTGATGATCTTATCCAAATCTGTTCAGATATAAAACAGTGTATTAATTCCGCGCTAATTCAAATGGCGTTACTGAGTCCTCCATGGATTAGCATGGCAGAATGTTGGGAAATGATTTCTTTATCGGAAATATTAAGCGTTAATATTGAAATGAACGAGCCACCAATTCATGTATTTATAACCAAAGATGGCCGCAAACTTTTTGATTCGTTGACCCCCATCAATTTGGCTAACGCGACAGAGGTTCGTTCATTGCTATCAGTTGCATAGATTAATCGGATTGCGAACACATTAAAACCCAATTCTGGAAATTTCTACGGCATGTTGAAAGTACCTATTTCTCTCTTCTGAGCGGCGTTATAAATGGCATTCGAAGTGAATTGAACGGATGAGTTAGAAAATATACTTATGAGCTTAAATCGCCCAATAATCGCCCTCGATGCCGACGGCGTTTTGCTTGACTATCATTTGGCGTATTGCGATGCTTGGCAGAAAACGTTTGGTGTACTGCCCAATATAAAAGATCCGTTAGCCTATTGGCCAATTGATCGTTGGGAAGTACAAAGGCTAACAGGGAGTGATTTAGAAAATTTCCGCAAAAGTTTTGACCACCAATTCTGGTCCACAGTCCCAGCCGTTACCGGTGCAGTAGAGGCCTGTTTGACATTGCATCATGGCGGGTATGAATTAGTATGTGTCAGTGCCGTTGAAAAACAATTTCAAGCCGCACGATTACACAATCTACAGACGTTGGGATTTCCTGTGCATCGTGTGATCGCGACTACAAACAGTGCCGATAAAATTAGCCCCAAAGCTGAGGCATTGCATGCATTGAAGCCGGTTGCTTTTGTGGATGATTATCTTCCCTATCTGCGCGGTGTTTCATCAAATATTCATTCAGCGCTTGTTTTACGCGAACCGAATGGCAGCCCAAATGTTGGCCCAGAACTGAATAATGCGCAGTCGCAGCATAATGACTTAGCTGATTTTGTAGATTGGTGGCTAAACAAATGAAAAATAGAAAAAATAAACATCGTCTTTATCGGTTCTTGTTTCAAGACAAAGTCTACCCAAAATGGTCCGCAGAAGATCGTGCCTGGGAATCGATGGCTCCAGTAGGTCGAGAATTTGGAAGCCCGGATTATGAGCGGCTAATGGAACTTGATAATCTTGAATACTACGCTGGGCTAAAAAAGAGATAAGGGAAGTGTTCAGGAGCTTAGAACGATATTAATAATTCATAGGCGGCCGAGTCTACGATAACACTGCAACTTTTTGAAAACTGCGGGTCGGTGCTTGAGTTCAGCATTCGCATTTTTTGACAATATTAAGAAATTGGCACGAATAATTGCACTCAATTTTTCAACTTCGGCGCTGAAATTTTTATTGTTATTAATTGGCATAAAATTGACAACTGCTAAATCATTGCTTTTTTTAAATTTCATAGCATGGGGCCATTTTTCCTTGGCTTTTGTATTGCTGAGCTAAATGGTAGACCTTCTATTTTAAGGAAGCATACTTTGCCCTCAAACCATGCTTCGTCTAGATTTAATATTTCGTGGTCACTCCATTTCTCTCCTGACTTAAAGTAAACTCGATTGCGCAAAAATATATGCGTGTCGTCCGGATTGTGTTCCGTGTGAAGGTTGGCAAGATTTTTAAATTTCCCAGATGCAATGCGGCCATACCACGAGGCGTAAATTGCCAAAAAAACGGCTCTCCAAGCCAGCCGTGGTGTCTTTCCACGAAATGACTCCATAAAGACCTCTGGTTCGTCGTCCAATTGTGCCTCCGCAAACGCACGAGTAGCAAAATCGGGGAAGACCGTAAATCGGCGCTCAAGTTGCCACTTGAGGCACATGAGCGCGAGCACGTCAACCGGGTACCCTGAGTTAGCCACTACGCCTTTCCTAACCGGAGAAAAATGATCTATCCAATCTGAAGTATTTGAGTCATAAATCACTTTGGTAGATAACAGTTTGATCCCATCTGAGGTATCCACCACAAGTAATACAGCTTCAGTTGATTTACGCATTAAACGAACAGCTTTAATGGCGCGAGCAGAGCCATCTGCAAGTAGATGCTGCTTGCTGCATCCAACTTTAGATAACGAAAGCGTCTCCTGCTTCAAGATGATACATTGGTGCTGAGCAACAAGCACCTACAGCATATGGTCAAAGCTCTGGAATCGGCTAACAAACTGGCGGCTCTGATCGGTAATATCCTGCTTGCCACCAACATCAGTTACAGGCAGAATTCCTCCTTGATGAGGCTCGGTTGTACTTACTTGCGTACCTCCTTCTTTTTCTGCCAATTCGTCAATAATTAGTTTATTGACATTTTTCACTCGCTCTTGCTTGTAAACATCAAAGGGTTTGGTATAGCGAACCCAAGATAAATCACCATCAAAAACCAAAGTTTCGTTATCAGCAGACGCTGATTGACATTGACATACGATAAGTTCGCCGGCGCATTGTAAAATTGGCGCATGAAGTGGTTTTTCAGGGAAATTCGAAAAAAATCAATTTGTCTCAAGCATTACGTTACAGAATTTTTACATACAATTTGTCCGAACTATTACGTTCATCTGACAATTCGTCCTAAGTTTTACGTTAACGATTATTTACGTAAAACTTAGGACTAATGGCGTCAAGTTTCAGATATATAGAGGGGGAGATAAGGTGGGAGATCGTCTCAACTATTACGTTAGAGCGTTTTACTTAATGCTTTGGACTAATCGTCATTTTGCGATTTTAACGATTAGTCCAAAGCATTACGTGATGCCATCGGTCAATTTCAATCAGTCCAAATCATTACGTTAATCGGAATTCTTGAATGTAAAAGTATCCGGTTGAAAACATCGCTCTTACCTCCAATTATTCTGTTTTTCTGCGCTTGGCTCGCGTATCGAGGCTGTTCGCCGAATAGCATGGGTGTCGTCTCACTATTACATAGGTTCATGCTATGACCCTAACAATCGTGAGATTGCATGAAAGACTACTCCCTCGAAGCGCGAAGCAGTCGCATGTCAAAAACTACGAATTTCAATGCCAGCTCAAATTATTTTTTTATTTTTTATTCGCAAAAAAATTTTGAGGGTCGGATCATCCTATGGGTAAAACAGCTCCCCCGGCCTTCGGCCCCGGGGGAGCCTGTGAAAATGAAAATGGATCGATTCCCCACCGATTTAAGTTTAAACACAAAGAAAAAATATCATGAAGCTTGGGGCAAAACTTGCAGCGTGGTTGTATGGAATTCAGCCCTTCTTGATTGTTCCAATGTATCTTGGTGATATGTATAGGGACGACATGTCCGTCTGGGTATGGCAGGAGTAGGCGCGACGCACTTGTAACTTTTTAATAACAAAGTTATAGTAGATCGACATTCTTCAACGATAGAGTTTTCGCAATGAAAATTAATCAAAGAGTTCAGTTAAGTCGAGTCTTGGTTTGGGCCTTCGTTAATGACTCAAGTTGAAACGACTATTTTATGATCACCTACTTTGCCAACGCCAATGGTGTCTCATCCCAGCGAGTCGTATATTTAGGCGACTTCTTCTCTGCCCGCATACTCCAGCGCTTTTGCATGCCACAAGAAGCGATACTGAGTGAATTTGTACCCAACACTCTGTTCAGTAAATCCATGGTCTTCATCAACTTGGCCGAGCGTTTGGCTTCTTCACCCGGCGGATCAAACAAGGTGCCCTGCGTTTGTCCTGCATTTGACAGTTCCAATAACATCACGCCGACTTTTTTATACCAGTAGCCGGGCCGGTAAATATGCTCCAACCCAAATAGCGCGGCGTTGATCAGTGTTCTGGTATCGTCCGTTGGTTCCGGTAATGGCACGACTACACCATTGTTGTATTGTTTGTCCTGGCTACGAAATGGATTAGTTCTGACTGCGACATGGATCGCCGCACAGACTGAATGTTGTCGGCGCAGTTTTTCTGCGGCACGGGTCATGTAACTGGCAGCAGCTTCATTTAGCTCGTCGATGGTGAGCACCAATTGACCAAATGATCGAGAGGAAACAATCTGCTTCTTCGGCGAGATGACATCCTCCATGTCCAGGCAGGATATGCCGCACAACTCATTTCCAGTACGTTCCATCACGACGCCGAAATGCGCTCTCAGAAGAGTTGTAGGCGCATCCCTGAGAGCCTTGACATTCTCTATGCCCATTTCTCGTAAACGCATGCCGATGCGCCCTCCTACACCCCAGACTTCGCCTACATCAATACTGGCGAACAACTTATCTAGTTCAGGCTCTGGTATGGCATTGAAGTCGCATACGCTATTAAATTCTGGCCACTTCTTTGCCACATGATTAGCCAGCTTGGCGAGTGTTTTTGATGAAGCGACGCCGACACATACGGGTAAGCCGGTCCATTGCAATATACGGAGACGGATATGCTGCCCCATTGCCGTTGATGACTCCCACAATCCTTGTAAGCCATTGAGACGAAGAAAGGATTCGTCTATCAAATAGACTTCCGTCTCTGGGCTATACTCACGCAAGATGGTGGCGACACGGTTCGACATGTCGCCATAGAGCGTGTAATTGGACGACAAGGCAATGATTCCATGTTGCTTCGCCAGGTCTTTCATCATGAACCAAGGCATCCCCATCTTGACGCCCAACGCCTTGACTTCATTTGAGCGCGCGACAGCACAGCCATCATTGCTTCTGAATGACGCTAACAGTGGTGTACGGGCCAATCGCGGCGATGCTGGTAGAAATGTTCCCTACCCAGATCCGCTACACATCGATGTCCCTGCCTTACCATATTGGTAACGGCTGGTTCGGCGGCCTGTTACCAACTACCGCGTTTGCCCTGGTCGCCTTCAAAGGTGATATCTACTACGGTCTGTGGTACCCGATCATCATCGCGTTGGCAACGTTTATCATTGGTACCCTGTTTATCAAGGAAACCAAAGATAACGACATCGATGCTGATGATTAAGTCATGATTAAGCAATAAAAACAGATGGCTTGCGCCATCGCCAGCAGCAGCTGAAATCATAAAAAAGCCCTTCTGATCGAGCAATCCTGATCAGAAGGGCTTTTTAATATCCGTTCAAAAATACGTCTTTCTCACGCCGCTGCCATTTTTCCTACAACAGCAAAAAGGAAAGAGGCTGAGATTACCGCCTTTTACCGGACAGGTATCCGATAGATCGCGTTATTTCGATCGGCACTGAAATAAATCGTGCCGGCAGCGTCGATGGCCACGCCAGTCGGCACATAAGAAGGTGGCAAGCCTGGTCCTGCCTCAAAGCCAATCGGCAAGTCACTGGCCACCACGCGCCGCAACTTCGTGACCGGATCAATTTCAATCAACTGACGCGCAGCCGTTTCGGCCACGACAAATCGTCCATTTGGGGTTTCGGCTAATCCTTCAGGCATACTAAGTCCTTCCGCAACCAGTGTCTTGCTCCAATCCTTGGGATTGATGCGGATCAGATTACCGGCTGCCTCGGTTACATAGATATTACCGTCGCGCGAAACAATCATCTGCACCGGACCAGCCAAACCCTGGACGACTGCAGAGCGTTCCTTGAAACCGGCACCACTCACCCGAATCAGGCTGCCGGTAGCGATCTCTGACACCACGATAGAACCGTCCGGCAATTCGACGGCGTCGGTAGGCGCCTTGAGTGCCTGGACTTCTGCGACAGTTTTCATCGTTGCCCGGTCAATCACTTGCAAGCTACTGGTGAACCAACTGGTCAGCATCAAATATTTCTCACTCAGCCCGAGAGAGAACGGATATTCCAGGTCAGAGTTGTGCATGCGCTTGATGTCAGTGACTTTTCCCGAGCGGGTATCCACGCGACGCAACGAGAAAATATCCGCAACATAAAGTGTTTTACCGTCAGCCGAGAGTTTGAGCCCGCCCGGTACGGCGACCTCGCCTTTGGTGATCAGCCGCGCTTTGCCGCTGACAACATCGACTTCCTCAATCGAATTGTCGACCATGTTAGACACATAAACATGGTCTTGCGGATCAATCGCCAGATTATCCAGGCCGCTCTTCAATTGGGCGATCACTATCTTAGCACCGGTGCCGGTATCAATCCGAAGCAACTGACCTGATTTGGTATCGACGACGTACAAATTGTCTTGTGAGTCAAAGTTAACGGCCGCCGGCGTTGACAATCCGGACGCAATCACTTTCATTTCACCAGTATCGGGATGAATTTTCACCACCTGCCCTTTGAACCAGAGCGGCCCGTAAATCCAGCCATCCTTGCCGACCTCAAATCCATTGAAGCCACCCATGTCTTTGAGAATCAGACGCGGCGGTTTTTTTCCGGCGACATCAATCTCCCACAGGGAGTCGCCGAGAAATACCTGGCTGGCATACAGGCGTCCCGATTTTTTGTCGAAGTCGAGTGAATTGATTCCCGGCAGATCCTTCGCCAGATCCCTGACCGGTGCATTTTCCGATTCACGGTAACGCAGCACACCCTGAACGAAAGAAGTCCACGCCAGTTCGCCTTTGGGTCCGATCGCGATGTCATCAGCCTGACCATGCGGCGGCGGCATGAACACCGTGGCCTTGCCGGTCGTGCGATCCACTTCATAGATCGCGTTGCCGATCACGCTGCCGGCAAGCAGGCGCCCTGTGGCGTCAATTGCCAAGCCATGAACACCCTTGAAATTGGATGGCGCGACCAGCACTTCGGGTCGTTTGTATTCGTCAGTTTTAGGGGCAGTCGCACATCCGGCGACCAGCGTGGCAGCGCCGAGTCCAAGTAATAGATTTACGGTAATTCGATGGTACATATCGTCTCCTGATTAATATGAATGACTAACGAAAAAAATCACTTTCTTATCCGATCCTGCCTTGACTAACGTCAAGGTGCAGATCAAATCTTCTTGCGCTGTTTTTGACGCCCGCGCGTGCCGGACAAAACCGCCACGCTGGAGCAAGGTCAAAAAAAGCAGGACTCAAGCCTCTTTCAACAGTCGCCGCAATAGCTTCCCGGCACCGGTTGCCGGTAACGAGGTGCGAAATTCGACCGCACGCGGCACTTTGTAAGCCGACATCTGCTCACGGCTCCACAACATGATATCTTCCGCCGTCAAGTCGTCCGCCAGGTTCGGTTTCATAACCACGACCGCTTTCACGACCTCGCCTTTGGTCGCATCAGGCACACCAATGACAGCAACTTGCTGTATCGCCGGATGCTTGATCAGGATCGCCTCCACCTCTTCAGGAAAGACGCTGTAACCCGATACCTTGATCATTTCCTTGAAGCGCCCGGAAAACGTCAGATAGCCGTCGGCATCGAGCTTGCCCATGTCGCCGGTGTGCACCCAGCCGTCACGCAATGTTGCCGCAGTGGCGTCGGGCATCTTCCAGTAACCATGGAACGTCCCTGGACTGCGCAGCACAATTTCACCAAGTGCACCGCACGGTTGTTCTTGTCCATTGTCCGGATTAATAATGCGACACTCAACCCCTGGCACCGGCTTACCTTGGGACCCCCATTTGATCGCGTCACGCGGCATAAAGGTGTCGCCCGTGTGCGTTTCGGACAAGCCATAGGCAGCTTCAAACGTCAGGCAGTTGCCGCAAAACTGCTGCCACTGGTCAGCCAGCGACTTGGTGAGCGTGATCCCGAAACTGGTAACTGGATTAATCCGCAATGAGCTCAAGTTAAATTTATCCGCACCCGCCACTTGCATTACCGCGACATTCATTGGCGCGATGCTGTACCACCAGCTGACGTGATAACGTTCTATTGCCTGCAATACAGAAACCGGGTCGAAACGATACATCAACACCGTCGTCGCACCGCTATAGATCGCGATATCGATCCCCATCAGCATGCCGGCGATATGGTTCAGCGGCGCGATGGCCAGCAGCACTTCATCCTGATCAACCCCGTTGCAATTAGAAACAGCGGCCGTCTTGAAGTACGCATTGCGGTACGACAACATGGCACCCTTGGGCATGCCAGTTGTGCCAGAGGTATACGTCATTAATGCAATATCGTCCATTGATAACACGGGGCGCGGTGTTGTCTGCGTAGTCATATCCAGCGTTTCCAATGACGCCAGAAAGTCCAGTGTGTCTGGTGTGTCTGGTATAGGCAATTTCGGTGTGCAAATTTCTGCAGGAACATCCAGCGTCGGTTGCGCCGGCAGGAAGTCGGCGTAATGCGTCAGGAACACGTGCCGCAGCGCGGTTTTTTCACGCGCCGCCTCGATAATCGGGTAGAGGTTGTCGGCAGCGACGATGACCTCAGCACCCAGGTCGCCGAGCTGGTAGCTGAGTTCATGCCGCTTGAACAAAGGGCCGCAGGGACTCACGATCGCCCCGAGCTTTTGAATACCGAAATGCGCGATCACATATTGCGGGCAATTTTGCATAAAGAGCGCAACACGATCACCTTTTTTGACGCCCAGGCTCTCGAGCTTAGCAGCGAACCTGTCGCTTAAGTCATTGAGCTCACGAAAGCTTAGAGCCCTGCCATACCAGAGATAGGCTACCTTATCCGGTTGACTACAGGCATGCTCTCGCAAGTAATCATGTAACGGCTTTTCTTGTGATCGGTTTTCTGGCGTACTCATTGTGTTGGTCTCCTGGTTGAGTATCAGTTATTCAAAACATATTTATAATAATATACCAGTTGGTAGGTTTTTATTACCGATTGGTATATTCTATGGTTTCGATAAAGATGTACATGACATGAAAAAAAACCTTGAACAGAGCTCTCAACAGCGAAAGACGGTCAATGCAAAAGACGTGCGAGACCGGAAAAGAGAACAGATTTTGCATGCTGCAGAAAACCTTTTTTTCCGGCACGGTTATGCCGGTACGACGATCGCCGGTATCGCCACCAGACTTGGCGTGACGAAACCTTATCTGTATTACTACTTCCAAAGCAAAGACGATATTTTTGAAACACTTTGCTGGGAGGCATCCGTGGCGTGCTTGACCTCGATGCATTTCGATGCCGGCGACGCGCGACCGGCCGCGGACAAATTACGCGAAGGCCTGCATCGGCTAGCAAGTGCCAACATCATCCATTTCAAATCAGGCACCTTCGCTTACCGCGAGCCAAATGTATTCCGGCCCGCCATGAGTAAGAAGCTGCGAGCGCTGGCGCGTACTTTTTATGATGAATTTTGCGTGTTGCTGGAACAGGCGCGCAATGAAGGCGCGCTCGACTACGACAACACCAAGCTGACCGCGCTGGCGGTCGGTAGTGTGATCGGCTTCATGTACACCTGGTACAAGCCAGGCGGGCCGATTGCTCCTACGGCGATGGCCGAACAATTAACAACGATCCTGCTGAAAACAGTAGGCGCACAAAAGCTTTGAGCTGCCTTGAGCAACTTTAAGCTCTTCACATTGGCATTGCCAAGAAATACACAACGACCCGACCTACAGGAACCTGACACTGACATGCGTATCCAGACCTTATTGATTGCCAATCGTGGCGAAATCGCCATCCGTATAACACGTGCTGCCGCCGACCTGGGCATCCGCTCCGTCGCGCTCTACGCCGAAGACGACGCTGCCTCACTGCATATCCGTAAAACTGACGAAGCACGGGCACTACGCGGCACGGGTGCAGCCGCTTATCTCGATATTGAACAAATCCTGAGCGTAGCGCGCGCCGCACAGTGTGACGCGATTCATCCCGGCTATGGCTTCCTGAGTGAAAATCCCACGTTTGCCCGGCGCTGCGCAGAGGAAGGCATCCTGTTCGTCGGACCTGCCCCAGAGACCCTGGCGCTGTTCGGTGACAAGGTGCAAGCGCGCGATCTGGCTCGATGCAATCAGGTTCCGGTCGTGCCCGGCACACCGGAGGCGACCAGTCTAGCCCAGGCGCATGCATTCATGGCAGCACTGGGACAAGGCGGCGCCATGATGATCAAGGCCATCGCCGGCGGCGGCGGACGCGGCATGCGCGCCGTTTTCCGGACTGAGGACATTGACGCATCCTATGCACGTTGCCAATCCGAAGCGCGTGCCGCTTTCGGCAGCGGCGAGGTCTATGTCGAACAGCTGGTACGCCACGCACGCCATATCGAAGTGCAAATCATCGGCGACGGTTCCGGCCACGTCAGTCATCTGTGGGAGCGCGAATGCACGCTCCAGCGCCGTAACCAAAAGCTGGTCGAAATCGCCCCTAGCCCGACCCTGGCGCCGGCCCTGCGCGCGCGTATCATCGGCGCGGCAGTCCGCCTGGCCGAAGCGGTGCGCTATCGCAGCCTTGGTACATTCGAGTTTCTGGTGGATGCCACAAGTGAGCGTGACGACGCAGATTTTTTCTTCATCGAAGCCAACCCCCGCCTGCAAGTCGAGCACACCGTCACCGAACAAATTACCGGTGTCGATCTGGTCAAGGCACAACTCCAACTGGCAGCGGGCAGCTCGTTAATCGACTTGAAGCTACAGCAGCGCGACATTCCGGCGCCACAAGGCTACGCAGTACAGTTGCGAATCAACATGGAGACCATGCAGGCAGACGGCAGCGCCCACCCGTCCGGTGGCACGCTGTCGGCGTTCGAGCCGCCTTCCGGCCCCGGTATCCGGGTCGACACCTTCGGCTATACCGGCTATACCACCAGCCCGAGCTACGATTCGCTGCTGGCCAAACTGATTACCCATGCACCCTCGGGAAATTTCCCGGAGGTGCTGGCACGCGCCTACCGGGCCTTGTGTGAATTTAGAATCGACGGAGTCCCCACTAATATCGTCTTCCTGCAAAACCTCTTACAGAACGATGCTGTGCGCACTAACCATGTCTACACGCGTTTCGTCGAGGAGCATATCGGTGCACTACTGAAGCCACAAAACGGTGCGCATCAACAACTTTTTTTCAACCATTCTACCGATACCGGCAACGGGACAACGACCAGTAGCAGCGGCGTCGATGCTCCACCTAATACCATGCCGGTAGCGGCCCCGATGATGGGTTCAGTCGTCTCGGTCGACGTGATCGAAGGTGACGAAGTGTACGCAGGGCAGCAGATCGCCGTGATCGAAGCCATGAAGATGGAACATATCGTCACCGCAGATATCACCGGCATCGTGCGCCTGATCACGGTTAAGAAAGGCGACGTGCTGTTTCAGGGCCGCTCGATACTCTTCATCGAAGAAGCGATCCTCGATAAAGTGCACAATATCGAGGATCAAGCACAAGAGCGCGATCTTGATGAAGTTCGCCCCGATTTACGTGAAGTCAACGAACGCCATGCCATCGGACTTGATGCCCTGCGCCCCGATGCCGTGGCGCGACGACGCAAAACAGGACAGCGCACGGCACGCGAAAATATCGATGCAGTCTGTGATGCAGACAGCTTCATCGAATACGGCTCGCTTGCGGTCGCCGCGCAACGCAGCCGTCATTCACTGGACGATTTGATTCGCATGAGTCCGGCCGACGGCCTGGTATCGGGCATCGGCAGCGTCAACGGCGACCAGTTCGGTGAAGACAAAGCGCGCTGCATGCTGCTCGCTTACGACTACACGGTATTCGCCGGCACACAGGGCATGATGAACCACAGAAAAACCGATCGCATGCTGCAACTGGCAGAGCAATGGCGTTTACCGATCATCTTTTTTGCCGAGGGAGGTGGCGGACGACCGGGAGATGTCGATGCCGCGTATGTCGCCGGCCTCGATGTGATGTCGTTTTTTAGCTTCGCCAAACTAAGCGGCCTGGTGCCGCGCGTGGGCATCGTCTCGGGCCGCTGTTTCGCAGGCAATGCCGCCCTCCTCGGCTGTTGCGACGTCATCATTGCGACCGACAATGCCACAGTGGGCATGGGCGGCCCGGCGATGATCGAAGGTGGCGGACTGGGTGTTTTTTCACCCGAACAAGTCGGGCCGGTCAGTATGCAGGCTCCCAATGGCGTCATCGACATCGTGGTAGGCGACGAACAAGAAGCGGCGCTCGTCGCCAAGCAATACCTGTCGTATTTTCAAGGGCCGGTGGCGGATTGGACCTGTGTCGACCAGCGCTTATTACGCCAGCTCATTCCTGAAAATCGCCTACGCGTCTACGACATCCGGGCCGTCATCAACACGCTGGCCGACGAAGGTTCAGTTCTGGAATTACGCCGGCAATTTGGCATCGGCATCGTCACGGCGTTCGTGCGTATCGAAGGACGCCCGTTCGGCTTGATGGCGAACAACCCCATGTATCTGGGCGGTGCCATCGACGCCGACGCAGCCGACAAGGCGTCGCGCTTCATTCAATTATGCGATGCCTTCGATCTACCTATCCTGTCCTTGTGCGACACACCGGGCTTCATGGTCGGCCCGGCAGCGGAACAGACCGGCATGGTGCGCCATGTCTCACGCATGTTTGTGACGGCGGCCAGCATTACCGTGCCATTTTTCACGATCGTGCTGCGCAAGGGCTACGGTCTGGGCGCGCAGTCGATGGCCGGCGGCAGTTTTCATGTCCCTTTTTTCGCAGTCTCATGGCCAAGCGGCGAATTTGGCGCGATGGGAATCGACGGCGCGGTCAAGCTCGGCTATCGCAAGGAACTCGAAGCGGTCGCTGATCCCGAAGAGCGCAAGCAACTGTTCGATGGCATGGTGGCGGCAGAATATGAAAAGGGCAAAGCGATCAACATGGCATCATTCCTGGAAATTGATGATGTCATTGATCCCATGGAATCGCGCAAATGGCTAGTGCGCGGACTGCGCTCCGTACCGCCAGTGCCGGCACGCACTGGTAAGAAGCGACCTTTTGTTGATACCTGGTAAAGTTTGAAGTTTGGAATTCGGAGTTTGCGGCAAAGAGAGTGGCAGGTTGGATGCGCACAGCGCTTTTTCAACCTGCCGATCAATAAATCCGCCAATCTGGTACGACTAGCGAGACTAGTGACCGGCATCATCTGCTGTCAACAATGAATTTCGCCAATTTTCTCGTTAACCCGCTACGACATAGACTATTGTGGACGAATCATGCGCCGCTCTAACTTGCATCACGGGATGCGTTACATGGTGGCCGGTTTATTAATCAAGCCTCCTCATAGCATTCAACAACTCACTATCCCAAAATTCGACGTGTTGACTATTTTGTTCCTAGAAATCGTTTCATACGGCCGACCGACGTTAAATAAATTGATCTTCCCGCTTAGCAATCTTTAATAGCCATAACGTTACGATCGTGAGTACAACCAACGTCACTAACGACCCCTCAATCCCGTAAGCACCACCGCTTAGCCATTCAGGCCCAGAGAGTTGGCCTTGCAAAAAACCTTTGGCAGGATGACCAGAAGTGGGAAGAGAAAACACGGCATCCGACATAAAATTCCAGGCAAAGTGGATGCCGACAGCCAGCCACAAGCGTCTCGTGACCATATAGGCGGCGCAAAACAGCAAGCCAGCCACCGCTGTGACAACGATGGGCAACAAAGTGATACCAGCGTTCGGAAAATGAGCCAACGTAAATAGAACTACCGAAATTAGTAGAGCCGATAAGGTTCCTATTGACTTCTCAATAATGCGAAAAATAATTCCTCGAAACAAAATTTCTTCAAAAAATGCCACGAGGAGCATTTCGGAAAATGGTGATACTAAAGTGATCCATTGATTCGTGCTGACAATCTGAAAGGAATCGGTTGCAATCAACGTGCAGAGCACGACCAAAATTGCTACACTTCCTATTACGACACCAAAGCCAAACTCATATGCAGCACCGACGCGAGAAAACTCAACAACCTCGCGCTTCTCCACCTTTTTCACATACATCACGTAAGCTGCGATACACAACATCGCGCAAACCATTTGCGGCCAGACTTGGCGCATTGACTTGTCCAATGCCTGCTGTACCAAGATCAATGTCAACGCAACCGGCAATGCAACAAAAAGCGTTGCAATGACGATTCGTGATAAAGGATGTGCAAAAAACCGAGCACTACGTGAAAGTCGCTGAGAATATTGAGTATTTGAAGTTGCCATAATTTTTATGATGATTGATTTAACAAGTAAAGTAATCTCGAAAATTATTTCTTAATCCCGATTAGCAACAATATCTTGCACAAACGGTGAAATATTTATTTAGCTTTCTCATATTACCTACCCGGAGATGAATATGATTTTAAACAAAATTTAGCTGTGATCTCCTTCACAGGCAAGTGCCTACGATGTTCATCTGCGGATTATCCATTCAGCCAAAGCAAGATTGATCATCCACGCAGCACTCATTAATACATCCCTTGGCAGCCCACTTAGTTCACCAAAGGCCAACATCCACGGTATTCCGAGAAGTGCTTGTGTACCCGCACCTTGGCCGAGCGCGTAGCCCCTAATCATCCATGCACGGTGTTTGGCAATATCGCGATGCAAAATGGCAAGCAAGGAAATAAATATCGATAGCACCATGCCCGAACCAACCAATAGGCGGAAGCTGTACAGTAGCGCGCCTTGCTGCTGCAAATCGATCGGATACATTACTGTCATCCACAAGCCTGACAAACCAGCAAACAACCCGAAAGGCACCAGCAGGCGCCCAACTAGTCGGTGCCAACCTGGGCTAGATTGACGAAATGTTGAGGAAAACTGAAATGCTCCAAGTAGGCAGAATAATGTGGCGCTGAGTAAGTGAACTACTATGGGCAAAGGCGAAGCGATGAAGCGTGCATTTTCAGGAGTCGCAGGGCCGCCGGCGACAAGCCCGGACAACCGAACGAAACCAGCCAAAACTGGGACAACGCTTAAAAGAAACAGTGCGGTTGGCACCACCCAACCGATTCGCTTTTCCAAATTTATTAAGCGCTTCATTATCATTTTTACGCCTATCTAATATTGTATGTCACGCCAAAAAGCACTTGTTGAGTATTGGCCTGCAGTGCTAACGGACTATCTTTTGCGGCACTGGCTAAGCTCGTGCTGTTCACTGCTGCCAACACGCTCCAATCATGATTAACTTGGTAAGAGAAGCGCACACCGACGCTAGCATCCCGAAGACCACTCGATGGTTTATATACACGGTATCGACTCGTACTGGCTTGGGTAGCACTGACACCAAAATAGTTTTCCATGTAGGAATCGTTAGCCAACGTGGAATCCACGTTTAAACTGATTTGCATTGATGAGTTCAATGGAATTGCGTATGCTGCGCCAAGTTTTAATAAAGCACCTTTGTGTTCATTACCCGATCCTATATGCACGCTGCTGTTGATCGAAAATTGATCCGTTATCGCGGCTCTAATGAAGCTAACAAAGACTGCCTTTCTCGCCACGTCCCCCATGCCGGCAAGAGCTCTAGAGTGACTCTCTTTGCGGCCAACATCTATGCCTAGCGCCGAGCCGTATTGCAACTTTGACGGTAATTCGTACTGCAAGCCAATCAATGTGCTGTTGTCACCACCCACAAAAATGCCATTCGCCCAATGATATTCCAGTATTGCAACTCCTTTAATTTCGGTTTGGTCTGAGCCTTGGTACTTCGGCAAGGAAGCTACGCCAACACCAACAATGCCACTCGTTGGCAGCGCTTCTGGATATTTGTTGTCTGCCGTCTGTTGTGCGAGAACCAAGGTACATGGCAGGAACATGCTGGTAACAACAACGGTACCTAACAAGCGAAAAGTGTTGGATACGAGGTTTGTTCTGCGGCCGCCAGATGAGATGGAATGAGATGGAATAGTCATGATGTAAGTTGAATTTATAAAATAAATGATAGGAACTACGGAATCGCACCGAGATGAGCTTCGGCGAAGCATTGGCTTTTTCGATTGATTCGTAGTCTATGGAAATCTTATGCGCTCGTAACCGTACTAAAGTACAGTTTTAGGTATGGTTGTTAAGGTGGTGCACGTAATAGATGCCAACCAATGATATGTGCGCCAGTCTGAGCAGACACGATGCATTCCGTGATCATCAGCGCGATACTTTTGAAATCAGCGAAATGTGCGAAGACACCTAGTGGCTGACTCGCACTCAATCAGAAATCGCATCATTTGTATGGCATGTGGTCAGCATTTCCAGACCCAATACGATCGAGGTTAAGGCCCCCCCCCCAATGTTGACCATCAGGTGTACGCGAGAAAATTCCTTGCTGATATCGATATAGTCAAAGAAAAAGGCAGTACTGCTAGCGCAGGATACCCGTAAGTACAATCACTTTTGCGGCAATCTTCAACATGGATCATCTCTTTTCAATAAGTCGTAAATGCACTAAATACTATTAGACAAGTTTTCAAATGAATAAATCATTCTTGAAATTCTAGGGAATCTACCTATGCCAACAAACAATCACAGAGATCAGTCGTACCATATTAAGATGGGATCAATGGCGTAAAATAATTTTTGCAATTTTTTCGGCTATATTGTCCGGTTCGGGTTTATGGGCATCATTATTGGCAAGCACCGCAATAAATATGCCATTCTGGGGGGACCGCCAAATGTGTGCGCTGAAGCCTCCTATGTCGCCGCCATGTTCAAGCACAGTATTGCCACCAATTTTTCGAATGAACCAGCCATAACCGTAGCCAGCACGTCTATGATCGTTCAAGGTGTAATCGGTGGCCATACGATCCCAAGACTCTCGCTTGAGCAAAGCTCCTGCTGCTATGGCTAAGTCCCAGCGTACCAAATCGTCGACGTTGGTGCGCAATGCGCCCGCTGCAAACGGCCAGCTCATGCTGTAATGCGCCACACTTAAGATATTTTTTCTGTTTTCCGTATATCCAATGACTGGTGACGAGGGCGTGTCCGCATCCTCTATCACCGTATCATCCATTTGCAGAGGCAGAAAAATGTGCTGCCGCATGAAGTCTGAGTATTTTTCGCCTGACACTTTTTCAATAATTGCGCCAAGAAGAAAATAGTTGGAGTTACTGTATGAAAAACGCTGACCAGGTTGGAACTCTGGTGCTACATCCCAGAAAAAACTAATGCCATCATCTACGGTCACGTCATTTGTCATTAGATCACCAAATTGCGGCATCACCGTGTAATTCCTGATGCCAGACGTATGCGTCAGCAGGTGTTCAATAGTCACGTGGCGGCTATGTTCAGGATACTTAGGGAAATATTTGCCTATTTCATCTGTAACGGAGAGCTTGCCCTGCTCAGCCAGCAACATGATTGCCGATGCAGTAAATTGCTTAGTGATGGAGCCCACGCGTAACGTCAGCTCTGGCTGTAACCGCAACTTGGTTTCTATACTCGCTAGACCATAGGCTTTACGGAATATTATTGCGCCATATTCGGAAACAATTACCACTGCGCCTGGCTCTTCGAGCCGAAAATATTTCAATAGCATTGCATCAATTTCCTGTGCACGTATATCTGTTGTAAGTGCTTCATGTACGTCAAAAACGACATCTTCCGACTTACTAAAGGCGACAATGGGACAAAAGAAAACCGTAAAACTCAAGGAGATTAAAAAATTCGCGCAGCGCGGGTGACGCCAGAAATTTGAAGTGGACATATCATTAGTTCCAAAATTGCTTAGTTTTTAGCTGCGCCCATTGTCTTTTCACGTTGCGTTTTGTAGCTGTCATACCCCACCGAAACACGACTCAGGCACGTCGCTCTGTCGGATTCCGACATATTTTTACACTTATCCTGAGCGCTATCTTGTAAAGAGCTATAAATCTGATTGGCAGTACAGGCAGTCAATGCTGATAGCAGAAGTAATACTGTAAAAACATCATGTATTTTCATAACCTAAATTTCCTCATAAAAACCATTGCAATGTTTTGCAATCTCACACTG
Source organism: Undibacterium sp. (assembly GCF_030651495.1). Classification (GTDB taxonomy): domain Bacteria; phylum Pseudomonadota; class Gammaproteobacteria; order Burkholderiales; family Burkholderiaceae_D; genus Undibacterium. Next base: position 66,020 of record NZ_JAUSFI010000098.1, read on the forward strand.
ATTCATCGACTAATAGTTTGTTAGTTTTTTTCACTAATAATTCGATGACCTCATCGTTAAACGATGGAGTCTTGCTCATATACATACTCACGTCGACCGCTGCCATTGGCTTAGAAATAAAGTATCCTTGTATTTCATCGCATGAAAGTGCCTGTAACAAACGTAATTGATCTATTGTTTCAACACCCTCTGCGACCACTTTCATGTCCAACGCATGCGCCATCGAGATAATTGCCGACACCAAAGCTTCCCCCCTCTCCCCTACTCGCAAATTGTCGATAAAAGATTTATCGACTTTCAACATATCTATCTGAAATTGCTGCAACACGGATAACGAAGAATACCCAGTACCAAAATCGTCTAGCAGTATCTTCAATCCTAGGTCGGTGAAAGAATTAAGCTGTTGTTTTACGCTTTGATCATGTTCAATGATGCATGACTCGGTAATTTCAATTTCCAACATGGCGGGATCAATTCCATAGGTGATCGTATGCCGTAATAATCTAGCCCTTAAATCTCCCATATTCAGTTGGAGTGGTGATACGTTGATTGAAATCGGAATTGGTCGAAAGGTTTGCGCCTTCCATCTTGCTATTTGCTGGCAGACCATTTCGATTACTCGCTCCCCTATTAGTACAATCAACCCAGATGACTCAGCAATCGGTATAAACTCGCTTGGGGCTAACAAACCTCGTTCAGGGTGATTCCAGCGTATCAATGCTTCAAGCCCACGCAATTCGCAAGTAAAACTATCAACGCGTGGCTGGTAATGCAAAATAAATTCATTACATTTGAGTGCCTTACGTAAGGCTTGCTCTAACGTAATTTTTGTCAGGATGGCTGCTGACATCTGTTTTTGGTAAAAAAGATATGACTCTTTTACTTGAAATTTAGCTGCATACATCGCAATATCTGCGTGCTTGAGTAGTGTTTCACCTACTTCACCATCTTGAGGATAAAGGCTAATGCCTATCGACGCCCGCAATGAGTAGTGTCGCTCTCCATGTAACTCAAATGGCATACTAAGGGAAAAAGAAATCTGTTCCGCCATATCTTGAGCCTCGCCTATGCTCGAAATATCACTTAATACGAATACGAATTCTCCATAGCTGAGCCGAGCGATATGATCGCCTAGCCTCAATAGCGAACTCAATCGAGCACTAACATCACACAACAATTCATTGCTAAAGGCATGGCCAAATATGTACTTGATATTTCTGAATTCATCTAAATCGACAAATAGCAGCGCCATTTGGATATTTTTTTCCTGCGCGTCGTTAATACGACTTTTTAAGTAGTTCATGAGCCAGAAGCGATTTCGCAACGAGGTCAGCCGATCTCTACTGGCGTAGTTCAACGCGCTCAATTCTTGCGCATCTTCGGCAATGTATGAACTACTGTCTGCCACTTCAAAAGTGTGCCTCGACAAAGGTTCTGAAATCTCATCAATGATTAACGATTCATGCACGCGTACATCCATACAACCCCCTTCGATATTTTTTAGAAAAATTGTATTTCTCGTCAAAAAATTACTCAGCATTTACCGAATTACACGTTATTGCTTTATTGCGCAGTGCTCATTGATATATTTAGCCGAGTACACTAATTATCATTGTACGATTCGCTATACAGTCTGAATTTACGAAAGATGACGGCTGCTTCGGTGCGACTCTTTTGAAGACGATGATAAAAATCTTCACCTCCCCGATTCGCAACGACTATATTTGAATGCTTTGTATTCGCCACCAGACTAAAGTACGGTTTTGAGTATGGCTAATCGATTCCGTCGTCTAAATTCATTTAGTAAGCTTATTCGCGAAAGGCTACAGACCTATCGTCATCGAAAAACTGCATAATTGAATAAAGCGATCCACCTCATACAACAAGGAATGGGCAAAACATACGTGCGCTCGCTTTCATATTTGGTCAATATTTCGATATTCTTTTAGTGTAACTTCAGCCTCAATACCTGAACGTTGCACCTACATAGCCATAGCTATCTGATGGCATTTCTGCTCGCTCGACTACATCGCCAGCGACCAGGTGTTCGAAATTCAAGAATAAGCTCACAGATTCACTTACCGTCCAACTTCCGGCAATGCGAAGTAAACCGCCAATATCGTGGCCTGAAAAGTTCTGTGTTCCCGCATATGCCCGCATTCCACCAGCATAGACAGCGTCGTTCCCATTTAAGCGTCGCGCGAAACCGTATTCGAGCGCAATATTTGAACGTGGTGTCAGTGCGACGAAAATCCCTGGCTCAATCATCAATAAATTGCTCAGGTTAAAAAATTGACAAAATTGACCTTCACCAAGATAGTTTGAACTTGTATATAGCTGGTTGAAACCCTTGAGCGCTCCCGCTCCATAAGCACCGCCTCCGGATGCCACATCGATATGCCCATTAAGACGAGGCTTCCAGCCGTTGCTGAACAATGCTAGCCCCGTGTTTATTTACACAAAATGTTAAACAAATGTTCTTACCAGACAGTCTTATTTAGCCGCGAACTTGGCGTAGTATTGCTCCACTGCTGGCAGTTGGGCAATGCGGTTCATACGGGCATTGAGGGCAGGGGCAACTTTTTCAACCAAATCTGTCGGCACGTGATCCAAACGGCCAGAGTTGAGGCCGCGCACGTCAACAAACACTTTAAGATCTGCAATGGTGAGACGGTTATCAGCAAAATATTCTCCACCACGTGCCAGCAATTGGCTTTGCAACCAACCTAAGTACATCGGCATGGAGCCATTCACTAGTTCTAAGCGCGCCGTTTTTTGCGCATCGCCTGTCATGCGGAAAGATGGGCTTAACCTCACCGTGGAATCTTCGACTACCGACATCACCTCATCACACAGCAATGCCTGAAAGGCGTCAGCAGGATACAAATCGGCAAGTCTTCCGACATAGCGATTGATTGCATCGCACTGCGTGACTTGCACACCGTCTACCATCAAGGTTGGCACCTGGCCAAATGGTGTGGTTTTGCGCACCGCGGCAAATTCCGGGAAGGCAAAACGGTGGTCTTCAAATGCAATGCCACCTATGTGCATCGCCAGACGCGCAGGCTCGGCACGGCCGCCGTGAAAATCAAAATAAGTGAGTTTGAGTTGAGTCATGTTAATTTCCTGTAATAGTTAGCGCGGTCAATCCGGACTGAGAAAAAGACGAAAAAAGTTATGGGTCACAAGCTTAACTATTGTTATTTCGATGGTTTTTTAGTGTAGATCCCTCAATATCTAAAGGTCGCACCGATATAACCGTAGCTACCTGAGGGCAGCCGTGCACGTTTGATGACGTCACCAGCTACAAGGTGTTCAAAATTCAAGAAAAAGCCAACCGATTCACTGACGGCCCAACTTCCGACAACGCGAAGCAAGCCGCCAATTTCGTGGCCTGAAACGTTCTGTGTTCCCGAATATGCTCGCATTCCACCGGCATAAACAGCGTCGTTCTCATTTAAGCGGCGCGCGAAACCGTATTCGACCGAAAGACTTGTACGTGGTGTCGGGGCGACGGAAATCCCTGGCGCAATCATCAATAGATTGTTCAGACTAAGAAACTGACCTTCACCAAGATAATTTGAACTTGCATAAAGCTGGTTGAAGCCCTTGAGTGCTCCTGTCCCATAGGCTCCGCCTCCGGATGCCATGTCGATATGTGCATTAAGACGAGGCTTCCAACCATCACTGGAGAGACCCAGACTATGGACGCTGAACAGCCCCCATGCATCAATATTACGATTCAAATATTTGCCGCTTTGATGCGCCAATGTCCAGTCGAATCTCAAGGCGCCTTGCCTACCCCATAGGCGCATGCCAATGGTATCCCGATCATCAAGGCTGACGTGGCCACCAGAACGGAAACTTGGATTTTCGCTATGTATCCAAAATGGATCCAAATATGTATTTGGTCCATTACCGGAAGAAATAACCATACTGCCGTTAAGCCCCTGCAAGCGCTCGCCGTGATTGATTTTTTCGTCGAAAGCACCATGCACCATGCTTGTCGAACGCAGGTCAAAGGCGCCAACGCGAAATTTCTCATCATGGTAGTAGAAACGTATGCCATTCCATGTGCGATGGATATTGGGGCCGTCGCTTAAACTGATCAATTGTCGAGGACCGTCAGCAAATTCCTGTCGGCCGATCATAACGGCTACCAGAGTCGAAACAACATACACACGGGTATCAACAAACAATTGCTGAAGTGAAGCATCGTTTTTGAAGTTGGCGGTAGCGGTTTTTTGGCGACCTTCTACCTGACCAGTGGCGACCTCAGCATAAACGCGGACGTGAGGATCAAATCGCAGATCGGCACCAAGAACACCACGAAACAACTGCTGCTGATAGTCATTACCATTTGCTAATTGTCCATGATTAAAAGTGTCGAAGCGTAAGCGAGCCTCAGCGCTTAACGTCAAGGATGCCTCACCACCAATTGGCATGGCTTTGAACGGCGCGGCATGTCCATTCGCGCCCATGCCACTCCAATCCTCCGCCCAACGACTGGCGAGCAAACCATTCCCTACCTCAGGACCCCAGCCTGAGGCGTTGAGTGGATAGGGATCGTTCGGTGTCGGTGCATGCGTACCTGGCGCTTGCGTTCCTTCACATTTGGTTTGGTCTAACTTGCTCAACGTCAGCGCTTGAGCAGAGGCTACGCCTGGCTGCACCAGCAAACTGATCACACTTACGCAAAGCGCACACACTTTATTGATGTTCATCAATGTCATTTTGTTTGTGGCGCGCAGTCGCAGTCTGAAGGAGCGAGAGAATGGCTCAAGTAGGCGATGTAAAGGGCAATTGCGATAAGCACTGCTGCCACGGTGAAGGTCAATCGCATACCCGAAGCAATAGCATCAGGGCTCGCTGTCATCATGTTGCTTGTCGCAGACCCGATCGCAAAAACCGCCCCCATTAGCGATGCGCCAGTGATCAGCCCCAAATTGCGCGACAGATTGAGCATGCCGGAAATGACACCGCGCTGGTCGGCTTGAATATTCGTCATCACCGCAGTATTGTTTGCAGCCTGAAACAGAGCGTAGCCAGCGGTAATCACTACCAAAGGAACGATGTAACCAGGAATACCGAAACTGGTCGGCAGCATTGGCAGGATGGAGGAGCCAACCAACATACCAACCAAGCCGGCAATACTCATACTATGTGCACCAAACCGGTCAACAACCCGCCCAGCAGGGACGCCAGTGAGTGCTGCAACTATTGGACCGGACGACATAACGAGGCCAACATGAGCGGCATCGAGTCCAAGCGCACCTGAAAGATAGAACGGGCCAACCACCAACGTGGCCATCACTACGGCGGTCACCAAGGTACTCATTGCGAAGCCACCGCTTAGCAATGAGTTGCGAAACATCGACATGCGAATTAAAGGTGACTTGGCCCTCATTTCAGCTAATACGAACAAGCCAAGGCCGACAAGTGCAGCGAGCAAGAGTGCCGCATTGATTGCGCCAAAATTACCACGCCCTATCGTCATCGCAAGTGCATAAGCAGCTAGCGTTAGCGCAAGAAGAATCGTACCTAAATGGTCAAACCGGGCACGATTTGTGTTCGACGCTGGACGATCAACGGGCAGAAAACGATAAGCGAGAACCAACGTCAATAAACCCAAAGGCAAGTTGATAAAGAAAATCGATCTCCAACCAAAACCGCCAATCATGACACCACCAAGTGACGGCCCAAGCGCAGTGCCCACTGCCGACATAGTGCCAAGCAGCCCCATCGCACTACCGGTTTTTTCTTTGGGAACAGCCTCACCTACGAACGCCATGGTCAGCGCCATCATAATGGCCGCGCCAAAGCCCTGTACCGCACGAGCCGCAATCAACAACCATAATGTCGGAGCAACCGCACACAGGACTGAGGCCAACGTAAACAAGGTGATTCCCACAAGCAGTAAGCGGCGGCGACCAATCATGTCACCGAACCGTCCGACGCTAACAATCAGAGTGGTGATGGCGAGAAGATAGGCCAGGACAACCCACTGGACTTGTTGGAAGGAAGCGTTGAACGAGTGTGCCAAGGTCGGCAAACCAACGTTGGCGATGCTGGTACCGAGAGAAGATAACAACATGGAAAGCGAAAGGCTGGCTATCGTCCAGCGAACTGTGGAATTGAGTCCTTCGTTCTTAGCCGCCACTGATCCTGCTGGCTCGTGTTTTGGTAGGATAGTTTTCAATTTAACCTCTGCATGATTGGTGAATGAAATTCAGATCTATGCAAAAGATACGCCCTCAATTGACGTGGCGGAAGGCGCACCATTTGCATTGTATTAATGCATGCTGCGCCACCCGCCCCTTATATCGATTGATACAGCGTCCCATCGATACATCTTCTACAGTCTCATCTCATGCCCGCGCGCCTAACCATGCTGCCATAACTATATTAATTCGCTGTTGATAGCGTCAAGGCTGCGTGGAATGGTCGATCCGCTGGCCATGTTCGCTATGCTTGAATATACACCTTCGCCGTTTGTCCCTGATAGCGCAGCAAAGCATCAGCAGTTCGTTGGAGGTTTTCCACACTCTGATTGTCATTACGTGACAATGCGCATTCTATCCCAGCCTGAATTTTGGCAAAAACATTCACCAGCGAATCAGAAGTTGCGGTGAAAGAGCCGTCAGTTCCGATTTGGAATGGAGCCATCACACAAAGTAATGAGGATGTTTCATCAAGGTTCATGTGCCCGCTACGAATCAAGATATTGTCGGTTTCATGCAAGGCTTTCGGGCTAATGTTTGAGAAATCGTATTTCTCGGCTTTGGCCGCCGAAACGGAGCGGGGATTGACTGGGAGAAGTCGCCGTTTCTGGAGCGCTTGACAACTTTCGCCGGATTGGGCTTTCAACCCATGGCAGTACTGATGCGTTAGTCACAGAAAAAATATGGCTCAAATTTAACCCGGGTATTATTGACGCAGCAATTTAACCCGGGTATTATTGCACTTCCACTTTAAGCCAAAGCTAACCATGATTGATACCGCTCCCCTTTATTACACCAGCTTTAACGGCCACAAGCGAATCGCATCTGGCAGCTTGACGGTCAATGCATTGGCTGTAAAACACGCTCTGGCGTCCGACGTACCCAGCCCGCTGCTGACCTTTTCCGACCAGACTGGTCAAGTCGTTGATCTCGACCTTCGAGGAAGCGATGCCGAGATGTTGGCACGCCTGCCTCCAGAAGATGGTCAGCATGAAACAAACCAATCGGCACTGATCGAGTCCGGAGAATCTGGTGCGCCACGTGGTCGTGGCCGGCCGAAGCTTGGGGTGGTCGCGCGAGAAGTCACGCTACTGCCGCGCCACTGGGATTGGCTTGCAGCACAGCCAGGCGGTGCATCGGTGACTTTGCGCAAACTGGTTGATGAGGCACGTCGCACTAACATGGACCGAGCCCGGCAACGTCGGGCGAATGAATCTGCTTACCACTTTATGTCCGCCATGGCTGGTGATATGGCTGGCTTTGAAGAGGCCTCCCGCGTTTTGTTCGCCAACGACGCGGCAAAGTTCCGCCAACTGACGGACACTTGGCCGGCCGACATTCGCGATTACGCCAGGTGCCTGGCTTATGAATTACCGCTGACAGAAGTGCCGTCGCAGGCGGCATGACTCATTTAAAAAAGGATGGATAATGACAAACAACAAAACGCTAAAACGAGAATATCT
>NZ_JAUSFI010000099.1 GCF_030651495.1 Undibacterium sp.
TACCGAAGTCGCGTTTGATCGCTCCGGTTTTCGTTACCATGGTCGCGTCAAGGCGTTAGCGGAAGCTGCGCGTGAAGCTGGCCTGAAGTTCTAAGGAAAATTCGTCATGGCAAAAATGCAAGCGAAAATGGCATCTGATAAGCCTGATGATGGTATGCGCGAAAAAATGATCGCGATCAACCGTGTAACCAAAGTGGTTAAGGGTGGTCGTATCATGGGATTCGCAGCGCTTACTGTTGTTGGTGATGGTGATGGCCGTATCGGTATGGGTAAAGGAAAGTCGAAAGAAGTTCCTGTAGCCGTCCAAAAAGCGATGGAAGAAGCCCGTCGTAAAATGATTAAGGTTACTCTGAAGAATGGCACTTTGCAGCACGCCGTTACTGGTCAGCATGGCGCATCGAAAGTGATGATCATGCCAGCCAAAGAGGGTACTGGCGTTATTGCGGGCGGTCCAATGCGTGCGATTTTTGAAGTTTTAGGTGTAGTGAATGTCGTTGCTAAATCCAATGGCTCTACTAATCCTTATAACATGGTTCGTGCAACTCTGGATGGTTTGTCCAAGATGAGTACTCCATCAGAAATTGCTGCTAAACGTGGCAAGTCGCTAGAAGAAATTCTGGGCTAAGGTGAACGAAATGACAAAGACAGTAAAAGTAACTTTGGTCAAGGGTTTGATTGGGACTCGTGAGTCTCATCGTGCCACCGTTCGCGGTTTGGGTTTGCGTCGTATTAATTCGGTTTCCGAATTGCAAGACACTCCATCCGTGCGCGGCATGATCAATAAAGTCTCGTATCTTGTGAAGGTTGTATCGTAAGCCGTGAGGCTTGCGATCGGAGCAAATTATGGAATTGAATACAATTCAACCTGCTGATGGCGCAAAACACTACAAACGTCGTGTTGGTCGCGGTATCGGTTCAGGTTTAGGTAAGACATCTGGCCGTGGTCACAAAGGTCAGAAATCTCGTACAGGCGGTTTTCATAAAGTCGGTTTCGAAGGCGGTCAAATGCCTTTGCAACGTCGTTTGCCTAAGCGTGGTTTCAAATCTTTGGCTACGCCTTACAAGGCTGAAGTTCGTTTGACGGATCTGGAAAATCTTCCAGTAACTGAGATCGATATTCTTGCATTAAAACAAGCGGGTGTAGTGTCTCAACTGGCGCGTGTAGTTCGCGTTATTTTGTCCGGCACTATCACGAAAAAGGTAACTTTGAACGGTTTGATCGCCTCTAAAGGCGCTAAAGCTGCAATCGAAGCTGCTGGCGGCACAGTGACTGAATCAGTGATTGCACCAGTGGTGAAGAAATTACCTGCTAAAGCAGCTTCTTAATTCGGGCAAAACAGGAGCAAACATTGGCAACTTCTCCACAACAAGCTAAGAGTGCCGCTAGTGGATTCCCATGGGGAAGACTCTGGTTTCTTCTATCGGCATTAGTTGTTTACCGTATCGGTGCGCACATACCTGTTCCAGGTATTGATCCGACGGCACTGGCAGAATTGTTTAAGCAGAACCAAGGTGGTATTTTGGGTATGTTTAATATGTTTTCCGGCGGGGCATTATCACGTTTTACGATTTTTGCTCTAGGTATCATGCCGTATATTTCTGCATCAATTATTATGCAGTTGATGTCGATCGTTTCACCGCAACTGGAAGCGCTTAAAAAAGAAGGCGAATCCGGTCGCAGAAAGATCACTCAATATACGCGTTATGGCACCTTGTTGTTGGCGACACTGCAGGCTTATTTCATTGCATTTGGTCTGGAAGGTCAGGCCGGTTTAGTGATTGATCCTGGTATGGCGTTTCGTTTTACCACGGTAGTAACTTTACTTACTGGTACCATGTTTTTAATGTGGTTAGGCGAGCAAATTACAGAGCGTGGTTTAGGTAATGGAATATCAATCATTATCTTTGCTGGTATTGCAGCTGGTTTGCCAAATGCATTAGCAGGCTTGTTTGAATTGGTTCGTACTGGTTCGATGGGTCCGTTTGCGGCGTTGATAATTTGTTTGATTGTTGCTGCTGTTACTTTCGTGGTTGTTTTTGTTGAACGAGGACAGCGCAAAATATTGGTGAATTATGCCAAGCGTCAAGTGGGTAACAAAGTGTATGGCGGACAGAGTAGTCATTTACCGTTGAAATTGAATATGGCCGGTGTAATTCCTCCCATTTTTGCTTCTTCGATAATTTTGTTTCCAGCAACTATTACCAGCATGTTCACTAAGGGAGTTGAAGCCTCGAATAGCGGTTTCGTAAGCTTCCTGAAGGATCTTTCTGCGTCAATGGGGCCTGGTGAGCCTATTCACGCTCTCTTGTATGCTGGTGCGATTATTTTCTTCTGCTTTTTCTACACTGCTCTCGTGTTTAATAGCAAGGAAACAGCCGATAACCTGAAGAAGAGTGGGGCATTTGTTCCAGGTATTCGTCCGGGGGATCAAACAGCGCGTTACATCGATAAGATACTAATGCGTTTGACCCTGGCAGGTGCGGTGTATATTACTGCGGTGTGTTTGTTGCCTGAGTTTTTGATTGCTCAATGGAAGGTGCCATTTTATTTTGGTGGTACTTCTCTGCTGATTATCGTTGTAGTGACGATGGACTTTATGGCGCAAGTGCAAAATTATGTAATGTCACAGCAATACGAATCGCTTCTTCGTAAAGCAAATTTCAAGGGCGGAATTCCTTCTAGGTAATCGCCCAGAGGAACAGCAGATCGAATGGCAAAAGACGACGTTATACAGATGCAGGGCGAGATTCTTGAGAATCTTCCGAATGCAACATTTCGAGTTAAGTTGGAAAATGGGCATGTTGTGCTAGGCCATATTTCCGGAAAGATGCGAATGAATTATATTCGTATTCTTCCTGGTGATAAGGTGACAGTAGAATTGACGCCTTATGATTTGAGCCGGGCGCGAATAGTGTTCCGTACCAAGTAAATTTAAATGAACTAGAAGGAAAGAGGGCAAAAATGAAAGTTCTCGCATCAGTTAAGCGGATCTGCCGCAATTGCAAGATCATCAAGCGCAAGGGTGTTGTTCGTGTTATATGCACAGAACCACGCCATAAGCAGCGCCAAGGTTAATTAACGTTATTTATCGAGGATAACGAATGGCACGTATAGCAGGGGTTAATATCCCAAATCATCAGCATACCGTAATCGGCTTAACAGCTATCTATGGTATTGGTCGTCCACGTGCAGAGAAAATCTGCCAAGCAACCGGTGTTTTAACTAGTAAAAAAGTTAAAGATCTGGATGATAACGAATTAGAGAAGCTTCGCGACGGAATTGCAAAATTCATCGTTGAAGGTGATTTACGTCGTGAAATCTCGATGAACATCAAGCGTTTGATGGACTTAGGTTGCTACCGCGGCCTCCGTCATCGTAAGGGTTTGCCTTGCCGTGGTCAACGTACACGTACGAATGCTCGTACGCGTAAGGGTCCGCGTAAAGCAGCGCAATCATTGAAGAAATAATCCAGTACTGCTGGATTTAAGGAAACAATTATGGCAAAAGCACAAAATAACGCAAACGCAGCCCGCGCTCGTAAAAAAGTTAAAAAGAATGTCGCTGAAGGTATCGCACACGTTCACGCTTCTTTTAACAATACCATCATCACGATCACTGATCGTCAAGGCAATGCATTGTCTTGGGCAACTGCTGGTGGCGCTGGTTTTAAAGGTTCGCGTAAGTCGACACCGTTTGCAGCTCAGGTTGCAGCGGAAGCTGCAGGTAAAGTTGCAGTTGAATGCGGTATCAAAAATCTGGAAGTTCGCATCAAGGGTCCAGGCCCAGGTCGTGAATCTTCAGTTCGCGCATTGAATAACTTGGGAATTAAAATTTCCTTGATTCAAGACGTAACTCCAGTTCCGCATAACGGTTGCCGCCCTCCAAAGCGTCGTCGTATCTAAAACAGTAGCGAAAGCTTCTGGCGTTCTGACAGTTTTAGCGTTAGAATACAGCCCGCCAATTCATTTGGTGGGTTTTGTGTTATTGAGCAGTTTTTAGTAGTCCTTAACAGGCTTATTAAGACCACCGTCTGATCGCAAGTAGATCAGACTAGCGCAGCGGGATGATGTTTCCGCTTGCGTCATTTATAAAAGGAAAATACCGTGGCACGTTATATTGGACCAAAAGCAAAGTTATCCCGTCGCGAAGGCACGGATCTGTTTCTGAAAAGCGCTCGTCGTTCTTTAGATTCAAAATGCAAATTAGATGTAAAACCGGGTCAGCATGGCGCTAAGTCTGGTGCTCGTACTTCTGACTACGGTAATCAATTGCGTGAAAAGCAAAAAGTTAAGCGTATGTACGGAATATTGGAACGCCAGTTCCGCCGTTATTTCGCAGAAGCTGATCGTCAAAAAGGTAATACTGGCGAAACACTGTTGAAATTGCTTGAGTCCCGTCTGGACAACGTTGCATATCGTATGGGCTTCGGTTCAACTCGTGCAGAAGCACGTCAGTTGGTCAGTCACAAAGCTTTTACTGTTAACAACATCGTTGTTAATATCGCTTCTTACCAAGTTAAATCTGGTGATGTAGTTGCTGTTCGTGAAAAGTCGAAGAAGCAAGTGCGTATCGTTGAAGCCTTGTCTTTGGCTGAACAAATCGGCATGCCATCTTGGGTAGCAGTTGACTCCAAGAAAATGGAAGGTACTTTCAAGTCCATGCCAGATCGCAGCGACATCTGCCACGATGTCAATGAATCACTGATCGTTGAATTGTATTCACGTTAATATTCAAGTTTTACTGCCTGCCTGTTTTTTACAGGCAGGCTTTTTTCTTTGCAGCCATCAGCCTTATCGGTGTAATGAGCCGAGGGTATTGAAAAGGATATTTCATGCAGAACAATCTGTTTAAGCCACGTATTATTGATGTGGAAATGCTGGGTGCCGGTCACGCTAAAGTCGTGATGGAACCGTTTGAACGTGGTTTTGGACACACTCTGGGAAATTCCCTGCGTCGTGTTCTGTTGTCTTCCATGGTCGGCTACGCTCCTACTGAGGTAACAATTGCTGGCGTTGTTCATGAGTACTCTACTCTTGATGGCGTTCAGGAAGACGTTGTTGACATTCTGTTGAATTTAAAGGGTATCGTCTTCAAGGTGCATAACCGTGATGAAGTGACTCTGACATTGAAAAAAGATGGCGAAGGCCCGGTTTTGGCTTCGGATATCGATTTGCCGCATGATGTTGAACTGATTAACCCAGATCACGTTATTGCAAATCTGACCGTCGGCGGTAAGCTGGACATGCAGATCAAGGTTGAAAAAGGCCGTGGTTATGTACCAGGTAACGTTCGTCGCTTGTCTGAAGACGCCAATAAAACTATTGGTCGTATTATTTTAGATGCATCGTTCTCGCCAATTCGTCGCGTATCCTACTCTGTAGAATCCGCACGTGTTGAACAACGTACTGATCTGGATAAGCTGATCATCAATATTGAAACTAACGGTGTGATTTCGCCTGAAGAAGCAATTCGTCAGTCGGCCCGCGTCTTGGTTGACCAATTGAATGTATTTGCCGCCCTGGAAGGCACTGAAGCGGCCGCAGAAGCGCCATCGCGTGCACCTGCTGTTGATCCTGTCTTGTTGCGTCCTGTGGATGATCTGGAATTGACTGTCCGTTCAGCCAATTGCCTGAAAGCAGAAAATATTTACTACATTGGCGATCTGATACAGCGTAGTGAAAATGAACTGTTGAAGACACCAAACCTGGGTCGTAAATCTTTGAATGAAATCAAAGAAGTACTGGCGTCCCGTGGCTTGTCTTTGGGTATGAAGCTGGAAAACTGGCCACCAGCTGGCTTGGAAAAATAATTTGTACCAAGGGCAAACACTAGTTTGCCCTGTTTTTGTAGTAAAGCACACACCGGTCCGCGCTAAGTTTTTAGCGATAGAAGAGCTGGATTTTTTTAAAACACGAAAGGAAATATCATGCGTCATCGTCACGGCTTACGTAAGCTGAATCGTACTTCTTCCCACCGTTTGGCTATGCTGCGCAACATGACAGTATCCCTGTTGCGTCACGAAGCCATCAAAACAACTTTGCCTAAAGCAAAAGAACTGCGCCGCGTTATCGAGCCGATTCTGACTATGGGTAAAACAAACACACTGGCAAACAAACGTTTGGCTTTCGCGCGTTTGCGTGATCGTGAAATGGTTTTGAAATTGTTCGCTGAATTTGGTCCACGTTACGCAAACCGTAACGGCGGCTACCTGCGCATCCTGAAAATGGGTTTCCGTGTTGGCGACAATGCACCTATGGCTTATGTTGAATTGATGGATCGTCCAGAAATCACTGATGCTGAAGATGCTCCAACAGCAGAGTAATTTCTGATAGGACATACGTTCTGTTGGTATTAAAGCCGTTCAGGTCATACTGAGCGGCTTTTTGCATTCTAGTTTCCATTACTGCGGTTGTTACAATGGCGTTCTGCAAAAACGCCGATTTTTTTGTGATGACAGATTTTGACTGCGCTGCCTCAACATCGTTAGATGTTGAGTTAATACCGCAAAAAATGCTGCTCAGATGGAACATATTATTTAAAACATGGTCTGTTTACATTGGGATGCTTGATCCAGAGTTTGTTTTAGATGTTACCCAGTTTAAAAATAAGATGCCAAGCAGTTACAGTCATTACAAGAGTTTATACTTAAGCAGATACTCTACCGTTGACAGAAATAAATGAGATTTCATCGAGCATGGGCTGAGCCTATAGCCGATGATGTTGATAAAAAACAGGACGTGAATGATTACGCATATAAAGAAACGATTTTCAATCGCCACTGTTTATCTTGGCATGCTGATGCAATTGATTGTGGCCAGCTTCATGTTGATGATCACGCCACTAGGTATGGCGGAGGATTTTTTAGATCCTGAGGCGGCGTTTAAAGTTTCAGCAAAAATGCTAGCGCCTGACATGGCTGAGGTGACTTTTTCTATTGCTGATGGTTACTATTTATATCGGGAAAGGCTGAAGTTCACATCAGATGATGCGAAACTTGGGATCCCAGAATTACCCAAAGGGAAGGTGAAATTTGATGAGACTTTCCAGAAGGACGTAGAGACATACCGTAGCAGCCTGGTGGTTCGCATCCCTGTGCAGGCGGCGGCAGCCTTTACTCTTAAGGTCGCTCGTCAAGGTTGCGCTGACCAAGGTCTGTGTTATCCGCCGATGGAATCATCCATTAAATTGTCCATTCTCGCAGCCTCTGCGTCTACTGGATCATCCGCCGTCTCTTCCAGCGAATTAAGCACTTCCAATTCTGCGGATCTTGCTTCATATAGTGGACGCCATAGCATCAGTGCTGCCTTGAAAAGCGGCAAGCTGATTGCGATCCTGCCATTATTTTTGCTATTGGGCCTGGGTTTATCCTTCACCCCCTGTGTATTGCCGATGGTACCTATCCTGTCCTTTATTATCGTTGGGGAGGGAAGTCATATAAAACGGAGCAGAGGTTTTTTGCTGTCACTGAGTTATTCACTTGGTATGGCCTTGGTATACACCGCATTGGGCATTGCTGCGGGTCTGGTTGGCGAGGGTTTATCTGCCAGCTTGCAAAATCCTTGGGTACTCGGGGTATTTGCTTTCTTGATGGTGATTTTGTCTTTGTCCATGTTTGGGGTCTACCAGTTACAAATGCCGGGAGCCTTGCAAACCAAACTGACGCTGGCCTCTGAAGGTCAGCGCAATGGCAAGTTGGCGGGTGTATTTTTAATGGGCGCAATTTCAGCCTTGATCGTCGGTCCTTGTGTCGCCGCACCTTTAGCCGGTGCTTTGGTGTACATCAGCCAGACCCGCGATGTGGTGGTGGGCGGTGCCGCTTTGTTTGCCATGGCGATGGGGATGAGTGTCCCTTTACTGCTGGTTGGCATTTCTGCCGGTAGCCTGTTGCCACGGGCGGGTGCCTGGATGGAGGCCATCAAGCGCTTCTTTGGCGTGTTGATGCTGGCCATGGCATTGTGGATGGTGGCGCCGGTCATTCCCGCCGTGGCGCAAATGCTGGGCTGGGCGGCACTCTTGCTCGGCTATGCAGGCTATCAATTGTTGGTACATAAAGGTGGCATGCTCTCAAAAGCGCTGGCGGTGTTGCTCGCGCTTTTGGGTGCCGTCCAGTTGCTTGGCGTCAGCACCGGTGGCCGCGATGTCTATGCGCCTTTGGCACACTTACTTGGCACTCAGGTGCGTAGTGTGGACTTTATCCGAGTCAACTCGGTGGCAGAACTGGATGCAGCGTTGGCCCAATCTAAGGGTAAAACTGCGATGCTGGATTTTTATGCGGATTGGTGTGTGTCTTGCAAAGAAATGGAAAAGCTCACTTTTTCTGATGCGCAAGTAAAAGCCAAACTCGACAATCTGCTGCTGTTGCAGGTGGATGTGACGGCCAATAATGCGGACGATAAGGCATTGTTGAAACGCTTTGGCTTATTCGGTCCACCCGGCATCATTTTCTTTGATAAACAGGGTATTGAAATTCAGGACGGTCGTGTCATTGGCTATCAAAATGCGGATAAATTTCTTTTGTCACTGTTACAGATCGAAAATAAATAAGTATAAAAAATGCCCGAGCAAAGTCGGGCATTTTTGTTTCCGGCGCTATCTGGCCGGAATAATTTGCTCCGCATAGTCATATAGCGCACCAAGAATTTCTTCATCTCTTTCGCTTGCGGTCTCGGACAGCACGTCGATGCGCTCAAAGAACTGCTCTACCGTAAGTGCCTTGGCGCTGCCATCATGCAGACGCGCCGCCCGGTGTTGCTCCCATTGCGCTTGTTCGTCAGCGGATAGACTCTGCGGAAAATTGCGCGCACGGTAGCGAAACAACAGTTCTTCCAGGCGGGCATCCTGGAAAGCCGGATGCGCCTTCTGTAACTGCCCGGCGTTCATGCTGCGCAAATCATTTAACAGGCGACGGTCATTGCTGCCGATAAAGCCGCCATATAAATCTTCGTCGACATCGACCTTAGCGTCCGCGTTGCGCGAGAATATTTGCGCCCAGATCGCTGTCATGTCGGGCGCATCGGCCGCCAGTTTGGCATGCATTTGTACCTGTTGCATATCCAGGCCCCAGTGGGCAGCGCGCTCCGCGCTCAGTGTCTTTAGATTGCTGATGACGATCGGGGATTTGTTCAGATGGATGCTCTTGATCGGCAGTCGCGTCACCCCTTCTGGCAGGGCGTCGGCCTTGCTGAACATGCGTTGTTGTATGCTGGCGGCATCCAATGAAAAGAATTCGCTCGGATCATCATGGAGATCCCAGACGATGACTTCATTCTTGTTGTGCGGATGCGTCGCCAGTGGCCAGACTGCGGTGATGCAGCCGCGTTCTGCCGGGATCATGCCCGAGACATGCAAGAAGGCTTTCTTGAGCGGCAGACCGATCTCCTCTGCAACACGCTCTTTCTTGCGCAGAGACAGGCAAAACTCAAACAGTTTCGGCTGGCGTTCACGTATCAGCTTGGCCAATGCAATGGTGGCGCGCACATCTGACAGCGCATCGTGGGCGGCCTCGTGCGACAGGCCATTGGCCGCAGTCAGGTGCTCCAGGCGGAAGCTGGGCTTGCCTTCAGTGTTGGTCGGCCAGTTGATGCCATCCGGCCGCAAGGCGTAGGTGGTGCGCACGACGTCGAGAATATCCCAGCGACCGCAGTTGTTTTGCCATTCGCGGGCATACGGATCAATCAGGTTGCGCCAGAACATGAAACGGGTGATTTCATCATCGAAACGTATCGTGTTATACCCCACGCCGATGGTGCCGGTCTGGGCTAATTCCTGTTCAATTTTTGCCGCAAATTGATATTCCGGAATGCCGCGCTCCAGGCAAACTTGAGGTGTGATGCCAGTGATCAGGCAGGATTGCGGATCGGGTAAAAAATCGGGTGCTGGCTGGCAATACAGCATGATCGGTTCGCCGATTTCATTGAGTTCGGCATCGGTGCGTATCGCGGCAAATTGTGCCGGCCGGTCACGCCTGGCCTGCGCCCCGAAGGTTTCGTAATCGTGCCAGAGGAAGCTGTATTCTTGCATGACGTTTTTCTATTATTTATTAATAAATTGGGGAGTATATTTAGCATCGCTTATGTTTATTGCGCAAGAATGCCTAATTTTTAGCATACTACTCTGGAGTATATGGCAGTCAATCGTGCTGTCGAACGGCGCGGTCATCCAGATAGCGCTTGCTGTGAAAGTATCCCAGCAATAGCACTACCAAGCCTAGCATCGCGCCCATAATGATCCAGAAGCCCGAGGCATTGTCTAGCATCGGCATCTTGACGAAGTTCATTCCGAAGATGCCGGTAATTAAGGTCAATGGCATAAACAAGGCGGTGATGACTGTCAGCGTACGCATGATTTCGCTGGTGCGGTGTGCCATCGCGGCAAAGTGAATTTGTACCGCTGATTCCAGCGAGGCTTCTAGCCGGCGAGCGTGATTGAGTACGCGCCCGATATGTTCTATCACATCATTGGTGCGCACTAACAGTAAATCTTTAGCGCGGCTATTGCCATGGGTATTGCTGGCATCCGTGCCATCGTGGGTGTCAACGATATGGTCTCTTAATTCTTGCAGGGCATCATGCTGTTCTTCGCACAGGTGATCTAATTTGCGCAACTCTATACGTGAATCGAGTAAAGCCAGCCAATTTTTGAAGGGGCGGCGCGGGTCAAGCAACGCATGTTGCCAGCGGTCGAGTTGCTGGGTCAGCGGTTGACGCAATTCCAAATATTGATCCACCATCGTATTGAGTAAGCGCAGCATCAGGTCTTCGGGCGAAGCGGGGAGGCGGCTCGAGTGCGTATTGCCTTCGGGTTTTTGTTTGTAGGCGAGCAGGCGAATTCGTGTATTTTCTATCGTCTGACTGTTGGCCGACCTGACTGTCACCAGTGCGCTTCCCATCAGCAAAAAAGTCACAGGCAGGGTCACCAGTTTATTCAGCACAGCCGGAATTTTTTTCTTGGCACCTTCCTCAGGAAGAGTGCTTGTGGTTCCGCCATGCAAGGCCAGATTTCGAAATACCACCATCTCGTACTCTTGTGTCGAATCAAAATAAGACGGATGAGTCAGATTGATGGCATCTTTTAAATGCAAGTCATACAGCCGTGTCCCGGTAATCCGCTCTACCTCATCGCGCCATGCCTCAGGATTCACTGTCACTTCATCATGGGTGGCATCTAGCCACAAAAAGCCAGACGAAGGGGTATCCAAAGTGTTGAGTGAAACTTGCTTATCGTCGATGTGAAGAATGTCCATTTGCTTTGTTTTGTTAAATAAGACTAAGGGCGAGGATGGAAATAGGGCTGCTAAGATTGACGGCCATTTATCGCTAAGTTGGCCGGTGACAAATAGTGAGATTGTGACGGTATTTTTTGCTTGATAACCGCATGCAGGGCACTGCAGAAGGTCCGGGTGCCGCTGAAATAGATTCAGGCAGGTAGGTATGCGCTACCTGTCTGACACTCATCGGGCCTAGCTCGTATGCTTGAGCAGGCGCGCCACGTCGCGGGCAAAATACGTCAGGATGCCATCGGCACCGGCGCGTTTAAATGCCATCATCGACTCCATCATGGTCTTATTGTGATCGAGCCAGCCGTTTTGTGCTGCGGCCTTGATCATCGCGTATTCACCGCTGACCTGATAGGCAAAAGTGGGTACTTTGAACTCATCTTTTACGCGGCGTACGATATCCAGATAAGGCATGCCGGGCTTCACCATCACCATATCGGCACCTTCGGCCAGATCCAGGGCCACTTCGCGCAAGGCTTCGTCGCTATTGGCGGGGTCCATCTGGTAGCTAGCTTTGTCGCTCTTGCCCAAATTAGTAGCAGAACCGACTGCATCGCGGAAAGGGCCATAGAAGGCCGATGCGTACTTGGCCGAGTACGCCATGATACGGGTATGAATGTAGCCGTGCGACTCTAGCGCATGACGGATCGCGCCTATCCTGCCATCCATCATATCACTGGGGGCGACGATATCGGCCCCCGCTTCGGCTTGTGTCAGTGCCTGTTTGACCAGCATGACGGTGGTTTCGTCGTTGAGAACATAGCCATCGGCATTAATCAAGCCGTCTTGGCCATGGCTGGTGTAAGGATCTAAGGCGACGTCGGTCAAGATTCCAAGTTCCGGAAAGCGCCGCTTTAATTCGCGAATCGCACGCGGTATCAAACCCTGTGGATTGGTGGCTTCTACGCCATCGGGTGTCTTTAAGTTCGGGTTGATTGAAGGAAATAATGCCATCACCGGAATTCCCAGCGTCACGCAATCTTCCGCCACGCTCAGCAATACATCAATCGAAACGCGCTCCACCCCGGGCATGGATGCCACTTTTTCGCTCAAATTAATGCCATCGATGACAAAAACCGGATAAATCAGATCCGATGCAGTAACGTGATTTTCACGCATCAACGCGCGAGAAAATGCATCGCGGCGCATACGGCGCATGCGAATTGCGGGAAATTGAGCTGGTTTGGTGGCGATGTTGTTGGGCATGATGGCGTATGAGTGGAGTGTGAATGATGTGTAGACGATGTGTGAATCGGGCCAAAAAATTTTATTTAGATTAATGAAACTTTTTTACAGCGCTAAGCTCATAGTTAATAGGCGTTAGCCTACCGCTTATTCTCCCTGAGCGGGCGCCCATCGACCCTATTCGATCATGGCGTTATTTTCCCGGCAGGTTTGACCTGCCGGGTTTTTTTATGCCTGATCGCTTTCCGGGCGACTCAATGCGTCTTCTTCATCAACGATGTTTTTGACAAACGGTTGGTCTAAACCAGTGAGTTGCTGGATTTTTGCATCCGCTTCTTCGATTCCTATCCGTTTCAGCGAAGAAAATAATTGTGCCGTGAACGGAAATGGCACACCGTTTTCATCGGTATAACTCGCCAGAACGGTGTTGGTCAGCCGGAGTGCGTTGGTGGCTTCATTACGGTTAAGTTTGTCTGCCTTCGTCAGCAGGCAATGCACGGGGCGACCGGTCGGTGCGTACCATTCCAGCATTTGGCGATCAAGATCGGTGAAAGGGCGACGCGAATCCATGATCAGGACCAGCGCCGATAGCTGCTCGCGGTTTTTTACATAAGCACCGAGTAGTTGATTCCAGTGATTCTTGGCGGCGCCAGGTACTTCAGCGTAACCATAGCCAGGTAAATCCACCAGCAAGGCGCGAATTTCATCTACTTTTGTTGCATCTTTGCGATGTTGCGCAACGTGCGCTCCGCCGATAGAAAAATAATTGATATGCTGAGTACGTCCCGGCGTTTTGGAGGCGAAACAAAGTTTTTTCTGATTGCACAGAATATTGATGGCGGTAGATTTTCCGGCATTTGAACGGCCAGCGAAGGCGATTTCAGGTACCCGAAGGGTAGGCAGATCGCGTAAATGGTTGACCGTAGTAAAGAAGCGGGCTTGCCAGAGGATAGACATAAGATGTGGCCAATAATGATAAATGCGTGAAAAAATGCAACAGAAGTGAGCGGAATCGCTTAAAAATGCGGCCTCATTCTGGTTTCACGCGCCCAGAATTAGCCAACATTTCCTTAAAAGCTATTGTACAATAAGGGGTTAGATATTGGGCAGCCGTAATAGGCTGTCCGGCTAATTAGCTATTAGCGTCGCCAACAGGGCAGATTTCCATATTAAGTCTCAGGGTGTTTGAATGAAACGTGCTTTTTTACCATTTTTAAAATCCATCAGTATCACCATCTTGGCGCTGTCTTCTGCCGCTTATGCTACCGAGCATGCTGCCGCGCCGGCTAAGGCAGATCCTGCCAAGGGTGAGGCTCTTTACTCGAACGGTGACGCCGCACGCGGTATTGTTGCCTGTGCTTCTTGTCATGGTGCCGCCGGTAATTCAACTATCAGCGTCAATCCAAAATTGGCAGGGCAACATGAAGCTTATATTAGCAAGCAACTCGATAATTTCAAGGGGCCTGATCGCAACAATGCCATCATGACTACTTTTTCCGGCTTATTGAGTGCGGATGACGCTAAAAACGTCGCAGCTTATCTGGCACTACAGAAATCTAAACCAGGTTCTGCAAAGAATAAAGATATCGTTGAATTGGGCAAGCAAATTTATCGCGGCGGTATCGCTGAGAAAAATGTTCCTGCCTGTGCCGGTTGCCATAGCCCTAACGGTGCCGGTATTCCGGCCCAGTATCCACGGATTGCTGGTCAGCATCAAGATTACACGATTGCCCAGTTAACTAACTTCCGCACTGGCCTACGCAAAAATAGCACGCAGATGACGACCATCTCCAAGCGTATGTCGGATGATGAGATGAAGGCGGTTGCTGATTATGTGGCGGGTCTGAAGTAAGCGTCAAAATCTGAAATAAAAATAAAAGATTGTAATTAAAGGAGGGGGTGGCAAAAGCCATCCCCTTTTTTGTTTTTTGGATAGTCATGAATATCAATACGCAAACAGAAACGCCAGCAGATACACCCACTGATACCGACACTGTTACCAAAACTGCCGGACTCACGCTGAATACCCAGCGTCGTTGGCTGGCAAACTTGGTTGAGCTGCTGTCATCGATGCGTTTCGCCATCAGTTTGTTAACCCTGATCGCGATTACCTCGGTAATCGGTACCGTGCTCAAGCAAAATGAGCCTATGCCCAACTACGTCAATCAGTTTGGTCCATTCTGGTTTGATGTATTCAATAAGCTGAGTCTGTATTCACTGTATTCGGCCTGGTGGTTTTTGCTTATCATGACATTCCTGGTGCTGTCGACCAGTTTATGCTTGATTCGCAATACGCCCAAAATGCTCAAGGATATGCGTAGCTGGCGCGAAAATGTACGCGAGCAATCGATGCGCAATTTTCATCACAAATCAGACTGGGATAGTCAGGCGCAGCGCAGTGAAGTGACGCAGCAGGTCACGGCACACATTGCCCGACTGGGTTATAAATTCAAGATAATTGAAAAAGAAAATGCCACTTTGATCGCCGCCAAGCAAGGCGCCGCAAACAAATGGGGCTACATCTTCGCCCATAGTGCGATCGTGATTATCTGTGTAGGCGGCTTGTTGGATTCGGATCTGTCTATCCGTTTTCAGCAATGGTTTATGGGCAAGGTTCCTTTTGACGGGGCCGGCGTCATCGCCAAGATTGCCCCAGAGCATAGACTCGCCTTAGGTACGCCGACTTTCCGTGGCAATACGTTGATACCGGAAGGCGCTAGCAGCAGCACTGCCATTATTGCGCAGCAAAAAGGCGTCTTGATACAAGATCTGCCGTTCACGATACAGTTGAATAAATTTATCATCGACTATTATTCGACAGGAATGCCAAAGTTGTTTGCCAGTGAAGTGCTGATCAAAGATCACGAAACCGGTAAAACTTTCCCTGCCACCATCAAAGTGAATCAACCCTTGATTTACAAGGGAGTGGCTCTGTTTCAATCAAGTTTTGAGGATGGCGGCAGTCATTTGACTTTGACGGCTTATCCTATGCAGGGGGGTAAAACCGTCAATTTTGAACTGAAAGGGGATGTCGGCGGTGCCACTCCCCTCAAGGGCGAGGATGGAAATGATTACAGCATAGAATGGTCCGGGTTCCGCCCGTTTAATGTCGAGAATATGTCGCGCAATGGCCAGGATGTACGTGCGGTCGACAATAAGAAAAATTTTAATGAGCAGTTTTCTGCCGATCTGGATCGTCATTTAGGTTCCGCGGCTAAAAACGCCAATACTAAAGATTTAAAAAATGTCGGGCCTAGCGTGCAATACAAATTGCGCGACAAGACTGGCCAGGCACGCGAGTTTCATAATTACATGCAGCCAGTAGAAGTGGAGGGGGCCTGGGTCTTTTTGGCGGGCACCCGCGATAATCCAAATGAAGCTTTTCGCTATTTGCGGATTCCTGCCGATGACGACGATAGCGTCAAAGAATGGATGCGCATCCGAGCAGCGTTAGCCGATCCGGCATTACGTCAGAGTGCGGCACAGATGTATGCGCGCCGCGCTTTGCCTGAGGCAAGCGCAAATGGCATGCAACTGCAGGCGCAACTGTCGGCCTCGGCCAAGAAAGGCATGGCTATCTTTGCCGGTGAGGGGCTGGCATCAGGGCAGCCGGCCGGCTACGCCGCCATCGCTAAGTTTCTCGAACAGATACCGGCCGCCGAACAAGGCAAGGCCGCGGATGTGTTCATGAAAATTCTCAACGGTAGCATGTGGGACCTGTGGCAGCTGGCGCGCCAGAAGGATGGCTTGCCGGCAATGCTGCTCGATGAGAAGCATGCGCGCTTCTTGCAAATCTCGACCAGCGCCTTGTCTGACTCTTTCTTTTATGGCGCACCGGTTTATTTGCAACTTCAGGCTTTTGACGAGGTCAAAGCTTCCGTCTTGCAGGTGACCCGCTCTCCCGGTCAAAACGTGGTGTATCTTGGCTGTCTGTTTTTAGTGATTGGGGTATTTTCCATGTTTTATATCCGCGAGCGCCGTTTGTGGATATGGATCAAGGACGATCATGTCGGCTCACGCGCGCTGATGGCGCTGAGCTCGCAACGCAAGACTTTAGATTTTGAAAAAGAATTTGAACAGTTGAAAACCCAATTGCAGCAGATCAGCCAACTGAGGTCATCCAAATGAGGCCATCCAACTGGGGTCTACCCCAGTGCAAGCCCCTGTTGCGTTAATCGGCTAAACTAACACCTCGCAGATCGTATCAAACACTGGACAGATCATGGAAATGACACAAAATTACACCCCTTATCAGGGTTTTTTCAAACGCTTGTCGGTGCTCGACTGGCTGTATGCCGTACTTCTCAGCATGGGCTCGCTGTACGCATTACAGCGTTTTGGCAGCTATATGGACGTGTATGAAAAAGGCATCCTGCTGCTGGCGGCTCCCACCTTCGCCTGGCTGGGCTGGCACTGGAAGCCGGTACGTGGCTTGCTAGTGCTGCTGGCACTGGTGGCGTTATTTTCCATCCATCTGTACGACGGTTCGCTGGACATGGCGAATAAAAAATTCTTACTAAAATATCTGCTGTCGAGCCAGTCAGCTATCTTATGGATGGCGACCCTGTTTTTCTTGTCGACGTTGTTTTACTGGGGAGGCTTAATCGCGCGCTCCGAATTTGGTTCTTCGGTCGGCTCACTCCTGTGCTGGGCCGCAGTGGTGATGGGTTTTACCGGTTTGCTGGTGCGTTGGTACGAGTCGTATCTGATCGGTAGCGATGTCGGGCATATTCCGGTATCGAATCTGTACGAAGTTTTCATCCTGTTTTCGATGATTACCGCCTTATTTTATCTCTACTACGAACAGCAGTATGCGACCCGTCAACTGGGTGCCTTTGTGTTGCTGGTGATTTCCGCCGCAGTCGGGTTTTTACTCTGGTACACAGTAACGCGTGATGCCGCCGAAATTCAGCCGCTGGTTCCTGCGTTGCAAAGCTGGTGGATGAAAATTCATGTGCCTGCCAACTTTATCGGCTATGGCACTTTCTCATTAGCAGCGATGGTTGCGCTGGCATACCTGCTGAAATCGCATGGCTATCTGGCCGATCGCCTGCCATCGCTGGAGGTATTGGACGACGTGATGTACAAGGCGATTACCGTAGGGTTTGCCTTCTTTACCATCGCCACCATTCTGGGCGCCCTGTGGGCCGCCGAGGCTTGGGGCGGTTACTGGTCATGGGACCCGAAAGAAACCTGGGCGCTGATCGTCTGGCTCAATTACGCTGCATGGCTGCATATGCGCCTGATGAAGGGCTTACGCGGGCAGGTAGCCGCATGGTGGGCTCTGGTTGGCTTGTTGGTGACGACCTTTGCCTTCCTCGGTGTGAACATGTTCCTGTCCGGTCTGCACTCTTACGGCGCGCTTTAATTCCCTCTTGGCTTGCCAACACTCTGTTGGCAAGCTGTCTGTCGCATCTTTTCTTATTTTAAAACGCTCTACGCAATGTCCATGCGCCTCCTGGCACCATAATGGCCTGTGAGCCGCATGGACATTGCGCCTTGCGTTTGAGACTATTTTTATTTCCTCTGTTTGTAAGCTTCTGCAGACTATTTCGACTCATGAGAAACTAAACGCAATTTCAGGCGTCTCAATAGCCTGATTTGCCTTCCTCTTCGGCGTCTTACTCACGGAGTCATCATGCTCATCAAACGTAGCCCCAACGGAATTGACCTGCCGTTTTCTTCTGAAATTACCCCGCGCGCGGTGTTTGAATCTCGCCGTGACTTTATTCGGCAACTGGCGGTCGGTTCGATCGCCAGCGCCTCTCTGCTGGAGATGGCGAACCGTGAAGCCTTCGCCCAATCGGCCAGCGCACAAAAACTGGCTGCTGCCGCGAATCCCGCGTATGCCATGATGGAGAAAAAGACTTCCTATAAAGACGCCACGACGTACAATAATTTTTATGAGTTTGGCACCGATAAAGCCGACCCGGCGATCCATGCCGGTAGCCTGAAGCCACGCCCCTGGAGCATCACGATAGAGGGCGAGATCAAGAAACCGATGACGCTGGACCTCGATAGCCTGCTGAAGTTGGCGCCGCTGGAGGAGCGCGTTTATCGGCTGCGTTGTGTCGAAGGATGGTCGATGGTGATCCCGTGGATAGGTTACTCATTGGCGCAATTGATCAAAAAAGTCGAGCCAAACAGCAATGCGCGCTTTGTTGAATTCATCACCCTGGATGACAAAAAGCAGATGCCGGGCTTGCGTAGCCCGGTGCTGGAGTGGCCGTATGTGGAAGGTTTGCGCCTCGATGAGGCGATGCATCCCTTAACCCTGCTGACGTTGGGCATGTATGGTGAGGTGCTGCCGAATCAAAATGGCGCGCCGGTGCGGATAGTCGTACCGTGGAAGTATGGTTTTAAGTCCGCCAAATCCATCGTTAAAATTCGCTTTACCAAAGAGCAGCCGCGCACCGCCTGGAATATTGCGGCGCCGGGCGAATACGGCTTTTACTCGAACGTAAATCCGGCGGTCGACCACCCGCGCTGGTCGCAAGCCTCAGAACGACGCATAGGCGAGGATGGATTGTTCGCGCGCAAACGTAAAACCCTGATGTTTAACGGCTATAGCGAAGTCGCGCCCTTGTATGCGGGAATGGACTTGAAGAAGTTTTTTTAAGCGGCATGCCCAAGGCGCATATCCCATGCGGTTTTCCAGTCAGATAGGCCTGCAGGCCGCATGGGATATGCGCCTCCAGCCGGGCACTATTTGAAGTTTTTTCTGGAGGAATCACATTCCGGTTTCCCCTTCCACCATTTTCCTCTGCCCTCAAATGAATGTTTCAAACAAACAAATTGCACAACTCAAGATCGTTTTGTTTGTGTTGGCCCTATTGCCTTTCATCCGGCTGGTGGCATTCGTCTTTCTCGATAGGCTGGGCGCTAATCCGGT
>NZ_JAUSFI010000104.1 GCF_030651495.1 Undibacterium sp.
CCCGGACTGGTTCCGGGCTTTTATTTTGGCAAGCTATCGAGTGGGCTTCGTACCCCGCCACCGCCCACCTTTAATACATGGGTGTAAATCATCGTGGTACTGACATCGGCGTGCCCTAGTAAATCCTGTACTGTACGTATGTCATACCCCGATTGTAATAAATGTGTCGCAAAAGAATGGCGTAAGGTATGCGGTGTAGCGGGTTTGTGTATTCCTGCTTTTTCTTTCGCTGTTTTAAAAGCACGTTGAAAAGTTCTGTCGTAAAGATGATGGCGACGAACGATTTTAGAACGAGGATCAGTCGACACCTCCGCTTGAGGAAAAATCCAATGCCATGCCCAGGTTTGGCCCGCTTTAGGATATTTTCTCTCCAACGCAAAAGGCGTCTCCACACCAGGTAAATTTGCAGCGCGATCTTTAGCCCAAATAGAATTGGCGAGCGTCAATTGAGCGTGAAGCAGTTCTGTCAAACTGGACGGTAACATTAGCGCACGGTCTTTACCACCTTTGCCTTCGCGAACAATGATCGTGCGATGCAAGAAATCGATATCCTTTACGCGCAATGTAATCGCCTCGGAAATTCGCATGCCTGTGCCATACAAAAGTTTCGCCAGCAGCAAATGTTCGCCTGAGAGATGCATAAAGATGTTGCACACTTCGTCGATAGATAGGACAACTGGTAAACGACGGGATATTTTTGGTTTGCCAATATCTGCTAGCCATGGCAGATCGATTTGCAATACAACCTTATACATAAAAAGCAATGCCGATAAAGCTTGTCGATGTGTTGATGCCGACACTTGCCTATCATTGGCCAAAATGGCTCAAGAAAGCTTCAACTTCTATCGACCCCATCTCTTTTGGATGGCGCAGCCCATGGAAACGAATGAAGAAACGACACCAATACACATACACATCTTCTGTCCTAAGGCTGTAATGCTTATACCGAATGGCTTCCTTGACACGATCAAGAAGCTTGATAGAATGTAACGGAATCGCAGTGACGGTTTTCATGGTTTTTTAATACTGATTAAATATACAGTATATCGCTGGAAAGCCAAGCTGCAAGGGAGTTTTAGGAGTTTTTTCTTAAAATGTTATGCGACAATCGTCCGATTCGCCCGTCACCGTGACGGACATATCTAGTTAGGTTTAGAATCTCATGGCATTTAAATTCGTACTCCCAACTATCAAGCAAGTAGCGCAAATTGCGCTGGACGCGGCAGGCGATCCGCTTGGTCCCAGAATTTTGAGTCAATCAGCAATTCGGTATTTAGTTGTCGATGAAGAGCGAAAAGCGTATCTGATGCAAGTCAATTCGATGCACCGTCATGATTCGTCCCAAAATCACTACATGCTGTATTATTTCGGCCGCTTTTGGCATCTTCGGACAAAAGACGGATGGTCCAACGAAGTTGGTTTTTACAAATTCCCGTCTTCTTGTCAGAGCGCGCGGGGCGATATTGAACGTTGCTTTACGGATGCAGTCTGCATATTTGGCTGGAACGGAAACATTCTTAAGCCGGAGGAAAACGCAACTTTCAAACCTATTTTCTGCTGCGACGATTACGAGCCACCAGATTTCTGAAAGGAAACTAGTACGATGCTGCAGCTAGAATTCTCTTCATATTTTACGCAATCTGAACCTAACTCAACAATCGACTTGGACGCTACGCGCCAGCCATTTCGGCGTTAGAGATCGCCTTGAAAGCACACTTCAAATTTGCGCTGACCATCGTCTTCACCGTAATTGCTACGTCCGTGGGTACTGCATATTTCGTATCAAAAAACACGAGAGCGACATTTGTGACCCTAGCTTATGACATGGAGGCTTCCAATGAGCTTTACAGGATTAATTCGTGGGACAGGCTGGCGCAACTTCTTGTCAAGGGATGCAATAAAGAGGCTTTGGAATATGTAAAAATGGAGCAGTCTTTAGGACTTAGTTCACTTCAGTGGCACCTTAATAACGGCGCTAAGTTAGCGAAAAAAGTCGAAGAAGAAAATCAATCAATTGCAAACAGAGCTAAATCATTTACAGGTAAGGGAAGGTACGACATACCAACATGCAAATAAGTTCTAACTTGCCGCTCAACTCGGAATCAACGATAGAGCCGTTGATCCGGGTAGCTTTACGTTAAGTCTCATGGGGCGCCTCGGAAAATTTACGCTGTATGTGGTCGTCACTTTGTTGCTGGTGAGCGTTGTAGCGGGGATCGTTCAGTATCAAATTCGTTTGCGATTGCTAATTGGTGAGCCGCTTGTTGTCGGATTTAGTAAAGGCGCCTGGACTGAATGCTTGTCACAGAATGAATTAGCCGGGCGAATTGATCGCGTCGGATTAAACGGTATAACGGTTACTGACAAGTCGGGAACATTCAGTAGCACGAACATGCGGGCGAGCGTTGCCAATGGGGATAGGCTTTGCCCGACATTAGAAATTGTCGTTCTGGATTCAAATCAGAGACAATACTTTGTTCCGTTCAGGTATATCGGAGGCGTTAAAAAGAATGAAAACTGGTTCTGGTCTAATCCTTTTCCGACTTAACTCGTCGCTCAACTTGGACCGCAACAAAGGGCTGGCGCTGCGCGGCATGTGTTGCGGCCTGTTAGCTCAGCGTTAAAGGTCATCTGTGCTTACGACTGAAAATTTCGATCAAATGAATTGGCATGACAATGCACTTCATGCTTTCAGGATTTTAGAAGGCGATGACAATAATGGCGGACAGATTATCCTTGATATTGATTTCATAACCGAATGGTTGCGAGAAAAAGATAATAGCTTTAGTTTTAAAATAGCTCCTTCTGATCTGATTTTTATCTGTGTTTCCGATCTACTAATTTCCATTGATTATGCGTCTGCGACTGCAGGCGTCCAACCAATGGTTATTCACGAAATTCAGAGGGAAAAAGTAACCTATCCAAATGGATATTCCTCATTTAAATGGAAGGTAGATATAAACTGGCCACCAAAAAGTAGTATTTCCTTTGAGTCGTCTGGCTTTACACAAGTGCAAAGAATGGAACCTATAATTTCAGGCGCGCAGTATTTATCTCCATCGGAAAGACGATAATGACCTTTAACATATCGATCGACACCGACGGCTTTGCCGCCGGTCATCTCAAACGTTAGCGCTCTCAAACTCATGGACTGGATTGACTACATTCTTAATTTCATTGCGGTCGTTGGCTCGGTTTTGGCCGTGCATGAAGGTGTGCAACTTCTTGCACTGAACGGAAGAAGCCGCTCTGCTGTAGTTACCTTGGTTCTGGGAGTTGCTTGTTGCATTGGTTTGGCTTCGATAAATTACGTCAAATTTCACATTCTTACTGAGACTCTAGCCACGCTGCAAAACTACAAGCTGAAAGCTCCCCCACGTGAAGAGAGGAGCCCATCACTCAGCGGAAAACAAATTGAGGACATTGGCCTTATGGTTTCTCGCAATGAATACTTTCACACTGGAAAACTCACCGCATATCAAGACCAAAACAAAATTTCTAGACAATTTTCGCCGTCCCAAGCAGACATAAGCGAGCGGGAACAATCTGTCACAAACCTAACGAAAATCCAACTGCTTGCCCAGGCACGTTTGAATGATGCTGTTGCCATGTCCTTGTGGGCTCTAATTGCAGCAATGTTTGGCTGGTACTCAGGTCGAAAGCTCCGCAATGATCGCTAACAAAGTGGTCGATCGGACTGGCCGTGATGCGGTTCAGTATTTTATAAATTTGTGGGCGGCCATCCGTTCACCGTTGTGTTAGGCCTCGCTACTCGCGAATGCAAATGCCCATGCTTGCCGAACCATCGTCGCGAAATCGAAGCGCTACAAAGACACCGTTGCGTTAAAAGCAGTTCTGGGCTTATTCAAGCGTC
This sequence comes from Undibacterium sp., assembly GCF_030651495.1. Lineage (GTDB taxonomy): Bacteria > Pseudomonadota > Gammaproteobacteria > Burkholderiales > Burkholderiaceae_D > Undibacterium. The sequence continues at coordinate 3,875 of NZ_JAUSFI010000104.1, forward strand.
CATTGCTTGGCGGAGCGTAAAATCAGATCGCGCATGTTGACTAATCCATCTGGCGCAATACACTGCATGAGTGACGACCTGCGATGGCAAGTTGCGGGCTTTCGCCAGGCCAGAACTGTTGTGTAAGGTTAATCTTGCGCTACAGCATTGAAGCGCTATGTTCGTCATGTTTGAATGGAGGTGAGAGCCATGAACCAGCCGCAACCCAACCATCCCGCCGAGATGTATGAGCACTATTTTGTCCCTGCCATGTTCCTCCCGTGGGCCAAGATTCTTTTGCGCCATGCCGCCCCGCAGTCAAAGGAATGTGTGCTTGATGTGGCATGCGGGACCGGTATCGTCGCGCGCGTAGCGGCACCATTCGTCGGGGCGGAAGGGCAAGTGGTGGCGCTCGATATGAACCCTGCCATGCTTGCTGTGGCGCGCGCGCTTCCTGCGCCGTCGGGTGCGGCGATTGCGTGGCGCGAAGGAAATGCCATGGATCTCCCGTTCGAGGATGGCGCATTTGATCTCGTGCTTTGCCAGCACGGATTGCCATTTTTTCCTGACCGCGCTGGCGCAGTGCGCGAGATGCGGCGCGTCCTGGCACCCGGCGGGCGGGCTTTGGCGATCGTCTTGCAAGCGCTTGAGCGGCATCCCGTCTTTGAGGCGTTGATGGTGTCGGTGGCGCGCCACCTCGCGCTACCGGTGTCTGCCGTCATGACCCCGTTTTCCTTGAGTGATGCCGGGGAACTGCGGGCCTTATTCACCTCGGCGGGATTCAAGACGGTGGAGATTCGTCTCGAAACGACCACGGTGCAGTTTCCCGATCCGGCGCGCTTTGTAACGCTCGCGGCAATGAGTTCGGCGGCAGCGGTTCCAGCCTTCGGACAGCTGGAAGCGCCAGAACGTGCGTCACTACTCGACTCTGTGCGCAAGGAGCTTGAGTCAACGATACAACAATATCGTGACGGCGACGCCATTTCATTCCCCATGTTTGCGCATGTTGCTGTCGCTACGACCTAACTTTTGCGAGCGGCGTACCGTTCATGTCAAACTTCGCCATTCAGCGCACTTTCGTTATGGCATTAGAAACCAGGGCCGTAGGTCGGAAAAGCGCAGCGCCTTCCGGCATTTTCCGCTAAAGCATTAGCCTGTCCTTTATTTAGCCAGGCTAAAAAATCCCAAACAGGCACCTGGCCCAGCGCGCATATCCCATGCGGCTTGCAGGCTGGCATGGCTGGAAAGGCGCATGGGATATGCGTGAGCGGGGTGGGCAATCAGGCATAATGTTTGGCGTTTTGCGTTTATTCCCTTTCTGCAATCGATACGTTTTACCGCCTTGTTTTACCATTGCCAATGGATGCTCTTGGCGTTGCAACGACACAAACCACAGGAGAAATGGCATTGAATAAACTCAATCGGCGGATCATCTTTATGGCGGTCTTTTTCTTGCTGAGTGCTTGCGAGCGCGCTGTTAACGGCCATAAAACGGTGTCTTATCTCATTCATGGCGAGAAACAGGGTGTGTTGTATCCGCTGGAGGTGAGGCAGCACAGTGAAGATGTGTTGATCCAATTGAAAGAGTCGGCTCCGGTCCCTGACATTTTGTCAGTCGATGCCAAGGGGCGTGTGGTGCCGTTTAGTTTTACGACGGAAGGCACAATGTTGGTCGTGCCAGGAAAATTTGACCATCTTCGTTTGCGGCATGATGGTGTCGGAACGGTTGATATCATCAGACAAGAAATCGCCAAACCAAGTACCAATTAAAAGCTTCTGCCTCGTCGCGGCGTATTACTGCCGGCATGTCAGATGGGGCTGGAAGTTGCCTGCTGCAGGCCGCTTCGTATCGGCAATAGGTGATCCGCCTCACCGTACGTAGGTTATCCGCCCAAAAAATCCCCAACCACTCCTCCGGCAAGCAATGCCCCCTGCGATCTACAGGCCGCCGCACAGCTAAGATTTGGTCGATAAAAAATATACCATGACCAATCGTAGACGATAATTATCGTTGTCTATAAACTCATTAATTGCTTTTTTTGTAAATTGTTCTAAGCTTTAAAAAAAGTGCAAAAAATACGTACAACCGGTCAGCATTGCCTTGACTTAGGCATTCTCAATAAGCAAGCGGCGGCAGTGGCAGCCTGAAATGGTTTTATACGTTTCATTTAAATTCAAACTTGGTACATATCGATCTGAATGGGAGCTTATTGAATGAAGACGTATTTCAAGCTTGTTTTGGTCGTGCTTTTCACTGGAGTCACTGCGGCGTGCGGTACTTTGCCCGATGCAAAGCCATTTGCGGAGGCCAGCAATACCCTGGCGCACTCGGTAAAAGCGTCGGGGCAGGCGGTTTCTGATTCCCTGGTCGATGCTGGTGGTGATGCAACGGCATTCGCCGGACCTTTACAAAAGGCCTGGCAGGAAAGAGTCAACGCGGTGCAGGCGGCGAGCCAGTATGCCAGTGAAATTGCGAATCTGGTGGCGGCCGGAAATGAAGGTGCCGAGACGGTAAAGAGAGTCGCTGATACTCTCGGTGTACTGGCCCAGACTGCGGGTATTCCGGTCGCCGGGCCAGTCGCAGGGGTCTTGGGTGATATCGGTCAAGCTGTTGCTGAGCGTATTGCTAGCGTGAAGTCATCTCGGACATTGGCACAGGCGGTGGCGCAGGCGCAACCGGCGATTGATGTCATCGCAAACCATTTGTCAGAAGACGTGATTACCGGGCTCAAGCCGATACTGAAAAGCGCCTATGACAACACCGTTAGCATGATCAAGTCTGAGTACGGTGACGACAACGCGTTTGCAAAACAGTTAAGCGCAAAAAAATTGCAACTGCGCACGGCAGCCGTGCAGGATCAGAAAAACATTGCGGCGCTTTTAGAATTTGAACGCATGAGTGACACCGTCGCGGGCCGACTGAAAGAGCGTGACCAAAAGCTTGAGCAAGCCAGCGTAGCCTATAAGACGCGAGTGCAACTGGTGAACGCCTTAGTGCCTGCGATTGACGCCTGGGCCAGGGCGCACAGGGATGTGGCGAGCGCGATTATAGAGAAGCGCAAAGTGACGGTGACAGAATTGCGCGAGACGGTGAGTGACTTGAAAGAATTGATCAGGAAAGTGAGAGCCTTATGACGATCAACTGGAACGCGATGGAGGCTTTTTCTTGGGACGATCTGGCGTCCAGTGAAGAATGGGTCAAGCATCTGAATGCTTTTCTGGATCGGGCCAAGATCGAGACTGATCCCAAAAAACGCGATCGCATTGCGGCCAAGCTGGATGAATTTGCCGATAAATATAGCGGCGACGAGCTGAGCTTAACCACAAAATTAGATTCGGCCGCCAGAAAGGCCGCCAGAGCATTGCGCAACGAGAATATTGACCAAGGAATCAAGGATCTGGCGCTGGCCACCAGCGATTACCGTGCCGCAGTGAAAGAGCTCGATGTGGTAGCTGCCAGTCTAAAAAAAGAGGCCAGCGTCCTCAGGGCTGAATCCTTCACCAGCGCAGTGAGCTGTTTGAGCGAGACTATTCTGTCACTCAAAAATCTGTCTCAAACCCTAAAGGACGGCGACACCAAAGATTTGGCCGCGGCCATTACCGAGTCGATAGAAAACGTCCAGCAATTGCGAAACAAGCTGGAAGCCGCGAGTTAGACGGGGAGGGGTGGGCTTAGCGATTTGCTAAAAAATTGACGTGTGCTATTGGCCCGCCGATGGTCGCAAAAATAGGGAACTGAAATGCCACTGGACGAAGAACAGCAACAGGCGATTCGGGACGAAGAGTACTTCCGCAACGAAGTGCGGAAAGAAATCGCCGGAAAAAAAGAGCCGCCGACATTTCTTGACCGTGTCTCGGCGTTTTTGGAAACCAAGGCCGGGTTTTGGCTGCTTACCACGGTATTGGCGGGCCTGACTGCGACTGGTTTTACGGCAGTAAAACGTTACATCGACCGCGATGCGATAGCGCAGACGGAGATCGCCGAGCGCGCCCGGCGCGATATGGAAACCGTGCTTAAACTCGGCCCGATGCTGACATCGGACAAGCGTTCACAAGTCGATGTCGCGATCGTGCTGCTTGATGGTCTCGCCTCGGACAAAGCACTCGACGCCAGGATTGCCGCCCAAGTCAGGGCCTTGTTTCAAAGTGCCTTACTTACGGGGAATAAAAAAGACGCGAGTGAGGATGAAAAAAATCAGGCCGCCGCTATCCTTGCCTATACCGATCGGGCTCGCATGATGGCGATCCAGCGGCCCGAATCTGAGCTGCCGGCCGCCCAGCCAGCGGCACAAAACGCGGTGTCAAGCGCGATCGATAACAGCGTCTTGCCGGTGCGAGTTTACATGCAAATCGCCAGCAAAGAAGATAAACCCATGGCAACCGCCGCCGCTGAAGCCTTACGCAAGGCAGACTTGATCGTGCCCGGTATCGAAATTGTTCCCGCCAGCAAAGTCCCGCAGAAAAACGACCTGCGCTATTGCGAAGGCAAGGTCGATGCGTACGCACTCGAACAGGTAAAAAACGCCGTCGCCGCCGCCGTCATACCGGCGCCAAAAATAGTCGTTCTTGATCCGAAATTATGTACCAAGGTACGTTTTAATCAATTCGAAATTTGGTATGCACGGCCTAGCGGTTGAGCTGCCAAAGAAGTCACTGATGCGTCATTATCATGCCTGACCGTCCGCTAGATTTGAAGCTGCACAGGCCGGAAGTCATTCAATTTCCCCGCCGGAGAGTGCCGATAAAAGAGCAGCAAGCTAAATTGTAAGAATTGATGCACAATCCGCTGATTCAAGCCAACGCAATGTGTTCCAAAATTGAAAAAATTAACGATGTCAAAAAACAAAATAGCCAAGGTTTTACCTTCAGATCCAAAGCAAAACCGGATACTTGCCGCCCTTCCTGCCAAGGATTACGAACGCCTGTTGCCCGATCTTGAACTGGTGGATATGCCATTGGGATGGACCATGTCCGAATCCGGTGACCATGTGAATTTTTTGCATTTCCCCATCTCTGGGATTGTGTCGCTGATCTATTCGCTCGAGGACGGTTCCTCAAGCGAAACCGCGCTGGTGGGTAACGAGGGTATGGTCGGCATCTCTATTTTTATGGGCGGCGAGAGTATGCCCACCAGCACGGAAGTGCAAAGCGCCGGCAAGGCTTATCGGCTCAGCCGGAAAGTCATGAAACGAGAATTTTCGCTAGGAGGTCAGCTGCAACACTTGGCACTGCTTTTTACACAGGCAATGATTGCCCAGACATCTCAAACTGCCGTATGTAACCAGCACCACGCACTGGATCAGCAAATTTGCCGATGGATGTTGATGAGTTTGGATCGGTTGCCGGACAATGAATTAGTGATAACGCAAGAGGCCATCGGACAATTGCTGGGAGTGCGCCGGGAGAGCGTCACCCAGATTGTCGGACAGTTAGAAAAAGATGAATTAGTTCTGCGGGCACGCGGCCGCATCACCGTGGTGAATCGCCCTAAACTTGAAGAGCGCGTGTGCGAGTGCTATGCAGTGGTTAACGATGAGTATGAACGTTTGCTCCCATGCAAACAAAGTGCAAAGTAAGTTGTTTAAGCTGTTTGGGCGCCATGTAATGCATCAACTAAAGTTGCTCGCGTTTGCAAGAAAACCCGGCAGGGTGTTCGCCTGCTTAATCCTCGCCCGATTAGCGCCCGATTAGCGCCGCCAGCGATATTGCTGCCATACGCCATGTTTATACGTAGGGCAGCAACGCCGCTAGGGTGAAACTCTCACGGCAAATGACCAAGCCGAGATGAGGTATTAATGTCCGGATGCGCCTACAGACGATGCCATACCTGCTCTTTACCGTTCGCCGGGGTGTCTTTGTAAGCGACGATGCGCAGCTCGTTCGGGCTGGCCAGGCTGATGACGCAATCATAGGTCAGGCCATCGCCGCGATGATAGATCCGTCCTTTCCACTCGCTAGCGGATACCGGGGTTAATTGGGATAGCACTTTCAACCCCAATGCAGGCGGCGCACTGCTGGACGCGTCGGCAGCATTTTCTTTGGCCTTGACGACGGTCCCGCATAAAGCCTCGCCGCAAGCGGCGATCTCGATTTCCAACTGACCACCCTGGGTTAGCCAGCGCCCGATTTGCGGCGCCTTTTTAGTTAACAGCAGCTTGAGTGATCCGCGGTTGCCGCACTCGAACAGATGATCGCTATCAGCACAATAGGCGCTGCCATCCGCCTGCGCCTGCTTCAATTCTTCCCGCACTTCAGCACGGGTCTTGCCTTCTGGCGCGCCGCTATCACTGGCCGACACTGGTAAGGTAGAAAATGCGCAGCAAAAGATTGCCGCAACTAACAAATTTTTCGCAACCATGGTAAAACTCCATTCATTTGATTGATCAAGCCCGCGTACTACAGCTCGGCACACATTTGCAGGCTGACGCGGGATGACTAGATTACAAACCCGCCATGTATCTCTGGTGTGTGCTGTGGTGGCATTTTTGCAATCCCATGTATCTGGCCCCGGTCCAGATACATGGAGATACAAAAAGTTGATTAGCGCAGAAAAAAATCGGATATAAAACAGCTTATGGAAACCCTTGACCACTTACTCATCGTCGATGACGATCTCGATATTCGCGAACTGCTGAGTATCTATTTGCAAAAAAATGGCTATAAGGTCAGCACCGCCGCCAATGGCAAGCAAATGCGCGCCGCGCTGGAGTTGGCCAGCATTGACCTGATTGTGCTAGACCTGATGTTGCCGCAAGAAGATGGGCTAAGCCTGTGCCGCGAGTTGCGCGCGAGTGCCGCCAGCAATATCCCCATCCTGATGCTGACTGCCCTGTCGGAAGAAACCGACCGGATAGTCGGGCTGGAAATGGGTGCCGACGATTACCTCAGCAAACCTTTTGCCTCGCGTGAGCTGCTGGCACGGGTGCGCGCCGTATTGCGCCGTACCCGCATGTTGCCGCCGAATATGCGTGCCAGCGCAGCCCCTGCGTTACTGGCTTTTGGCGACTGGCGACTCGATACGCTGGCGCGTCATCTGCTGGACGCCAGCGGCACCATGGTGACGCTGAGCGGGGCTGAATATCGTTTGCTGCAAGTCTTTGTCGAACATCCGAACCGCGTCTTGAGCAGGGATCAGCTACTCAATCTGACCCAGGGCCGTGACGCCGATATTTTTGAACGCTCGATCGATCTGCTGGTCAGCCGCCTGCGCCAGCATCTGCAAGACGATGCACGCGAGCCACGCTACATCAAGACCATGCGCAGTGAAGGCTACGTCTTCGCCTGTGCCGTCACCGCCATGACGGAGCCAGCGTGAAGATCCCGACCCTGCCCGCTTATCTGTGGCCGCGCACCCTGTTTGGCCGCCTCAGCCTGATCCTGCTGTTTGGCCTGTGCGTCGCCCATATCCTGTCGTTCGGCATGATCGTCTACGAGCGCGAACAAGCCAGCAAATTGAGCATGATTTATTACCTGGGCCATGATGTCGCCGGCTCGATTGCCATGCTGGAGCGGCTGCCGGCGGAAGAGCGGCCAAGCTGGCTCAGCAAGTTGGACCGCAACAATTATCGCTATTTTTTGCGCCCAGGGACTCAGCCGCCCCTGCATAGCGCGCCACAAACTCGCGATGCAACGCTGGCGATCGAAGTCATCAACTCGGTGAGGGGCGCGCTAGGCAAAGACTATGCAGTGACGGCAAGCTTCGCGAGCGACGCCAATGCGCGCAGGCATATGGATCTGCACCTGCAATTGCGCGACGGCACTCCGGTCACGATAGAAATGACCGCCAGCGGCATGACGTTTTCAGCCTGGCTGCCAGTGATACTTCTGGCACAGTTGGCTATTTTGATCATGTTTAGCTGGTTGGCAGTGCGATTGGTGACCCGCCCCTTGGCACAATTGGCCGCTGCCGCCGATAATCTGGCACCCAACTCACCGGCATTGCCGACAGACGGCCCGCTGGAAGTCGCCAAAGCCGCCATCGCGTTCAATGCGATGCAAAAACGCATTGCCACTTATGTCAGCGAGCGCATACAAATCCTGGCTGCCGTCACGCATGATCTGCAAACGCCGATCACCCGCATGCGCCTGCGGGTCGATATGCTGGACGACGGCAAACACAGGGACAAAATGCTGGGCGACCTGCAAGCCATGCAATTACTGATAGAACAAGGGATCGCCTACGCCCGCTCGTATAATTGCCCGCAGCAGCTGAACGAAAAAACCTGCCGCATCAATCTCGATGCATTGCTCACGAGCCTGGTGTACGACTATCAAGATGCCGGTCAGACTATCACGCTCAGCGGGAGCGCTGGCCAACCTATCCAGAGCGCACCGCACGCACTCAGGCGTGTGCTCACCAATCTGCTCGACAATGCCTTGAAGTTTGGCAAAGACGTCGAGATTTTGGTGCACAGCGCAACCGCTGCGCATGTTTCAGTGACGGTGCTAGATCGTGGCCCCGGCATCCCCGAAGCAGAGCTGGATGCGGTGCTGCAACCCTATTACCGCATAGAAAACTCGCGCAACCGAGACACTGGCGGCAGCGGCCTGGGGCTGGCAATTGCACAACAACTCAGCCTGACTTTAGGGGGTGCGCTACGCTTATCTAACCGCGACGGCGGCGGCTTGTCGGCAGAATTGCTGCTGCCGATGGGTACCACATAGGCACAAGGAACATGGGCTGCATTGGCATAAGCTGGCCCGGCGATCGATACCTGATCAGATCGGCAAAGGCTTGCTATCAGGTAACTGTTCAGGTAAATTAAAATGCCGGCACCGCCAGCGCGCATATCCCATGCGGGTTGCAGAGGTGATGCCTTGGAAAGGCGCATGGGATATGCGCCTCCGGGGAGGCAGCTAAAAAATAGCAAATAGCCCGTGTCTAATCGGCACCGATCAAGACCTTGACATGGGCCGCCACACTGCGCGCCAAGGGGGATAAAACATAGCCGCCCTCCAGGCAAGAGACGATACGCCCTTGCGCATGTGTCTGCGCGATTTTGACGATTTGCTTAGTGACCCAGGCATAGTCATCTTCAACCAAACCGAGATTGCCCATATCATCTTCGCGGTGGCCATCAAAACCGGCGGAGATAAAAATCATTTGCGGCTTAAATTTTTCCAGCGCCGGTAGCCAGGTTTCGGTCACCGAAGCACGGAAGGCGGCGCTGCCAGAGCGGCTGGGTAAGCTGACATTGACCATATTCGGTCCCATCGGTACCGCGCCAGAAAATGGATAGACGCCTTCTTCAAAGGTAGAGCACATCAGGACCCGTTGGTCCTCGTACAAAATATTCTCGCTGCCATTGCCGTGATGCACATCAAAATCGATCAGGGCGACGCGCTCGAGTCCATGCACATTGAGAGCATGACGGATACCTACCACCACATTATTGAAGAAACAAAATCCGGCGGCAGAGGCACGGCCGGCGTGGTGCCCGGGCGGGCGCACATTGCAAAACGCTACCGTGGCTTCCTTGCGCATGACTAAATCGGTTGCCAGCACGGCCGCACCCGATGCCCGTCTTGCCGCTTGATGGGTAAATGGGTTCATGCGGGTATCGGGATCGATCTGCAGATAGCCAGACTCAGGCTGGTGTGCCGCCACATCGCGCACATACAGGGCGGAATGCGCTTGTTGCAATTGCTGCTCGGTCGCCAATGGCGCGTCATAGCTTTGCATGTAGTTGAGTAAACCCGTGATCAATAATTGGTCATTAATGGCGCCAAGGCGCTCAGGGCATTCGGGATGATCCGGCCCCATTTCATGTTTTAGACAATCAGAATGGGTAATATAAGCTGCCAGCAAGGATAGTTCTCCACAAAAAAAGCACCGAAACTCATTGTAGGACTAAACAACTGCGCTACGTTGAGCAGGCGTAAGGCAAAACACGGCAAGGCTGGCATTTCACTCGCCAGGAAAAAGACGGGGATACTCGAGCATCCCCGTCTTTTTCCTGGCGAGTGAATGAAAGTCTTTAGGCCTTCTTCAGAAAGCACGCCTTCAGCATGAAACTGCCGGCGTCCATCTTGCAATCGACTTCATGATCACCGCCAACGAGGCGAATACTCTTCACTTTCGAGCCCATCTTCAGCGTAATCGATGATCCCTTAACCTTCAAATCCTTGATTAACACCACGGCGTCACCATCGGACAGGACATTGCCTACCGAATCTTTCACGATTCTATCGTCGCTGTCATCGGCATTGGCGGCAGCTACCATCGGCCACTCGTGACCGCAGTCGGCGCACACATAGTTTTCGCCATCAGGATAAGTGTTCTCCATCGAGCATACTGGGCAAGCGGGTAAGGTAGACATGATTTTTTCCAATGAGCGGTTAATGACTAAGCCCTATAGTATAACCGAGCCCATAGGCGCATCCCTCGGTTTGCCGCTATTGCTTGAGCGGGAACAAAACCGGTGGAATCGGGCATGTCGCCAGCGCGCTCCGTTGTTTTTATGTGGACTTACGCAAAACCGCCCCAGCGTCGTTGCACTCGCCTAGCTGGAACAATTTTGCATAAGTCCTATTTATCTGCTTAACCGCATTTTTTCAGCACTTGTGCAAGCGTTCTCATGACCCATTATAGGTTTGCCTGAATTTTATTAAAGAGTGCCAGGCGTTCTTGCAAACCTACCGTTCCGCCGTTAATTCTTTTCGTGATCTCGGTAAAATCCTCAAGGTCATTGTCATCGGTTTTATCATCCGCCAAGGCGTTCAAGCCGCGGCTATTCCAAAACCAGGCGGCGCTGAGGGCTGCATTGACCTTTTCCAGCAGCAGATCCGGTGCGCCGATTAAATCCAAGCCAAGTGCCGCCCCGGCAGCGGCATAGTTACTGCGGCCGGTAATTTGGATCAGGCCACGCCCGCGATAGCGATAACCATCACCGCTGGCTTCATTGCCGTTACCCAGCCGGTTTGCATACACGTTATTTGCCAGCCTGGCTTCGTTGCCGACATAGGGGCTCGCCGCCGCCTCGGTGGGAAATCGCTTCGGCCAGACCTTAGTCAGGCGCAACGCGGTCTTGTAATTAAGGTTCTCGACCAGACGGTTAAATTGCCCGGACTCGTGCCCGGTTTGCGCCAGAAAGCTACACAGGCGCGCATCCGTATTGATCTCAAAACGTGCCAGAGCTGGCGCCAGTGCCGCAGCCCAGCGTTCCGGATCAGAACACAGGGGAAAGGACTGACGGATTAAATTTGCGCTAATCATGATTTATCTCCTGAAATGCAGCCTGCCATGCAAAACGGCTCGCTACCTTGAATTTAATACGGAACAGGCTCAGCTGGTATGTACCATAACGACAACGCCCCTAATCCTGCCAGCAAGAGCAACATTATCAGTAACACGAACAGCGAAATTCTCAGCCAGGTAAATCGATCGCGCATCAGATCGCCGGTAATCAGCGTCAACAGATGTATCCCCAGCGTTACGCCGATTGCCGTGATCGCCAACGTACGCATATCGCCGCTGCCAAATACCAGCGCAAACAACAGGGCGACCACCTCGAAGGCGTATAACACCTTGACGCCATGACTCCACCAGCGATGCACCAGCGTGTCTGGCAGCGACACCGCCACAATGCCTTGCAGCATCAAGCCTAAACGCGCCAGCCAACGCGCGGCCGACAAGCCCTTGCCTTTTTGCTGGCTGATGCCTTCGAGCACGCGGCCAGTGATGGTGACTGCGCGTGCCGCGCTGTCGAGCGTCGTTTTTGGATCAGGATCAGGGTCAACCTGACGCTTGTCACGCACAAAGTTCATCAAGCCCTGCTCACTGAGCAGGGAGCAAAGCACGTCGCTCAAGCGGTCGCGTGAGGGCGCATCGCCGAGCTTGAGTTGCGTGAGCAAGTTGTTGAGGCGCTGTTCGATACCGCCCTCCGGCATTTCTTCCAGTGCTTTGCATAGCAGGTCGGTCAGGTTGCCATGCCCTTCCGGCACCAGTGCCTCACGCAAGATGCGTCCGTGTGCCAGCGCGATGAGTTCGCCGCGCACGGTCACCGTGGCGCTGTCCGACATCGGCAGCAATACCTCGATCAGGCGCTCGGCACCATCAAGACGCCCCCACATGATGTCATTGAGCCGCCAGCGACGATCAAGGAAAGCGCCAAAGTTGCCCAACGCCGTACCAGCCAGTTTGCGCCGGTGCAGCACATCGCTCGCTTCATCGATCAGATTGGTGGCGTCTTGCGGACTGACGCGGACCACCTCGACGGTAGAGGGCTCGCCGGTACCGGTGTCGTAATACAACGGAAAGCTAATCTGGTCGAATGAGTCAAAGCGCAGATAATATTCGCTCAGGAAACTGCGCAGTGCGCTACCGACTTCGGTGTTCAAGGCCGCATTGCAGATGGCGTCTCTCGCCTCTTCACCAGAACTGCTAGACGCCGCCCCGACTTGCACCACGACCTTGGAGAGCTCATCTTTATCATCGGCCAGCGCCAGATGCGGCTTACCTAGCAGCGCCCAGGCGCGCACCGCCATACGGTTGAGTTCGGGATTCGGATCATCCGGGTGCCAGTCGCTGCGTTTTACCCGCATCGCATTCAGGCTTGTTTCTAGTTCTGTTTGCAAGGTGGTCTGCTGCTCTTTTCTCGCTGCGTCGAACAAGGCGCGGGCACGTAAAAACACACTTTCTTGCAAGGTGCGCGAGGACGATGCCACTTTTTCCCAGCGGGGATCAAGCTTGACGGCCGTCACGCGGCCTAGCGTTTGCTCCAATACCACCGGTGCCTCTTTCGGTGAGCGGGCGCCAAGCACCAGGCCCAGCACATCCTTGAGTTGGGCGCCTAAGTCCTGATAGCGCGCCTGCTGCTCGGGGCTGATCTCGCTCAGGTTACGCTGGGCCTGTATCAGCGAGACGCGCACCGCTATCATCCCGTCCTTGAGCAAACGTAAGGCCAGCAGCGCCGCTTGGGCCGTGGTCTCGTCCAGCGCCGCATCAAATGGATTAAAACGCGGCGGCAAGCGGGCACCGATCTGGTCGGCGATCTGGGCATCCGCTTCACTGAGTTTTGGCGGTCCATCGTCATTGTCGCGGGTCGTAGAGAGCGCGCTACGGCGGCGAAACTGGCGCATCAACAGGTCGATCTTGCGCAACACGAAACCGAGGCGTCGTAAGCGATATTCTAGGTCAAACTGATCCAGATAGGCGTTGATGGTTTCGCACCCGTCAGCACCTTCATCGTTGAAATGGTCTTCGCGCCATACCCGTACCAGCGCCCGCAACGCGTACTGGCTATCGGAATCGCGGTCGATACCCCAGCGCGCTCCGACCTGGTCCGCCAGCGTATCCGTCACGGCGGCAACGCGTAAGCGCTGGTACGGTAAAAAAGCGAGGCCATAAAAGCGCGCCATATCGCTCAGCCTGAGTGACGGCCAGTGAGGAATCCGGCCTCCGGCGTGCAACACGCCTTTGAACGGGTCGCGTTCGCTGTGGCGCTCGATGTCGGCTTCGCCCTGGCGCACGATGCGCTCCACGCGCTCAATGCGTCGGTTACGCTGCAATACCGACTGCAAGTCTTCACGTATGGTCTCGTACTGCGGAATACGGGTCAGCGCGGCAATTGAATTGCTTAAGGCGTCGGGCGGATTGTTTGGGTCAGGCCGCTCATCGGGGTCGAGATTTTTCGGCGACGGTTCGACATACAGTAACTTACGCTCGACCGGCACGCTGGAAAAGCGCGTCGACAAAGTCTCCACCACGTAGGTGAATGGCTTGTTATCAAGGTAGCCGCCATCGCCGAAAGCGCGGTGCACATGGGCGCCTTCGGCCACTTCATCGCGCGGCAGATTCGGGAAAAATGCTTTCCAGCGCGCCAACCCCGGTGCCGGTCCGTCTGACTTTAAACGCATCACGGCGTTGAGCGTCATCGGCTCAAAGGCAAACGGGAACGATGAAGTACAGCGCGAGGCAAAGGCCAAAAACGCGTTATTGATCGCGGTGAAATCATTGCCGCCCACGCTGACGCCGTTGGGGTAATTAAACTGATAGCTCTGCTTGTGGCGGCGCTCGTACACCACCTTATCAAACAGGCGCAGCGGCACCGGTGCCCCTGCGATGTCGGTGGTCGTGACGAACAGGTCGATTTCTTCCACCAAAGGAGATGCATCGCGCGCATACGGCGTAAATTTAAGTTCCAGCGGCTTCATTGCCTCCATCGCCGTCAGCAGCTTGATGTACATCCGGTCGCTGTTCAGCAGCGAGGTAGGCTTAGCGCTGCGGTTGGCTATCGGCGGTAGTGTGCTGCTGTAGGAGCGCTTGTCATTGAGCAGGAGGCCAATGTCGCCCTCGTTCACCCACATATTTTTCAAGGCGCCAAACTGTTCGCCAGCGCCTTGGCTAAAAACACGCCATTAATGCCGCCAGCGGAGGTCCCGGCAATCACGTCAATCACCAGACGGGTCTGCTGATAATGTTCCGCCTCTGCGGTATCCCATACGTCGCCGGCAGTTTGCCCGCTGCGGCGCTGCTCGATATCGGTCGCGATCCGGTTGGCATACCGCTCGCGCAACTCGGGATTACCCATTAACCAGGCCAGCCGACGATAGATGTCGCGCGTGGCAGATTCCCCGCTGCGGTCGAGTATCACGCCCAAACGCGGCGTTGCACAGGCCATCTCAAACAGCTCGTTGGCCACGCCATTGATGTAAATCGCCAGCGAAACACCGCCATACATCACCACACCGAAGCGTATTTCAGAATGGTAGTCGGCAGCACCGTCGCTCTTGCCCGCCTCCGGTTTTAAGATTGGTGCGTCCATCTTTTTCTCCTGACAGGTTGCGAGTGAAAGTGCAGGCATCATCACAATGGCAGCGCTTGTATGCCAATGAGAAGGATGTCTGTTGGCACCTGAAATTGATGTGCAGTTGAATCAGTTTTTATTTTTTTGCACTTAAACCACTTGAATTTTTCTTAATTCAGGTAAAAAAGCCTTCTTTACCAGCAATTTAAAACCGTCCGGGGTGGGATGAAGCTCATTGGCCCACCATTGCTCTTTGCCCGCTTCTTCTTCAGGCATGGTGCCGGCAGAACGGACCGCAACCAGCGTCCCCATCGCTTTTTCTTTTTTCAGAATTAATTGCGCATCACGCAGGCGATTCAGTAACTCTTTAAATAATTCTCGGCGCAGACCCTTCGGCACTTTAGCCTTGGTCATAGGCGCTTTCAGCCAATCTGCCGGTCCAAACAAGCCTTTGCCTGTAGGCCAGGCAAAGTCATAGTTGTGCATCAATACCGGCGCATCCTTGTTGTAGGCGCGAAATCGCAAGATGACTTCTTTGTAGGCACCAATGATCTTGGCGATAATCGCGTCTGGCTGTCCCTCGCGGAAACAATCATCAACACTTTCCGCGTCCGAGCAATCGTCTTGAATAAGACGGAGAAAATCGCTCATGCCAACGATGTCGTTGCCGCCGCCGCTCAGCATCAGGGCCTGAACGCCGCTGGCATACATCTTGAAGCCGAAGTCGATATCCTTGCGGTACTTGTCACTCCATTGTGCGGCTTCTGCGCCGTTGTAGCCGACGACAACCAGCGTCTGCTCAGGCAAGGCACTGGCGATCTCTACCGCCAGATTATCGAGCGGATACCAAAACCACGAGTCACCTATCATCAAGATCGACGCATTGGCTGACGCAGACAGTGCACCGTGAACACCCCAGTAGACATTAGACATGGCATCATCCTTATGATGAAAATTCCAGAACCGGCCGATTCGGCAAGAACAACATGAAGTAAGTGCTTAAAGCAAGTGCTTGAAGTAGTAACGATTGAGTGCGTACGTCAGTACCAACCAAACCGGGAGCGCCAGCAAAAAGCCTCGGCCAGTGATTCGGTCAGACTTTGTGGTAAAACTTTGTGATGAAACTTTGCGGTAAAATTTTGCAGTAAAATCTTGTTAACGACTTGTTTTTTTGATAGTAATTTTTTGACTATAAAATAACTTGAGAAAAATCAAAAAATTTATCTTATGTGTGTGAAATCTGTTTACACACACATTTTTAATGTGTCCCTGTGAATCTCAATGAAAAATGTGTGAAACCCAAAGATCATCAAGGGACGACATTCGGCAGTAGACGAGCGATGATTGAGTGATGACGGGGGATGCCAGCACTCAACATACGCGAAATCTACCTTGCCCCGTTAAATGTCAAACGATGTTCTTTTTAAGCGGATTGATCATGAATGGTTTTTCCGCGATGTAATGGGCATTGCTGGTGCCGACCAGCGACAGTTTCGGGGTTTGATCCGGAGGCATTTTTTTTGCTATCGCGGTACAAAAACGACGATATGAGCCGGTAAACGTTCCGCCATTCCAGACTTTTTTCAAGGTGCCGGTAAATAAGCCATTGAATGTACCGTCTTGCGACAACTGATTGTCCTGGCAACCGGAAATGAGCAGTACGGAGGCTTTCACCGCGCTAAGTGCTTTGCCCAGATCGCGCCGTATCAGGATAGGATCGTAAAATTCTTTGTTCTTCTGATACACGCGCAACGCCACTTCATTTGGCATATAGCGATACGCGACATCACCGGCCGCCGCCAAGGATAAGGGCTGCGTTTTTGCAGCGTAGTGCATCTCTTTACTGACCGTGCCGCTATGGCAGCTATCGGACAGCAAGAAGATGCGTACGCCGGGGGCAAAGGCGTGCCACGAAGAATACAGTTCATCGTCAATCAGCTGGCCGTCATACATACACCAGGTTTCGTCCTGGCCATCGGGTTCGTCGCCGTTCAAGTCTGGTATCTGGCCGCCGTGGCCCGAATAGCTGAGCAGGAAAATATCGCCAGATTTAAGCGCCTGCGCAGCGTTGCTAATACCGCTGAGTACGGCATCACGCGTGGCATTTTTGGTGAGCAATTTGCTGATGGAAAAACCTTGGGCCTGTGCCAGATCCGCCATATCGTTGGCATCGGCCTCACAGGCATTTAACGGGCCGCCCCAACCTTGATAATGTTGTGGATCAACGGCATTCAATCCGATATGAAGTGCAATTCCCTTGTTCATGTCCGCTCCTTGGGTTGGTTAAAATAAAACGACTGTCGCGCTGCAAGGCGATAGCGATCCGCTACTTGCGTCGTGTTTTCGCGCCGCCGCTACCTGCTTTCGCCGGCTTGGCCGGCGGATACCATGGCACCTGCTGCGCGACCCTGTCCTTCGCGCCGACCAGTACCGGGGTCTGGTTGTACTTCAGATGATGCAGTTTCTGTTTCACCTGCAGGTTCAGTTCTTCAAACGATAAATTGACGCCATTGGCGCGGTTGGCACGCAGCACTTGCGCCAGGCAAAACGTGTACGCCCCGTAGGAAATCGCACCGTGCTTATACTCATAGGAAAACTGCTGCTCTTCACAGGCTTCCAGCAAGATCGGCAGATACGGCCCGTAATGGCCGAGTGTCTTGCGCGCCTTGTCATAGTCAGCGTTGGGCAGCGTGCGCAGTGCTGCGGCGCGCCCCAGCCGGTTGGTTGCGCTGTTGGCACCCAAATATTTGTCGCCGCCTTTTTTGTCGGCCAAACTGCGGTTGATGGCAGAAAAATCGCGTGCGACCCACATTTGCTCTTCGGCCACCCAGCGCAGGGCGCGGTGGCGGATATCGTCGGGCGGCGTAATTCCGCGGATGCGCGCCGCACCGTCACGCGTCAGACCGCCCGAATGGCAGCAATCAAACACTGCCACAAAATGGCTATCGTAGGGCAGCTGCGAGTAAAGCTCGCAAAACTGTCTATCGAGAATCGCATGCTCCAGCGACCAGTCAAAATCAACCGGCACCAGGCATTCGTCAATGTGATCCGGTTCGTCATTTGCGCCGTAGCCGGGAATCTGCGCACCGTGTCCAGAATAAAACAACACGCGCTGATCACCATCGCGCACGCCATCGAGCAGCCAGTGCAGGCGATCCATGATGCCTCGTGTCGTGGCGCGCTCGTCGAGCACGACGCGGATATCCTCGGGGGCAAAGCCACTTTCCTGCAACACGGCGCTCATCGTAAAGACGTCGTTGACGCAGCCTTCCAGCCGATTGGCCGGATCAGGATAATTGTTAATGCCAACCAACAAGGCGCGCCGGTTTGGTTTGGTAACGGCCTTGGCAAAACTCCGTGCAACGGTCGCAAATGATTTTGCCTGTGGTCCGCCCGCCAGATCGCGCCATACCGTAGCGATGGTATTGGCATGACCAAGATACCAGGTCGCATTGTGGTTAAGAAAATCATTCGGAATATCGAAAGGGACGTTCGCTTGCTTAAAATTATCGTCAGGAAGCTTGATCGGACAGGTCAACACATGATCGTCAGGATTAAACAGGTGGTACCACTTGCGCGCGGCAAGGGTCTGGATACGACCGGCAAAGACATCACGCACGGCGGGGTTACCGATCTGCGAACCGAGAGTGACAAAGGCCTTGTCCTTGATCGCCTCTGGATTTTGCACAAAGGTGTCGTAGCAAACCAGAGAGCCCAGACTGTGCGCAAAAACGGCATGATAAGGTTTTGTTTTTATTTGCGCCAAAAGTCGATCGCGTGTGCCTGCGCGTAAATCGGTTTCGGTCGACCATTGCGCCACCATGCCGGCAGTCCATTTAATGGTTTCAGGCACGTCACCAAACCCACGCGAGCGCGGCAACAAATCACCAATCCCATGAATCACGGCGCTGGCAAGCAATTTGGTAAATGCCATGCCATACGTCAGGGGATTGAGTGGCGCGTGATCGAACAGATCATCGTATTCAAGAAAATCGATCGTTGGCACCAGTTCAGGATCGCATGATTGCACTGCCCAAGTGATGGCCTTCGCCCACGATGCGCGAAAATCTGGATCGGCCTCCTGATGTCCGATGCCGTGGACACAGAGAAGAGCGAGAGGTTTGCTCATTGGATCTTTCGGTTATTTTTTTAATAGTGGGAAGGGGCGAAAATGCACCATACTCAAAACGCTGAAAAATTCAGTCTTCTTCCTAAGGCTTATAGCAAGCCATTTATTTGCTCACCTGCGTCTGTCAGTGATGCAAAAATGCATACGTCACCACTTCTGCCTCATCATCCTGATCGCGTAACTTCCTATGTGTCTCTGTATTCTTTGACTCCAATGATAAAAAACTTCATCGTCCATATTAAAATTAATTATAAAAACATTATATTTTTTGGCAATATTTAAAACTATAGAATAATTGACGAGAACATCAAGAAATTAATCTCATTACTGTCAAAGCACTTCCTAGGGATATTTTTTTTTGTGCTTTTTTTGTGTTTCTGTCGCACTAAATAAAAAAACCTGCGTCAGTGCCAAGGTAAATAAATGGGCTGCGATGCAATGCATTGCATTGCGGTGGGCAGTGGGGTATTCACAGGCAAAAAGCCCGGAACCAGTCCGGGCTTTTTGTTTTGCCGCGCGATACCGGAGGTTTACCGCATATCGAACAGTTCTTGATGAAAGTCGTCGGGAGACAGCCCTTTGGCGACAAAATTCTGCCGCAGCGCCTGCCCGAAGCCGGCAGGGCCACAAAACCAGACATTGGCCGATTTCCAATCGGGAACCAGCTGGCAGATCCGCTCGGTAGTGAGGCGGCCGTCTCTTGCCGCAACCAATATGTGCAATCGAATCTGGGCCTGTTCTGCATAGACTTTCACCTTGTTGATAAATTTATCGTCAGGTGCGCTGGTGCTGTAAAACAGATCGATGTTTTTGGCGTCTGGCGTGCCGGCCAATGCGTGCATGCGCGCGATGAATGGCGTGATGCCGATACCCCCGGCCACCCAGATCTGGCGCGGCTTACTGTCGTTGAAAGAAAAACGGCCATAAGGTCCTTCTATCTTGACGAGATCGCCCACTTTCAAGCTGGCCGGGAGGATACTGGTGTAATCGCCAAGACCTTTAATGAGAAAAAACATTTTGCCGTCACCGTGCCACGCAGACGAAATCGTGAACGGGTGCGGCCCCTCGCGTTGATCGAAGGTGACGAAGGCAAATTGCCCCGCCTCATGTCCGGGCCAGCGGTCTTTGAGGCGAATGGCGACCTTGAGCACACGGTTGTCAGCGTGATGAACCAGCTCATCAATCACCCCCACTGCCCGACGGTGATAACCCACTTTCCGGAACAGTGAAATGCACGCCGCGATACAGCCACCCAGCATCAGCAGCGCCATCAAGGGGCCGATGATCGCGCCCCAGTAACTGAACTTCATCAGCACCACGGAATGAAACACCAGGAACAAATAAACCACCGCCAGCAGCCGGTGCGTCTTGAAGAAATAGCGGTAAGGAAACCGTTTCAGCAGCGCCAGAACAATCAAGGCGACGATGGCATAAAAAGCCCATTCGCCAATATCTTCCGCCAAGCCGCGCTGGCTCTGAAAAAAGCGCAATAGGGGCACCATTTGTTCAGCGGCAGGCTTGCGCGCAGGCCTGGTTAACCACCCCCAGCCAACCATCCATTTAGGTCCTTTCGCCCACAGCCAGTGAATGATAGAAATCACCAGTGCGGTCACGCCCAGCCATTTATGCAGCCGATACGACTTGTCCAGCCCGCCCAGGAGAGGTTCAATGCTGACCGGCCGGATCGCCAGCATCACGCCGATGCTCATCACCCCTATGCCGATGATCCCTGTGTAGTTCATCAGCGAGGTCCGTAGTGCAAAAAATTCGTAGGGCGCAGAAAATAGCGTATCGGCCACGAACCATAGCGCGGTGAGTGTGGCAAGCAAGAACAAATAGCTCAGTTTGATGTTTTTCATGTCTCGATTTCCTATTGATCGCATGCGCTTCGTCAGCCTTCCTGCTTGCCGTAAATGTCTCCGGGCAATAGCATTTCTCAAAAGAAGTGAACGTGTATAAAGCACATCAAGATAGTAACGGTAAACGAATCACGCAATCCGATAAGTGGAGCGTGTTTGCGCCACGTCACATTGCGTGTCAGGAGTGCCCGCCTGGCGTAGCCGAAGCGAGACGATCAACGACAGGTGGCGGGGTTGTTTACCGTATCGTCCCGGCGCAATCAAGGTCCGCGCCGTGATAACAAAACGCGCAGGCGCTGACCATTTGTATTTTAATAACGCGCAAAAACAGCTTGTCGCCATATTGGTTTAGAATTCATCGTGGCATTTTCTTGCAAGGTTTTTCCGGAGAGCAATGGTCTTTATCCTCACCATTGCGCCGTGTTTTTTTCTGATGCCATATCCCTGTATTTCATACCGCCGTTTTCCTATAAAAATACTCAGACAAGGAGCAATGAATGATCACCCTGAACATTAATGGTCGCGACATGCCGGTCGATGCCGACCCCTCTACCCCGATACTGTGGGCGCTGCGCGATAACCTGAATATGACCGGCACCAAATTTGGTTGCGGCGCGGCATTATGCGGTGCCTGCACCGTGCTGTTGAATGGCGCAGCGGTCCGCTCTTGCGTGACGCCTATCGCTGCCGCTGCCGGGCAAAAGATCATTACCATCGAAGCGATGGAGACAGACGTCATAGGCAAGGCGTTGCAGGATGCGTGGGTACGCCACGACGTACCGCAGTGTGGCTACTGCCAGAGCGGACAAGTGATGAGTGCAACCGCTTTGCTGCGCACCAACAAGCATCCTAGCGATGCCGATATCGACGGCGCCATGAACG
This sequence comes from Undibacterium sp., assembly GCF_030651495.1. Lineage (GTDB taxonomy): Bacteria > Pseudomonadota > Gammaproteobacteria > Burkholderiales > Burkholderiaceae_D > Undibacterium. The sequence goes on from NZ_JAUSFI010000104.1 coordinate 25,471, forward strand.
GCAACATCTGCCGCTGCGGTACCTATCAACGACTCCGCGCAGCCATCAAGGACGCGGCCAAAACTTTGGTCTGAGGAGAACAGCATGCGTACTGAATGGATGAATCAACCGACTCTAGCGCGCCCGCCCGCAGGCGGCGAAGGTGGCGAAGGTGGAATGTCGCGCCGCAGTTTTATTAAAGTGGGCGCTGTCGCCGGTGGCGGTCTGGTATTGGGATTTTTTGTGCCAGGGGCTAACAAGTTTGCCCGCGCCGCGGATGCCAAACCCAGTTATGCGCCGAATGCCTTCCTGCGCATTGCGCCGGACAATACGGTGACGGTGGCGGTGAACCGGCTCGAATTCGGCCAGGGCGTGCAGACCAGCCTGCCGATGCTGATCGCCGAAGAGCTCGATGCCGACTGGAGCCAGATGCGTGGCGAGCTGGCGCCGGCCGCCGATGTCTTCAAAGACCCCGCGTTCGGTATCCAGATGACCGGCGGCTCAAGTGCGATCAATCATTCGTTCATGCAATACCGCGAAATCGGCGCCAAGGCGCGCGTGATGCTGATCTCCGCCGCCGCCGAGCAATGGAAAATCAAACCTGAACAGTGCAAGACCAGCAAGGGCATGGTCATGGGCCCGGCAGGCCAAAAAGCCAGTTACGGCTCACTGGCCGAGAGCGCGATGCAGCAAGCCGTGCCAGACACGGTCAAGCTTAAAGACGCGAAAGATTTTCGCTATATCGGCAAGCCGACCAAGCGTCTGGATGCGCGCGCCAAATCCAACGGCAAGCAGCAATTCGGCATCGATTTTAGCCTGCCCAATATGCTGGTCGCCGTGGTGGTACACCCGCCGGTTTTCGGTGCCAAAGTGGCCCGGCTGGACGCCAGCAAGGCGAAGGCGATTAAGGGGGTGGTTGACGTATTCGAGGTGGCGCTGGACCGTGGCGCGCGCGGCGTTGCCGTGATTGCCAATGGCTACTGGCCAGCCAAGCAAGGGCGCGATGCACTGATGGTGGAATGGGATAGCAGCGCCGTCGAAAAAGTCAGCAGTGTGCAGCAACTGGCCGACTATAAGGCGCTGGCAAAAACACCTGGGCTGGCGGTCAAGAAAGCGGACATCAGCCAGCTGGCCGCCGCACCGCAAAAAATCTCTGCCGTGTATGAATTCCCTTACCTGGCGCACGCCCCGATGGAGCCGCTCAATTGCGTCATCGAACTTAAAGCCGATCGCTGCACGGTATGGGCCGGTTCGCAATTCCAGACCTTTGATCATGGCGCGATCGCCGCTACGGCCGGGCTCAAACCCGACAGCGTGACGCTCAATACCATGATGGCGGGGGGCGGTTTCGGTCGCCGCGCGGTGCCGACTTCAGACTATATCGTCGAGGCGGTCAACGTCGCCAAGGCTTACATGGCGACGGGCAAAAACGCGCCGCTGAAAGTCATCTGGAGCCGCGAAGACGATATCAAGGGGGGCTACTACCGGCCCTCGCACGTCCACCGTGCCGAGCTGGGGCTTGATGCCAAGGGCAAGATCATCGCCTGGGATCACGCCATCGTCGGGCAATCCATCCTGACCGGCACGCCGCTGGAATCGATGATGGTCAAGAATGGCATTGATGGCACCATGGTCGAAGGCATGGACGAACCTTACGAGGTGCCGCTCAATCTGACTGTGCATAACGCCAAGGCTAACGTGCCAGTGTTATGGTGGCGTTCAGTCGGCTCTACCCATACCGCCTTTGTCATGGAAACCCTGATCGACGAAGCCGCGCAGCTGGCAAATATGGACGCGGTGGCGTACCGCAAACAACTCATCGGTGAAAAACATCCGCGCCATCTGGCGGCACTGGATCTGGCGGTTGCCAAGTCGGGCTACGGTAAAAAAGCCCTGCCGAAAGGCCAGGCATGGGGCGTTGCATTGCACGAATCATTCAACTCGGTGGTCGCCTACGTGGTGCAGGCATCGGTCGAGAATGGCGTGCCCAAGCTGCACAAGGTGACCGCCGGCGTGCATTGCAATCTCGCCGTCAATCCGCTGACAATCGAAGCGCAGGTGCAGGGCGCGATATTAATGGCACTCAGCACCACCTTGCCGGGGGCCGCGATTACACTGAAAGACGGCGTGGTCGAGCAAGGCAATTTCAGCGACTACACGGTCGCACGGATGGCCGATATGCCTCTGGTCGAGGTGCATATCGTGCCGTCTGGCGACGCCCCGACCGGCATGGGCGAGCCCGGGGTACCACCGTTGGCACCGGCGTTCGCCAATGCCATCTTCAAACTCACCGGCAAGCGCCTGCGCAAGCTGCCATTTGATCTGGCCAGCGCGTAATTTCGATTGGCAATGCCATCAGCGCAATCAGGGGCAGGATCGATTTCATAAAACAAATCGATCCTGCCCCTGAACTTTCTGATAGCCAGGTCTGGCCATTTCAACATGGAGTGGCCGGAGACGCATATCCCATGCGGCTTGCAGCCGCGATAGGCTGGAGAAGCGCATGGAATATGCGCAGTGGCAGGGGGTACTTTTTAAACTGCCGTAGCTGAATTACCTGACAAGCTGGCGCTCCCGGCGCTTACAGCACATACCGCAGGATGGCATAGTAATGGGCGGCGCTGCCGGCGATCACGAACAAATGCCAGATGCCGTGGGCATGCCTGAGACGGGTGTCGAGTGCATAAAAGATGATGCCTACCGTATACAGCAATCCGCCCGCAGCAACCCAGGCAAAACCATCCGACCCAAGCGCCTGCTTTAGCGGGACCAAGGCCGCCAACGCGGCCCAGCCCATCACGACATAAATCACCACCGAGAGTATGCGTGCGCCGCTTTGCTTTCTTAGCTCTTGCAAACTGCCAAGGACTGCCAGTCCCCACACCGCGCTGAGCAGCCACCAGCCCCAGGGGCCGCGTAGCGTCACCAGGCAAAACGGCGTGTAGCTGCCGGCAATCAGCAGGTAAATCCCGTGGTGGTCTAGCTTACGCAACAGATTTTTGATGGGGCCGCGAAAGCTGTGATACAGCGCCGAAAAACTGTACAGCAACACCAGTGTGACGCCATAGATAGCAACGCTGACCAGCTTCCACGGATCGCCGCCTTGCCCTGCCAGCACGATCAGCACGGCCGCGCCGGCAAGCGCCATTACGGCACCGACCAAATGCGTCACTGCGTTAAATTTTTCTCCGTAATACATCAGCGTATGATCCTTGTTCTTGTTCTTGTTCTTGTTTTGCTTATGATTGATGCTGGCGCATGCTGCGGCTCACTTCATGCACCGTATCGACCAAGACACTGACCGCTTCTGGTGCCGTGAATTGCGAAATACCGTGCCCCAGATTGAACACATGACCATGTCCTGCGCTTGGCTTGCCATACGATTCCAGCGCGGCCGTGACTTGCTCGCGGATGTGCGCCGGATCGGCAAACAGTACCGCCGGGTCCAGGTTGCCCTGTAACGCGACCTTGTCACCGACCCGGGCACGCGCCTGGGCCAGATTCACGGTCCAGTCCAGCCCGAGCGCATCGGCACCGATGTCGGCGATCTGCTCCAGCCACAAGCCGCCGCCCTTGGTAAACACGATGACCGGAATGCGCTGGCCGTCTTTTTCACGTTGCAGCTGGTTCACCACGTCTTGCATATAGCGTAACGAGAAGCGCTGATACGCGCCGTCGGCCAGCGCGCCGCCCCAGCTGTCAAATAGCATCACGGCCTGGGCGCCGGCGTCGATCTGGGCGTTCAGGTAGCTCGCGACCGCAGTGGCATTGGTGCGCAGGATGTGGTCCATCAGGTCGGGGCGCTGGTACATCATTTTTTTGACCGCATGGAAATCGCGCGAGCCCTGGCCTTCGACCATATAGCAGGCCAGGGTCCACGGGCT
>NZ_JAUSFI010000111.1 GCF_030651495.1 Undibacterium sp.
CTGGTTTGGCCTGGCTAGGCGTTGCCGGAGCCGCCTGACGCGAAACATTATTCGATTGACGTCCGGACGAGCCGCCGCCCCCGACCCGTTTTGCGTTAGCTTCCGTGACCACCATCGTCATTGCGCCAACCATCAGCATCATCGTAAATAGTAATTTTTTCATCGTGCGAACTCCTTAATTAAGACCAAAAACCAGATTCAAACCAAGTCGCCTCTTCACTTTTGGAAAAGTAGGTGACGAGACTATACGGCCTGCGGATTGACAATAAAAGTCGAATATAGTTACTGAATACTTCGTATATTTCGATTGATGTTTTTTAGTTAATTCGCATGTGAGGTGTTCAATACAAGTAGCTAAAGGGGTCCAACTGAAGCGGTCAGCATCGCTTTAATTTAAAGCGATGCTGACCTTTTTGATTGGCACGGCCAAAAGAACGGATAATAGCGCTCAATTCATTTTTAACGCTCTTTTGGAATTTTCATGGAAATTGAGGTCAACTTTCTCGATAAGCTTCGTCTGGAAGCCAAGTTCGATGATTTCACCGTGGTGGCTGACCAGCCTATCCGTTATAAAGGCGATGGCTCAGCGCTTGGCCCTTTCGATTACTTTTTGGCTTCATCTGCCTTGTGTTCAGCTTATTTTGTGAAGTTGTACTGCAACACGCGCAATATTCCTACTAAAAATATCCGCCTGTCGCAGAATAATATCGTTGATCCGGAAAACCGTTACCAGCAGATTTTCAAGATTCAAGGCCGTAAGGCGTAATACGTAGGGCAATGGAATGGACTCCTCCCCCTACGGCATCAACTGTGCCAAACTGATGAGTCACAAAACAAGTCAGTTCACAGAGGAGAAGTCCAAATGAATATTAATCGAATTGGTATCGATCTGGCAAAACAAGTTTTTCAATTGCATGGTGTTGATCGATTTGAGAAAGTGGTGATGCGCAAGCAATTACGTCGTGCGCAAATGCATGAATTTTTCAAAGAATTACCACCTTGTTTAATCGGTATGGAAGCATGTGGTTCCTCCCACTATTGGGCAAGAGAATTAAGCAAGTACGGTCATCAGGTCAAGCTAATAGCTGCCCAATTCGTTAAGCCCTACGTGAAGAGTGGCAAGAACGATACCAATGATGCCGAAGCGATTTGCGAGGCCGTTGGTCGTCCCTCGATGCGATTTGTCGCTATTAAAAATGTTGATCAACAAGTGACTCAAGCAGAACATCGAATTCGCAGTCGCCTGATCCGTGCAAGAACGGCGTTAAGCAATGAAATACGCGGATTACTTGGTGAATTTGGCATCGTCATTGGTTTAGGTATTTCTCAAATTCGCCAAGCATTACCCATACTGCTTGAACAAACTGATGGGCAACTCAGTGCACGCTTCCGCCAATTATTAAGTGAATTGGCAGAAGAATTGAGGCAAGTTGATGACAAAATCAAAGCACATGATCAACGTATTCAAGCGACAGTAAAATCGGATGAGCGAATGCAAAGGCTCATGGAAATAGAAGGCGTTGGCCCAATCACCGCCAGCGCATTGGTTGCTGCAGTAGGAGACGCTACACAATTTACGAATGGCAGAGACATGGCCGCGTGGTTAGGTCTGGTTCCGCGCCAACATTCAAGCGGTGGTAAAGAACGCTTAGGTCACATTAGTAAGCGTGGTGATACTTACTTACGAACCTTGCTCATTCATGGCGCACGAGCGGCATTAAATGCATGCGCCAATAAACAAGACAGGCGAAGTCGATGGGCGCAAGGATTGATGGTAAGGCGAAATCGAAACATTGCGACAGTTGCCTTAGCCAATAAAAACGCCCGCATTGCCTGGGCGGTATTGAGTCGAAAAGAAACCTATAGAGGTGCGGGAATTTAGTGGGAAAAGTTGAGACGAAATTGAAGTAGTGACGAGTAACAACCAGCAGTAATTGCGATTTTTTTGAAGTGATGGCAAACAGGTTAAACCGGCGCTTGAATCACCAGCCTATTGAATAGGCCCTCTATCTTGAAAAAGGTAAGGTCGCTAGGGCGTTCTGGAGCAAGCGCGCAGATTCCATTATGGCTCGGGTGCGACGGTACCCAAATAGAAGCCGGATATACGCGAGCAGTTACACCTAATGTCTGAACAAAAAAACTTGCAAGATTGGAGGAGTCCATATACGTCAATAGCCGCAGGCGTATTGCGTCATATGGAATCTATGCAAACGGAGCCACGCTAGGTGCATACCCCGATTCGTTTCAAATTCGTTTGCGCAGTATCCATGCGGTCTGCAGGCCAAAATGCCGCCACCAGCCGCAGCGGTATTGCGCAAGCACTTTCTAACTGTTACGCGTCATCTTTGTGACAAATTCGCTGTATGCCCAACTGTCGACACGCCTGGCACCCGGGCGGCACTTACTTTTTTTACGGTCAACCTGCTTGAACGTACCGGCAATGATTTGCTGGTGCGGCATATTGCCTTGTTACGCGATGCGGTCAGAGTGGTTAAGCGCTGCATGCATATCTCGTAGGGTGCGCCATGCGCACCGTTCAGATCAACACGCGCCAATCACTGGCCACTTTTGATCTTTGCCCATGGTGCGCATGGCGCACCCTACGATTGCCTCAAAGATTACGATAATTTTAAAAATGAGCTAGCCCAGTGCGCAATACCGGCGCGGCTTGCAGGCCATGCAGGCTGCAAACCCGCATGGACATTGCGTGATAGGCCTGCAGGTATCAAGGAATCCCTACGAACAACTCAGCACAGTCCGACAGACGGAAGTGCGCCCAACTAGTACAATTGAAGCCATCTCATCGTAAAGAGAGTGGAATGCAAACCCAATTTTCGGCAGTAGTCGACCTCGAGATCTTCAACTATTCAGGAGAAACGATATGACCAGCAAGAACACCATCTGTCTGTGGTACGACGGCACCGCCGCCGATGCCGCAAAATTCTATGCCGAGACTTTCCCCGACAGCGCGGTTGGCGCGATCTTCCACGCACCGGGCGACTATCCCGACGGCAAACAAGGCGATGTCCTCACGGTCGAGTTCACCGTCGCCGGCATTCCTTGCATCGGGCTCAATGGCGGCCCACAGTTCAAGCACAACGAGGCGTTCTCGTTTCAGATCGCGACCGACGACCAGGCTGAAACCGACCGCTTGTGGAACGCCATCGTCAAAAATGGCGGCCAGGAAAGCGAGTGTGGCTGGTGCAAGGACCGCTGGGGGCTATCGTGGCAGATCACTCCACGCGCCCTTACCGATGCGATGGCAGATGCCGACGCCGCCGCGGTCAAACGCACATTCGAAGCGATGATGACGATGAGGAAAATCGACATTGCAGCGATAGAGGCGGCGCGGCGCGGCTGACGCCTCAGCGCGGTAGATTGGGCTAGGCCTGATCGACCCAACATCGATCGATGGCCCATGAAATATGTTGGGCTGATGAGGCGCGGCCCAAGCTACGTCCTATCGGAGTTAGCATCGAATTTTAATTAATCGATGCAGCCTCCGTTGTTTGTTATCATCCCGTCATCCGTCTTTGCGACTGCCTGATTAAAACCTATGCACACACCCGAAATCCCCGAAATTTTAATCAAGGGCAAAGACAAGGCCGAACAACTGATAGGGCCGCAAGTGAGCCAGGTGGTGTTCCATCCGCTGGATTTTGCCTGGCACACAATCAAAGCCTTTCGTGCCAATCAAGGCTTGCTGTTGGCTGGTGCGCTGGCGTATAACGCCCTGCTCTCTATCGTACCGCTGCTCATTTTGATTGTGCTGACCTTGTCGCGCTTCATCCCTGAGCCTGAACTGCTGCAAACCATAGGTGACTATCTGGAATGGCTGGTGCCCGGCCAATCCAGAGCGTTGATCGCAGAACTTGCCAATTTTTTGCAGCACCGCGCCGTATTAAGCTGGGTGTTGTTGGGTAGCATGATGTTTTTTAGCTCGCTGGCCTTTTCCGGGTTGGAAAACGCTATGGCGGTGATTTTTGAGCACCGGATTGTGCACCGCCCCCGCCACCCCTTGCTGTCATTTGTCTTGCCGTATTTGTGCATGGTGAGCCTGGCTGCCGGTTTGCTGGTCATCACCGTGGTCGCCAGCGCCCTTAACGTGATGGGCGATCAGACCGTGCACATTCTTCACCGCACTTTATCGCTGGAGCGCGTCTCCGGGGCCTTGCTGTATTTGCTGGGGGTCGGTGGTGAGGTGGGTATTCTCACGGCCATTTACATCGTGATGCCGGTGGGTCGTTTATCCAAAAAACACGCCTTACTGGGTGGAATCAGCGCCACCATATTATGGGAAATTACGCGCCATCTGCTGGTGTGGTATTTCACCACCATCTCGCAAGCGACGGTGGTGTATGGCTCGCTGACTACCGCCATTTTGGCCATGCTGGGTTTGGAATTTGCCGCTTTGCTGGTGTTGTTTGGCGCGCAGGTGATTTCTGAGTATGAAAAATTGGGTGCTCAACCCAACCCTCACCGCCAGCAGCCGTAGCGTGCGTATCTCGTAGGGTGCGCCAGCGCCAGACAGCAACTGGCGCAGCACATGCAATCCTAGGCTATCCTGTCGAGAAACATTCACTTTTTGGATTGCCATGGTTCCGCTGCACTGCTGTCGGTCACGGCACACTGTTGGCTGACAGCAAACGACCCGATCCCGACGGTCACGACTCGTTTCGCCCCCATCCGCAATGCAACGCATACCGGTCGCCTGGCGTTCGCAAACTCCCTGTCTGAACCGCTGTCTTACCGTGACGATCCAAAATAAATCTTAATGTCTACTGTCAGGTTCAAAATTTCTTAGGTGCTTCAGCGCACAGACGAGTACCAGATAAAGGAGGAAAGTTAAACTCATTTTGTAAATTTACTCATCCTTGGTGGCGGGCAACATTCATGCTAGCCGTGAGTTGGCCGGGATGAAACGCCATCGCCTTTCGGACGGCAGGTTGGCGGCTTGAAAATCAAATTCGCGCAATCAATCGTTTCCGTTTATGGAGCGATATCGCAATCTTTGCGCTAGATTCAATACAATGGGAATAGAGGCAGTGATGAAAAAAAATAGGAAGGCAGCGTCCAAAGTGCCGCGATCCTTGGCAGCTACATTGGGACAGAGCGAGCAGGTCAAACAAAAGGTAGAAGAATGTGCGGAAACGCTCTCAACCGTGAATGTGGTTTTGAAGGAGGAAATGACCAGTTCGCTGCCGCTCAATCGAATGAAAGATGCATTGGCTCAAAGCAAGGAGGTCGAAGACAAGGTCGAGGAGTGTGTCGAGGATTTGTCATCGGTCAATGCTGCACTGGAAAAAGAAATTGCCGACCGCGAAAAACTGGAGGAAGCGCTCTCAAAAAGCAAAATCGAAGAAGAGAAGACGCGCTATCTTGCTTTTCACGATGGGCTTACCGGCTTGCCGAACCGCGCATTATTCGATGACCGCTTGAGCAACGCACTGGCTCAGGCGCAACGCCATGGTCGAGGTATTGCATTGCTGTTCATCGATCTCGACGGTTTCAAGAAAATCAATGATAACTGCGGTCATGCCACTGGCGATGAGATTTTGCGCACTGTGGCAAAACGTCTGAGCACATCGACCCGGACTGAAGATACGGTCAGTAGGCACGGAGGCGATGAATTCTTGTGCTTGCTGCTGGATATCGATGACGAAAAGGATGTCGCCAAAATTGTCGAGAACATGCTCGTGGATGTCGCTACGCCATGTGATATTGGCGGAGTGCCGCTAAGTGTGAAAGCAAGTATCGGGATCGCGATGTTCCCCGCCGACGGCGCCACCGCGGCAACGTTGATTCAGAATGCAGACGCTGCGATGTATGTGGCGAAGAACAAGAGTAAAGCCCAAGCGAATGCGGCGGGTTATTCGTTCTTCAGCCGAATCGAAAAATAGCAAGCGTAGCGTGCGTACCTCGTGGGGGATGCCATGCGCACCACGCAAACTACCCGCTTGCCATTCGGTGCGCATGGCACACCCCACGGCTGGATAAAGTGCTTGCCGCCTTATATGCGAAGTTTCACCAAGGAAGACATAAGGACTCAACAAGCGCCGGCGTATTACGCCATATGGCATTGCTGAACAACGGTGTCGCGTTACACTCACACCCTGGGTATTTCGCCTTGAGTTTCGTTATTTTAAAAAATGTTTGCGCAGCATCCATGCGGTCTGCAAGCCAAAATGCTGCCACAGGCCGCATGGGGATTGCGCAGACGAGTTATAAGAGAGTGCGCCGCATAGGATGGTAGGTTTGGGCGACAAAGCCCAAGCTCTATCCATACACCAGGAAGGACGTTGGGCTGATAAAGCGTTAGTCCAAGCTCCGCACTGCGCTGTTGACGTATTTATTCAAGCACCTAACACCAAACCTCGTTACCATTCTCATCAGATGCCAACTTTATCCATTCAAACGCCTGTCAACCCTGTGAAGTCTTTCTCTCCGCTTATCTTGGCATTCATTGCATTGACCTTGATTTTCTCAATGTCATGGGTGCATGCCTCCCCGACCGATCTGATTCACATAGAAAACGTGCAGCGCCCCAACTCGCAGGTGGTCACGGCGAGTAATACCAGCCGCGTCCCGATTAGCGTTAATCTGATTTTAAGCAGCGCGAGTAATTTTGCATCAAATCGCGCCTGGCCTATACATGCACTGATCGCACCAGGAAAAACCGTCGAACTTGCCGAAGTCTATTCAGCAGATAGGCGAATTGGCTTCACCTATTATTACAACTGGACCATGCAGATAGGCGACCCAAGCGCAAGGCCTGCACCGGATGCCAGGTACATTGTGCCGTTTATCGGCAATCGTCCTTTTCAGGTATCGCAAGCGGTGGACGGGCCGATATTTTCACACAATCAGCCACGCAATAAGTTCGCGATCGACATCCCCATGCCGATCGGCACCACTATCGTTGCAGCCCGCGCAGGCTATGTCATAGAAAGAGTGATGCAGTTTGATGAGGGAAAGGCGGAGCAGACCTATTATGACAAGGCAAACTTCATCCGTATCTTGCATGACGATGGCACCTGGGCCGAATATGCGCACTTAAAAAATTACTCTTCCAACATCTATCCTGGCCAACGGATCGATGCGGGCGTAGCAATTGGCTTGTCAGGGAATAGCGGCTTCTCTACCGAGCCACATTTGCATTTCCAGATTAACGTCAATGACAAGGGCAAGATCATTTCCTTACCATTTCAGTTTTGGAGCAAGCGAGAAGGTTTGATCACCCCGAGCTATAAGAAATGGATTGCGCCATCCTAAACCTAAAAGCGATAAATCAAATAATCATATTGGCGCAAAAGCAAGGTAGCTTGGCCTACAAAGCCCACTCTATCCATGCACCAGGAAAGACCTTGGGTTGATAAAGCGTTAGCCCAAGCTCCGCACTAAGGCTGCAGGCGTATGACACCGCATGGCATTGGTGCACAAACGGTGTCATACGCTACGCTCACGCCCTACGCGCTCTTCATTACTCTCATTATTCCAAGCTAGTTTCTGGATTCGCCAGCGATACGCTCGCGAAGTTGAATGAAAGTATGTTCCAACTGCTGGCATTCTTTGGCACCCAGTCCAGCGAATAGGTCGTTGGCCAATTGAGCCTCGATCACAGAGAACCATTGGCACTTTTCCTCACCCTCGGGGGTAACCGCCAATCGCCATACCCGTTTGTCGCGCCCGTCCGGCGTGCGGGTGAGAAAATTGCGCTCTTCCAGTTCACGGATTAGCCGCGCAATCTGCCCCTTGTCGCGGCCCATCGCTTGCACCAGCCGCTGCTGGGTGCTGCCGGGGTTGCGCTGACATAGACAGAGGGCGCGTAAATGTAACGGCCCCAGTCCCTTCTCCGCTTCATCCTGCATGCGGCTTTTTAAGACTTGTTGTGCGCTGCCAAACAAGGTCATAAATTCCACGAAGGCAGTCAGGGAAAAATCTGGCTTCGCGTCCTGATCGCCTTCTTGATTCATTTGGGGATCGGTGCTTTGCAGGGTGCTTTTTGTCATGGCGCGAGAATGGTTGACAAAATCAACCAATTAACTATAATGTTGATATTATCAACCAATTTTCCATTCATGAAAACACCTAACGCCAATGTAACGCCTAAAACTTTTATTAGTGTTATGAAAAAAATCCCTCCCGATCTGCTGATACTCCCTACCGTCGCCTTCATGTTAAGCGCAGTCATGACGTGGGCGAATGTGGGCTTTGGCGAGTTGTTTCTGGCAAGATGGGGCCGAAACTTCGTCACCAGCCTGGTGATTCTTCCCTTGGTGTTGATCAGTCTCGGCGCACTGGATAAACGGATAGAGTTGGTTTTCGCGTCGCTGCACTGGGCGGGACGCACCCTCGTCGTATCCCTGCTGACCGCTTTCGTGATGGAAAGCGTGTTGGCCCTGGTGATTACCATGGTCAATAACCCATGGGACATGACTTTCGTTTCATTCTGGTGGATCGCATTTAGCCGCTCTATCCCCGTAGGGCTACTAATAGGATTATTCATGGGCTTTTACATGAAACCAAAAATGGATCAAATGAGAACAGCCAGAGCGGCTCAACGGTAAAACCGCAAAGGCGTAATACGTCATACGCACGGCGTCCATAGCCGCAGGCGTATTGCGCCGCATGCCATTGGTGCACACAGTGCAATAGGCGACGCTC
>NZ_JAUSFI010000115.1 GCF_030651495.1 Undibacterium sp.
CTTGCTTTCTCTTTTCCTACTCTTATCCACCGCCATGCTAGATTTTCTCTCGAAGTTTGTGTTCCGTCGCCCAACCGCTGGCAAACCGCCCACTCCTAGCGCGAGTGAGATCGCCGCAGTGCAGATTGCCGAGAGTAAAAAGAGCCAGATCGAGAGCGACAGGGCGGCGACCCTGGCCAGGATCGATGCCTTAAATAATAATGATGAGGCAGCAGCGATCGCGCTCTTGCTGAGCTGCGATTTTGCCGATGGCCGGCTCAAGGCGGCGCAGCATGTGCATAGCCAGGCCGGGCTGGAACAGGTTCGCTCAGCGATGCTCAAGCTCGACAAGCGCGTCGTTAAACTGATGCAGACGCGGCTTGATGTCATTGCGCAGGCTAGCCAGCAAGAGCAATTGGCCAGGCTTTGCGTGGAAGAGGCGACTTATCTGGCACAGCAGGCGCACCTGATCCCGAATCAGGTAGTCGATCTGGATAAGCGACGCGCAGCGATCACGGCCTTCCCCGATAATTTGACCGCGCAATTTAATCAGTTACGTCAGCAGATCGCAGAAAAAATGCTGGCGCAGACCACCTTGCAGCGCCGCGTATTGGATGTCTTGCAGCAGCTGAATCAACTTGCTGCGGCGGAAGAAGTCGAGACATCACTTGAGGAACAGCAAGCGCAATGGCAGCAATGGCAGCAAGAGTTGGATAATTGCCAGAATCAGCCAGAAGCGAGCTCCTTACCTAAGAGTTTGCTGAACGATTGCACGACAAAATTGCAGGCGCAACACCAGCGTTTGCAAGGGCTGGCACAAGAGAAGAAAAAAACAGAGCGCCGTGTAGAGGTCAAACTTGATACCGTCGCGCCAGAAGCAACGGTAGAAGTCAGCGCGACAGATGAAGCTATCCCTGCCGCTGTTTTGTCCGACGAACCCGCTGCAGCACCTGATGTAGCAAGTGCGCCGCCTAGAGACAAAACACGCGTCCAAAAATCCGTGCCAAGCTTAAGCGTCAGCCAGATCATTGCCGCGATTGACGGCATGGCGGAAGCGCTGGAGCAAGGCAGTATCCAGAACGCCAGAAAATTCGACAAGGATTTGCGCGGTGTGGATGCCAAAACGGCGGGCCTGAATGCCGAGCAAAAAGATCGCCTGTTCCAGGC
>NZ_JAUSFI010000120.1 GCF_030651495.1 Undibacterium sp.
ATCGGAAATAAAGATGGCTAAAGTTCAAGCGAAGATGCAGGGTAAGGCTGAAGGTCCTGAGGACGGCCTGCGCGAAAAGATGATCGCGATCAATCGCGTCACCAAAGTGGTTAAGGGTGGTCGAATTCTCGGATTCGCAGCCTTGACCGTGGTCGGTGATGGCGAAGGTCGCGTTGGTATGGGCAAGGGAAAGTCGAAAGAAGTTCCTGCTGCTGTCCAAAAGGCTATGGAAGAAGCGCGTCGCAATTTGATCAAGGTTTCGTTGAAAAACGGCTCCATTCATCATAAAGTGACGGGTCACCATGGTGCTGCCAATGTGATGATGGCTCCTGCTCCCAAGGGAACTGGAATTATCGCGGGTGGTCCAATGCGTGCCGTTTTCGAGGTGGTTGGTATTACCGACATCGTGGCCAAGAGCCATGGCTCCTCCAACCCTTACAACATGGTGCGAGCCACTTTGGATGCCCTGTCTGTGTGTACTACACCGTCACAGGTTGCAGCCAAGCGCGGCAAGTCCGTTGAAGAGATCTTCGTTTGAACGAGGACTTCACTATGACTACACAACAAACAGTGAAAATCCAATTGGTGCGTAGCCCAATTGGTTGCAAAGAGTCTCATCGCGCCACAGTGCGTGGCTTGGGACTCCGCAAAATTCGCAGTATCAGCGAGTTGGTGGACACCCCTGAGGTCCGCGGCATGATTAACAAGATCAGTTATCTGGTCAAAGTGCTCTAAGAGGTTGATGATGGAACTCAATGGCATCAAGCCCGCAGAGGGCGCAAAACACGCCAAGCGTCGCGTCGGTCGCGGTATTGGCTCTGGTTTGGGCAAGACCGCCGGTCGCGGTCACAAGGGTCAAAAATCACGCTCTGGCGGAGGTCCCGCAGTGGGCTTCGAAGGTGGACAAATGCCTATGCATCGTCGCCTGCCAAAGCGCGGTTTCAAATCTCATTTGCTCAAGTTCAATGCTGAAGTTACCTTGACTTCGCTTGAGGTGCTGGGCGCTGCGGATGTAGATTTGTTGACGCTGAAGCAAGCTGGTCTGGTTGGACAGTTGGCAAAAGTTGTAAAAGTCATTAACACCGGTGCAATTACCAAGGCTGTCAAGCTTATGGGTATCGGTGCTACGGCTGGTGCAAAGGTTGCTATCGAGGCCGCTGGCGGCAGCGTAGCCTGATTCGCGTTTGAAAGAGAACTAAGTGGCAACTAACGCAGCTCAAATCGCAAAAAGCGGAAAGTTCGGTGACTTGCGTCGTCGACTCGTATTTTTGTTGCTCGCACTGGTCGTGTACCGCGTAGGCGCACATATTCCGGTGCCGGGTATTGATCCTGCGCAGTTGCAACAATTGTTCAAAGGGCAGCAGGGCGGAATCCTGAGCCTTTTCAATATGTTCTCGGGTGGCGCTTTGTCCAGATTCACTGTTTTTGCTTTGGGGATCATGCCGTATATATCGGCGTCGATCATCATGCAGTTGTTGACCTACGTGTTGCCAACGTTTGAGCAGTTGAAGAAAGAGGGCGAAGCAGGGCGTCGCAAGATTACCCAATACACGCGTTATGGTACCTTGGGTCTGGCGTTGTTTCAGTCGCTGGGAATTGCCTTGGCGCTGGAGTCATCAGCCGGTCTGGTGATTGCTCCTGGTATTGGTTTCCGGGTGACGTCTGTTGTGACCCTGACGGCCGGCACGATGTTTCTGATGTGGCTCGGTGAGCAAATCACGGAGCGCGGATTGGGCAACGGCATATCCATTCTGATTTTTGGCGGTATCGCGGCAGGATTGCCCAGCGCCATCGGTGGATTGTTGGAGTTGGTGCGAACTGGTGCGATGAGCATCATCGTGGCCTTGGTCATTGTTATTTTGGTGGCTTTGGTTACTTATTTCGTGGTATTTGTAGAGCGGGGGCAGCGGAAAATTCTTGTGAATTATGCGCGGCGTCAGGTTGGGAATAAGGTTTATGGCGGGCAGTCCTCCCATCTGCCCTTGAAGCTCAACATGGCCGGAGTGATTCCCCCTATATTTGCTTCGTCGATTATTTTGTTGCCTGCAACTGTTGCCAATTGGTTCAGTTCTGGAGATTCCATGCGCTGGTTGAAAGACATTGCAAGCACATTGAGTCCAGGTCAGCCGGTGTACGTTATGTTGTATGCAAGCGCCATTGTGTTCTTCTGCTTCTTCTATACGGCGTTGGTGTTCAACAGCCGGGAAACTGCAGACAATTTGAAAAAGAGTGGCGCTTTTATTCCCGGCATCCGCCCTGGTGATCACACTGCGAAATACATTGATAGAATCCTGCTTCGTTTGACATTGGCCGGAGCGATCTACATCACCTTTGTTTGCTTGTTGCCAGAGTTTTTGATTTTGAAGTACAACGTGCCCTTCTATTTTGGAGGAACATCATTGTTGATTATTGTGGTTGTGACTATGGATTTCATGGCGCAGGTGCAAAACTACATGATGTCGCAACAATATGAATCGCTGTTGAAGAAGGCAAATTTCAAGTCTTCGTAAG
>NZ_JAUSFI010000124.1 GCF_030651495.1 Undibacterium sp.
CCGCCAAACTGGTGAGCCCTAAAAAAATGCAGCCTGCAAATGCACGCACCCGTCAAATGAACCCTGCGACACCCTACATGATAACAAGATCCGTTTCGGCAAAACCGGAGTTTCTGAGGCTTCCGGTAAAAAATCTGAAAAGTGGCCACGCCACAGCGCAATCTGCATGCGGCTTGCAGGCCAATCTGCCGGCAAACCCGCATGGACAGTGCGTGCTGGCGGGGGTGGTTTTTAGATTTTCACATAGATATTGCTGAAATGGATCATTGTCTGATGCGGGCGCACGACTATTGGTATTTTTACGGTATCAGCCAGCGCTGGTTTCTATGATGGGCGAACCCATCAGGGTTTTTTGCACCGGGCATTTTGCCGCCACCGCGACCAGCCGGGTGCGCTGCTCTTCGCTCAGGCCTGCGCCGTGCAGGATCACCTGCTTACGGAAAATATCTTGCACGCCTTCCTTGTGGTGGGTCAGCGTCACTTCTACCTTATCGAGCGGCCATTGCTGCTGGCGTGCATACCAGCGCACGGTCATGGCCGTGCACTCGCCCAGGGCTGCTGCGTTCCGAATGCACAATGCCACGCCCGGCGGTCATCCAGTTCACTGCGCCGGCCAGAATTTCCTGGGCAGATCCCAGACTGTCGCGGTGGAACATATTGCCTTCAAACAGATAGGTGACCGTCGCTAGGCCGATGTGCGGGTGCGGGCGCACGTTTATTCCTTCTCCAGCAGCAAAATACGCCGGCCCCATATGGTCGAGAAAGATGAACGGCCCCACCATATGCCGTTTGGCAAAAGGCAAAATACGCCCGACGCTAAAACCACCCAGATCCTTGTCGCGCGCGCTGATAGTGAGAAGAATGACACTCATGGCTTATCCTTTGCTGGTTTGAGGCTGGCTTTTCGCCGATTGTAAATCCAAAGCAAATACCTTGCGCGCATCTGCAAGTGTGCGGCGAAATCCGGACGGTGCACCAGAGAAGTATTATTGGAGGCCGCCCAAGTATCAATGAGCCGGCAACTGTCAATACTCCAACATTTTTTTGGACAGCCTATCAATTACAGCTTCCATAAGAATCAAGAAGCACTATTGTTTTCCACCGAGCCGTTATTGCCTATGCTGGATGTGCTAGCGATATTAGCAGTGCCGAGGTACATTTACTCATTTACCAACAGTGCTTGTATTGAGTTTTTAAGCAAGGCCGCGCTCATGGAGTTTCTGCAAAAAATACATTGCTCGGGACACGGAACAGCACAAAGGTGCAATTCGTCGGACTGGTAAATAAAAAAGGGAGAAAAGCTTTCAGCTCTCCTCCCTCCAATCAACCATCGCTATTTACAGCGATAATCAAATATCGCACATTAGAAACGGTATGCAGCACCAATGTTAAATGCACGTCCATTTACACCTGCCTGATGCAAGTTCGCATTGTAGCCGAGCACGTTACCGGCATTGCCATAAGTGGCGACATCGATAGGTGGTTGACGATCAAACATATTCGTCACCGCAGCGTTCAGGGTCCAGTTTTTTCCTAACTTGTAAGTTGCAGTCATATTGGTTGACATGAATGAAGCAATCTTACAAAAGGCTGCTGGCACATCGTTCGGACCGAAATAATTTCGCCCTGCAACATCCAATGCCGCAGATTTGCATTCATTGGCTCCAACCGATGGATCAAGTGCCGAATAGCTTCCAACCCAGTTAAAGGTGGTCGTGACATTCAACGGACCCTTGTCATAGCCAAAGCTTAAATTCGCACGATTTTTTGGATTACCAGTATCTCCACTAACGCCAGAAGGTCCGTGGGTACCTGCCAGTTCATATTTTTGATCCAGGAAGGTCAACAAGAAACTCAATTGATGAGAATACTGCAAGGTGGTCTTCAATGTACCATATTCACCGAGTTTAAATTTGTAGGAAGTGTCAATATCAATCCCTTTAACCCTCGTACTGCCAACATTGACGTAACCCGATGTGGCATAAACGATAGAACCAACCGAAGAAGGTCCAATATGTGTCGCGGTGCCGCCATCCGAAATGACCACATCTAAAATCGGACCACGTACAAAGTTAGGCTTAAAATTTGGCAAAAGCGATTCGGTATTAACCTGACCATTAATTTCAACTTGGTAATAATCGATTGTGGTAGCCCAACCTTTGACCGGCTCAAGAATCAAACCAAAGGTCGCCGAAGTCGACTTTTCAGGTTGCAGATCTTTGGTAGTGGTCTGTACATAAGCAGGCGTAAAGTTACAAGCGGAGACTACATTACCAGCAGTTGTGGTTTTGCCATCCGGACACAATATCGGATCATTAATACCACCCGAAGAAAAGGATGAGCCAGCAGTACCATTTTCTGCGGAGTTCGGTGCACGGAATCCACGTGAATAAGTACCGCGCACAGTAACTGTTTCATGCGGTGCATACTTGAAACCCACTTTTGGTGTGCTCGAATTGCCGTAAGTATCGAAATGATCGAATCGTCCAGAAACATCAAGCTCCAGGTTCTTCAATACTGGAGCAACCATTTCAACAAAAGCTGCCGAATTGTTTTCTACACCAAATGAGTACGCCCCGCCATTACCAACTAAGCCTGTCTGCAATAACAGAGCCGATGGTGAATCTATATTCTTATGAATAAAACTGACGCCTGTGGACAAGCCCAACGCACCACCGGGCAGTGTCATCAGCTCACGGCCGAAACGCAGGTCAGCATAACTGAGTTTGGAGGTAGCCTGTTTGGAGAAGTGTGGTGAAATAGCTTCCAGATCTGCTGCAGTATTTCCACCTGTAACCTTGAAAGGATTGTTGGCACGGTTCAACGCTGCATACAGAGCTGGCCGGTTAATATAGCCAGAGTAAGCGACATCAGTCGTCACTTGGCTCATACCAAGCGCAGCATTCACGTCCCATCCGGAAACAGTACCACTCAAATCTGCGGCAAAGCGCACTGCCTTGCTTGTTGTATCTTGCGTATTAGACGCATCGATCTCAGGAATATATCCATAAATGCGCACCGCCTTACCATAAGGATTGCCTGGATATGTCGCTGGAACCAAGAAACTTGGAACAACATTGACTAGCGCGGGTGCTTGACCAGGAATCAATGACGTATTGCCGGCATATGAACCTGCCGAGAAAACTGCTGGCGCACCGCGATTATTTTTATTTTCACTACTAAACACTGACCCTTTGAGATTCAACAGCCAGTCACTTGGAAGACTTTTAGTCAAACCGACCAACACATTTATGTTTTCAGTCTCAGTCGAAAGATTTGCATAAGTATCACGTACTACACATCCAGCGGCCTTGTATTTTGCATAATCGCAATCTGAGGTCGCGAAAGTGAAGTTCGCTGCATTGTTTGCACCGCCTGCACCAGTCTGGTCAAAGAAAAAGGGGGTATTAGTTGCCGTACGACCGCCGTTAACACTATTTGGCACGCCCAGGCGTCGATCAACACCACCACGCGAAGTCCAATCACTACTGGCCCACAAATTGTTATCGCGCTGTGAAACCTTAATAGGATCAGACTTACGATACTCTAGGCTACCAAACACATTGTAGCCATCGTTGTTCAAGTTGCCCATACCGTGCGATATCGTGGCATGAACATTTTTGCCTCCGCCATGTTGCGTCGTACCGCCCTCAGCACTAATACGAGTGCCGTTGAAAGTCTTTTTCAGAATGACGTTGACCACTCCAGCAATCGCATCCGAGCCATACACGGACGAAGCACCGTCTTTAAGCACTTCAATACGCTCAACCATGTCAAACGGAATGTTCGACACATCCACAAACTGACGCTGTGCATCGTCTCCGATCGGAAACGGTGACATGCGATGACCATCGATCAATACAAGGGTTGAGCCGACAGTTAAGCCACGCAGCGACACACCGCTAGCGCCGCCAGCGAAAGCGCCAGCAAAACCTTGTCCGAGTGAGCCTGCACCGTTGGAAGCAAGGTTAGTCAAAACTTCCGTCACTGTCGTAAAGCCAGATTTAACGAGATCATCTGCTGACAGAATTTGCACGGGGCTAGGTGTTTCCTTGTTGGCACGACTAATCATCGAACCTGTAATGGTAACGCGCTGTGGTGCATCGGCTGTGCTTGCTTCTTGCGCCATGACTGCTGGAATTGCGATGACGGAGAGTGCACCGCTCGCGATGACCTGTGCAATCATCATTGGCATTGATTTCAATTGAAACTTCATATTTTTTCCTTTTACATTGCTCTAATTTAAGGTGTCCTACCGTATTCCAGTTTTCGCTCTCGATTAGAAACTAACTGCCATGGCTTGTTCTTTGTCTCATCAACTAACAATCGAACCCAAGCCAGTCGCTCAGTCTCTACTGAAAGCGCGACCACATTATTTCCAAGGTATCCTTGACTTCATGAGAAATTACTTAAAATACAACCATCCATATAACATCGTTCCCATCTTGCGAGGGAAAGGTTTGAGACAATCTGAAAAATCGTGGTTGTAAAAAAAGTAGGGAAACTGCGTTCTAATATAGAACCATAGAAAACAAATTTCATTTCAAGATGAAAACATTTTTACATATTCATTGTCAACCAAACAGTATTAGAAAAACCTGAAAACAACAAACCAGGGAACCTAAGTCTCAATTTACCCAAAATTCCGAGAATTTATAAGTGCTAATGAATAGGTAAGCATCACCTAGAAGAGACAAATGACAAACTAACCTAAAAATAGTGATGTTATTGGCCGGAGAGGGGACGCAACGCATGCTCCTAGTATGCATTTCATACAAAGGTTTCTAGCTCATCGCGCCAGGACGCCACATGGCTATTGCGATATAGCGACACGCCACTATTCATTTTGATATCAAAATAAAAAGCCCCAGATCACGCTGAGGCTTTTTTATTTGCGACTTATTTCAACTTAGCGCGGCAACACAGAATCACCCATCAAGGCGGCATCCACTTCGCGTGCGCATTGGCGCCCTTCGCGGATCGCCCATACCACCAGCGAT
>NZ_JAUSFI010000126.1 GCF_030651495.1 Undibacterium sp.
TCTCTCAAGTGGTTTAGTGTCACAGCTCCACTTTGGCACATCGATGCCGTTGAGTCGCGAGAATCCTTCGTCTTTTTGTAGCTATTGCCCGTATCCATCATGCCGCTCCTTATGGAGGTGGAAGGCGTTCATTCCATTTCCAAGGCATCACCTCTGTAACCCGCATGGGATATGCGCGCTGGGCCCGATCACTTTTTATTTTTTAAAACACCTGGCGACAGCACAGTTCACAGAAGATACGGACGCCTACACTTCATTTCCTAATCTGGCTTGAATATAGTCCACCACGTCATTGAGGGAAATCAGGCGAATATAGTCCGACTCTGCAATATCAACGCCTAATCGCTCATGCAGTCCCAGTAAAAAATTCAGCCAGTCCATCGAATCCAAATCCACTTGTTGGCGTAAAGCCTGCGTGAGATCTATTTCTGCGGCTTCTATTTCTGGCGCAATCGAGTGGAGAATATCGAAAGCCGTATTGATCAATGTCTGCCGATCAGGTTTCATGGTGATTTTCCTTTTGGTTTTGCCTCAAGCAGTTTTTCTGGTTGCTGTAAAAGATCGCGTAATTCAGCCAGAAACAGCGCCCCCTGGTGCCCGTCCGACACGCGATGATCCGCAGCCAGCGTTGCCGTCAATAGCGGGGCTGCGAGTAGCGTATTGCCCTCCACCCAAGGACGAATCGCCATGCGCCCAAAACCGACCAACGCCACCTGAGGCGGGTAAATGACACCAAAGACAGATTCAACGCCAAGATCGCCGAGATTGGTAATGGTGATGCTAGGTTCGCTCATTTCAGAGCTACGCAGCGAACCAGCCCGGGCACGCTTGACTAGATTGGCCAGCTCAAGCATCAGTTGCTCCAGCGATTTAGTACCTACGTCAAGAATGGCTGGGGCAACCAGTCCGCCGCCACGCAGCGAAATGGCCACGCCGGTATTTACTACGGATGCTGGCTGAAACATCCCGTCACGATAATAACCGTTGAGTTGGGGGAACTTCTGCAGCGCTACGGCCACCGCCTTAATCTGCAGTACAGCGGGCAAAATACGCCCGGTAATTGGCAGGCTCTCGTTATGCTGCTGCAGCCAAGTCAAGGCCGCCGTCATCGGTATTGTTTCACTCAGATAATAATGCGGAATCTCGCGCTTGGAACGGCTCATTGCTGCTGCAATCGCCTTGCGCATTTCACCCTGGCGATCCGCTACAACAGGAGTAACCGTAGTCGTAGTGACGCCTTTGGCGGGCACAGTGCTGGTGAACGCTGGCGCGTTGCTCAGCGCAGCAGCTTCTATATCTGCCAGCGTGACCGAGCCTTGTGCACCCGTACCATGCACTATCGCAGGATCGATGCCTAACTCCCTGGCTCGCCTGCGCGCCGATGGCGAAACGGCATGGCGCGCCACCACGGACTCTGTGCTATCGACTTTTACCACCGGCGTGGCTGTCTCACCTGGCGCCAACAATGTCGCTAACACGGTGCCGACAGGAACGGTCTCCCCGGGCTGCACCAGCAATTCTGCCACCACCCCGTCATGCCAAATTTCTATATCTACTGCGGCTTTGGAGGTATCCACTACCGCCACCACCTGCCCACGCTTGACCTGGTCGCCAGGTTTTACGTGCCACACCAGCAGCTTGCCCTGATCCATGTCTGACCCTAAGGAGGGTAATTCGAATTGAATCATGGAGCAGCTCCCATCAAAGCATGTACAGCATTAATAATCTTCGGCACTTGGGGTAATGCAGCCTGCTCCAGATGGTGTGTATAGGGAATCGGCACTTCCTCACTGCACACGCGCACTAACGGCGCATCCAGATCAAAAAAAGCCTGCTCGCAAATACGCGCCATTACCTCAGCAGCCAGACTGCCCGAGCGCCAGCCTTCGTCGATGATGACTGCGCGCCGACATTTGCGCACCGAGCGCATCACTGTTGCATCATCTAAAGGGCGCAACACCCGCAGGTCGATCACCTCTGCGGAGACGCCTTGTTCTGCCAGTTTTTCTGCCGCTTGCAGCGACTTTAACAAACAAGCGCCATAACTTATTAAGCACACATCTGCACCACTACGGCGAACAATAGCGCTGCGGATATCGACCGCTGGTGATCCATCAACAGGCAATTCGCCTTCGGTGTTATATAACTGGGCATGTTCAAAAATCAGCACAGGATCAGGATCTGCCAAAGCGGGTGCCAGCATACCGCGCGCATCTTCCACGGAGGAAGGTGCAAGAATACGCAAGCCGGGAACATGCGCATACCATCCCTCAAAACTATTCGAGTGCTGCGCCGCGACCTGACGCCCAGCGCCAGTGGCCATCCGAATCACGACAGGCACAGAAAACTGCCCGCCCGACATATGGCGCAGCATCGCCGCCGTATTGACGATAGGGTCGAGCGCGAGCAAACTAAAGTTGACCGTCATGATCTCGACTATGGGCCGCATGCCGCCTATTGCTGCGCCTATGCCGGCACCGACAAAACCCAGTTCTGACAGCGGCGTGTCGCGGATACGCTCGGGGCCAAATTCTTCCAGCAACCCCTTAGACACGGCATAGGCACCGCCGTAAAGTCCGATATCCTCACCCATCAAGAAAACACGAGAATCGTTCTTCAGCGCTTCGCGCAATGCTTCGCGTAATGCTTCCCGGTAACTGATGCGCCGTCCCATTACGCGGCCCCTTCCGGTGCGACCACATCGCGCAGCAAATCTTCCACTGGCTCCCATGTACCTGCCTCGGCAAATGCCACGGCGGCTTCCACCTCGGACTGTACGGCTGTGTCGATGGCCAGAAACTCTTCTTCGGTCAGCTTGCCTTCGATCTTGAGGCGTGCCGTAAAGGTATGCAGTGGACCGCGGGTTTTCCACTCTTCGACCTCATGTTTATCGCGATACAGCTCAGGATCAAACATCGAGTGCGCGCGAAAACGATAGGTTTGCAATTCCACAAATACAGGGCCATCTCCCTTGCGCACTTGCTGCGCTGCTCGACTGACCGCTTCGACTACCGCCACTACATCCATACCATCGACCAGCATGGTCGCCATGCCATAAGATGCCGCTTTCAGGCACAGATCGGTCTGCGACTCTGAGCGCGCCAGCGCCGTACCCATCGCGTATAAATTATTTTCGCAACAAAATAGCACCGGCAAGTGCCACAGTGCCGCGAGATTGGCCGATTCGTGAAAAGCGCCCTCTGCCATCGCCCCCTCACCAAAAAAGCAAGCGCTCAAAGCTTGGCGGGCGCTAAGTTTATCTGCCAGTGCCAATCCGACTGCCAGCGGCAAGCCGCCACCAACAATCGCATTGCCGCCAAAAAATCTAGCCGCGCGGTTAAACAAATGCATGGACCCGCCGCGTCCTCGTGAGCAGCCCTGCTGCTTACCATACATTTCAGCCATGATCGAATCCATGGCGATGCCACGCAGCAGGGCGTGACCATGCTCGCGGTAAGTGGCAACGACGTTGTCTTCCGTTTCCAGAGCGCGCATGGCACCGGCCGCTACCGCCTCCTCCCCGATGTATAAATGGAGAAAACCACGTATTTTTTGCTGGCCGTACAATTCTGCGGCTCTTTCTTCCATGCGACGGATACGCAGCATGTCAGACAACACCCCCTGCGCAAATTCCTTATCCCAGGGCACAGTACCGCTCGGTGGTTTTGGCACTTTTTGAGTGTTCATGCGCTGGTCTCCAGTGTCGAGGTATCGCCTTCTGGCAGACCTAGTTCGCGTGCTTTGAGCAAACGGCGCATGATTTTGCCGCTACGGGTGCGCGGCATGGTCACAATAAACGTCATTTCTTTTGGTGCAACCACGGCACCGAGACGCTTGCGCGCATGCGCCAGTATGTCTAGGCGCAGGGCTTCATCCCCTACATAACCATGCTTGAGTGAAATGAAAGCCTTTACCACCTCGCCCACCACGGCATCCGGTTTGCCGATGACGCCAGCTTCGGCCACCGCTGGGTGCTCCATCAACACATTTTCCACTTCAAACGGGCCGATTAAATGTCCCGCCGACTTAATCACGTCATCGGCCCGGCCAACGAACCAATAATAACCATCGGCATCACGCCGTGCCAGATCGCCGGTCAGATACAGGCCATCGGCAAAACATTTTTGATAACGCGCCTCGTTATTCAGGTAGCCGCGAAACATCGACGGCCAGCCAGCCTTGAGCGCCAGTTCACCATCGACATTCGGACGATCAACGATGCGCACGCGCGGCGGCTCACCTTCAGATTCCAGGCGCTCAACGATCATCGCCTCAATACCCGGAACCGGCCGTCCCATCGATCCTGGCTTGATGTCAAAAGCCGGCGTGTTGGCAATCATGATGCCACCGGTCTCGGTCTGCCACCAATTGTCGTGAATAGGCAGACCGAGTACCTCCTTGCCCCACCAGACCGCCTCGGGATTGAGCGGTTCACCGACGCTGGCGATAAAGCGCAAGGCGGGCCGACTATGTTGTTGCGCCAGGCTTGCACCATATTTCATCAGCATGCGTATCGCTGTCGGTGCGGTGTACCAGACTGAAATGCGTTCTTCTTCCAGTAAACTGTACCAACGCTCCGCGTCAAACTCTTCGCGATCAATCAGGGAGGTCACACCATGCAGCAAGGGGGCGATGATGCCGTACGAGGTGCCAGTCACCCAGCCCGGATCTGCGGTACACCAATAGCGATCTTGCGGGTGCAGATCAATTGCGTAGCGCCCTGTGGCGTAATGAGCGACTACTGCGCCATGCACATGAATCGCCGCTTTAGGTGCACCGGTCGTGCCGCTGGTAAAGTGCAATAGCGCCGGATCTTCCGGTAAGGTAGAAACAGTACAAAAAGTCTCGCTAGCCGAGTCCATCAGTTGGCGCCAATCTAGCGTTACCGGTTCGCTGGTACTGCCGCCCCCCTCCGCCACCAATAACACATAGCGCAAGCTAGGCATCTGCTCACGTATTTGCTTCACTTTGCGTTTATAGAGTAAATCGGTGGTTACCAGTACTTGGCCTGCGCCAAGATTGATACGGGTAGCAATCGGCTCGGGACCAAAGGCAGAAAACATCGGTGTGACCACCGTGCCATTTTTTAACGCGCCCAGCACAGAGATGTATAGTTCGGGAATCCTCCCTGCCAGCACGAACAGATGATCGCCTTTGACCACGCCAAGGTTTTGTAATACGTTGGCAAAACGGTTCGTTTCGCGCTGCAATTGAACAAAACTCATTTCCTGTGCAGGCATGCCGCGCGCGACAAAGCGCAATGCGATGTGATCCCGCAACGCGCCGTCGGCATGCCGGTCGACTGCCTCAAACCCCATATTAAGTCCACCGCCAGGCAAACCCTGTAATGCCTGCCGTGCCACATCCCATGAAAAATGGCTGCATTCTTGATCGTAGTCTGTCCAATTGGGCAACACACAAAGATCCGATGAAGTCTTATGAATGACAGATGGCCTATCCATACATCCCTCTTTGTTTATGTAGGTAAACTGTAAGCGGTGCCGGAACGCACCATATCAAACCATCGGACCCGGTGATTTATCTCACTCATCACGCCCTCACGTCCGCGTCATTTTGGTATTAAGAATGTCGGCAAGATCTGCAATCCCATGTACCCAAAATTCCAGCAAGTCTTCCCTCGTCACGATGTCTCCTTGTCGAGTAATGATAGGACCAGCACATAGGGTCCACTTGCGAATTGTCAATTAAATTTCCAATACCACGAGTAGCCTGACGGTTTCAGGGGACCCGTCTGGGGATATCAAATTGGACAAGAAGCAGACTTGGAACCTTGCCTACTGGGTCATAGCGCTAACGCTGCTGCTCTTGCTCCAGAACGTCTGGCAAAATGCCAATCAAACGCAAGTCGTACCCTACAGCGAATTTGAAAAAGCACTAAGTGATGGTCTCATCGCTGATATTGTGATTGCCGACCGCACCATTACCGGCCGACTGAAAACGCCAGACAAGCAAAAGACTATGCTCGTTGCGGTACGCGTCGAACCCGACCTGGTAGCACGGCTTGAGAGATTTAATATTCCCATCACACGCATTATTGAAAACACGCTTTTCAAAGACCTGATGTCGTGGATTTTGCCTACCTTGATATTGTTTGGGCTGTGGTTCTTCGTTTTTCGAAGTTTTGCAGACAAGCAGGGTATGGGCGGTTTTTTATCTATTGGTAAAAATCGCGCTAAGATTTATATTCAGACCAGTACTGGCGTTAGTTTTTCTGATGTAGCCGGCGTCGATGAAGCCAGGCACGAGTTAGAAGAAGTGGTTGATTTTCTCAAACACCCTCAGGAATACGGGCGACTGGGAGCCCATATTCCTAAGGGCGTGCTGTTGGTAGGACCGCCTGGCACTGGCAAGACGCTGCTGGCCAAAGCGGTAGCTGGCGAAGCTGGCGTACCATTTTTCTCGATCTCTGGTAGTGAGTTCGTCGAGATGTTCGTTGGCGTTGGTGCGGCACGGGTACGTGATCTATTCGAGCAGGCTCGCTTGATGGCCCCTGCCATCATTTTCATTGACGAACTTGATGCTTTAGGTCGTGCCCGCGGCGCTTATCCAGGTCTGGGCGGGCATGATGAGAAGGAGCAGACGCTTAACCAGTTGCTGGCAGAAATGGATGGTTTCGATTCATCTGTGGGCTTAATCATTTTGTCGGCCACCAATCGGCCTGAAATCCTCGACCCTGCTCTGCTACGCGCTGGTCGCTTTGATCGGCAAGTGCTGGTGGACCGCCCCGATCGAAAAGGCCGGACTGACATATTGAAAGTTCATGTACGCAAAATCAAGCTCGACTCAGCTTTGCAGCTTGAGGATGTAGCCGCACTGACTCCAGGATTCAGTGGCGCTGACTTGGCCAACCTTGTCAACGAGGCCACGCTGGTAGCGACCCGGCGCAAGGCGGAGTGGGTCACCATGCCAGACTTCACGATGGCGGTAGAGCGTATTGTTGCAGGCCTAGAGCGAAAAAGCCGTGTCCTCAATCCCCGTGAACGCGAAGCCGTGGCGTTTCACGAAATGGGCCATGCACTTGTGGCATTGGCACAGACCGGTACAGATCCCGTTCACAAGGTGTCGATCATTCCACGTGGTATTGGTGCGCTAGGCTACACCATCCAGCGCCCGACTGAAGACCGTTACCTGATGACGCGCCATGAACTTGAACAGAAAATCGCGGTTCTTCTGGGCGGCCGAGCAGCTGAAAAACTGGTATTTGGTTTGCTTTCTACAGGAGCTGCAGATGATCTCTCGAAAGCTACCGACATTGCCCGCGACATGGTGACACGTTATGGCATGGATGAAACCCTGGGCTATGTCGCATTCGAGCCGCAGCGTCAACAAATGCTCGATCTGCCCGATGGATTCTTGCCCCCTGCTACGCCTATGTCGCAAGAAACACAGCGGCATATAGACGAAGCCATCCGTAACATCGTGATGAATGGCTTCGAGCATGCGACCACAATTCTGAGCGCCAACCGCCAGGTACTTGAGCGTGGCGCGCGCGCGTTGCTTGAAAAAGAAACGTTGGACGAAACAGCTATTCGCGCGCTAGCAAATGATTTGACGCCAGCCGATCCCGCTATTGCCGCACCTGCGGGCACGGGCCTACCGAACTAAAAATTGCTCATCGTACCGTCTGAATAGGCGGCGCCGTCGGTGGCGATGGACTGCGGTTAAATAACTCGAGCATGCATGCGCCAGCACCCGCAATCGTCAATAACAGTATGAGCAAAGTGCCGACAAACGGCAGGTATCCAAACAGCATCACGAGCACCAGTGCGAGCGAGAAAAATCCGATGGTTGTCGCAAACGAACTGTACTGATCCTTGCGCATTGCCATCTGCGCACGTCGTGACACAAAAAAAACACCCATCACATACCCCGTCAAAAGCAGCACAGGATAAAGCCCAAGCAACATGATTCCAAGCGGAATGCCAAATATTGTGATGAACAATAATACGGCAAGTACAGGCAAACTCAGCAGAGAACCGATACCCGCCATCAGCACTAACCACGGTGAAGTACTGATACGCGCCGAGACCCGCGTCGAAAACGTGGGGAAAATCAGTAAAAAAACGGTCGCGCAAGACAGTAATGCCAAAAATGTGAAGGCCGATACCGTCCTTGATGGTCCACTCATCTCCCTATGTCGATTCCAGCCTAGCTCGAAATCCTCGCCCCGCGCGCTTGCATTGCGTTCTTCTCGCGTGATCGCTCCGCCAACAATCGCACCATCTGCCAACTTCAGGTGACTCGACGTGCCGTAACTGAGAATGCCACTGATCCTGGCGGTAGGGCCGAGCTCAATTTGCTCAGCGACCAGACGCGCATCACCGTTGACCTCACCATTCAAAACGATCTTTTTGGCATGGACTTTGAGTGGTCCATCAATGTTACCGTCGATGGTGACATCTCCCGCGAATAACGATACTGCGGTAGCAATCCGTGCGGTCTTGGTCAACGCAATACTGCCAGCAGCGGCAAACAGCTCTCCTCCAATCGCACTTTCTAGAATGACATCAGCAGCTGCTACACGCAAGTCATCGCCGATGGGTGCGCGTACATTGACTGAACCCGCGGCCAGCGCCGCATCGCCCTTGACATACTGATCAACGATTATTTTACCGCCAACCGCGACAAAATCACCCTCAACTGTGGTGACGGGACGCACTACGGAGCCAGCATTAAAAACATTGCGACTGATAAACGACGTAGTTGTGGCATGGGTTTCCGCCGTGGAATTAGGCGTCTGCGCATACGCCGGGATGAAGGTGCTGGCGGTAAAAAATCCACCTGCCACAAAGACAAAAGTCGCAAAACGATACAGATGAACCATCGCCACGCTCCCAGATGAAAGAGAATTTATCACGTCCAGCCAGCGCTGCTGGTAGAACCGTCACAGCCAGATCAGTCAATGAACAGAGCATCACCTTTCCAACTCGTTCAAGACTTGATAAAACGCACAAAAAATTCCGTCTGATCGTTTTTGATAAGAACTTTGATGCTAGTTTTGATAGGGAGTTTTGATCTTAATGCGCGCGTTTTGACTGCAAAAATTTCCGTACCATCTCAATGCTGCCGGTGTTGAGCACGTTCTCCGATGCAAGCCAGCCACGACGCGCCTGCCCGATTCCGTATTGAAGATTGGCAAAATCAAAGCTGCTGTGCGCATCGGAATTAATGCTGATCATCACGCCCTCATCCCGCGCCATTTTACAAAGGGTATCGTTGAGATCAAGGCGGTCTGGCTGGCTATTGAGTTCGAGGCAAATATGGCGCTCTTTTGCCTTGCGCATGATATCGGGTAGATTGATTTCACTCGGCCCGCGCACGCCCATCAGGCGACCGGTTGGGTGCGCCAGCAGATTGACGTAGGGATTATCCATTGCACGTAACAAGCGCTCAGTCTGTCGCTCCCGCGGCAGACTGAGTTGACTATGGATTGCCACAATGACGATGTCCAGACGCTGCAATATCGAATCGGGCAGATCAAGCGTACCATCTTCCAGAATGTCGACTTCGCTGCCTTTCAAAATAATGAAATCCGAAACTTGCGCATTGGCGGTATTCATACGATCTATTTCGTCAATCTGGCGCGCCAGTTGATGCACATCCAGCCCATGTGTGACCGTTAGTCGGCGCGAATGATCGGTAATCGCCATATACTGCAAGCCTTGCGCTTGCGCCGCCTGCACCATTTCTTCTAGCGTGTTTTTGCCATCCGATGCGTTAGTATGTACGTGCAAGTCGCCGCGCAGATCGGTTAAGGTGATTAAACGTGGCAATGTGCCGTTACGGCCAGACTCAATTTCGCCGCGATCTTCACGTAGCTCCGGTGGTATTAGGGGCAAATCTACTGCGGCAAACACCGATTCTTCAGTTTCTCCAGCAATCCGCTGAGTACCACGAAACACACCGTATTCATTGATTTTGAGCCCCCGTGCGCGCGCCAACCGACGAATCGAGATGTTGTGCGCCTTAGAACCCGTGAAATAATGGAGTGCCGCGCCATAATTTTCTGTTTTAACCATTCGCAGATCTACCTGTAACCCGCTTTTCAAGACAACGCTGCTACGGGTTGCGCCGTGGGCCAGCACAGTGCGCACTTCATCATAGGCAAGAAATCGTTCCATCACGCGGGTGTCTGCAGAGGTCGTGACTAGAATATCAAGATCGCCGACGGTGTCTTGCATACGGCGGTAACTGCCCGCGACGACGACTTGATTGACGCCATCCACGCGTTTCAGATAGTCAACCAAAGTTTGGGCATACTGCATTGCAATCGGTCGTTTAAAACGATTATCGGGTTCGACCAGTGCCGCCAGCGAATCCAGAATACGTTGTTCACTTTTAGGACCAAAGCCAGCGACAGTCCGAATTTTTCCAGTGCGTGCCGCTTGCTTAAGCTGTGCAATCGTCGAAATACCAAGTTCACTATGCAGTGCTTGGACGCGTTTGGTGCCTAAGCCCGCTACCTTGAGTAGCTCGGTCATTACGGGGGGCACTTGCTGATGCAAGGTATCGAGCAGAGTACAGTGCCCAGTGGTGACGATCTCATGAATTTTGGCGGAGAGGTCTGTGCCAATCCCAGGCAACTTCGGTAGCGCTGTCCCCGTGTCAATCAGCGTCTTGAATTCATGAGAAAAGCCACTCACCGTACGCGCCGCATTGCGGTAAGCGCGAATACGAAACGGATTGGCGTCACTTATCTCAAGCAAATCCGCAATGTCGTTGAATATGGCGGCAATATCCGCGTTATGAACTGGCACCTTGTCTACCTTTTCATCCAGTGATTTACTCGGTTATTGAACATCCTGATGCGTCACTCATGAACCGATGATCTGCATTGCGGTTAATTTGACCATGAGAAACGTATCCGTAAATTGCTAATCGTGATTGAGAAAAATCATCTGGCCTTTACCTGGTCTCCGTCTTTCAATTTGCTGTCTGGATAAACGATCACTCTCGTGCCAACCGTCAAGCCTTTTTGCACCCAAGCGTCAACACCATTGCGTGCCGCGACGTCGACTTCGCGTTGCTTGGCGCGGTCATGCTCGATCACAAACAGGGCTGATCGTGAACCAACCGGAAACAAGGCGCTGACTGGCACTTTGATGGCGCTCTCCACTACCTGCACCAACACTCGTACATCAACCTTAAAACCGTCACCCAGCGCCTGCCATTTTTCTGGCGGCGAGGTGATGTCGATAATCGCATTGACACGCTGTTCTTCCACCCCTAGTGCCGACACTTTGGTAAAGGCGGCGGGCTCGATCAGGCGCACTTGTCCATCGAGTATGTCCGGTCCGCCCCAGTTAGTCAGTTGCACCCTGGTACCCCGGTTGATCTGTGCTGCATCTTCTGTCAGGATATCGACCGCCACTTCGAGCTGCGTCGGATCGCCTAATTCCATCAGCGGCGTGCCGATCATGACGATGCCTTCGCTTTGCTGCACAATTTTAAGTACCTTGCCGGAAACCGGTGCCTTGACGGCGTAGGCACGCTGTGTGCGGTCCTGACCCGTTTGTGAAGTTTGTGAAGTTTGTGAAAACTGTTTTAATGCAATGCGAGACTGTTCGAGTTCATGGCGCGCCGCATTTTCTTCCTGACGTGCACTCTCCCACTCCTTTTCACGCAGCCGGACATTCAGGCGCCCGGTTTCATTCTGATTCGGTGAAACATAACCCTGACGAGCAAGTGTCTCGCTACGCTTAAGCTCCGCCCTAGTTTGCTCAAGCGCTGCCGCAGCGCGCTCGACGTTGGCGCGCGCCCGTGCAACTGACGCTTGCATCGCACCTACGCGTGCGGCCTGTTCAGCGCGGGCACGATCGTCGAGTAAGGCAGGATCAGCTGGCCAGAGTGTCGCCACAACAGCATCTCGTTCCACGCTATCACCCGGTTTCAGCTGGATGCGTGTCACGCGACCAGTGAGCGGAGTCGAGACCATGTAGCGGTCACGCACACGGGTCTTGCCATCTTCCTGCACTGCCCGCTCAAATCGTCCCTGGCTCACAGTGGCGGTTTCGACCTCAACCGGTGCCGGCATGAAAGCCCACACCAGCAATGCCAGCAAGCATAGGCCTGACGCGCCGGCGATTATTTTTGTTTTCATTTGCCGTCCCTCTTGTTATTCACGTGTTTTGAGTACCGCTACCAGATCCAGCGTGTCGACCCGACGACGCACGATCAGTGCGCTGACAATCCCGGCAGCCAGCACACATAGCGCAGCAAAGGCATAGGTGGATGAACTGATCGCCATAGGAAAATGAAACTCATCGTTTCGAATCAATCGGACGATGGTCAAGGCCAGTAGGTAGCCTAGCACCATCCCCAGCGGCGTGGCGAGAACGATTTCTATTGCCAGTTCGCCCAACAGAAAGCCTGAGACCTCACCACGGGTAAATCCCAGCACCCGCAAACTGGCCAATTCCCAAGCCCGTTCTGCCAGCGCAATGCGTGCATTGTTGTAGACCACACCTATCGCAATGATCGTGGCAAAGCTCGTGAGTATGGCGCTGAACACCATCACGTTGCGGGCGGTAACATCCTCGATATTTTTTTGCATGACCGATTTACTGAACGCCACGGCGACCTTTGGCAACTCTTTGAGTTGATTTAGCAATGTAGCCTCAGAGCCAGGCACTACTGCGATGGTGGCCTGATTGATGATATCTCCCTCGCGTAGTAGCCGGTTTAATGCATGGCGCTCGATGTAGGCGTTCATCCCCATCAATTCCGTCACGGTGCCGCTTACCCTCATCTCGATGGATTCACGCCGTCCCTCCAGAAATTCCATCTGTATGGCATCACCGGGCCTCGCTTGAAGCCGCTCGGCCAATCGGTCTGTTAACAGCAAACCGCCTTCTGGCACCGCAAAAATTTGACGTTGCAGGCCGACGATTCTATGCAGCTCTGGTTGTTCGGGCTTCCCCACAATGTTTCCGCGCCATGAATGATGTCCATGCACCAGCCGTACCGGCGCAGAGCGTGCGACCTCCACCGCGGTGACATGCGGCAGTTTTGCCAGTTCATGTGCTATGCGTGCCGGCGTAGCCTCGATGAAGGCGATCGACACATCGCCGCGCAACACCTGATTGAATTGCGTATCCATCAATACCGCGATAGCGTCGCGCCAAAACGCACCGGTAACCACAATCGCCATCGCCACCGCGACACCGATGATGGTCAATGAGGTACGTAGCGGTCGCCGTTCCATCGTGCGCAAGATCATTCTTGCCGCTGGTGAGAACCAGTGGCGTAACCCCAGACGCTCTACCAGCATCGGCTTGTAGATGCCGGGCGATGGAGGTCGCATCGCTTCAGCAGGCGCCAGCCGCACGGTGGCACGTATTGCGTTGATGGTTGCCAGCACAGCGGCGGCCATGGCAACAGCTATCGATACCAGAATTAACGCCGGTTTTAATCGATAGCGTAATTCGGGAAAGCGAAATACATCAGCATAGATACCGATGAACCAGTGGCCCATCACGGCCCCCACGGCGAGACCCAGGCTCACGCCCAGAACCACGATCACCAGCACCATTTTCAAATAATGCCAGCCAATGGCGCTGTTATCGTAACCGAGTGCTTTTAATGCTGCCACTTGTTCACGTTGGGTCGCAATCTGCCGGCTCAACACCACATTAAGCAGAAAGCCAGCTACCGCCAGAAAGATACTGGGCAGCACCGTGCCCAATACGCGTTGCTCCTTGATCTCTGAGTTAAGTATCATGTGCGACATCTGCAGATCGCGACCATGGGCGCTGATGCCGCCGTACGGTTCGAGCAGGCGGTTCAACTGATCGATTACCGGCCCTTCCGTGGCACCGGGCGCCAGGCGTACCGCCACCTGATTGAATGCTCCCTCCATGTTGCTGGCTGCGGCCAACGCGCGCCGGTCTATCCAAAATACGCCAAAGCCACGCTGATCGGGAGACCCGCCCATCCCTGCAAAGATGTATTCAGGGGATAAGGCGATTCCCACGATGAGTAATTCTTCGCGCTTGCCGTTGATCAACGCGTGAATCCTGTCGCCGGATTTCAGCCGACGTCCGATGGCAAAGCCTTCCGATACCAGTGTTTCTATTAGTCCACTGGTGCCAACCTGATGCGACGCGATCATCCGCCCACTGCGCAGATGCACCTTGTTTAAGCGCTGTGGCACTTTCGCATCGAGCCCGATCATACGGCCAATGATGGGGTCGGCCACATTCGGGATAGTGATCGGCACTACCTGTGTCAATGATGTTTCGACGTGCGCTGCGCCAGGGATCGCTTCTAGTCTGGCTTCGATCGAAAGTGGTGCCCGTTTGAGAGTCGCGAACACATCGGCAAAGCGCGCATCGGCGTAATACAAATCGCGCGACCAGGACAGCGCATCGTAGGCACTGAAGCTGGTGATGAATCCCGCCACGCCACTGCCCACTACCAGCGCAATGGTGAGTACCTGACTCCACATCAGACGCAGATCACGCAACAATTTTCGGTCAAGTGCTTTCACCAGGACAATTCGGAAGGGTTGAGTTTTTGGCTATTTTTCTCGATGCGTTGAATGCGCCCCCCGCCCAGATGGAGTACACGATCGGCCATACCCGCAATCGCTGCGTTATGCGTAATCACGATAGCGGTTGTGCCCAGTTCGCGATTGATACGTTCTATCACTTCCAGCACCAGTTTTCCGGTTACGTAGTCGAGTGCGCCGGTGGGTTCATCACACAGTAATACTTCAGGGCGCTTGACGATCGCGCGTGCAATCGCGACACGCTGCTGCTCGCCGCCAGAAAGCTGGGATGGAAAATGATCCAGCCGATCCGCCAATCCAACCAAACCGAGCGCCTCAATCGCCGGCATGGGATTATCGGCAATATCCGTGACCAGTTCAACATTCTCGCGCACGGTCAGGCTGGGGATCAAATTGTAGAACTGAAACACGAAACCAACATGCTCGCGCCGGTATTGTGTCAGTTGCGCCTCGCTCGCGGCGGTCAGATCATGCTCGGCAAATTGGGCGATGCCACTGCTTGGACGATCCAATCCTCCCAGGATATTAAGCAAGGTGGATTTGCCGCTACCCGAAGGGCCCAACAGCACGATGAATTCACCGCGATAAATACTTAGATCGACATCCTGCAGAGCATGCACCCTGATCTCGCCCATCTGGTAGGTCTTGCTCAATCCCTTGGCAAAAAAAACAACAGGGTGGCCAACCTGATCAACAGATAATTGTTCATTGGAAATGTGGTCAGGTTGGTCGCCAAACACGATCTGAGCCTTTAAGGTTGCGACTTTCTAAAAACTTTGTCATGCCTCGGCAGGAAGGCAATTGAGCGTCATCAATGTCACGTCTTATCGCAGACTGACAACATACATGCCACACGCCCGCCGCGCACTATCCATGCGCCTTTCCAGCCTATCGCCTCTGAAACCCGCATGGATAGTGCGCGGTGGCGTTGCCCATGTTTGAAATTTTTGCCTATTGCGTATTATGGCTTTAGCGCTGATATAGTCCGATCAGTTCGGCCTGACCAATAATATGTCCCTGCATGGCTTTCTCTAATTGTGCTTTGCCAGGATTTTTCAAATCGGGAAGAATGATATCCAACGCATACAGTTTGTGAAAATAGCGGTGACAGCCAATTGGTGGACATGGCCCACCATACCCAGTGCGCTGCCAATCGTTGGTTCCCTGCCGCGTGCCACTCGGTAAGTTATGTAAAACGACGCCTTCGTCCAAGCCTAACGATTGAGCGGGAATATTGTAGAGCACCCAATGCACCCATGTTCTCTGCGGTGCAGCAGGATCAGGGGCATCTGGATCATCGACAATCAGGACTAAACTTTTGGTCTGTACCGGCAAGCCCGACCAAGACAGCTGTGGAGAAATATTGCTGCCATCGCATGTGTGGGCTTTAGGGATGTGACTGCCAGCCTCAAATGCCGCAGAAATCATCTTCATGTTCTTCATTTTCTATTCCTTGCTGGTTATTTCAACATCGATTTGAAGCAATCATAGGCATACTCTGGCGCTGCAAGTTTTAAACATGTTATTTTGCTTTGCGAAATCTCAACAGAAAGAATTCTTTTTCATTTTAAAGTTATTTCCAGCACCAGAATGACGTGCAGATGTATTGGTGCCAGACATTCACAACCGGAAACAACATCATGAAAACAGATACAGAGTTGAAAGCTGATTTAATGGAAATACTTGACGCCATTCCGGCTGTCAATGCGTCTGAAATTGACGTACAGGTCGACAATGGAATGGTGACATTGAACGGCGAGGTCGACACACATCAGCTCAAGTTTCAGGTTGAACGAACGGCAAGACAGGTCGCCGGCATGCGGGGTTTGGAAATTAACATCAAGCCCCGTCACCACACGTCAAAGAAACATCACGTCGAATGGTAACCATACTATTTTCAATGATGTTGTCGTAGCAGCGTTAGTAAGCTTATTTGTAGCTCGAATCGATCAGTATTCAAGCTACGATAAGATCCTTAGCTTCAATCGCCACCTTTGCGGCCTGTTCAATATTGTCCAAAAAAACAAATTGCAGCTGCTGCCTGGCCGATTCCGGCAAATCATCCAGATCTTTACGATTGCGTGCTGGCAACATTACTATTTTTATCCCTGCCGCTGCAGCGGCAAGCACCTTTTCCTTAATCCCACCGACAGGCAACACCAAGCCACGCAGGCTAATTTCACCCGTCATTGCAATATCATTGCGCACTGGCTTATCTACAAAAAGCGAAGCTAGTGCGATGAACATGGCCACGCCTGCACTGGGGCCATCTTTTGGGATGGCACCGGCTGGCACATGAATATGCACATCTGTTTTTTCGAACGTGCTGATGTCCAACTCTAACGCAGCTGCCCTCGATTTCACCAGCGTCAAGGCGGCCTGTGCCGACTCCTTCATCACGTCACCGAGTTGCCCCGTCAGAATGAGCCGCCCATTTCCAGGAGTACGGCTCGCCTCAATAAACAAAATGTCCCCTCCCACTGGCGTCCAGGCCAAACCCGTAGCAACGCCTGGCAGACCTGCCCGGAGTGCCACTTCATTTTCAAATTTCACCGGACCCAACAACTCGGCCAAATCGTCTTCGTCGACGCGTATAAACTTTGTCTCTCCTTCAGCGATGCGCACCGCGACACGACGACAAACCGTACCAATCTGACGCTCTAGATGACGCACACCGGCTTCTCGTGTGTAGTCGCGGACAATGGCTGACAAGGCACCATCCGTAATTTCTAACTGTTGAGGCTGCAAGCCGCTTTCAGTAAACTGGCGGGCAACCAGGTACTTGCGGGCAATCTCGCGTTTTTCTTCTTGAGTATAGCCAGCCAATTGCAGTACTTCCATACGGTCACGCAAAGGACCGGGAATAGGATCAAGTACGTTGGCGGTGGCGATAAACAACACCTGCGACAAATCGTAAGGCACTGCCAGATAATTATCTTGAAAATTGCAATTTTGTTCCGGGTCCAGCACTTCCAGCAGCGCAGCTGACGGATCGCCATGACTGCCGCTTCCCAGCTTATCGATTTCATCAAGCATCATCACGCAGCCACGGGTGCCAGCCTTTTTAAGTGCCTGAATAATTTTTCCTGGCAGTGCACCAATGTAGGTACGTCGATGTCCGCGCATTTCGGCTTCATCATGAACGCCACCGAGAGAAACGCGAACAAATTTACGATCAAGTGCTTTGGCGATCGACTGACCGAGTGATGTTTTCCCCACACCGGGTGGCCCCACCAAGCAAAGAATCGGCCCATGCCCGCCCGGATTAAGCTTGCGTACCGCCAGAAACTCCAGAATGCGTTTCTTGACCTGCTCAAGCCCAAAGTGATCCGCATTCAAAATACGCCGGGCTTCCGCTACGTCAATAACATCCGGTTCAGGCGTCTTCCATGGCAACTCGACCAGCCAATCGAGGTAAGTACGCACCATCGAATATTCGGCAGAATTGTCAGACATGCGTTCTAGCCGTTTAAGTTCCTTTTCTGCCTGTTTTGCCACTTCCTCTGGCATATGCGCCTCGGCGATCTGCTTGCGTAGCTCTGCCATCTCAGCAGAATTACCTTCCCCCTCTTCTCCTAGTTCCTTTTGTATTGATTTCATCTGCTCACGCAATACGTACTCGCGTTCGCGTTGTGACATGCTGCTCTTGGTACGCCTGTCAATTTGACGAGATATCTGCATCACATCAATCCGATGTATCACTAGCTTAAGCAGCCGATCGAGACGGCTGCGTAGATCCACATCCTCCAACAACTCTTGTTTCTCTGTTGGATTTATGTCCAGGTAACCAGCAACTAGGTCAGCCAGCGTACTTGGGGAATCGACATTCTCGACGGCACTGACCATTTCTTGTGGCACCTGTGGCAGTAACTGCAATACTTCGACAGAACGTTGCTTAAGATGCATGAATAATGCTTCAACCTCTTTGTCGTCAGCGCTTGACACATCCGACACCAGCTCTATTTTCGCCACGATGAAAGGAAAGCCATCAAGATAACCAATTACACGAAAACGCTGCTGCCCCTGGCAAATAATGTGGTGGGTACCCTCCGGTGTAGTGACATAACGCAGTATCGAGGCAACCGTCCCCATGCTCGACAGATCTTCTGCCGTTGGCGTGTCTGCCAGCGGATTGCTTTGCATTAGAACGCCAATCGGCAGTTCGCCCTTCACCGCATATTGAGCCGCGGCAATTGAACTCTTGCGACCGATAGCGATCGGTACCAGTAAGCCTGGAAACAGCACCATATTGCGCACCGGCATGATCACGATGGCACCTTCCGGAATCGTGCCGATATCGGCAGATGAAATGCCTTGAGGTGCCACTCCGCTCTTGTCTGAATCAGGGCTGGCGTTATTCTCTTCAAGTAAAGTAAGCGGATTCATAGCAGTCGTCCAAGATGAAGTCGCAGGCAGCCGTTTTCCAGCTGCATGTCGAGCATACGATAATTACTGCCAGGTAAGGCAATGCGGCGCTCAAAGCGCCCGTAAGGAATTTCCAAACGCAAAATAGCGACTGGACCGACGCCGACACCCAGAGATCGCTCACCGCGAACGATAAGACAAGATTGCTCAAGCACGACATCAAAACTATCTGGCGCGACACCCGGAAATGCCACCAGCAAAATCAGTTCATCTTCATCACCGTACATGTCTATTGGTGGCTCCCAGCACGGGACATCGGCAATTTTCCCGATCCGGAAGAACTGACGTTGAAGGCGGTCTGCCGTCTCAAGCAGTTCGACAGCCTCAGCCAGCATCCGCACTCTGGGATTAAGGTATGGCATTAAGTATTTCCCCCTTCTTTAACTGGCATTTTTTGATCGCACAGCCGCCTTCGGAAGCATGCCAATGCTGCACTTAATACATCAATTAAATTACTTTTTGAACAGAGACCTAAGCATAGATGCAGCATCATGATGAACCTTTGACAAATCGCAAAAAAATAAAGCAGTCATCTTGTGACGATCGCCAGTTCACCCGTTCATAGGTCGAAACGTTTCAACTAGTACTTCGGATCTATTTTGGATCTCTATTTCTGGAGGTTTGCAACGGACGCAGATCAAGGAGCGAGATCGGCATTAAAGCGATATGACCATCATCGCTACCACTTGATAATTATCAACGGACAGGTAATGTCGTCGCATCACAATAGAAGAAGTAATAACAATTTCACTTTGATCACGTATCAAAACCACTGGTGAAAAACTCGTTAAATTGAAGGTAATTCGTGGCCCTTCGTATTTCCGGGGAATTTTTTCTATTTTATTTTTTTATTCATTATTCAGGAGGTATCACGATGATATCCGATAGCGAAATCAAGAAAAATGTAGAAGCAGAGCTACAGTGGGATCCTGATATTAAAATGACTGATATAGGCGTATCCGTAAAAGACGGCGTTGTTGCGTTGACAGGGTTTGTTTCGACTTTGCCTCAGAAATTCCAGGCAGAAATAGATGTAAAACGTATCGTTGGCGTCAGCGGCGTAGCCAACGATATTGAAGTGCGCCTGCCCAATGTTGACAAAAGACCTGATCCTGAAATTGCACGCGATGCCGTCACCGCGCTCCAATTTCAGTTACCCGTCGCCTACGGGAATGTTAAGGTTGTAGTCCGAGATGGCTGGATTATTCTGGAAGGTGAAATGGAATGGCAACATCAAAAAGAAAAGGCAGAAAATTCGATACGCCATCTAAATGGCGTTATTGGCGTCACCAATAATGTCACCGTCAAGCCCATAGCATCTCCAGTCGAAATCAAGAGAAAAATAGAAGAAGCATTCAAGCGCAACGCGGAAATTGATGCAAATAACATCGTCGTCGAAACCTATGGTGGTGAGGTGATCCTGAAAGGCTCAGTACATACTTGGTTTGAACGCAAGGAAGCTGAACGGGCGGCATGGTCAGCACCCGGCGTCACTAAGGTACAGGATAGGATTTCGATCCAGCCATAGCAAATTATCGTTTGGCAGGGATAGTGCGAAACATCATTTACTTGCCTATCCCTACACTGAAAAAATTGTTGATTTTTCTGACCTTAGATCGCGTGTCCGGACAAAAGTAGGACAACAATAGGTCAACAATAGGACAACAGCAATCCCACTAAGGCTCACCTGGCCTACCGCACAATGGCACTTTAGTTAGTTTGGGGTGCACTCGCTGGTATTGCATCCGCAGGTGCTGGCACCGGCACCTTACTAGTGGCTGCGCCGGGACTGTCATGGTTAAACCAGTTTTTAGGATTTAGATCAACGCCCGCGGAAGTTGCCACAACCGCCATACCAATAGCAATCAGCGTCAGTATCAGTGCTTTGGATTTCATCGCTCAGCCTTTTCAAAAATATTGGATCCAATTACATTACTATGGCACGCCAAACAATACCTGAGAGCCTGCCGAACTTAGGTCATCGAGTTGAAAAATCGGCTAGAAGTTTAACCAGGGGAAGATATTTGCCGGATTGAGAGGCTATGCATCCCAAATCGGAAATGCTCTCGCTATTTAAGTAGAAGTAATTTAACAGACCCGCCAGCCACATCAGGACTGGCGGAGATGGTGAGGATCCCGTGCCAGTTTGTCAGGCTAGCATGTCTGGAGTTGCCTCATCCGCCTTGACATGAAACATCAAGATTTGACTCAATGAATAGAGTCACCCCAGCTATGCACCCTACTTAATTTGCAAAAACGATTCAAGCAAGGTACGGTTTCACTATAGTTCTCGCCGCGACAAGTTCTTTGCGAATTCTCAAAAAATATAAAATAAATTTCTTCCTGTCGTAGAAAATGAATGATATTTCCTGGTGCGTGATAGCAACTGATGCGGAGAAATGCAACTGCATGATTTGAGAATTATCAAAATAAAAAGGCACCGTTGCGCTAACATGGCCTCTCGATGACATTTTTCTGAAAACGAGGGGAGTCGTTCTGCGGATCAGAATGCATTGAAAGGGTAAACGTGAAAAAGATTTTAGTCGTCTACCATTCGCGAACCGGCTTTACGAGCACCG
Organism: Undibacterium sp.; assembly: GCF_030651495.1. Lineage (GTDB taxonomy): Bacteria > Pseudomonadota > Gammaproteobacteria > Burkholderiales > Burkholderiaceae_D > Undibacterium. The sequence goes on from NZ_JAUSFI010000126.1 coordinate 21,535, forward strand.
TCGCCAGACAAATTGCCAATGCCTGCAATGCAGACCTGGAATCCGTCAAGGATATAAGAAGGCACTGCGATCGTAAGACTTATATACGATTGGCTTTAGAAGCGGCGATACATTCAGATACTGTAATTCGACGTGTCATACATGCACCTGAAGATTATGACATTGTGGTGATAGGAACGCCAATCTGGTGCTGGAATATTGCTAGCCCGGTGCGTGCCTACATTATCAATCATCGCCACCAGCTCAAGCGTGTTGCCTTCTTTTGCACTTATGGCGGTTCCGGGCATGTCAAAGTAATGCATGATCTGGAACATCTTACTGGTCAAACTCCAATGGCGACACTAACACTCAAGGATGACGATATCAAGGGCGACCGGTACCACATTCTAGTTTCTGAATTTATCACCATACTCAGTCACGTCATCCATCCTTAACCACTTCATAAAGGAAATATCATGACAAGCCAGAAATCCACCAAATCTATTGATATGGCATCAGATATAAAACTCACTCGTAAAAAATATTCTTTCAATTTGCCACTTTCGCTTGCTTCCCGGTTAGAGGCACTGTGTGAGTTACATCCTTACAAAACACGCACTCAAGTCATCGCTGACCTGATTGGTTTAGGGCTTGCAGAAGTCGAGCGCTCAGCATCTGATACCGCGGTTGAACCAACTGAGTTTCATCCGGACACAAGCCAGCATGTTTATCTGCTAAACGGGCCATTCTCAGAGTTTCACGGCCTTACCCGTAAGCATCATCTGGCAATGGAACGTGAACTGGCAGAAGATGATGCTGAGTTAACCTATCCAATGGATGATTACTCGCTCGGAAATACAGATTAAATATTGTTTAAGCGGGGGCAGACGTATACATGTAGCGACGTGACCAAGGTAAATTTGATGGATTTTGACCAGCCTTGACACACAGCACTTGATACAATGAAATCCAGTCTTGATTAAAAGCATATGCACAGCCGGCCAGATATATACGCCATATGCGATAACGCCTATCACCTACCAAACGCCTGATCTCGTCAGCACGAACCTCAAAATTATCAACCCAGTGACCGCATGTTTTAGCGTAATGACGACGCAAATTTTCAACATCCACTACTTCCAATCCACCTTCCTGTATAGCCTTCAAGGCCAAACTAATATGTGGTAACTCACCATAGGGAAATACATATTTCTCAATAAACTCGCCGTTGCCGTAAGGAGTTTCTCCGCTCTCGGCATCAGTAGAAGTAATGCCGTGGTTCATGGCGATGCCGTTGTCTGCAAGAAGAGATTGTATCTTTGAAAAATACCCGCGAAGATTTTGTAGACCAACATGCTCAAACATACCGATACTGGTGATTTTATCGAAACTCCCGCTAACATCACGATAGTCTTGTAACCGGATTTCTACCCTGTCACTTAGCCCTGATTGCGCTATCCGATGCTTTGCGAGCGCTGCCTGATTTTCAGAAAGGGTGATGCCGATGCATTTTGCGCCGTACTTTTCTGCGGCACGCATCACCAGAGCGCCCCACCCGCAACCGATGTCAAGCAGCGTATCACCGGGACGAACTTGAAGCTTGGTAAGTATATGATCGATCTTCTTCAATTGAGCGGTATGTAAATCCTCATCACCATTTTCAAAATAAGCACAGGAATAGACCAGATTTTCATCTAGCCACAATCTGTAAAACTCGTTAGAAATATCGTAATGATATTGAACTGCCTCTAAGTCTTTTTCCTTGCTTCGACGAAGTTTTCGGGATATGCGCGCAAATTTTCCTTCCAATTTCAAAGTGTGAAAGGCGAGCGTATTGCAAACCGAAATGATTGTGCTTAGATCACCTTCCACATCAATCTTTCCATCCACATAAGCTGTACCTAGATTTGAAAGAGATGGTGTCAGTAAGCACCGGATAGCAGATACATGCGGCACTTTTATAATAACCTGCGGCGGTTCGTGACAAAAATTCAGCTGTTGTCCATTCCACAGATCAACTCTTAGTGGCAATGCTGATCGACTACGCAGACCGTTTGCCCAATGTTCCAGTTTTTTTTCCCAAAACACCATACACCTCCAAGGTAAACAAACACGAATTAATTTATTATTCCGCTGTTTTCCAACGTTCACTTTTCTGGCGGCAAGCCGCACTTCAGTCTATTTTTAACCGACTTTAAAGCTACGTAAAACTTTGAGGCAATGATCAAGATTTGGCGTTATTAACGCTGGCTTTGTCTTAAACAAATAACGAACTAATACATCTTTTCTCACTTAATGGAGCCGATATGAGAAGACTAAAATTTAGTGTGTTTGACGGAAGCATAGGTTCGCTCTCGTAAATTTTGACAAGAGGTGCAACGCTTGGCAGTAGGATAAGCTTGCAAACGCGGATATTCGATTTCAGCTTCACAGTCAATACAGATCCCATAGCATTGGTCTTTTATTCGCTTCCGTGCTGCTGCAATATCGTTCAATTCAGCGAGTTGAAGCCCCATCATCGCATTGTCGATGTCAACCATCACATCGGCTGACGCCTCATCCCCGAGATCTGTCACGTCTCCTGTCAATTCTGCAAATGGCTCGTCGACTCTGCGACCTGCTTCGGCATGAATTTGTGCTTGCGCCGCAAGCTCATGCTCGTCCAACAAACGCTCCAAATTATTTAACTGCGTGATAGAGAGATGCGACATATTTTTTCCTATATTTTAAATAATCAGCCATTGAAGGTCGTGGCTTCCAGTTATTAGAAAAATCGAATAACTACGTACCAATCACCTCTTGGTAAGGCGCTCATCCATATTTTGCATACGGCCAACGTGCGAAATATCAGCCAGAGTTGACGCAAGTTTCTCAATAATGTCATCCAAAGTGACTATGCCAACCAGTACCCCAGCAGAATCAACCAAAGGTATCCGACGGACTCCAGACCCACGCATTCTTTCCATCGCGACTTCCAACTGCTCCCCTTCATATGCGAGAACCATCTTGCGCGACATGACATCACCAGCGGTAACGGTGGTCGGATCTACCTTCATGGCCATCACTTCAATCACCAGATCGCGGTCTGTGATAATACCGACAGGCACGGGTTCGCCACCGTGATATTCAACGATAACCAGATCACCGACATGCTGACTTCGCATCAATTCTGCAACTTGCAATATAGTAGCGTTCGCGCCGCAGGTCTCAACCTGCTGGATTCCTACGGTTCCGGCATACATTATTTACCTCCTATTTAGTACATCATGTCGTTCATGCTTGAAGCAGAGGGTGGCGCTGGTTTTGGCGCTTGGGCAATCATGCAATCCGTTGTAAGTATTAAACCAGCAATCGATGCAGCATTTTGCAATGCCGATCGCGTCACTTTGACTGGATCAATAATCCCCAACTCAAACATGTCGCCAAAAGTTTCGTTGGCGGCGTTATAGCCAAAGTTGGGGTTACCTTCAGTGACCTTATCCACCACAACCGATGGGTCAACACCTGCATTAATGACGATTTGCCGCAACGGTTCTTCCAGTGCGCGGCGCACAATACTGATACCGGCATCCTGATCTGTGTTTGCGCCATGCAAAGAATCAAGTGCATGACGGGCACGAATCAGCGCAACCCCTCCACCCGGAATGATGCCCTCCTCCACAGCTGCACGCGTGGCATGCAATGCATCTTCAACCCGGACTTTACGTTCTTTCATTTCCATTTCGGTGGCGGCACCTACTTTGATCACGGCGACACCGCCGGAAAGCTTGGCCAGACGTTCCGTTAATTTTTCACGATCATAATCACTCTTGGCGGCTTCGATATCTTTTCGTATCCCGGCGATATGTACCGCAATTTGTGTAACGTCACCGCTGCCGCCAACGATAGTCGTCTCTTCCTTATTGACCTCAATACGTCGTGCCTTACCCAATTGCTCCAGCGTTATCTGTTCCAGGTTAGTTCCCGTCTCTTCTGCGATAACTGTTGCGCCGGTAATTGTCGCAATGTCTTCTAACATCGCTTTGCGCCGGTCGCCGAATCCTGGCCCTTTCACAGCACAGACTTTAAGAGCGCCGCGTACACAATTGACCACTAGGGTCGCCAAAGCTTCACCATCAATGTCTTCGGCGATGATGAGTAGCGGTTTATCTTGCTTGATGATTAATTCGAGTAAGGGTAACAACTCGCGTATTCCAGAGATTTTTTTGTCGCAGATTAGCAGGAATGCATTCTCCAATACTGCAGCTCTTTTTTCCGTGTTGTTGACGAAATAGGGTGACAGGAATCCGCGATCAAATTGCATCCCTTCGACTACGTCCAATTCACTTTCCAGCCCTGATCCATCTTCGACGGTAACTGCGCCGTCTTTACCGACTCTTTCCATTGCTTCAGCGATGAGTTTTCCTACAGAGACGTCTGAGTTGGCAGAAATAGAAGCAACCTGCGCAATTTCTTTGCTGCTGGAGCAGGGTTTGGCGAGACGCTTTATTTCGCCAATAGACGCATCAACCGCCATATCGATACCGCGTTTGATATCCATAGGGTTGATGCCAGCTGTGACGTGTTTCATTCCCTCCCGAACTATTGCTTGTGCCAAGGTAGTCGCGGTGGTGGTGCCGTCGCCAGCCACATCACTGGTACGGCTAGCGACTTCGCGCACCATCTGCGCGCCCATATTTTCGAAAGGATCGCTAATGAAAACTTCTTTTGCCACCACTACGCCTGAATTTGCAAGGATAGGCGGGCCAAAACTACGCTCAATAATAACGTTACGTCCACGCGGACCTAACGTGACTTTTACCGCATCGGCTAATATATTGACGCCGGCCAATACCTTCCTGCGAGCATCGTCGTGAAAAATAACCGTCTTATTTGGCATAGGTGCTCTCTTTACTGGCAATGTGCAATCGCTCGCAACATCTATTGGACAACAAAGTCTCTCGCTACACGGGAGGTGCAGATTTGACTTTAATCAAAAATAGCCTATGAACTTTTCTATGTTGTCACTAATGCGACATCAGCACGGGCAATATCATCTGGCGCAATACTGAACGCGTCATTCCACCCAACACCAATTCAGTAAAACGGTGATGGCCGTATGCCCCCATCACCAGCAAATCTGCCCCGATAAACTCAGCTCGGGAAAGCAGCCATTCCGCTGGGGCCATATCGATACCCTCACTTCTCTCAATCTCTACCTTAACGTCATGTTTTGCCAAATAAGCGGCAATATCAATATCAGGTAAGTCATTCTCGGCGTCCACCGTTTCATAGATTGTCACCACCGTCACTTGTTGTGCCAATTTGAGAAAGGGTAAAGCGTCGGCCATTGCGCGCGCAGCCTCACGCCCGCCATCCCAGGCAATGACAATATTCTCAAATGATTTTGGAAGATATCCGATATGAGGTAAAAACAGTACCGGCCGACCCAGGTGCAAAACAAAATTTTCGGAAAAACCATTGCCAAAATCAGTTTCTACGTCAGCGGGATCGCGCTGACCAATAATCGTGAGATCCGAAGCGCGGGCTTGAGCGATCACCTGCTGCATATCGGAACTTCGATAACTAACCCAATCAAAATTGACACCGTCTTTTTTTGCTCTAGAACAGAATGATTCTTTTGCCTGATCCTGTTTTTTTTGCGATGCGGCTTCCCATTCGGCCATTATTGGAGCCCACTCGACGTAAGGGTCATAAAAAATGACTGGCGCGTTGGTGATATGCATACCAGTAAGGTGTGCGCCATGCTGTGCTGCTAATGTCAGCGCAAAATCTAGGCGCCGTGACGAACCCGCGCTATTATCAAGACAAACTGTCATGCTTTTGTAGCTCATTTTATTACTCCCGTCCGGTTTTTTATCTGGAATACGTGCTTTACCAATAATGATGTTATTTTTTTACGATGCTACACTCCCACTGGGAAAGTTTCGGGCGCCTCCCCGGTTGACCAAAGACTCGCCAGTTCCAACGGTTCGACGGCGCGGGTATGATCGAAATGTAAGACAGCATCAAACTGTTGTGGCATATGGGAATAAAAATAGTGACTTTGCCGCTCAGTTTCGGGGCGATAAATGACACCGATAGCACGCTCCAGCCGACGCGCGAATAGTGCTTGTGTTAACGGATTTTGTTTATTCAAAGGCAGCATGAAGTTCGCTATTCCCGCTTCATGAAGTGCGGCTTCGTAACTACCTGCCAATGCGGGCCTTACGCGCTTGCGTTCAGCTGATGCATCCCAATCCGAAGCCGCCGTTACGGTGCCCTTATACGTCGTAAATCCAACCAATACCGCCTTGCTGCCATACTTTTCGCGCGCTAGCTGTCCGACATTCCACTCGCCTATCTGGCCGACCTCAGTAGCTCGCGCATCACCGATGTGCGAGTTATGCGCCCACACTACGATTTTGGCCGGTTTACCGCTGGTGTCTGTATTATTTTGTGACAAATGCCGTGCCAGAGCATCCAGCGTTTCCACCATGTGCTGGTCACGTAAGTTCCAGGATGAGACATGGCCACGATACATGGTGCGGTAATATTCCTCAGCATGGATAACAAGACGGGCATTTTGCTGCGCATAAAATAAGGCATCAATCGCATCCGATCCATCGTTTTGCAAATAATTGACGGCGCGGGCATTCAACCCCCGCAATTGCGCCACTACATCATTCTCGCATGACCCCGACAAGCCAAAACCCACGGCCTGGCCATAACTTTGGCTATCTTTATTGTAATGGTCAAAACAGGCGTAGCGGGCACGGGCACGCTGTGCTTCGTCCGGATCTACCTTATCTAAGTAATGCAAAACTTCTTCAATCGAGGTAAACATGCTATACAGATCCAAGCCATAGAAGCCCACCTTGGAACTGTTAGGCAACAAGCTGTCGTTATAACCGCGCAACCATTCAATAAACTTGACCACATCAGTGTTGCGCCACATCCAGGCCGGAAAGCGTTTAAATCCGGCCAATGCCTCTTTAGCATTGGTGTCGGTGTTATTTTTGTCCATATGGGGAGAATTGCGCACATACCGATTAACACGGTAGGCATCCGGCCAGTCGGCTTCTACCGCAACCGCAGTAAAATCTTTTTCGGCGATCAGACGTTGGGTAATGCATGCTCGCTCACGATAAAATTCGTGTGTGCCATGGCTAGCTTCACCCAGCAAGACGAATCGCGCATCGCCTATTAATTCAAGCAAGGGATCGTAATCGCTAGCAGCGCCAGTCAAGATATGCGCAGATTCAGCAATAAGACTGCCTAATGAAGAAGAACTAAGAGAATGCGCTGGGGTATGGATTGAAGTATAAGCATCAGTCGACATAATAGATTGATCTCCACTAATTAATATATGCAGCAAACGTCTTCAAATATGCACTTCTCGTTTGCTCTTTGTCAGCTCTTGAAAATGCCAGTGAAACCAGTCAACGGCAAGGGCTGCCACTGCCTGCAACTTGCCAGACTCTTCAAATAAATGTGTTGCGCCTGGAATGATTTCCAGCCGTTTTTTGCACTGCAGTCTTGCATAGGCATCGCGATTTAAATCAATGACGACATCGTCATCACCTCCCACTATCAGTAAAGTTGGTGCCTTTACTTTTTCCAGTGCCTCTGGTCCCGCCAAATCGGGCCTGCCACCCCGAGATACCACGGCAACGATATCCGTCCCGCGTATGGCCGCAAGCTGAAGAGCCGCAGCTGCACCGGTGCTGGCACCGAACAAAGCAAGTGGTATAGACGGGATCTCACTAGACTGGCGCAACCAGTTGCTGGCTGCGTTTAAACGTTGCGTCAACAGAGAGATATCAAAGCGGTTCTTGACATCTTGGTCCTCTTGCGGGGTAAGCAGATCCAGTAACAAGCTACCTATCTGAGACGCATGTAATGCGGCCGCTACGTAATTATTGCGATGACTAAAGCGACTACTACCGCTACCGTGGGCAAACAAAACTAGCCCAATCGGATGCGCAGGCACCTCAAGCAAACCCTCAATCTCTACGGCATCAGATCTGATCCTGATCAGGTCTTTCTTCACGGTTAACATGATTTAGCCCTCCTCTCTTGACGCTCCGAATATTTTTGAATTAATTGTTCGATCACTTTTGTGCCCGCTCATTAGCATCGTTTTCGGCATCGTCAAGCAAGCGGATGACTTCCTCGTCAGAAGTTTGTCCAAAATTTTCATACCACGCGCCAACCGCATAAAAAAGATCAGGCACCATTAAGCAAATAATGTCGTCTACATCAGGCCGTAATTTTTCGAGAGAATCAGCTGCAGCGACAGGAACCGCGACGATCACACGTGCCGGCTTAGCCTTTCGTGCCGCCATCACAGCTACTTTCATCGTAGACCCGGTAGCCAGACCATCATCAACTAAGATAAGCACGCGTCCTTGTAACTGCGGCGCGTGACGGCCGGTGCGGTACAATTTTTCCCGGCGCTCTAATTCCAGTAATTCTCGTTGCGCTACGGTATCGATCACTTGATCTGAAATACGATAATAATCAACAACATCGTCTTGCAAATAACGTACGTCACCACTAGCTATCGCCCCCATCGCGAACTCTTCGCTCCCAGGTAGACCGAGCTTGCGAACCATTAAAATATCGAGAGGTAGCTCAAGTATCTTGGCGATAACAGCGCCAACTGGTACGCCACCGCGCGGCAATGCCAGCACGATCGCCTCCTTCGATCGTGCATATTCACTCAGGCGATCGGCAAGTAATTCGCCTGCTTGAATGCGATTTTTAAAACGAGTCAGATCAACCATACTCAACGATCCCATTTATCCAACTACTTGCAAGAAATACCGCAGAAAAAGGCACGTATCCCATTTCAATATACGTGTAGATTGAATAACACGACTTGACAATAATCAAGCCGTAACATGTAGCAATAGACATGGCGCTTAAAAAAACTTCACACGAAGGTCAATAAATTAGCTATCAAATTTTTGACCAAAATCAACTACCATGAAGTCAATCGGATCGATAGTGGATGGCTTAAACAATTTGTAGTCTGTCCATTTAAGGGCAATCGACTGAAATGTCAGATGTGACAAGGTCGGCATTTTCCATGAATGCCAAATATGGCGGTCGGGATGGAGCAATTGAAACTATCTAAGCGCATGAACATCGAGCAGACATTTCAGGCGATTGTTTTTAATTGTATAGAGCAGATTCAGTCCAACGAAGCTGGTATCACCAAAGAATACGATGCCGAAAGCCTACACCAGATGCGGGTAGGCTTGCGCCGTCTGCACTCTGCACTTGATTTGTTCAAAAATATCCTGCGACTCCCTGATACGCTGCAACAAGAACTAGACTGGCTCACGACGCAACTGAGTACGGCACGCGACTGGGATGTACTGACAACTTCGACCCTGCCTTCACTTATCGAAACACTTGCCGAGACAGACAACGATAAGAATGAAATGGCCGAACTTTTGCTTACAGCAATGAGTAAGACATACGAGAAGCACAAAACAGCGGCCGCCGCAGTCCGCTCACAGCGCTACGCATCGTTGATACGCATTCTCACCAACTGGACTCGTCATTGTGGCTGGCGCGACGCCATGTCAATACAGATGCAGTACTGCTTACAGATTAAGACAACAAAATTCGCCCGCAACGCTATAGCGCTGAGTCAGCATAATTTGCTCAAGCGAGGAAAAAAATTGCGAACAGGGAGTCCGCAAGCGCGCCACCGAGTCCGCATCGCCGCAAAGAAAATGCGTTATGCCACAGAGTTTTTTTATTCTTTAGGTTCTGTCAAAAGGGTTCAGTCTTTTTTAACAATATTATCAAGGTTTCAGGATGAACTTGGCCGGCTTAACGACGCTGCAGTAGCCAAACACTTGTTAAAAGAATTGGTGAGCGAGCATGCACAGCTGGCGAGCAGTATCAACTCCATTCGACAATATCTGACATCTGAAGTGAGCACTGATGATAAAAAAATTCGCCATTTATGGAGGAAAATTGCACTGACAAAACACCCTTTCTAACATGCCCATTCAGAAATAAAAAAGACAGGAGCACTGCATAAGTGCCTGTGAATTGCCGCCAAAGCAATTTTTAGTAGCCAATTTAAAATTCAAAAGCGTACCCTGCCCACCGCGCAATGTCCATGCGGGTTTGCGGGCACATACCGCCACGAGCCGCATGGGCATTGCGCGGTGGGCATGCCACTAATTGGATTTTTTCGCCTATATATTCAATTTATATAATCGACGCCATCAATTGTTATTGCAAATACGACAAAAACACGACCAAAGCGCTACCGTCACTAGCCATCCTCATTGAGCCCTAGTATTATTCAGACCACAACTAAACTTACCCACTAACCACGGAGAGCATCAGCATGGCATCGAGATTTCTCCCGTGGCACTCTATCCACGTCAGAATCACTCTGACCACATTGATTCTTTTTTTAGTGTGCCTCTGGTCGCTGTCATATTATGCCAATCTGATGCTGCGTAAAGATTTGCAAAGTGTATTGAGCGAACAGCAACTTTCAACGGCAAAGCTGGTTGCCGCTGATCTGAACGATGACCTTGAAATCCGCCTCAATGGACTAAAAAAAATCGCCCACCTTTCCACGCAGCCGATGCTTAAGGGCTCAGCCGCAATGCAGGCAGTTATAAATAATTTGCCCGTTCTGCAAGATCTATTTAACGGCGGCATCTTTGCCTGCTATCTTAGTGGCAACACAATTGCCCGATCTAATTTGTCAGTTGAGTTATCCTCAGGGCAGCCCTGCATGGATTATCTGAACCTCGACGCGACCATTGCCGCATTCAAACAAGGTCCATCGATGACCGGTCAGCCACGTATGACTAAGAATCACGCTGATGCTTTTTTTGAAATTGCCGTACCGATCCGCGATACTCAAGGCGAGCTCATTGGTGTCCTGGCGGGATTGACCAATTTGAATAAGCCCAGTTTTTTCGACCACATTACAAGGAACCACTACGGTTTGACTGGAGGTTTTCTGATCATCGCGCCACAATCTAGATTGATTATCGCGGCAACAGATAAAAATCTCGCGATGGAAGTCCTCCCTTCCCCCGGCATAAACACCGACATTGACCGCTTCATTGCGGGCGATGAAGGCTCAAAAATCATGTTTAACACTCGTGGCGTCGAAATACTAGTATCCGATATACGCATCCCAGCGGCATCTTGGATCTTGGCTGTCGTACTACCGACCAAAGAAGCGTTTGCTCCGATCGAGCGCATACAGCAACACATGCTGATCCGGACGATATTAATGACACTACTAGCAGGGATCGTGAGCTGGTGGATACTAAGACGCCAACTTGCTCCCTTGCTTACTACCGTAAAAACACTCGATGACATTACTAGTGGCAAACAGGCCCGGCAAACCTTGCCCATCACCAGGCAAGACGAAATTGGCCAGCTTATCGGCGCCTTCAATCACTTGTTACAAACACTTGAACAACAAGAAGTCGCATTAAAGAAAAGTGAAATTTTTGGCCGCTCTATTTTAGATTCAGTTCCCGCCGAAATTGCTGTACTAAACAGTGATGGGATCATCATGATGGTGAATCAACCTTGGCGAGAATTTGCTTTAAAAAACAGCATTGACCCAGGTAAACCCGCCCCTAAAACTGAGATTGGCACTAATTATCTGGCGATCTGCAAGGCAAGTATTGGAATAGGCGCGAACGATGCGCTGAATGTCTATGAGGGCATTAGGGCTGTATTGGATGGCAGTTTATCGACTTTTACGATGGAATATTCCTGCGATTCGCCAGATCAGGCACAATGGTTTAGCCTCATCGTTACCCCGCTGGGTCATGATGGCCAAGGTGTCGTGGTGTCACATACCAACATCACCGAACGCAAGAAGATCGAAGAATCGCTGCAATTAACCCGCCTTGGTGTCACGGCAGCATCCGAAGCACTACTCTGGATTACGCACGATGCTCGTATCATTGATGTGAATGCCGCGGCCTGCCGTCTGCTCGGCTATACCAGGGAAGAGTTGCTCCAGATGCGCATCCCAGAAATAAATCCTAGTTCTAACATCACCGCAGAGCAATGGCAGCGAGATTTTGCGCTACTCAGACAAGGTGGTTCGATGAAATTTGAATCCGAGTGTCGCGCCAAAGACGGCAGGATGATCCCAGTAGAAGTCGCGGCCAATCATGTTCACTTTGACAATGAAGAATTCTACTGTGCATTTGTACGTGATTTAACAGATAGAAAACATTACGAAACAGCACTCATGTCCGCCAAGGCGGTAGCCGAAAAAGCTAACAATGCCAAATCGCGCTTTCTAGCAGCGGCCAGCCACGACTTGCGCCAACCTTTATCGGCGCTCTCGCTGTATGTTGATATGCTTAAACAACGCGTTTCTACAGAGAGTAAAAACATCGTAGACAACATCGAGCAATGCGTCGCGAGTCTTTCCGAACTACTCACTGATCTTCTCGACATCAGTAAACTGGACGCGGGCGTAGTCGCACCTAAACTATCCGATTTTGCGATCGATGATCTACTGACTAAATTGATTTCTGTTTATGCCGCAGAAAGTGCAATGAAAGGTCTTCGCCTCCATTTACGCCAATCAGGTGTCATGGTACGTTCTGACCATAGATTATTGCATCGAATCATTGGCAATCTCATTTCTAACGCCATTCGTTACACCGAAAAGGGAGGAGTACTGGTTGCTTGCCGACGCCATGAGGGTAAACATTGGGTCGAAGTGTGGGATACCGGAGTTGGTATTCCAGATGACAAAATCGACATTATCTTTGAAGAATTCATGCAACTTGGCGATGATGCACGCAACCGCGGTAGCGGCTTGGGTTTGGCCATCGTGAGCAAGATGGCCGGATTATTAGGTTTGCAGATTCGCATGCGTTCACGTATAGGATATGGTTCTATGTTCGCCATAGAATTACCTGTTATCCAGACAATAAAAGCAGAACCGATTGCACCAGTCCAGCACGCCACAAGATTTCTCAAAATTGGCGTCATTGAAGACAATACTCAAGTCCTGCAGGCCCTTGTTCTTACCTTAGAAACTGCGGGGCATGAAGTGATCGCCGCCACGACCACCAATCAACTCCTTGAATTTTTGGGCGACCGAACACCGGACCTGATTATTTCAGATTATCGCCTTGCCGAAGGTGTAAACGGTTTCGACGTTATAAGGATCGCAAGAGGCGCATTTGGCCAGACGCTTCCAGCGATCATAATAACTGGCGACACCGATCCAACACTGATACGCAGTATGCGTGACCGCGACATCACCATTCTTTATAAACCCCTGCAGTTTGATACTTTGCAAATAATCATTAATCAAGTCACGAAACAAGGTACCACATGACACTTCGCTTATTACTGGCCGATGACCATACATTATTCCGTCAAGCGCTACGCATGATTTTGGAGACCGAGCGTGACATCATCATTGTGGCGGAGGCAACTGACGGTTACGGAGTTCTTAACGCAGTCGAACAGTCCAAACCTGACGTAGTATGCATGGACATCAATATGCCCAAACTCAATGGCGTTGAAGCGACACAGCAACTTCATGCGGTCCATCCAGAAGTAAAAATCATTGGTTTATCTTCGCATATTGATCCGTATCTAGTAGCTCAGATGATCCATGCTGGTGCACTTGCTTACGTAGATAAGGCACATGCGGGCATTGAATTAATTGCAGCAATAAGGATGGTGAATCAAAATCAGCCCTATCTTAGCCCTGAACTTGGCATCAACAATATTGACGAACTGGCGCTATATATGAATCACACTCCATAACCTCCGATTAAGATCATCAGCTAACTGCTGAGATTGCACCACACTATTGCCGGGCACCCTTATGATTTTTTCGTCCATCATTTTTATGTCTTTCGACTACCTCGTTTTGTTCTGATTTCTGTTTCTGCTGATTGACCAACTCTGCAGAAAACGGCTTGGCATGTTTTCTGAGTCCGGTCTTTGGTTGACTGAGGCATGACTACCTCAAGTAAATATCTGATGACTGGTTTAGCACAACATCACTTTAATTGACGCCATTTTTATCAATTGCAGTGATTAATAATGCCCGCCTCCCAAAAAAAACGTTCATCAGAAATGCCTAGATAACTAAAAATAGGTACTCAATTTCAAGTAGACCCATGTTGCCAGTCAGCGTAGTCAGACCATTACTACATAAATTTTAGTAGTTTCATTACTAGATTTTGTGTAAATTGACTCGAACGACGCACTTTTTATGTGGAAAAAATGGTGATTACGCATAAAACTGCCCCAAACCATTAATGAAACAGCTACACTTTTAAAAAATTTGCGGCATCAATTTCATATGATTGATGTGGCGTAAATAAATTTGCAGTGTCACCCACATCGCACGTCTTCTGATGCATGTGGAAAGACATCAAATATGGAGAATTTACATTGTCGATTAGGCCCGTTTCCAAGCGCAGTACTAAGAGTGTGACAAACATAAACACCAGCATCTTAGAGAGCGTGAATGGGACCCCTTGTATTGCTGGCATTGGCGCCTCCGCAGGGGGATATAAGGCGATTCGCAATTTTTTTCAGGCAATGCCTGCTGACAGTGGCGTGGCGTTCGTGATTATTCAGCATTTAGACCCAACACATACCAGTCTGTCGGCAGAACTATTCGCGAAATGCACCGCGATGCTAGTAAACGAAGCCACCGATGGTGTGTTGATCGAAGCGAACCATGTATATACCTTGCCCTCAGACAAAGACATCACGGTGCAAGATGGTCACTTGCGTCTGACACCACGCCTCGACCATAAACATTTACGTCTGCCAATAGATCGGTTCTTCAACTCACTCGGAGAAGATTGTGGCACGCGTGCCATCGGCATTGTTCTTTCTGGCAGTGGCACTGACGGTGCGCTTGGTTTGAAAACCATCGCTGCACATGAGGGTATTGTTTTGGTTCAAGAACCCTCAACAGCCGAATTTGATGGTATGCCACGCAGCGCGATTGCGACGGGTATCGCCAATTATGTATTACCGGTTGAGCAGATGCCACAAGTGATCTCTGACTATGCTCACCATCCATACGTTGTAGGCAATCTCAAGGTGATAGAAGAAAAAGATAATCCGGATGCAATACAACAACTCATTAAAATTATTCAAGCTCGACGCGGTTATGATTTCACTGGTTACAAACGCAACACATTTTTGCGACGTATTCAGCGGCGCATGGGTTTACACGGAATTTTACAACAATCAAAATATATCAAGTTGCTAGAAAAAGATGAAAATGAAGTCAATGCGCTGTTCCGCGATCTACTGATAGGCGTCACCGAGTTTTTCCGAGATGCTGATGCCTGGAAAACCTTGAACAAGGATGTGATATCAACCATAGTGAGCGCCAAGCCCCGCGATGAACCTATCCGCGTCTGGATTCCAGGTTGTTCTACCGGTGAAGAGGCCTATACCATGTCGATGGTAATCCTCGACCGGCTGCGTTTGGCTAAAAAAAATTGCCCAGTACAAATTTTTGCCACTGACACCAACAATGAGGCGCTTGAAATCGGACGCATAGGCCGCTATCCAGCTGGTATTACCTCCCGCATCTCGCCAGCGCGTTTACGACGCTATTTTATCGCGGGACCAGATCATGAGCATTTTGTCGTGAGTGATGAATTGCGTTCGACCGTTGTTTTTGGTATCCAGAATCTGTTTGCCGACCCGCCATTTGGACGAGTTGATCTGATCAGTTGCCGCAACGTTTTGATCTATCTTGAATCTGAGCTGCAGAAGCGCGTACTCAACATTTTTCATTTCGCTCTACGTCGGGAGGGTTACCTTTTCCTCGGCAGCGCCGAATCGAATGGTGGTCGTGACGACTTGTTTAAACCGCTCTCAAAAAGATGGCGAATCTTCCAACGGGAAGGTAAGACAAGAGCAAACATGCTGACTTTGCCATCCTCAATCAGTGATTCAAAGGCTGGCGGCATTGCGGGCCTCATCACACCAATACGTATTGCACCGCCATTAAGCCAAGTGGCCAGTATCGCCCATAAATTGGTGATAGAACGTTTTGCGCCAGCTACAGTATTAATTAATAGCAATAACGAAGCGTTGTATTTTTGCGGGGATACCGATGATTTTCTGATTCGCCCTCGCGGGGCACCGACCCAGGATTTATTGGTAATGGTACGCGAAGGTTTGCGTTCAAAACTGCGGACGGCGCTCCAAGACGCTGCAAATACCCTTCTCACGGTCAATATCAATGGTGTCAGAATGAAGCGTGGCAACGCTTTTGAACCTGTGCAAATCACGGTAACACCAAGCCCTGGTGGCGAATTGGGGCAACTCTTCCTGGTAGTGTTTCGACATGACGTACAGCCATCTTTAATCCCTATTGACACGAATACCGAAGGTGCTCTGGTACGCCATTTGGAAGAAGAATTACAAGCAACGCGCGATGACTTATTCTATACGATTGAGCGCTTCGAATCGGTGACGGATAATCTTAAAAATTCCAATGAAGAAGTTGTTACAACCAACGAAGAGTTGCGCTCCCTCAACGAAGAGCTAGAGAGTTCCAAAGAAGAGCTACAGTCACTCAATGAAGAGTTAAGCACCGTTAACCAGCAACTCGAAATAAAATTGCATGAATTAGAGATCTCAAATAGCGATTTGCACAATTTACTGATCAGCAGTGACATTGCGACGATCTGTCTCGATCAATCACTACGTATCAAGTGGTTTGCACCAGCAGCTCAAAAACAGTTTCGTTTTATCGCCAGCGACATAGGTCGGCCGATCAATGATCTCTTATCGGCGATCCAAGACAGCGAATTGATTGTTGCAGCGCATGCGGTGATCGCCAAACAATCCGTCATTGATCATGAGTTTCAAGTGAGTGATGGCCGCTGGTTTATGCGCAGAATTCTTCCTTATAAAACGGAAAGCGCACAAAACGACGGCATCATCGTTACCTACACTGACATTACAAATATGCATCTGGCGATAGAGGCAAGCAACACATCTCGCAGAGATTTGAACGAAACAATTGAAAGAACCGACAAAGTCAAAGCCCTTTCTGTGGCACTGGCAATGGCAGAAGAGCGCGAAAGAAGAGCATTGGCTAAATATCTGCATGATGACCTCGGACAGATAATGGCGGTGATTGCACTGAAGTCGGTCTCAATTAAAAAACAACGAATGTCCGCATCACTTCGACTCGCGATAGATGACTGCGCTGCGATCGTCGATCAGGCCAACAACAAGTTGCGTGAGATGGCGCTTCAATTGAATCCTCCTATGCTCGACCAATTGGGGTTAGTGACGGCGCTGGAATGGATGGCAGATGAAGTGCATCGAGTTTATAACCTGGATGTCTGCATCGAAGATGACGGTACGCCCAAACCAATGGCACCGGCAGTTAGTGCAACCGTATTTCGCGCTGTCCGAGAATTACTGACCAATGTCTCCAAACATGCGCACGTAGAAAAAGCCACCATCACTACAGCGCGGGAAAGTAACAACACGTTGGTCATCAGCGTCAGCGATGCGGGGGCCGGTTTTAATCAAGAAAGTATAACAAGCGATTCCGAATCACTAGGTTTAGTGAGCCTGCGTGAACGGATAAACTTACTCGGTGGTGAAGTGAAAATATTCAGCACCCCTGGCAAAGGCACTGCGGTGATCCTCAAAGTACCTTTGCTAATGCCCGCTAAGACAGCAAAAAAAACCAACCAAGAGAAAACTATATGAGCATCCGTGTATTATTGGTCGACGATCACACCATGTTGCGCGAGGCACTTCACCTAATGCTGGACAAAGAACCAGATATAGAGGTGGTCGGTGAGGTTGGTGATGGCAAGAACATAGTCGAGACGGTAGCAAAATTAATGCCGGACGTCATCGTCATGGATGTCAGCATGCCGACCATTAATGGTATTGAAGCGACCCGCAGCTTAATGATGAATAACCCACAAACAAAAATCGTTGCGTTATCTGCATTTGGCTACAAACAATTCATTATGCAAATGATGGATGCCGGTGCCCTCGCTTATGTTATAAAATCGGCAGCAGGTGAACAACTAGTACGAGCAATTAAAAGTGTTGCACAAGGAGAAACTTATTTTTGCCCGGGGACTGCGGCGACACTGGTCGCAGCGAATCAACGTAATGACTCCAGTCATAAAAATGGAAATAACAACAAACGCCTTGGTCGCCGCGAAATGGAAGTCCTGCGCCTATTGACACAAGGCATGAGCTCTCCGCAAATCAGTGTAGAACTGCATATTGCGCCAAGCACGGTTGATGTACATCGCCGCAACATAATGGAGAAACTGGACCTGCATTCTGTCGCAGAATTGACCAAATACGCTATTCGTACCGGTCTCACCAACGTATAGCACCGGAAAATGTTTTTTGTTTACTCGCGAAAAACACTACCAATTACCTAATTTTTGGTACTTAATTTCACCCCATTTAGGTATTCGTAATCTTCCACTCCTTGAGTACTCTCATCCATCCCGATGATGCAAACACTATGACAAGTAAATAACTTAACGAGAAGTAAGTTAAAAAATATCCCGAAACTAACATTTAAGGATAAGTCGATGAGTTCATTTCAACACGCCTGTTTAAAAACCCACAACGGCAAAAATTTAGCCTTGGAGAGTATTCGTGCAAGTGGCGATGTTCGTGAAAGAATGCTTTATATGCATGTGACACAACATTTTTTTAACGCAGATGAGAACCATGTTGAAATCATCTACACTTTTCCGTTACCTTGCGGCGCGGTATTACTGAATGTCGATGTGGTGTTAGGAAATAAAAAACTCATAGCCACCGCCATCAAAAAAAGGCGAACGGAAATAGAATTGGAAGAATCTCTATTTGGCGCAACTGAAGATACCATCATCATAATTAAAAAAAATGGCGATCATAGCTACAGCCTAAATCTCGGGAATATTGCCCCCAACGAACGCTGTGTAATCCATGTTCAATATGCACAACAACTGCAGTTTGAAGAGTCCAGTTTACGTCTGGTAATTCCGTCCTCGATTGGACCACGTCATGAAAATAGTACGAAATCGAAAATTACTCATGGGTCGGCACCATCCTCTCAGAGTTTTTTTTCACGTCTATTTAAAGATAGACCAGCAAATATCGCCTCACCAGAATATCTGGCACCATTAAATGATTTTTTTATCGAGTATCCATTTGATATTGAACTGCGTATCTATGGTTCATTGGGGCAAGCTAGCGTCGCATCACCCAGCCATGCTGTTGCAATAACCCATGCAGAACATGTGCTAACCATGTCGTTAGCACGACATGGTGCACTTGATCAAGATTTTGTGGTGATATTGGATCAGATGAAACATGACTCGGCGTTGTCTCATTAGTCAAGAAAAAATATTTTTGGCTCAGTAGACTAATTTAATATTAAGCATTAATTTGCTCATCCGCGTCATAACACGACGCTGCCAAACAATACAAAACAGTACATCACTACCTAAATCTTGGTATTCATTTGTAATCTATTCTGGTATTTTCCAACGCCTAATTATTCGGTACGCTAGAAACTCGTAATGGATGGAAAACGTGTAGGCGAATCAACATCTCTTCGAGAGTCTGAGGGTGAATGATGAACGGAATTGGATCAGCATTGATATCGACGAACGAAAACGCAATCGCTTGGCAAGATAACGCCTTAGACGAGCAAGCAAAAGGTATCTGTGCACTATTGGTTGGCAATCAAACATTGTCGCGCAAGCCACGATTTCGCTCAAACAATGGTAATGGCAAAACCAATGGCAAAACTAAGATCGATACTGCGCAAAAACAGATTTCGATATCTAAGCTTGCTACTCTCCAGATGCGTCAGTTACTAGCTACTAGTTTGGATACCCTCGACGTTGGTCTTGAAGTTTGGGACGAACAAGACCGACTGGTACTTTATAACAAGAAAATGAACGAGTTACAAACTGGTTTCCATTCGTCTGAAAATATTGCTCAGACCTTTGAATATGTCATGCGCAAAAATCTTAGTTTGCATCTAATTAAGCCGGACTCAGGAATGGATGAGGAGTGGTTGACGCAGCGTTTGATCACACGGGGAAAAAACAAGGAACCAATATTGCAAGAACTAGCGGACGAAAGATGGGTCAACATCTATGAAACCCGAACACCTGAGAATTATCTGGTGGTGGCATGGGTTGATGTCACAGCGCTTGTGCGCAAAGGAAGAGTGCTAGAGGCCATTAATCAAAAACTAGCTTATCAATCGACAACAGATGGTTTAACCGGTTTAGCCAACCGCAGGCGTTTCGACGAAGCCCTCGCGACAGAATGGAAACCAACCAACCACCGAGTCAATCCTTTAAGTATCTTGATGGTAGATATTGATCATTTTAAAAAATACAATGACCACTATGGGCATCTGGCCGGTGACGAATGTCTACGCAGTGTAGCAATGGTACTTGACCAATGCGCGCGCCGTACTGGTGACTTGGTGGCTCGCTATGGCGGAGAGGAATTTGTGATATTGCTGCCCGGATCAGACATGGCACGCGCCTGCGACATAGCTCAAAAATGTCTTGATTTAATGAGAGACATTGCCATGCCTCATGCCAATTCTCCCATATGCAACCGGGTAACCGTAAGCATTGGTGTGGCGTGTTTACTGCCTTATGCTGATCTGAACCCAGACCTTGTACTTAATGCCGCAGACGCTGCCCTGTACCGTGCAAAATCCGATGGGCGGGCACGTTATGAAGTAGCTAACCAAGAAGACTGGAAAATCAGTAATGACACGCCACGAACCCGTCCGGACTTTAATGAAACGGATTCTTTCGTCGCTGCTATCGCGGAAAAAAGCGGTCTCAATGTTGAAGGAAATCTATTACCTAAAATCTACGCCTCATCATGAACATTATTTCTGATTATGATGATAAATAAACTCGCTATAACCCGCCAAGAAGCGGTATAACACGGCCTATTCAGGCTATCGCAATCGATAACAGATATCTATTCATTTCTATTTCAGGAGAAAAAAATGTTTAAACATATTCTTATACCTACTGATGGTTCTGAAGCATCCAGAAGCGCGATTCAAAATTGCATTGCATTTGCCAAAGAAATCGGTGCGAAAATTACAGGCCTTCATGTCATTCCAGAATTTCATATCTTTACTTATCAACCAGAGATGTTGGAAGATACTCGACAACAATTCGCAAAAGATGCCGTAACGCAGGCAAAAAAATATCTTAATGAAATTGAAGTTGCCGCAAAAGAAGCTGGCGTAAATTACGACATAATTTACATGGTGAGCGACCAGCCGTATGAAGTGATTATTAAAATCGCAGAAGACAAAAAATGTGATCTCATTACCATGGCATCTCATGGCAGAAAAGGACTAAAAGGATTCTTGCTGGGCAGTGAAGCGCAGAAAGTGTTAACTCACAGTCAGATACCCGTATTGATATTCCGCTAGGCCGAATTATCCGATACGCAGAATAGTAAGGGATATTTATGTCTCTATTTTAATAACAACATTGAAGCAAGCGATAACAAATCATATGAAATAATTACTTAAGGTGTTTCCGCCTATATTTTTAGTCAATTCATAACAACGACAAGAGACCATCTCCAAACCATACGCATCGATAATCTCGATATTGCCACGGCTATAGGTAATTATTTGTTTTTGTTGCAAAGCGCTTGCAGCTTTTGTCACACCAACTCTACGGACGCCTAACGCGTGAGCAAGAAACTCATGCGTCAAATGAAATTTTTCAGACTGCAAACGATCACGTGTAGTCAAAAGCGATCGCGCCAAGCGTGCTTCTAGCAGGTGAAAACGACTGCAGACAGCGATTTGAATCACTTGCGCCAATAATATATTGTTATAACAGTATATTATTTTCTGTAACGTAAAGTTTTTATTAAATTCAGTACAGAAATGTTCGCTATCGATACAACTCACGGTACCTGCTCGTTGTACTATGGCGCGCACACCTGACACGTTGTTACCCAATGCGGCGGAAGAACCGAGCACGCCTTCGCATCCCACTAAAGCAACTTCTAGTGTCATCCGCTCTTCCACTAAAGCCCACAAGGAAATCAAACTATCATTTGGAAAATAAATATTCTTTATTATCTCTCCTGGTTCATATAGAACGGTGCCAACTGACACCTGCACATTATGAATATTAGCAATAAGGCGCGTGATATCGTCCAACGGTAGTCCTGCCAATAAGCGATTACTCATGCTGCTCGGACTGATTGACATAGGAAGGGCCGCAATCATACTAATTCTGTCAAAAATTCACGACCACGCCGCATAAAGCACACAACTGTATGGCGATGCTGGAAGTCGAATTTAATAGCAAACATCAACGTTTTATCCTTCTTGGCCGCAACGGCATTTTGCGTATTTTTTCAAAAAAATTATGCATCACTGGATAAAACTAAACGCAGCACAAACACATAAAAATGTATAGCAAGCCTAACCTTAATAATGAGCGGCGTATGTGCGGTGCCCCACGAAACAGTTGTGCTCATTCTAGTGTTGAGTTTTCCTCAATTCAGCATTGGTGCGCTAACGCACCGACTACCTCTATCAAGCCCCATAAACTCCATCGCAGCATCAAAACAAGCTCAGTAGTTGGCGCGTTTTTGGTGGTAAGCATTGTTTAACTATTGATGTTATTGCACATCGTCATCCAGTATAAAAAATGCGGAAGACATTTTTTATACTGCCAAAACATCTAAGCATGTGCAGCGATGACAAAAAACAATTTTTCTTTGATTGTCTTTTGCAAACGTTGTCGCGATAACTTACTTTTTTATATCCCCAGGAGTTTGCTAATGAATGTTCAAAATAAAATTGCTATCGCTATTGCGGTATTTTGTTGTAGCACCGCGGCTTTTGCTACTGATTACAATCCATCGTGGTATGTTGGTGCTAGCGCCAATGGAGCCCAGTCAGACCGAGATTTTGGTGTCGGTGACCGCGGCTATGGTGCTAGTTTACGCGCTGGCAAACCGGTTTCCGAAGACTGGGATCTACAACTTGGCACGACCTATATGCTGGCCAAGGAGAATGATCGACGCTATCGGCAAAATACTTTAGGTGCGGATATGTTGTATCTATTTTCACGCAAAACTATACGGCCATATATTGTTTTTGGCGTAGGTGCAGAATTCGACAAAAAAAGTTCCAGTTTAGGTAGTAGTGACCGTAGTTCACCGTATGCAAGTGCTGGTGTAGGTGTACAAGTTTCTCTGAATGATCAATGGTCAATACAAGCGGATTGGCGCAAGGTACACGGCTACTTGCGTAGCAACGATTTTGGTTTTAATCAGGCTAGTAATAGCTATGTGTCGCTAGGCTTGAACTATGCTTTCGATAAGCCGGCGGCACCAGCGCGCCCCATTATTCAAGCGCCAGAGCCAATCCCTGTCGTAATAGCGGTAGAGGTGCCGCAGCAACCGATGCCCGCTCCACCAGCTCGGTTTGAAAAAATTACTTTATCCGCGACTGAACTATTTGCTTTTGACAGTGCAAAACTAGTGCTACCGCAGCCGAAGCTTGATGAGATCGCCAATGCCTTGAATGTCAATACGCAAATAGATAGTGTTGTTATTAGCGGTTATGCAGATCGTATTGGTAACGCCAAATACAATAACAAATTATCAGAACAGCGCGCAAATTCCATCAAAAACTATTTAGCAGACAAGGGCATCAACGCCAGCAGGATGTCGGCTATTGGTAAAGGAGAAAGCAATCCGGTTGTCACTTGCACCAATAAAAAAAGAACCGATTTGATCAAGTGTCTGGAGCCAAATCGTCGGGTTGAAATTGATCAAATCACTATAGAACAACGTATACAGTAATACATAAAATGCAAAATAAGACAGATTAAAAAAAAAGGGGCAGAGCCCCTTTTTTTAATCGAAATAACACTTACTAAGAAGCCCATGATATCAACCAATCGCCCGACTTTTATCGAGCAAATTCAGAACGTTATTCATGCGGCTATAGTTGACTGGATAAATCATCGTGCGGCTAGTAAAGGTGCTGCCCTGGCTTTTTATACCTTATTTTCGATGGCACCGATTCTCGTGCTTGTCATCGCGGTTGCCGGATTTTTTTACGGTACGCAAGTAGCCCAGAGTGAAATCATTATTCAACTGCGCGGATTAGTCGGAACTCAAGGTGCCGAGGCGATTCAATTGATACTGGCAGGTGCACGCAACCACGATCAAGGACTTCTGGCTACGCTGATCGCCACCGTATTACTCCTATTCGGCGCGACCAGTGTCTTCGCTGAATTAAAAGCAAGCCTGGATGAAATATGGCAAATACCCAGTATTCGTGAAACTGGGCTATGGGATTTGTTGCGTACCCGTCTGTTATCCTTTGGCTTGATCCTGGTATTGACATTTCTGATGATGGTATCGCTCGTAGTCAGCGCAGTGCTGGCGGTATTGGAGCGCTATTGGGGAGGAATTTGGAAAGAAGCCGCGTTCTTATTAACATCCATCGCCGGATTGATTGGTTTTAGCGTGATTGCCACACTATTTGCGGTCATCTTCAAAATGCTACCTCGCGTACGTTTATCTTGGCACGACGTTGCGATAGGAGCCCTGGGCACCGCTGGTTTATTTACCTTAGGAAAATATGCGATCGGTCTGTACATCGGCAATAGTGGTGTTGCCAATAGTTTCGGCGCGGCCGGATCAATGATTGCACTATTGCTGTGGGTGTATTATTCAGCCCAAATTTTTTTCTTGGGGGCTGAATTCACGCGTCAATATGCGCTGCAGATGGGCAGTCTCCGGGATAGCAATTAGAAGGAAGAGCAATAGCGAGTTTTTATTCGTTTATGTAATTAAACCTACTCAGCCAACAATTCGGCGATGAACTCCATACCTGCCACACGCTCGGCCACTACTTTCAGCATGACGAGTATGGGAGCGCCTAGCAACATACCCCAAATTCCCCATAGCCATCCCCAGAACAAAAGACCGACAAAAACTGCTGCAGGATTCATCTTGGCAATTTTTCCTGTCATCCAGGTGGTCACAACGGTGCCTATCAAGGTAGCAATTCCCATTGATATCCCCGCCACCAGCAATACCATGTGCAAGGATTCAAACTGCATAAAAGCGACCAATCCTATAGCGCTTGTGACAAGCAAAGAGCCGAAATACGGCATGATATGCAAGAACCCAGCCGCCACCGCCCATGCCCCTGCGTTTTGCAAACCGATCGAACGTAGTGCTATCCACATCAATAGCGCTAACAAGATATTCGTTACCAAGAGCATAAACATGTAATTTTGAATCGATGTATTAATTTCATCCAAAATGTGCACGGTGATTTTTTTCTGACGCAATGAAGGACCCGTTAACTTTACAAGTTTTCTCTTAAAAGTATCGCCTGCCAGCAATAGAAAAAAAACAAGAAAAATGAGCATTGTTGCCTGCCCAATAAAACCTAGTACTCCCATAGAACCGGCCCAAACCCAATCGCTTACTTTAAAACTAGTCGGCTCAGCATATATTGGTTTTTTGATTTGGCGCGACGGTTCAGCATCACTAGTGGTCGCTCGCGCAATTTCTGTAGCGGCCGCTTGCATTTGTTGGATCGTACTCGGCTGACCATCTGCTACTTTAGTCAGTAAGCGCGACAATTTGTGCGTCGCCTCAGGCAACTCTTCAACGATAGAAATAAATTCACCTTGCAAGGTAATAATTACCGCACCGGTTCCGAAAAATAAAATCAGCGTGACTAAACTTGCACCTATGGCGCGCGCAATGTGTCTGCGCTCTAGCCAAATCACCAATGGATTTAGCGTATGTGCGACGAAGATACCAAACAGGAGAGGAATTAAAAATTTTTGCGCCCATTGCAAAGCAAACACGAAAGCAACTGTGGCAATGACGGCAAGTGCAAGGCCCCGCGCGTTCACATGAAGAGGCAGGTGTGCAGAGGTCGCAGACGGGATCATTGCTGGATCAGAACCATTCACTTGCTGTGAAGGATCATCCATATTTCTAGCAGTTTCAACTTCGTTGGATTGAGTATTCATAGGGTGAACATATGTCATTTTCGTGCATATTTTCCTGTCGCTACCGATGGAAAACTTAAACAATCTATTAACGGTAAAAATAAAAAAAGAAATAAACCAGCAGATCTATCCATTTAAAAAAAAAGCAGGGCCAAGAAAAAACTCAGCCCTGCCCTTCAATATACAGTTAAATTTATTTCAAACGCATATCATTTTTTACCGACACTACGCCTTTAACAGAACGTGTCACGGCTACTGCTTTATCAATGTTTGCATTAGAGGAAACAAAACCGCTTAATTGAACTACGCCCTTAAATGTTTCAACGTTGATTTCTGCTGACTTAAGGGTAGGTTCATTGAGAATTTCCGCTTTTACTTTGGTTGTGATAACGGAATCATCGATATATTCACCAGCGCCTTCGTGCTTAGTTGTGGAAGCGCAACCGGCAATAGCCAGCAGGGAAGCAGCGAATAAAATAGTAGCAATACGTTGTGCGATCTTCATGATTATTTCCTAAAAGTAATGAGCAAAAAAACTATAAAAAGGCGTCTAAAATCACGCCCGTGAAAAACGAATAATGTTACTTACCAAACTGCGTTTTAGCGGCTGCAACACAAGTGTCTTTTGCTGCGCCTGCCAATGCATCGCATTTTTCCAATGCAACTTTATACTCTGCAGTCTTTTTGTCATCACGTGCATCAGTACGTGCTTCAACAACTTTTTTATCTGCTGTAGCATTAGCTACTGCGGCCACTTTGGTCGCTTTCGCTTTTTTTATACATACATCTTTGTCATTGCCAGTCATGCTGCCACACTTGGCCTTATCTACATCGTAATTGGCATCTGCAATTGACTTAGTAGCACTGGTGCGTGCGCTTAAAGTATTTTTATATTGAGCCTTTGCATTGGCTTCAACATAAATTCGTGCTGCTTTAGCTTCAGCGACACAGACATCTTTTGGATTACCCGTCAAGCTCTCACATTTGGCATGCGCTATCTTGTAATCAGAGGCAGCCAAATCGTTGGCGGCTTTATAAGTCGCTTTCGCTTCAGGAGTCGCGGCCATTACTTGCCCCGCCAGACCCATGGCGGCTGCACTCATCACTATCATTGCAAATGTTTTTTTCATTTTATTTCTCTCTTAGTAGTTGAGTAATACCTGATAAGTAAGTCAGCACGTGCCTTGTACTTTCAATTACCTGGCATTAGATTCGATCGTGCGTCGGAGAAATCCGATATCAACGTTTTACGTGGATATTCTGAATGCTTCTGTGCGGTATCGAACATAAAGAAATATATTTTTAATTGCACAATTTTAGGTAGTGCCTTAGTCAATATTTTCTCTCAATATTTGTTTATTGTTAAGTGCGGCAGCGTACAGACGGTGAGATTATTTTTAATTATCTTGATTACCTTAGTTACATAAATCGCCTGGAGAATAAGATGAAATCAATCCCTACTATTAGTGCATTCATGCTCATCACTACGACATTGATCGGGGGCTGCGCCAGTAATAGCCCGCAGCAAACTTCAACCCCTTATTCAACCCCCTACTCAACACCTTATTCAAGCTCAACTCAGTCTAGAAATAGCAACGTTGGAGTGATCGAATCGATACAGATAATACCTTCTGAACGTAGAAGCAGTGGTGCTGGCGCCGTTGTGGGCGGATTAATTGGCGGTTTACTTGGGAATCAGGTTGGCAGTGGTAGCGGCAGAACTGCAGCTACCGTGGCTGGTGCCGTCGGTGGTGCTGTAGTTGGTAACACTGTAGAAAAAAATAGAAATACACAAGCATCAGAGACGTATCAGATTCGCGTGCGATTAGATAACGGCGACAGTACAACTGTCGAGCAAGATAGTATTGTCGATTTACGCGTTGGCAACCGTGTCCGTGTAGTTGATGGCCGTGTTTATCTTTACTAGATAAACATGTCTACGTATTTCGGTCATCTTGTTTCATCGCAAGGTCATGAAGTAAGTATTGTTTGTTTTCAATGGAGAATGATCATGAATAAAACTCAAATCCAAGGTCTTGCAAAAAACATTTTTGGCATAGTCCAAGCAGGTGTTGGTCAGTTTTTGGGAAACAAAGAGCTACAAATGTCAGGACTTCAAAAACACAGCGCAGGTAAAGCCAAAATGGCACTGGGTGATGCGAGAGAGATTATCAAGTATGCAGTTAACGAAAAACGCAATCAGAACAAACAAGCGCTGATCATACCGTTACAGCTAACTTCTCACAGATAAGATGAAAAAATAATGCCTTCACTTCTTCTGATTCTACGATGTTGACTGTTTTGTTTGCCGAAAGGCAAATACAGCACTATCTGACAGGCAATAGGTACTAAACCAAATTTTAAAAAAGCGCCGTGCTGACTGGCATAGCAAAATCTAGCTACATGAGCAAAGCACAATGCCAAGTTCAGTGAGTAGCGCTCTTAAAGGAAATAATCATGCTTTATACCATTGCTGTTGTACTCATTATTTTGTGGTTACTGGGATTAGTGACATCCTATACACTAGGCGGCTTCATCCATATTCTCTTGATCATTGCCATCGTTGTTATTCTTTTGCGCGTCATTAGTGGGCAAAGACCTTTATAAAGGTCTGCCATAATTTTTTAATAAAATGATTTTATTATCGTTTTATTTTGAAGTTAATAGCTTGAATAATCAATCAAAGACGGTTCCACCTATCGCTGTTGAAAGCGAGTCCAAAGGTAGCCTTCTTTGGTGATTTTTTACTTTTACAAAGGAATTATCATGTCCAACAAAGACGCCTATATAGCAAAAATGAAACTACAACTTGATGAATTAAATGCAAAGATGAGCGAATTGGAATTGAAAGCGCATGAAGCAAAAGAAGAAACTCGTGAAAGATACAATGCAGAAATGAGCAAGCTTCATGAGCAATCGCAACTGGCATTAGATAAACTAGAAGAACTCAAATTAGCGGGCGAAACCTCTTGGAAAAACATGGTCACGGAAACAGAAAAAGTACGCGATGCATTTATTAAATCTTTCCATTACTTTAAGTCACAACTATAAGCAAGCCACTTAATCATTACCCCCCTTTTTTTATTACCTACCAGGAGTAACACCATGGGTACCATTTTATTGGTCATTCTCATCCTCGTTCTAATCGGTGCTTTTCCTAGTTGGCCACACAGTCGCAACTGGGGCTATGGTCCTAGCGGAATAACGGGCCTCATCGTGATTATTTTAATTATCATGTTACTCACTGGGCGCATTTAATAAGTAAAAGTGGCTGTCAACAAATTACACCGGTACGTTTTACTTCTGTTTAAGGGAAGCAATGGCGACTACTTTTTATCGATAAGGTTCGATGATGAAACAGATTCCCATTATTTTTCCTATGTCATCGCTAGCGCTGTCGTTTTACGCATTTGACAATGCGTACCGGATTCACTCAAAACACACCCACCAGCAATCATCGCTGATGCAGATTAACCCATACGCTGGTATTAAAAACTTAATATCGACGGCGGTATTTTCGGCTTATAAAATTAGGCTGATACTGAGTTTTGGTCGGCAAGCCGTATCGTCCGTTCGCATGTATTATTTCTATGGTCACGTACTTGTCTATACTCGCTCGTTTTCCTAGTGAAGCTGAAATCTAATAACAACTACTTAAAAATTAACACATCACTATTGCAAAAGAGTGAAATCGAGTGAACTCAACTGCACTCGGATTAATGGCTTATTGATGCCTCCCTTTATGTCTTCTCAGGGGTAATTTCGATGGACTGACTGTTTTGATGGTCGGTGCGCGCATCGACCATATCAGGTATCACTTCTATTCTCGTGATACTTGAAGAAACTGAAATCGGATCACTGGATGGAAAGCTCATCTCAAGAGCGTTATCTAACAAAATTTCTTCCACTTTTTCTTTTTCAATATTGATTTCATCGGCTAGCGTAGTGATGGCCATAGCCCATTTAATAAATTTAAGATTAGCAAATTCGCGGATGGTAGTGATGTTAAAAACTTTCTTCAACATTTCAGCATCAGTCTTACTGATTCCTTGCAGCGCATCTATAGGCGAATCAGCAAGTTCCTTGAAACTCTTATCTTCATATTTTTTATCGATACATATATTGATATTCATAGTTTAAGCTCTTCAATTTATTAATAAAACCATTATCCCGCTTACCTAACTGCGATTCGTGACTATTCATTTTTTTGATCAACTTCAACTAAATATGAAATATTAGAATACTTGCGCAATATAATTTACTCTGTACGTTTGCGAACGCTAGAGCTATTTTTCCGTTTTTTACATTGAATTTGAACCAGGGTTCTGATTAATAAATTTTACTCAATCGCAATATTCTGCCGATAAAAAATCCCACTTAACATCTACACAACAACCCTACATGACTAAAAGTCCATGTGTTAGCTACCGAACAGAATCAACAACCAATTTGTAATATATTTTAACTAAGCGCGCGGTGAAGCTACCGTGTAGTCGACGATACATACCGCTATTTTGGTATGTACAGAAACATCACCTATTCATTAAACTTTAATCATCGAGGTATATCATGAACAAAGATCAGGCAACAGGCGCGGCAAAAAAACTCGGCGGAAAAATGCAAGAAGAAGTCGGTAAGTTGGTTGGTAGCAAGCATCAACAAACAGAAGGGATTAAACATCAAATCGCTGGAAATATTCAAGAGACCGTGGGCGACTTGAAAGCCGCGGTCAAACAAGTTAAGAAAAGTAAATAACGGTATTACACCATCGTGGATTGTATGTACCAGATGGTGTGTAACGTAAAAACAGCCGCGATGCGGCTGTTTTTTATGCTAATACCAACACATTGTTAATGTCCAGTAGCATCGTAATAGGTGCGAATACCATCAGCCCATGTTTGGTCGGCCATATTAGGCCAATGGTCAGTATCAAAGCCGGGGGCATTTTCGAATCGATCTTTCGGGATATTGAGTACAAAGCGTTTATTAACCGTATCAAGTTTTAGCGAGTTCCAAGGTACTGCAAACAATTTTTCCCCTATGGTAAACACACCGCCAAAAGAAAGTACTGCATATGCAACCTTGCCGGTACGCATGTCGAGCATAATTTCTTTGATGTCGCCCAAGTGTTCATCGAGTTCGTTATGAACCTTATCTCCAATCAAGGTATTGGCTCCCATCAATTCAGGACCAGGACCTTTATCTGTTTTATTTGAATAGATGCCATAGGTATCGCGTTCTTCGTAAGTCATTTTGAATCCTTTAATGATGGGAAAGAGCCATAAGCATGAAATAAAAAGAGCTTGAAGTCAGTGCGCTAACACACAAAGAAAGCAGTTATGCTGAAATTTTAAAAATCAATTAAATCGACTATCGTACGTTAGCGTACAGATTCAATTCGGTAACAAGGGGATATTTACCAAGTCGATAAACGCCAATTTTAAATTAGCATGCCCACCCTGCTCACACCTCCCGATATAACTCAAACTAGTCCTGGACAATTTACCTTGTCTGGTAATTGGACTACACGCGCAGTGGGTAATGTAGCGCAAAAATTGGACGTAATGAATGCTATTGATACCAGCGATGTAGTAATTGATGCGTCACATTTAGATAAAATAGACAGCGTTGGCGTGTGGATATTGCAGCGGCAATTAAACATGCTGCGCGATAAAGGAAAAACGATACGCCTGCTTGACTGGCCTGCACATTCTCAAAAATTGATGGATGTCGTCGAGCAGCAGATTAGCACGCCTCTGCTCATATCAGCGCAGCAATCACTGTTGGAAAAATTGGGCAGGAAAGCTGTGGCTGCGTGGAATGATGGATTCTCACTACTCAGCTTTATTGGTGAAAGCGCACTCGCCCTGCTACGTATTGCACCCTATCCTCTGCGCTGGCGCTGGCGCATGGTTCTTAATAACATCCAGATTGCTGGCTTTGATGCGCTACCGATTATTGGCCTCACGTCATTTTTGCTAGGCATCGTCATCGCATACCAGGGAGCAGACCAGCTCAGACATTATGGCGCGAATATCTTCGTAGTCGACCTGGTTGGTTATTCTATGCTGCGGGAATTTTCTCCTCTGATCACAGCCATCATCATCGCTGGCCGGTCAGGATCGGCTTATGCGGCGCAAATTGGCACTATGGTAGTTACGGAAGAAATTGATGCCATGCGCACTATAGGAATTGAACCCATAGACTTGCTGGTATTGCCAAAAATAATTGCACTGGTGGTGGCATTACCGCTACTGACTTTTTTTTCTGATATCACCGGAGTCTTGGGCGGCATGATCATGGCGCGCTCGCAGTTGGACATCAATTTCCACGAATTTATTGTCCGATTTGGCAGCGAAGTCCATCTGCCGACTTTATTAGTGGGGATTGGAAAAGCGGTGATATTTGCCTTTGTCATCGCCATCATTGGTTGCTATCAGGGATTTCAGACCAAGGGTAATGCCGACAGCGTAGGTCGCCAGACCACACGTAGCGTGGTGCAGTCTATCTTTATCGCCATCGTTTTAGACGCCTTGTTTTCAGTCGTTCTCAGCATCCTGGATCTTTAAAATGGATACTGCAATTGATCGGGCCAACGTTAATATTGCTTCAGCTGAAGCTGGCAATGTCATTGAGATGCGCAAAGTGTGCACCCGTTTTGGCGATCATATAGTACATGCTGATCTGGATCTTGATGTGCGGCGTGGTGAAATTTTTGCCATTGTCGGCGGTAGTGGTTCAGGTAAATCGACACTCTTGCGGGAAATGATTATGCTGCATCGCCCTGATTCAGGAACGATAAAAATTCTCGATACCGATCTCGGAGTCCTTACTGCTGATGAGGCTAATAAATTACGTCAGCGCTGGGGTGTCATGTTTCAGCATGGCGGTTTATTCGGCACGCTCAAGGTCCGCGACAACATCGCGTTACCGCTTCGTGAACACACCAATCTTGATGAGACACTGATCAATGAAGTAGCGGCCTGGAAGCTGACCTTAAGTGGCCTGGCACCAGAAACAGGCTTGCAATATCCTACAGAACTAAGCGGAGGCATGCTTAAACGCGCCTCTATGGCGCGTGCGCTGGCACTCGACCCTGAACTACTGTTTCTCGATGAACCTACCGCCGGTCTTGATCCCAGCGGTGCTAGTGGCATCGACACTCTTGTCCGCACTTTACATGATTTATATCAGTCAACTATCATCATCATTACGCACGATCTGGATTTTTTATGGCAAGTCACTGATAGGGTTGCTGTGCTTGGTGAGGGGAAGGTAGTCGGCGTCGGCTCAATGGAAGAACTTTCAAAAATGGATCACCCTAACATTCGCGAATACTTTGACGGACCACGTGGTAGAGCTGCGCACGAACAGGCTCAAGCACAAAAAAAAGACAAATCACAAAATAAGGAACAACCGTGGACTCAAAAGTAAACTATGCAGCAGTCGGCATGTTCGTGCTTGTGTTAAGTGCGGCACTCATTGCCGGTATATTGTGGCTTGCGGTCGGCGCGGGAAACAAAAAGCATTATGAATTTTACATGTCCGTTATGGATGAATCGGTGGCAGGTTTAAATGTCGACGCCTCCGTTAAGTATATGGGCGTTGATGTCGGTAAAGTCAGTAAAATTCAGATTGATCCATCCAACCCATTAAAAGTGCAATTAATTTTCGCGATTGAGAAAGGTACTCCAATCAAAGAAGATACAGAGGCAGTATTAAAAGCGCAGGGATTAACTGGGATCACGTATGTTGAATTAAGTGGCAGCTCTCCAAACGCCAGGATTTTGACGGCAGCCGCAGAAGGTCAACTCCCTATCATTCGCTCCAAGCCATCATTAAGTGCAAGACTGGAAAATGTCTTGACAAGAGTGTTAGCCAATCTTGACCGCACAGCAGCCAACGTCAACGCCATGTTTGATGAAGATAATCGCGCAGAAGTTAAAAAAATTCTTTCCAACACTTCCAAAGTCATGGGCACAATCGCCTCGCAGAAAGAAGAGATTGCCCGATTCATTGCCAGCGCAGCGAAAACTGCGAATAGCACCGCATCTGCAGCACCTCATATTGACCCTATGCTTAAGCGCATCAGCACAGCGGCTGAATCTGTGCAAAAAATGGCCAATGAAGCGACACTTGCCAGTACCAATGCAAAAACAACTTTGGCAGAAGTTGGTAGCGGCGTGCGCCA
Organism: Undibacterium sp.; assembly: GCF_030651495.1. GTDB lineage: Bacteria > Pseudomonadota > Gammaproteobacteria > Burkholderiales > Burkholderiaceae_D > Undibacterium. Next base: position 55,765 of record NZ_JAUSFI010000126.1, read on the forward strand.
ATTTACCGGAGAAACCTTACCAGAAATGGAAAGACTATTGGGTGAACTAAATGTGCTGTCCGCTTCACTACAGCGTCTTAGTGAACAAACCGAGCGCAATCCCAGCAGCCTGCTGCGCGGGCGGCAACCAGTACCTATGGGACCAGGAGAAAAGGTAGAACCATGATTAACACATTAATTCCTTGCAGTCTGAAGCGTCTAGGCGCATTCGCTATGGCTATATCTCTGTTGTGTGGGTGCGCCTTAATGACACCTGCCAACACAGCACCGCCAAACTTATACTCGTTCGACAATGCATCCGTGACGGTGAAAACTGACTCTGCAGCAATGATAAAAATTCGTGCTCCAACGATCATTGTCAGTATCCCGCACGCAGCAGCCGGATTTGCTAGCCATCAGATCATTTACATGCGACAACCGCATAAGCTGGAACATTTCAGGCAGAGCGAATGGGTTGCTACCCCTGCCGCTATGCTAGCTCCATTGATCACGAGCGCATTGGAACGAAGCGGCCAATTCAGTGCAGTGGTGCAATCGCCCTCCAGCGCACTCAGCCAACTGCGTCTAGATGTCGAAATTGTGCGGCTACAGCAAGAATTTTTTAACGTTCCAAGTCGCGTTCATTTCACGTTACGTGCGTATATTTTAGATACTGCGACGCGTCAAGTTATTGCATGGCGCGAGTTTGATACTATTGTTCCGTCAAACAGCGAAGATCCCTATGGTGGCGTTCTTGCCGCCAATAGCGCCGTACGGGCAGTTGTGGAAGAGCTGGCTACTTTCTGTGTACAGGTAGCTGGAAATACACAAAAAAACCAGGACGTTTCAATCGATATGACCCCCATGAAAAAATAAATTTTGCGCTAAAACGTTCACTTAAAAAATATCGATTAAAAGACCAAGAGATAGGTATTTCATTTCAGTTTCCAAGTCATAATGCAGTGCGTCTGCTATGTTCACATCATGGATGACAATCCTAATTAAAACCAATTAGATAATTATTTAAAAAACGTGATAAGTCGGGATATGAAAATTGACACTAGCTCAAATTGCACTGTCTGTGGTCCTCAGCAAACAGAACAGGCAGTTGAACTGCTCAATAGCAATTGCTTCTGCGTTAGTTTGGAAAGTGGAGCACTAAAACAAGCACTTAATTTAGAGCTTGATGCACCTGAGGTGTTTGCACTGATAGAAGAACGATGTCCTTATCTATTTTCGGCACGACCGGTGTTTGTTTCTACTAGTCAAACTGAAAAAATGGCACAGGTCATTCGCGCTATTGAATCTGTCGTTGCACTACCGTCCTATCGAAAACAAATCTTATCGAACGCGGCAGCTATTGCGCAACATGATCCAGGCGGCGCAAAAGGTGTCTTTTTTGGTTATGATTTTCACCTTCATGAAGACAATCTAGGTCTCATCGAGATCAATACCAACGCAGGCGGAGCGATGCTCAATGCGGTATTGGCTAGAGCGCAGCACGCTTGTTGTGCTGCGATGACCGACATTGTCTGGAATTCGGACAGCGCCTCAGCGTTTGAAAAAAGCATCGTTGATATGTTCCTAGAGGAATGGCATCTATCTGGCCGCGATCACCCTTTGCGCACCATTGCGATCGTAGACGAGGCGCCACAGCAGCAATATCTGTATCCTGAATTTCTTTTGTTTCAGCAACTCTTCGAACGCCATGGACTTCAGGCAATGATTGCAGATCCTTCAGAATTGCGTTGGAAAGACGGCAACCTGTGGCATCACGACGTTGTCATTGATTTGGTCTACAACCGTTTAACGGATTTTTTGCTGGAGACCCCTGCCAGTGAAGCTATACGTTCGGCCTATCTGGCACATGCCGTGGTGTTAACACCTCATCCGCAGGCACATGCTCTCTATGCGGATAAACGCAATCTGGCCTTGCTAACCGACCAATTTCAACTGCAAGCACTGGGGGTGCCGCTGGAGACACAGGAAATTTTATTATCAAATATTCCGCACACTGAAGTAGTGAAAGTCGACCAGGCAGAGCGATTATGGAAGAATCGCCGTCAGTTATTTTTTAAACCCGCTGCAGGCTATGGTGGACGCGCCGCTTACCGTGGAGACAAGCTGACGAAGCGGGTATGGGTAGATATTTTGGCAGGTGACTACATTGCGCAGGCAATAGTGCCTCCAGGAGAGCGGGTCATTGGCAATGCTGAAAATTCAGTGCTACTAAAATTCGATATCCGCAACTACTCCTATGATGGTGTCGTGCTATGGACGGCAGCACGCATGTATCAAGGACAGACAACCAATTTCCGTACTCCTGGTGGTGGCTTTGCACCGGTCTACAGCATCCCCGATGAAGACTTGACTGCCGGGATGGACGCGCTTAAGTTAGCAAATGACCTGCAAAATCACCCAGGAGACTAATATTGCCCAGGGTCTGTCGGACTGAACGATTTCGTTTAACTATAAGTATGTACGTCAACGTACATACGCAAAGCATAGAATCTGATCTAATCCATACTCAGCCGCAGCAGGTAAGTGGTCCATTATTTACAGCCAATCAAGTCGGATCATAGCGCTCCGCTTAATTAGCTCAGACATCAAGATCATTCGCATCTACTATAGATGAGCGTATCTATCGTTTGGTTTTAATAAATCCATCAATGAATAATTCACCCATCACAAAAATCGCATTTGCCGTTGTTACCAGCCTAATCGTCATTCCATTAATCGCGTTAGTAACAATACTTAATTTCGATTGGAACCTGGCAAAACCATGGCTCAACGCACGCACGAGTGAAGCGCTAGGACGCCCATTCGCGATCAAGGGGAACTTGACGTTGACTTGGGAAAAACAGCCCATTGTGCCGAATGAACAGAATACGGGTTGGCGCAGTATGATCAGATGGCCGTATTTGATCGCACAAGATATACACATCGCTCACCCCTCCGATATGATCTCCAAGCTGACAGCAGCTACGCCACTAGAATCGAGTGAGATGGCAAATATTAAGGAATTCACTTTTTCACTGAACCCTCTTGCATTGATAGAAAAAAAGATTGTTATTCCCGTACTGCAGTTGAAGTCTCCTGTCGTCAGTTTATTGCGCAACGCCGATGGCAAAAATAACTGGACATTTAAAAATTTCGACAAACCTTCCCCTTGGCATCTAGAATTACAAAGCGTCATTTTTACCAAAGGCAACGTACATCTTGTCGACGCGATCAAACATGCCGACATCACTGCAGATATAGATACCATTGATGCTGATCCAAACTATGGCGTGACATGGCAATTACATGGCAAGTTTAACGGCGAAACAGTCACTGGGTACGGTAAAGCGGGCTCGGTGCTTTCTTTGCAAAATCAAACGACCCCCTATGCGCTCTTGGCAAATCTTCGTGTAGGGCAAACTGTTATTTCGATTGATGGATCGCTCACCAAACCGACCGATCTAGCAGCACTCGACATGCGCCTTGCCTTATCCGGTGTGAGTATGGGTAAGTTGTATGCCCTAACGGGTATTTACTTGCCAGAAACTCCACCATTTTCTACTGAAGGCCATTTGATGGGTACGATTAAATCGGATGGTGGTCACTGGATTTACGAGAAATTCAGAGGAATGGTGGGCTCCAGCGACATCCATGGCAGCATCGATTTTCAACAAAAAAAACCACGCCCTCTTTTATCCGGGACGGTGGTTTCTGAGTCTTTAACCTTCTCAGATTTGGCTCCCTTAATCGGCGCAGACTCAAATGTCAGTAAAATCCGGCGTGGCACTCCTGTCGTCCAGCCGAGCAACAAAATATTACCAATCGAGCCATTCAAAACAGATCGATGGACAAGTATCGATGCTGACGTTCAATTTAGTGCCGAAAATATTCTTCGCAAAGAAGCATTGCCAATCAAAAAACTGACGACAAAAATACATCTGCAGGATGGTGTTTTATCGTTACTACCGCTCAATTTCGAGTTGGCGGGTGGAAGCCTAAGCTCGAACATTGCGCTTGATGGCAGCGGAAGAATAGGCAAGAACGCGATCAAAGCAGAGATAAAAATGACCGCTCGTCATTTGGCCTTAAAACAATTATTTCCTACCTTACAGCCGCTACAAGCAAGTTTTGGTGAGATCAATGGCGATGCATCCTTGTCGGCAGTGGGTAACTCAGTTGCCAGTTTGCTCGGTGCATCGAATGGCGAAATTAAGGCGCTTATTAATCAAGGGACGGTAAGTAAATTATTGCTCGAAGAAATCGGTTTAAACATTGGCAGTGTGCTTATTTCCAACCTGGTCGGCGACAAGCAAATCAAGATTAATTGCATCGCGGCAGATTTTGATGTCAATAACGGGTTGATGCAAACCAACAGTTTTGTCATTGATACCGATGCCGCTATTCTCGATGTCAGCGGCAACATCAATATGGCGCAGGAGCAACTAGATTTAACAATCAAGCCCAATAGCAAAGGACTACGTGTGATTTCGCTCAGAGCACCACTCTATGTACGTGGTAGTTTTATACAGCCGCGCGTAAGTGTTGACAAGGGTATCATGGCAATGCGGGCTGGAGGCGCTATCGCGCTGGCAGTCTTAGCGCCAGTCGCCGCCCTACTCCCGTTAATCAGCACTGGCCCGCAACACAGCAGTGAATGTGCCAAACTATTGGCAGAGGCGCGCGTTAAACCAGTGGCACCGCCACCTGGAAAAACTACCAAAATCACAAAAAAATCAAAATCGCCTCAAGTCCAATAAAACAACAATTGCTATCTGAATATCAGATCAAATAATGGGAACTAAACTTAGTTTTTAATACCCCCATTCTATGTACGTTATCGTGCGTGCATGATAAATATAAATTGTCACTCTCTGGTTTTAGCTATGGAAGAAATGATGACAATCTCAGAACAGCCGCAGCTATCGATTTTATACACGATACGTTTGCCCATTTGAAAGCGGTCGTCGTTAATTAGGGCAGCGAAACGTTACTGAAAATAGCTGGACTTAAATACGACGTTGACGTAATTGGCATTCGTAACTTGGGTCAAGTTTTAACTATAGCTAAAACCCGTCAATGGGATCGTGAAACTGGTGTCAGAACACCTGTTTGAACGGGTAGAAAAGATGGAAAATTTCTTCCTATCTACATATCTAATTTAGTAATTAAGTAAACAAAATTCATTAAAAAACAATGGTTTGAAAAAAAATGTGTTGTTTCATGAACTTTGTATTTTACTCTGTTCGCCACCGCACAGAACAGCATAGGTAAAACGAGGATAACGGAAACCTGATACATAGCCCCTCCGACAAATCGCTGTGGAATGTATCAAACAGTGTTTCGATAATATTGCGTATCCAGCCTGTTGGTAGCATCAATCAACTATCAATAACCAAATACAAAAATGAAGCATTAAAAACAACAAAAACAGCGTTCATACCGAAATATTACGGTACCGGATTAATACTAAATTAAGGAAATAAAATGAAAAACCTGCGGCTTTATGCGAAACCAATTATGTGGTTATCAGCATTACTCATGACAGCATTCGTGTCTGGATGCGGCGGTGGTGATCAGGGACGAGACCCTATTTTAGGCTTGCCAGCCGCAACGCTTGTAGCATTAACGGTAAGCCCGGCAACTGCAGAGGTAGCGATTGGTAATGCGCAGCAATTTATCGCGACTGCTACCTATGCCGACGGCGCCTCTATCGACGTCACAAAATCCGCTACCTGGTCGTCTGACAAGGTAGCGTTCGCTACGGTTACTAGCACCGATGGCATCGCCAGGGGTGTTGCCATCGGCATCGCTACCATTACTGCCAATTTCGGAGGTAAAGTCAGTTCCGCAAGATTAAACGTCACCGAAGCAACACTGCTTTCAATTGCAGTGACGCCGGCGAATCCGTCTATTGCTATCGGTGGCCAGCAGCAATTTATTGCGATGGGTAGCTTTAGCGATGGAAGCAGCAGCGACATCACTGCAATCACCACATTTAGTTCAGAGACACCATCTGTAGCTACTATCATAGCTAGCGGCCCAAGTGCGGGTTTAGCCACAGGCGTATCATTCGGCACTGCAGTCATTTCGGGGGCCTCTGGCATACGCACTGGCAAAACGACTCTAACAGTCACATCAGCAACATTGCAGTCCATTGCCATCACTCCAATCAATCCAAGCGTACAAGTTGGTGCCACGCAGCAATTGATAGTTACAGCAACATTTTCTGATAGTTCAACGGCTGACGTGACCGGTAGCACTGCATTCACTTCAGGCACACCTAGCGTGGCTAGCATCGGCGCATCAACTGGCTTGACTACTGGCGTCGCTGCGGGATCGGCCCTCATGACCGGTAATTACAATGGAAAAACAGCGTCGACCACGGTTACCGTAACTGCGCCTTTGTTGTCATCAATCGTCATCACGCCAGCCAATCCTAGCATGTTAGTTGGTTCATCCCTGCAGTTCACTGCGACGGGCAACTACGCTGACGGTACTACGGGCAATATCACTAACACTGTCACCTGGGTCTCGAGTCTGCCTAGCGTAGCGAGCATTTTACCAACTGGAAAGGCGTCTGCCCTGGCAGTAGGTTTGACCACTATTTCAGCTACGCAAGGTGCGAATACTGCGTCAACCATACTGACAGTTACGGCACCGGTTATCGTTACCGGTGTGAATTTGGCCAGCGCCACTAACTTCGGTGTCCTGGCAGGTACCTCGATCACCAACAACTCTGGTGGCACCACCCTGGTCACTGGCGATGTCGGATCGCCATCGCAAACCGTCGATCCGGTACAAGCCGCTGGTTTTACTAATTACAAATCTGGCGCTGTATTAACTACTGCATTAGCCGACATGCAAGTAGCGATCACTGATGCAAATAGCCGCACTTGTGACGTCAACTCTGCTGCCGGCATTGACCTCGGTGGCCAGACTTTTGGACCTGGCGTGTATTGCTATGCTGGTGCAATTAATATCACGGGAACCTTTACCATGAATGGTCCAGGGTTATATATCTTCCGCACTAGTTCCACCTTAAACAGTACGGCCAATTCAATAGTCGCGCTCAATGGTGGTGCCACAGCTGGTAATGTGTTCTGGGTGCCAGTAGCAGCAACAACGCTCGGCGCCAACAGTTTTTTCAAAGGCACGATCATGACCCAGTCAGCAGCGATCACCATGGGCGATAACGCATCACTGCAAAATGGCCGCGTCTTATCGGGCAGCGCAGTAACTCTGAAAAATAACGTTATTTCACGTTAATCGCATTAATTGTTTTAATCACGTAAGTCAATGTACAAACAAGCGGGAGGGGCATTGCACCTCCCGCACAAAATTAATGTGACCCTGCTTTTACGAAAGCGTGGTTTTGAGGAGAAAAACATGAAATTAGCAAAAAACTTAGGAAAACTCAGCTTGATTAGCTGCGCGATACTGGCTAGCCAGTTTGTACTAGCTGATGAACCAGGGAGTAATCCTGACTGGGCCAATTCGGCTTGGTATATCGGTGCTGGCATAGGACAATCAAAAGCCAACATCGACGACCAACGCCTAATCCGCAGTCTTACCGAAAGTGGTGCAAGCAGCGTCGCATTTAGTGCGGATGAACGCGATACAGCTTACAAACTATTCGTCGGTAAACAACTGAACAAATATTTTGCGCTAGAAGGCGGTTATTTTGATCTTGGAAAATTTGGCTTTAACGCCACCACGATACCACTCGGCACGCTTAACGGCGAAGTTCGTTTCCGTGGTTTAAATCTGGATTTATTAGGTCAGCTACCGTTGTCAGAGCGTTTTTCTATCTATGGTCGCCTAGGTATGAATTATGCAAGAGCCAATGCCCATTTTGGCGGAAACCGATTATTTGCGGTAACAGATCCTAATCCTCGCGAAGAAAAGCTCAATCCGAAAGCCGGCTTGGGCTTGGAATACAAGTTCACAGAAGCGCTGGCAGTACGCGGCGAAGTGGAGCGTTATCGCGTTAATGATGCTGTTCGCAATCGCGGCGACGTCGATTTTTACTCCATCAACCTGGTCTACAAACTAGGCAAACCGGCAGCGACAATGCCAACCAAGTATAGTCCCCCACCAGAACCAATCGCAAATATCCCGGCAACGGAACCCGTCGCAAAAATAGCCCCACCACCAAAACCTGTGCCAGTATCTGAAAAAGTCACGTTCTCCGCGGAAGCACTGTTTGATTTTGACAAATCAGCAGTTAAACCTGACGGTAAGGCAGCATTGGATAGCTTATTGATCTCGCTACAGGGTATGAATACCGAAGTGATGATTACAGTAGGCCATACTGATTCTGTCGGCACCGAGGATTACAATCAAAAGTTATCTCTACGTCGAGCAACAGCAGTTAAGGCATATTTAGTTTCAAAAGGAATCGCAGAGTCTCAAATATTTACAGAGGGTAAAGGTGAAACACAGCCAATAGCGGACAACAAGACCACAGAAGGTCGCGCCAAAAATCGTCGTGTCACAGTTGAAGTAGTCGGCTCTCGGTCTGTCACTAAGTAAGTTAGAACGCAAACGCATGCCGATTAAAAGCGGCACTCGAATAAAAAAATCGTTCAGTCAAAAGCTGAGCGATTTTTTTATCAGTCTACATATCTAAAGTAAAAAAACAAAAAAATAGCATACGTTTGCCATGCAACACCCATGCGGTCTGCAGGCCGGATAGGCCAGAAAGGCGCATGGATACTTATATGAACGCCTCCCATTTGCCAAGGTTTTTTTCATGTTTTGTTCAACAGGCTAGTTTGCAGTTTTATATCCGGCCTTGTTGCAGGGCTTAATTCTGCGGGCCTTAATGGAATCTGCTGACTCACACC
>NZ_JAUSFI010000131.1 GCF_030651495.1 Undibacterium sp.
GGGAGAAATCCCCTAAAAAGAGGGGGACTTTCGTCTGATAACGTAAAAAATCTCGCCTTTTAAAAAAATTCAGCCGAAATCGCAAAGATATTTTTTTGCTGTTCATTATTTCTTCAATTTCTTAGGTTTTTAGAAGTTCCCAAAAGCGTTTGCGCAATGCCCATGCGGCCTGCAGGCCAATATGCCGCCACAGGCCGCATGGGCATTACGTATGCAAAACGAATGTCCCCCACTCATCAGGAAAAATAGGACGATAAACCATATCGAACTAAAAGGATCAGCATCGCCATGCATTTAGGCGAAGCCTGATCCTTTTGGTTTTAGTTTGGCTTTTTTTATTTTAGTGCTGATGGCCATGGTCACCATGGACGTGGCCATGCGTAATTTCTTCCGCCGTAGCTGCGCGCACGTCTAACACCTGCAAGCCGACGCGCAAGGATTTACCCGCCAGCGGGTGATTGCCGTCGAGCATCACTTGGTCGCCCTTGATTTTGAGTACGGTGTAAATTTTTTCTTCGCCCGCATCGGTATGTCCTTGCAACGAGGCACCGACTTTGACGCCCGGGGGGAAATCTTTTTTGGAAATCGTGCGCAGCAGACTTTCATCGCGCACACCAAACGCGTCTTCAGCAGCCAAATCCAGGGTGGCTTTAAAACCCACTTCTTGGTCTTGCAGGGCCGCTTCTATTTTGGGCAACAAATTGTCATACCCGCCGTGCAAGTAAGAAATCGGCGTTTTGCCGTCTTCAAGGATCTTGCCATTCGTCTCGGCGACGGTAAAGCGCAGGGTGACAGCAGTGTCTTTATCAATTTTCATGGGGCTTTTTTCAGATTAAGGATAGGAAATGCAAGCATCTTAACCGAAGTATCCCCGGTCCACTCAACATCACTGAAAGGGTCAGCGTGGCTTTATCAAGACGGTAAGGCGCAGTACGTAAGGCATCAATAGCCGCAGGCGTATTGCTCCACATGGAATGGAGCACAACCGATGCAATGTTCATCCCTCACACGCTGCGTATTTGAGTTTATGTCTGGTCGCTTTAAAAACGTCTGCGCAATCGCGCTGCGGCCTGCAGGCCACTATGCTGCCACAGGCCGCAGCGGGATTGCGCATACCAAACTAAAAGGCGCCGCATCGCTAAATTGAAAGCGATACGGCACCTTTTGAATTTGCTCTGTTTGGTTGGCACACACCAGCGATCTTAGGCCCGATTAGGCCGCCTTAGGCGCACCCGCTGCGCGTTCGATATGACAGGGTGCCAGCAATAAGTGGGATAACTCGTCCACGTCGCTGGTGTGCATGTGCGCAGCAAACGCGCTTAGTCGGGGATCTTGCGCATCGGCAAGCGCACTGATGAGCGCCCGGGCGGCTTCACGTGCGGTGGGCCGGCCTTCCTGGTAGTGTGGACTATCCTTGTAATGCGACAGCAATTGTTCACGATGATCCCGGTAAAGCGCACTGGCTTGCGTATATTCAAGCTGGGCTTGTTTTGCGGCAATCTCCGCATCAATCTCGGCATCGGTTTGACAGTAACGCTTTTTCTCTGCCTCGTCCCAGTGCGGCGTCTCTCCATGCTGCTCGCGCAGCGTCGCCATGGAATGCGTATTGAGTTCAATTTGCGAATGGGTATGGACATCTTTAAATACATGCACCAGATTGTTGCCCTGGCCTTCAGTCCCCTTGTAGCGCATGTCTGCCGCTATACGCCGCGGATTGAAACGAAATTGTCGGGCACAGGTGAGCTTGAGTGTATCCATCAGGGCATTCATTTTTGCTGGGTTCATGTGACGATCCTAGGGGTTAGGTGTAAGGTAAAACTAGCGATTTCGATTCACGTTCGTAAGACATTTTTCGCTATTCATTTCAATGACACGGGGTGCTTTAGGGTTGAACTAACGAACCCACTATACGTGAATTCATGCCCTGCCCTTTGATTTAATGCGCTTGATCATTTTGTGAGTGAGTGTTGCAGGTGTCTGACAAAGCATCAGGTCAAGTCTTGACATCATCGATTAACAATAAGCAAGCTGCCACCTTGAACTTAGATGCCCGGCCGAACTACCTCACATTGGCAAAAGCCACCACTTGATTCTTGCCGAAATGCTTCGCGCACTTTGGGCAGGTGGCGTAGAAAAAATAGAGTTTCTCCAGCTCTAATCCTTTTTCTTTGACCAGCGTTTCCATCTGCGCGATCCATGAGCCTATGTCGCGATAAGGCCCGGTAAAGACCTTAGTCATGAAGGTGCCGGATAAATACTCCATCGGCATGTCCGGCACGGCGCGGTCTGTCGCCATGTAGACATCAGCACCCCAGGGCGATATCTCGTCTACCAGCCATAAAGGCTCTGCGGCATAGGCTTGCGCCTGTTCAATAGCGGCATGGTCGCGGGCCATCACCGATCCGAAATTGAGCGGAAAGTGCAGAAACTCGCGGATGTGATCTTTAGCGAAGGATTTGTCTTTCCAGACAAACTCCTGGTTATCCCAACGGGCTTCGTCCAGTTTTGCACAGCAGCCCGTTTCTTTATTGTCATATTTTGTTTCAGTCAACTTCATGGGACTCTCCTGATTTTCGATGAATGCAGAAATGTTTTCTGTTCGGTGTTTCCGGTTACAGCGTTTCCATGGCCTGATGGTTCTTTTGCGTCAGCGCATGGAGCCACATCGAGGTCTTTGCCGCAGACAAATCCCCCGTCACCGCCACCGTGTATTCAACACTAAAATAATCAATGAAGAGGTGCTTGATAAATATCAAGGCCGTTAAGGTGCAATATGTAAAGCACCAATAACGCGGCGTATTGCACAGTATGGGATGTATTCAATGTCCGCCCTGCCAAATTACCGACACGTCTGGGGGCACTTATTTCTTCACAGCGAATCTGCTTGAACGATCGGTGAATGATTTTCTGGTGCGTCAGATAGCTGAGCATACGCACCACTATTAAACTAAAAAACTCATCTCCAGCGTAAACCTGGACGCAGTGATGAGGTTTACGCCCTTGGCTAGCTGATGATAAGCAAAGCATATTTCAGAAATATTGTAAAAGTGCGAATAATTTACTATGGTGAGTTAATATCAAACTAGTCACCTCAAAGAGGATGATGACAAGGTTATTTTGCGATCTGTGGGATTATCAGCGCAAGCATAGCGAG
>NZ_JAUSFI010000139.1 GCF_030651495.1 Undibacterium sp.
CTCGCGGATTAAGGGCGTGTATTTTTCCATCATCACGCAGGCCATGACCTTTGCTTTCATGCTGCTGTTCTTCCGCAATGACACTGGTTTTGGCGGTAATAATGGCTTTACCGATTTCAAGCGCATCCTGGGTTTTAGCGTGACAGCAGCATCGACCAAGGCGGTAATGTATCTGATGACGCTGGCGATCTTGCTCGGTGCCTTACTACTGTGCCGCAGCATCGTCACCTCCAAACTCGGGCGCGTATTGCAGGCCGTGCGTGATTCAGAATCGCGCCTGATGTTCATCGGTTACGACCCCTTGTGGTTCAAGCTATTTGTCTGGACCTTGTCAGCTGTCTTGTGCGGCATCGCCGGTGCACTGTACGTGCCGCAGGTGGGCATCATCAACCCGTCTGAAATGTCACCGGGTAACTCCATCGAGATGGTGATCTGGGCCGCAGTCGGCGGGCGCGGTACGCTGCTCGGTCCTATCGTCGGCGCGTTTACTGTGAATGGTTTGAAGAGCTGGTTCACTGCCGCCTTCCCGGATCTGTGGCTGTTTGCGCTCGGCCTCTTGTTCATCCTGGTGACGCTGTTCATGCAGGACGGTATTCTTGGCTTATTGAAAAAAATGAAGCGAAGCAAGGAGACCACATGAGTGAGGTATTACAGACCGGCGACACCTATCAAGGTGAAGCAGACGGTAACCGTGCCGATTATGGCGTCAATTATGGCCGCGTCAAAACCGAGGGTGTCGATACCACGCACGGTGCGATCCTTTATCTGGACGACATCACGGTATCCTTCGACGGCTTCAAGGCCCTGAATAATCTGACGCTGGATATCTCGGTCGGTGAGCTGCGCTGCATCATTGGCCCGAACGGCGCGGGCAAGACGACCATGATGGATGTGATCACCGGCAAGACCAAACCGACTTCAGGCTCGGCGTTTTTTGGTCAGACGATAGATCTGACCAGGATGAATGAAGTGCAGATTGCCCACGCCGGTATCGGTAGAAAATTCCAACGCCCGACCGTCTTTGAACAACACAGTGTGTTCGAGAATCTGGAACTCGCCATGAAGATGGACAAGCGCGTTAAGCCCAGTCTGTTCTTTAAGCTGAACTCGGAGCAGCAAGGAAAAATAGAAACCATCTTAAAACTCATCCGGCTGAACGGGCAAGAGGCAAGGGCAGCGGGTTTGCTCTCGCACGGCCAAAAACAATGGCTGGAGATCGGCATGCTCTTGATGCAGGAACCTGAATTGATTTTGCTCGATGAGCCGGTAGCCGGCATGTCGGATGCCGAGACCGCCCGCACGGCAGAACTGCTCAACGAATTGCGCGGCAAGCATTCCATCATGGTGGTGGAGCACGACATGGGTTTTGTCACCGAGATCGCGCAGCAAGGCAAGGTCACGGTCTTGCATGAAGGCGCGGTGTTGGCGGAAGGCACGATGCTGCAAGTGCAAGCCGACGAACGTGTGATTGAAGTTTATCTGGGACGCTAAACCGCATGCTACAAGTCGATCAACTAAATCAATATTACGGCTCCTCCCATACGTTGCGCGGTATTTCGCTGTCAGTAAAAAAAGGCGAATGCCTGACGTTACTGGGACGCAATGGCGTAGGTAAGACCACGCTACTCAAATGCATGATGGGCGTGCTGCCAGTCGCCAGTGGATCGGTAACATTTGATGGGAAAAACATCACCCGTCTGACACCGCACGAGCGCGCCAGGCTAGGCATCGCCTATGTGCCACAAGGGCGGGAGATTTTTGCCAGACTGACGGTAGAAGAAAATCTGCTGATGGGCATGGCGACCAAATCCGGCAAGAAAGCTTCCATCATTAACGGCGAAGTCTATGAATTATTTCCCGTGCTTAAAGAGATGCTGCAACGCCGCGGCGGTGATTTATCCGGCGGCCAGCAACAGCAACTGGCCATCGCCCGTGCCTTGCTGGCAGAACCCAAGCTGATCATTTTTGACGAGCCTACCGAAGGCATACAACCGTCCATTATCAAGGATATCGCACGGGTTATTAGCTTGCTGCGCGAACGCGGCGACATGGGCATCGTTCTATGCGAGCAGTATTTTGATTTTGCCCGAGCGCTGGCGGATAAGTTTGTCGTGTTGTCGCGTGGCGAAGTGGTGGCCTCGGGTACGCAAGATGCGATGGATGGGGATGACATCCGAAAGCACTTGGCGGTATAGTTTGCCTATGAATACTGCCATCGCCGAAGCGCCCGAATTAAGATCAGTGCCACCAGTTATTGCTGCCTGGCAGGCACACTTGCGCTTAGGTTTTACTGACGATGCCGGTACTACCCGGCTCACTGAGCGGTCACATATGGGGCCTTTGCGCGTGCAGAAGCCGCTATACCCGGAAGGCGGGCAAATCTGTCACGCGATTATTGTCCATCCACCCGGCGGCGTGGTCGGCGGCGATGAGCTTAGTATCACCGCCCACGTGCAAGCCGCAGCGCATGCGTTCATCACGACACCGGGCGCTGCCAAGTGGTACAAGGCGAATGGCAAAATTTCCAAACAGACAGTGACCATACAAGTCGATGCGCACGCCAGCATTGAATGGCTGCCGCAGGAAACCATCTTCTTTGACGCCGCCCACGTGCAGCTATCGCAAACCATTTCGCTGGAAAAAGAAGCGCGCTATATCGCCTGCGACATCCTGTGTTTTGGCCGCAGCGCTTCCGGCGAAAGGTTTAATACTGGCAAAATCACGCAGCACACCACAATACGGCGCGAAGGCAAGTTAATCTGGTTTGAGCAAGGCGCGCTTGCCGGTGGCAGTGCCGCGATGAGCAGTGCCCTGGGCTTGAATGGCAATACCGTTTGCGCGACCCTGATTGCAGTCGGCAAGGCGGTGCCGGCTTCTGTCATTGATGCCTTACGTCAGGAAGCGAGCGTCGTCATGGATGGCGCAGGCAGTTTCGGCGTTACGCAATTGAAGGCGGTGATCGTCGTGCGTTATCTGGGCAATGCCAGCGAGATGGCCAGAACATTGATGTTGCTGGCCTGGCGTTATCTGCGCCCGGAGGTAATCGGCCGCGAGGCAGTGGAGTTAAGAATATGGAATACGTAGGGTGCGCCATGCGCACCGTCTTTCATGTGTCGTTATAGGGTGGATTGGTGCGCATGGCGCACCCTACAAAATTTAAAAGTGAGCAAGCCCAGCACGCACTATCCATGCGGCTTGCAGAGGCGATAGGCTGGAAACCCGCATGGATATTGCGCAAGCGGGCTATGCCGTTTTCAATTTGTATGTATATGCTTAAGAGGATGCGATGGAACTGACGCCAAGAGAAAAAGACAAGTTACTGATTTTTACCGCCGGCCTGCTGGCAGAACGGCGCAAGGCGCGCGGCTTGAAACTGAATTATCCCGAAGCCGTCGCCCTGATTTCCGCGGCGATCATGGAAGGCGCACGTGACGGCAAGACGGTGGCCGAGCTGATGTCGGATGGCACCAAGATACTCACGCGTGCCGATGTGATGGACGGCATTGCCGAGATGATTCCCGATATTCAGGTGGAGGCGACTTTCCCCGACGGTACCAAGCTCGTCACCGTGCATCATCCGATTCCTTAATTTTTCTCATCTTCTAACTCACGAGAGTGCATCATGATCCCAGGAGAAATGCTGATAGAGCCGGGCGACATCGAACTCAATGTTGGCCGCGATACCGTCAGTGTCAAGGTCGCCAATAGCGGCGACCGGCCGATCCAGGTCGGTTCGCATTTCCATTTTTTTGAAACCAATCCGTTTTTGCAATTTGATCGCCAGCTGGCTTACGGCATGCGCCTGAATATCACGGCGGGCACTGCTGTACGTTTTGAACCTGGCCAGGTACGCACCATAGAACTGGTGGCGCTGGGCGGTGACCGTATCGTCTACGGATTTAATGGACTCGTGATGGGAAAATTGATATGACAAAAATCTCCCGGCAAGCCTATGCCGAAATGTTCGGCCCCACGACCGGCGACCGCATCCGCCTGGCCGACACAGAGCTGTTTATCGAGATTGAAAAAGACTACGCGATCTATGGCGAGGAAGTGAAATTCGGCGGCGGCAAAGTGATACGCGACGGCATGGGGCAATCGCAACGCTGTCATGCTGATGTGATGGATACTGTCATCACCAACGCGGTGATTCTGGATCACTGGGGCATCGTCAAGGCAGATATCGGCCTGAAGAACGGCCTCATCGCAGCGATAGGCAAGGCCGGCAATCCTGACATCCAATCTGGCGTCACGATGGCGATCGGCGGTGCGACCGAGATCATCGCCGGCGAAGGCATGATCGTGACTGCCGGCGGTATCGATAGCCACATCCACTTCATCTGCCCGCAACAGATCGAGGAAGCCTTGATGAGCGGTGTCACCACCATGCTGGGCGGCGGTACCGGCCCTGCTGTGGGCACGGCCGCCACTACCTGCACACCGGGGCCGTGGCATATCCATTCCATGCTGATGGCGGCCGATGCGTTCCCGATGAATCTGGGCTTTTTGGGTAAGGGTAATGTCAGCTTGCCCGAGCCTTTGGAAGAACAAATCAAAGCCGGTGCAATCGGCCTGAAGCTGCATGAAGACTGGGGCACCACACCAGCCGCGATCGACAATTGCCTGGCAGTGGCAGAGCGCTACGATGTGCAAGTGGCGATCCATAGCGACACGCTGAACGAGGGCGGTTTTCTGGAGCATACGCTGGCCGCCTTCAAGAACCGCACCATCCATACCTTCCATACCGAAGGTGCCGGCGGTGGCCATGCGCCGGATATTATTGCGGCAGTCGGCGAATCGAATGTATTACCTTCGTCAACCAATCCGACTCGGCCTTACACGGTCAATACGCTGGACGAACATCTGGATATGCTGATGGTCTGCCACCACCTTGATCCGGCAATTGCCGAGGACGTGGCGTTTGCCGAATCACGCATACGACGCGAGACCATCGCCGCCGAAGATATCCTGCATGACCTTGGCGCGATCTCGATGATGTCGTCCGATTCGCAAGCCATGGGGCGGGTCGGCGAAGTCATCATGCGCACCTGGCAAACTGCGCACAAGATGAAAACACAGCGGGGCGCGCTGGCTGAAGATAATTCGCGTCACGACAATTTCCGCGCCAAACGCTATATAGCTAAGTACACCATCAACCCCGCGATCACGCATGGCATCTCGCACGTAGTCGGCTCGCTGGAAGTGGGCAAGATTGCCGACATCGTGTTGTGGAAACCGGCCTTCTTTGGCGTCAAACCCAGCATGATACTCAAAGGCGGCATG
>NZ_JAUSFI010000144.1 GCF_030651495.1 Undibacterium sp.
ACCGCGCTGGACAGTGCCAACAATGCCCGCCAGCAATTCCCGAGCACCTACCAGGCCAATGGCTATGTCGATGTGCTGTCTACTGCATTCATCCGCAAAGCCGGGCTGATGCATGGTGACCACGTCATTCCATTTGTGACGCCTTCGGTGGTGGAAGTCGATACGGAAGACGACTTTGCGCATCTGGAATTCCAGCTCACACGGATGCCAGGCATCCTCCAAAAACTTTTTAATTGAGAATTTTTATGGCCGCACATTCTTTTTCCCTTCAACCGCAGCCAGTTCCCTTCGTCGCCACGGCAAACCGCACGATCAAAACGGCGATCCCGGCACCGGGAACGCGTGAAGTTCTGGAGCGGCTGGAGGCTTGTGAGTCCCGCTCCATGCATGGCCAGTTGCCGCTGGTTTGGGACAGGGCCGAGGACTACAGCGTTTTTGATGCTGCAGGCAACCGCTGGATTGACTTCACCTCAACAATTTTTGTGGCGAATGTCGGCCACTCCAACCAGCACGTCACCGCCGCCATGAAAGCTGCGCTGGATCGCCCCCTGTATGGCTGCTATGCCTATGCCAATGAAGGCCGTGCGCGCTACCTCGAAAAACTCGTCAAATTTGCCGGCCCCCCCTTCGAAAAGGCATTTCTACTGTCGGCCGGCACGGAAGCCACTGAGGGCGCATTAAAACTCATGCGCATGCATGGGCAAAAAGCAGGCAAACGGCGCCGCGGCATCATTTGCATAGAAGGCAACTGGCATGGCCGTACGCTTGGCGCGCAGATGATGAGCAGCAACCTCGCCCAGCGTGAGTGGATTGGCTACCAGGACGCGGATATTCACCACATTCCATTTCCGTATCCCTGGGCACTGAATGGCCGAAGCCCTGAAGCGTTCTTCAAGGCCGGCTTGATGAAGCTCGAAAACGCAGGCATTGATCTGGCACAGGACGTCTGCGGCTTCATGCTGGAGACCTTCCAGGGCTGGGGCGCCGTTTTTTATCCTCCTGAGTTTGTGCAGGCGATAGAGAAGGTGTGCCGTGAACACGGCATCTTGCTGACTTTTGATGAAATGCAGGCAGGTTTTGGCCGCACCGGTAAAGCGTTTGGTTTTCAGCACTATGGCGTAACGCCAGACCTGATCTGCTGCGGCAAGGGCATGGGCGGCGGCGTTCCGCTGTCCGGCGTGATCGGCCGCGCGGCAATCATGGACTTGCCCGATGTCGGCAATATGAGCAGCACACATTCGGCCAACCCACTGGTGTGCGCCGCGGGTCTGGCAGTGATTGAGGAAATGGAAAACCGCAACCTGATTGCAGAAGCCGCCCGCAAAGGAGAGCTTTTGTTTGCGGCACTTGCGGACCTGCAGGCGCGTTTCCCGGACCGCATCTCTCATCTCCTGGGCCGCGGGCTGATTGCCGCCGTATTGTTTCAGCACCCGAAAACTGGCGAAGCTGATGGCCCGTTCACCAGCCGTGTGGCCGAGTTGTGCATGCAGAAGGGTCTGCTGGTGGTACATACCGGCCGCGAGTCAATCAAGATCGGCCCGCCTCTGACGATCAGTGATGAAGCCCTGCTTGAAGGCGTCACAGTACTAGGCGAAGCAATTGCAGAGATCGCTGCCCAATGATCACGCAGCTCCGTCATACCGGCCTTGTCGTGGCCGATCTGGACAAAGCTTTGCACTTCTGGCGTGATGTTCTGGGCTTCCAGGTGGCCAGGCAGATGGAAGAATCGGGGCCTCACATCGACGCCATGATGGGGCTCCGGAACGTGCGCGTGACCACGGCCAAACTGACGGCACCCGAAGGCGGCATGATCGAACTGCTGCACTTCCACTCGCATCCGGACCGTCCAGTCTGGACGGGAACACCCCACTCCACCGGTTTTACCCACGTTGCCATGACCGTCGTTGACCTCGCTGCGACCTGCAAGAAACTGGCAGTTGAAGGTGTCACCTTCTTTGCGCCGCCCCAGTTGTCACCCGATGGCAACGTCAGGGTGACTTACTGCCAAGGACCGGAAGGCGTTCTGCTTGAGCTCGTCGAGATGCTGCGAACCTGACGCGTTATACCCAACATGACCACCACCGAATACTCCCACCCGGCGTCCTGCCCGCTGTGCCGTACCCCGACCAGCAGCGTTCTGGCCCTGGAATTGCGGCGCGGCGCAGGTATCGTTTATTACTGCAAGGCTTGCCAGCACGGCTTCCTGGAAGCCAATCGGGCGCTCGATACCAAAACCTACTATGCCGAAAATTACCGCCAGGAATATTCTCACAACGCCGAAGCCGCAGCGACAAATGCGCGGGAAATATTTGACGTATATCGGCACTATCAGCGAACCCGCCTTGATGCGATTTCTCCGTATCTTGCAGGGACGACGAAATTGCTCGAAGTCGGCGCATCGTCAGGTCAGTTTTTGGTGAATATCAAGGATCGGGTCGCCGAGATTCATGCCATTGAACTCGACAAGGACTGCTGCGCATTCATGCAGAATGAACTCGGCATCCATGCGGACTCGGAATTCTTGAGGGAATCGGCTTTTGCCGACGAAATTTACGACGTGGTCTGTTCTTTTCAGGTCATGGAGCATGTGGCCGACCCGGCGGTCTTCCTGCGGGAATTGCATCAATCGGCGAAAAAGGGAGGTACGATTTTCGTCGAGGTCCCAAACCTCCACGATCCGCTGCTGTCGGTCTGGAAAGTCAACTCTTACCAAAAATTTTTCTACCATTCGGCACATCTGCACTACTTCACGGAAGTCTCATTAAGAAAGACTGCCGAACTTGCAGGGTTCGCACCCGATCAGGTGGCGATCAGCTTCACGCAGGACTACAACCTTCTGAATCACCTGAACTGGGTCATGAACGATGCGCCACAAGCAACGTGCAATGTAGGCTTGAGCGAGATCAGCCTTGCCGGCGTGAACCAGGAAATCACCAGCTGGCTGACGGAAAAAATGACAACACTGAATAGCGAATATATTGAAAAGCTGGTGAAGGCCAAAGCCACGTCCAACCTGATGATGGTGCTGAAAAATGTCTGATCGCATTGGCTTCATGCAGGGCCGCCTCTCCCCTCTGGTGGATGGGCGCATACAGGCGTTTCCGTGGAGTTGCTGGCAAGATGAGTTTGCAGTTGCGGAGCAACATGGCTTCAGACTGATGGAGTGGACGCTGGACCAGGAGCGTCTTTATGAAAATCCGCTGCTAACCGCAATGGGCCAGGTAGAAATTACGCAGTTGCGCCAAAAGCACAACATCGAGATCGCTTCGCTAACCGGCGACTGCTTCATGCAAAGCCCTTTCTGGAAAGCGCAGGGGGCGGAACATGCACAGTTACAGCAGGACTTTCGGGCTGTGGCACAGGCCTGCTCGGCGGTGGGCATCAGCATGTTGGTATTACCGCTGGTCGACAATGGCCGCCTGGAAACACGCGCCCAGGAAGATGTGCTGGTCGACATCCTGCAGGCAGCATCTGCGATGCTGAACGAGTTGCGTGTCAAGGTGGTCTTCGAATCAGACTTCGTCCCAACCGAGCTCGCGCGTTTTATTGACCGCTTGGACCCCTCTCTTTTCGGGGTGAACTATGACATAGGCAACAGCGCGAGCCTGGGCATGAACCCTGTCGAAGAAATCCGAGCTTATGGACACCGTATCCTGAACGTACACATCAAGGACCGCGTGCTTGGCGGTACTACCGTACCTTTAGGAACCGGAAACGCCGATTTTGACGCCGTGTTCGCAGCCTTGGCCCGTGTTGGTTACGCTGGTAACTATATTTTGCAGACGGCAAGGGCCGGCGACGGTGAGCATGCGCAAGCACTGTGCCGCTACAGGGATATGGCGATCAGCTGGATAGAGCGCCATGGAGCTTGATCTGTCCGGCAAAACAGCACTGGTAACCGGGTCCTCCCGCGGAATCGGGCGAGCCGTTGCTGAAGCACTGCAGGCTGAAGGCTGCCGCGTAGCACTTAACGCGCGCAGCACTGCCGGCCTTGAGGCAGCAGCCAGGGAGATCGGGAGCGCGGCGGCCGTGGCGGGTGATGTGACACGCGCAGACGAAGCCCGGCAGGTTGTCGATGAAGCCATTTCGGTGTTGGGGCAACTGGATATCCTCGTGTGCAATGTAGGCAGCGGCCGCTCGGTAGCGCCTGGTAACGAAACCCCCGAAGAGTGGCAACGTGTTTTCGCCCTCAACCTCTGGAGCACGACGAATACAGTTGAAGCGGCCCGTAGTGCGCTGGTGAGCTCACGCGGCGTAGTGGTCTGCATCTCTTCCATTTGTGGTCTTGAAGTTATTCCCGGTGCGCCGGTAACTTACTCCGCCGCGAAAGCTGCGCTGCATGCCTATGTGCGGGGCATTGCCCGCCCCTTGGGGGCGCAAGGCGTACGCATCAATGCCATAGCGCCGGGCAACATACTGTTCGAAGGCTCAGTCTGGGAACGGAAAATGGCTGAAGATGCTGCCGGCGTGCAACAGATGCTTCAACGCGACGTGGCACTGGCGCGCCTGGGTACTCCGCAAGACGTTGCCGGCCTGGCGGTCTATCTGGCATCGCCTCGTTCAGGTTTTGCTACCGGCGGCGTGTGGGGGCTCGACGGCGGACAGGTCCGCGCGTAAGCCAGTCACTGAGAATCGGAAACATAAGTGAATACTGCATTCAAAAAATTTGACCTGACCGGCAAAACAGCACTGATTACTGGCGCGGCGGGCCTGCTGGGTCGCGAACATGCGGCGGCATTGCTGGAAAGCGGTGCGACAGTAGTACTCACCGACATCGGCGAAGCCGGCCTTATTTCCGCGCAGGACACGCTGGCACGGGAAGCGGACGCTACGCGCATCGTTACCGGCATCATGGACGTTTCCAGCCGTGAATCAATCGCAGCGTTAGCCGGACGGCTGGCTGCTGAAGGCCGCAGGATAGACATTCTGGTCAACAACGCCGCCATTGATCCCAAGGTCACAGCTGACGCGGGCATCGTGGAGACTTCTCGATTGGAGAACTTTTCGACAGAGCAATGGGATTTGCAGCTGGCGGTAGGCCTGACCGGCGCTTTTCTGTGCAGTCAGGTCTTTGGCAGCGCCATGGCGAGTGATGGCAAGGGTGGCGTCATTCTCAACATCGCCTCCGATCTGTCTGTCTTCTCGCCCGACCAGCGCCTGTATCGCAAGAAAGGATTGCCGGAACACTTGCAACCCGTCAAACCTGTGACCTACTCCGTCATTAAAGCTGGTTTGGTCGGGCTGACCCGCTATCTGGCAACCTACTGGGCAGAACAAGGGGTACGAGCCAATGCCTTGTCACCAGGCGGCGTCTTCACCGGCCAGGGAGAGGAGTTTGTGACGCGCCTGACCTCGCTGATTCCCTTGGGCCGCATGGCTGCCACCGATGAATACCGTGCTGCCGTTCAGTTTCTGTGTTCAGAAGCTTCGGCTTACATGAATGGCCAGAATATCGTGATGGACGGGGGGCGATCAGTATGGTGACGAGTACAGTTTTGCGGCCGTCAATGCCGAATATATACCGCGTCGAGTTGATGCAAATTGAACTTGCAAAACCAATATCACAGAGCACCTCATGAGAATATTATTAACTGGCGCCACAGGCTTTTTAGGTAGTCACTTGCTGAAGAGACTTCTAAGCGAAGGGCATGATGTAAGCATAATAAAGAGATCATTTTCGAATGTTGAAAGAATTAAAGACGTCATTCGTCACGAAAATCTTCTTACTCATGATGTTGACACGACTGATATTGAAGAGGCATTCAAAAAGAGAAGCTTTCAAATCATCATCCATACAGCAACCGAGTATGGCAGGAATGATGAGTCCATCCACAAGATACTGGAGGCAAATGTCATTTTGCCCGTCAAGCTTATTGAGATGGGTATTAAATATAATGTCAAAAGCTTTTTGAATACTGACTCCTATTTCAACAAGGAAAACTATCGTTATTCAAATTTGTTGAATTATTCTTTATCGAAACGCAGTCTTTTGATATGGTTGATGCAATTTTCCTCAAAAATTCAAATAATGAATGCGAGTTTGGAGCACATATACGGACCAAATGACAGTGAGTCAAAGTTTGTTGAAATGCTATTTAGAAAAATAGCCATCGATAAAGTAGATAGGGTAAGCCTTACTCATGGTCATCAAAAGCGTGATTTCATTTATGTAGATGATGCCATTGATGCTTATCTAGCTTTGATTGCATATTCAGACGCGCATAATTTTTCTTATCGTAATTTCGAAATCGGATCAGGCACATGCCTGGAAGTCCGGGAATTGGCTCTTAAAATACAAAGAGCTTCCGGCAGCCGTACGACGCTAGGATTTGGAGACATTGCCTATCGGTCGGACGAAATCATGCAATCCAAGGCAGACATAAAGCAGATGACTGAATTGGGATGGCGGCAGAAAATTTCAATCGATGATGGGATCGCTAGGATACTGGGATGCTACGCCGAAAAATCGTTGGCCAACCTCAATTAATCGAAGAGTAAAGGCCAATTCGCCGCCTTCATTTCTGCTCCTATGATTTACTTTTCCGTCGACAACGATCACCAGACAAGTCTTGCATTATCCATAATTGATAGATATAAGATACCTCATTCAGATGTGAAATTTATTTCCCACATCTCTACCAGAAACAAAATAGCTGCCCTATCTGGCTATGGCCTCCAAACTGTCAGCATTCACCCGCTATGCTCTGGACTCAGCTACAAAAATCCGAGGACCTATTGGTTGTCGTTTCTGCACCAGTTGAAGATTGACCGTCTCTTTGAATTCAAGGCGAATGACATTCTGGTAGTTACGACAGAATATGAGCTGAACAATGCGTTGCTTGCTCGAAAAATGAAACAGGCTGGTGGCCAGGTATATCTATTTGATGAGGGCATCGGATTTTACTTCAATAACAGCGCATTTCATGATTTGCATATCAAGCTGATTGATAAATTATTCCTCAAGCTCTATGACCTCGCCTTTGCATCACTGGGCATTCCTGCCTATGCCAGGAAAGGCTTTGAAGGGCGCATGTACGTCTGCATTAAAGAAAAATATATCGATGGAATATATTCAAGAATGCGCTTGCCAATCAATCGGCCCGTCAAAGTTTTCGGGTATCGCAACTTTCTTGCCTCTGAAAAAGCTCAACAAGCGAAGAATGAAACCACAGCCATCTTCTTCGCAAATAATTTGAGTTGCTTTGGCCTGAAAGAAGATGAACTGCTTATTTCGGCTGCCGTCGTCAGGGAAATGGCCTTGAAATTTGAAGTGGTTTATTTAAAGATACATCCGGCCGATTGGATAGAAAAAAATGAAATTTTTTACTTCTACAAGAAACTGACCGGTGAGCATGCCAACATCCATCTCATCGACAATTCGATGACGGGAAACGAGGCCATAGAAAGCATTAAGCCGCGCATTGTTGTGGGGACCATGGGAGCCACCATGTTTGACGCCTTTTTCTTTGGCTGTCATCCGATATTCTTGTTTCAACTCTTGCCCGCGGTGGATGAGTTTGAGGTATGTCGGTTCACGCTAGAGAATATGGGTTACAAATATATTAAAACGCTGGAAGAGATTGAACCCGGTTATAAATGCGGCGTTGATGCTTCCTCCTTGCTTTATGACGAAGAGCTCACTTGGTGGCGCCAGCCTCCTGACAGTAATTCTGTGAATTCAGCAACCATGCCCTGCTAAATGGCCGGCTCTCTCGGACCTTATGTATAGATTATCAGTTATGGTTAAAGATTTATTCAGGCAATTGACTCCGCCGCTGGTCTTCTCAATGCTGAGGAGTTTGTACAAGCACGTCAATGTGGAAACGCCAATCTACGAAGGGCTCTACCGGAATCAGGCTGAACTCCCTTTAATTAATAAGAACCCCTTTGCGCATCCGAACTGGATCGCTTACGCAGGCAGCAGAGCCAGATCAAGAAAAAATGGCGTAACAAATCAGGATATGCACGAAATGTGTCTTTCGTTGATTGCCTCCATAATGCCTGCCGCGAACAAGGAGGAGCCGCAAACCATTGTCGATTTCGGTGGCGGCGTTGGCATGTACTGGCCAGCACTGATGGCTCAAAACAAAGCCGAAGTAAATACTGAGTTCTTAGTAATAGATAATGAAAGCAATTGCATTGAAGGTAAAAGACTATTTGGTGACCAAGGTGTTGACTTTCAATCCAATTTTGCACATGCGATTCAAAGCAAAAAAAATATCACTGTGCTTAACGTCGCAAGTACTCTCCAGTACTGCATGGACTACGAGCATGTAGTTGCCATGTTATGTGGCATTCGTGCAAAGTTCATCGTGGTATCGCGTCATCCGGCTCCGGACGATGCCTTGCCGATTACCTATACGGTACAGAGCGTAACTTCGATTCACGGTTTCTGCGGGCAAATACCGGTGGTATTGCTCGGTGTTGATACGCTTTCTGCTCTGATGAAAAAGCATGGCTACACACTCATAGCCGACTACTATCACGATGCTGATCCAGGAAAATACTGGAAGTACACAAAGAAGACTATTCCCACGGAATATTCCCGGATTATCGACCATGCACTGGTATTCCAATGCAATCAAAGGGATGGCATTTTGGATACGTCTCAAACCTCATGATACGTATTCATAACGATTTGGATTAAAACTTGATACTAATTATTTTTGGGCGGGCGGCCCAGTTCATTTTGCTGCTGCTGGTAATGCGGATAGCGACGACTTACCTGCCTCCGGAGGAAATGGGCAGGCTGTCGCTGATCACTGCCGCGACCGCCTTCTATGCCTTATTTCTCGTGAATCCAGTGGGCATGTTCATCAACCGGCGCTTTCACGCCTGGGATGCACTCGGACGCGCGAAATATTACCTTAAACTGCATTGGATTTATCTTGTTGTGATCAGTGCGGTCGCCGCTGTGAGCTTGGGGCTGCTTAACAAGGTTCACGCTTTTGGCTTTCAGTTCAACACAGCGTGGCTGCTGATGCTGGTTTGCGGTTCCCTGCTGTTCAACACCGTCAATCAAACCGCGATTCCATCGCTTAATTTGCTGGAGCTTCGGGGTCGCTTCATCACATTGACGCTTGCGACCATAGGCGTTGGTTTGGCCAGCGCATTTTTGCTGGTGCGCACTTTCGAGCCGACGGCCGAATACTGGTTGCTGGGCTTGCTGATCGGTCAAGCCGTTTTTGCTGTGATTGGCGTCAAGCTGTTTTTTGACAAGCTCCAGCCGGAGAGCCTTGTTCAAATGCCCTCTCGAGCGCATCTGGAGCTACTCTTTCATTTTGCGTGGCCGGTAGCCATCTCGGTAGGCTTCAACTGGCTGCAAACCCAAGGCTACCGGTTTTTTGTTGCAGATTCACTCGGTTTGGCGGCGCTCGGTCTTTTTGTTGCGGGCTACGGCATCAGTGCGGGCTTGATGGCAGCATTCGAGTCCGTCTTGACCACTTATTTTCAGCCCAGGTTTTACAAACAGGTCAGTAATAACAATATGGCCGACCAGTCATTGGCGTGGAACAAATACGCCGGCGCCATTTTGCCCTCACTCATGCTTGTCACATTCCTGCTTGCGGGTCTGGCGCCCGAGTTGACACGTTTCATGGTGGGGGCGGCCTACCAGTCAGCTTCGCAGTTTGTGATTTGGGGTGTGCTGGCTGAAGGTGCCAGAGTGCTTGCTGGCGTCTACAGCATGTCGGCGCATGCCAAAATGAAGACCCGGCTGCTGCTGTTGCCCAATTTTCTGGGCGCCGTGATCTGCATTGCGCTGATCTGGGCCCTGGCACCTAAACTTGGTGCTCATGGTGTCGGTCTCGCCCGGGCATTCGCTGGTATTGGCATGGTGGTGGCCATGCACTACATGATGATCGTGGTGCTTGAAATGAGGCTTCCTTACCGGCTTCTCCTGAAGGGAGCAGCCATGGGCCTGGTGCTTTTGTTGATTGCCACCGCAGGCCGTTGGATGCTGGGGGGCACTGAAAGCCTGATCACTGCCGGACTTTTGATAGTGGCCACCGGCCTGGCTTTCCTGCCCATGTTTTATTGGCTGCTCTATCCGTTTTTGCCCAGGCATGACAAGGTCTTATGAAAATTCTGCTTGCATGCATGGAGTATGACTATGGCGATCCCTCACGTGGACACTCCTATGAGTACTACAACTTTTACCAAAGCCTGAAGGATCTCGGCCACGAGGTGACCTTGTTTGATTACATGGCTGAGCTCAAGCGCCTGGGCAAGAGCGAGATGAACCACCAACTGCTGGCACTGGTGCAGTCTTCCAAGCCGGATTTGGCCATGTTCTCGCTCTACACCGACCAGCTCGACCCCGCTACGGTGAGCCAACTGCGCCAGCACACTCGCACCTTGTGCTTCTTTCATGACGACACCTGGCGCGTAGAGTTCTCACAGTTCTGGGCCCGCCATTTTGATTTTTTTACCACCCCGGATGTCTATGGCGAAAGGAAATACGCGGCTTTAGGTCTGCCCAACGCCATTCAGTTCCCGTTTGGCTGCAACGAGAAGCTTTACCGTGAAACCGGTTCACCGAAAAAATACGACGTGTCGTTTGTGGGGGCGTGGCATCCTTACCGCGAATGGCTGATCAAACGCTTGCACAAGGCCGGGTTCGTCATTAAGGCCGTTGGCTACCGCTGGCCTGGCGGCATCGTTTCCCACGAGCAGATGGTGGCGCTGTTCAATGAAAGCCGCATTAATCTGAACATGTCCAATTCAGCGTCCTGGGATGCTCGTTATTTGCTCGCCTCGCCCAGAGGGCTGATCAACCGCATTCGCTCGCCAAAGTCTGTTGAGCAGCTCAAGGCCCGGCATTTCGAGATCAACGGTTCCGGTGGCTTTCAGCTTTCCTACTATGTTGAAGGCCTGGAAAGACACTATGAGATCGGCACCGAGATTGCGGTGTATCTCGACCCGGACGATCTGCTTCAAAAAGTCAAACTCTATCTGGCCGACGACGCCTTAAGGGAGTCTGTAGCCCGCGCAGGGCATCAGCGAACCCTCGCTGACCACACCTTTCAAAAACGTTTTGCGCGGGTGTTTGAACGCATGGGACTTGCTAATGTCTAGCCTCACACCGTTGGTCTGCATTTGCATTCCGACCTATAACGCGGAAAAAACAATCGCAGCCACATTGCGTTCTGTGCTGGACCAGACTTATAGCAATCTGAAAATCCAGGTCGTCGACAACAACTCAGGCGACGGCACCGCGGCTATCGTGGAAAGTTTTCCCGATGAGCGCATCACCCTGTACCGCAACTCTGTCAATGTGGGCGGTGAAGGCAATTTCAACCGTTGCATTGGGCTCGCCAAAGGCAAGTACACGGCCATTTACCACGCTGACGACATCTATGAGCCGGAAATGGTTGCGACCCAAGTGGCGTTTCTGGAACAGCACCCGCAGGCCAGCGCGGTGTTCACGGAAGCGCTGCTGATTGACGAGTTCGACCAACTGATCGGTGAAATTCGGCAGCCCCGGGACCTCGCGGCTGTCGGCCCGTTGCATCATTTTCCCGGGATGTTCAAGGCGATTCTGAAGCACTCGAATTTTTTGATCTGTCCCAGCGTGATGGCACTAACTAGCGTCTACCAGGACGAAATTAAATCATGGCGAGGTGAGTTGTTCGGCTCAAGCGCTGACCTTGACGTGTGGCTCAGGATACTGCAACGCGGTCCGGTGGGCATCCTTCCACAGGCAACCATGCGCTACCGGATCAGCCGGAGCCAGTGGTCGGCCAATGTGCGCGTCGATACCGGTCGTTCCGCGTTTTTCAGGGTCGTCGATCACTATCTGGCCCAACCAGACGTACGCAGCCTGCTGACTGCCGACGACCTGATGAATTACCAGCGCCTGGAGCGCAGGGACCAGGTGATGCGAGCTATCAACGCACTGCTGCAGGACCAGCCTGAACAAGCCGCGACATTGTGTCCCGACATTTTTTCAATGAGCGCGCTGAAGGCCGCCTGGCAGACGCGGCGCGGAATGGCCGTGCTGGCGCTCGGCCTGTATCTGAAAATGATGCTCTCGCTGCGATGCCATCGCCTTGCCAAGGCGTCATTGATTCATATGAAGAGGATGACCAACAAGTGATTCCTGACAACGCCTCCGATATCACGTACGTCGATCCCCCTTCGCCGGCCTACTACGAAGACAGGCTGTTCGACACTTCCGATGCCATCCTCAACAGGGACGACTCCCTCGTTCCGTATGCGCGCGTGCGCCAGGCCTACAGAGCGGCAGGCAAAGAGCTGCGAACCGCGGACTATCTCATGAAAGCGCCAGGGGGTGAGGCGGTCAGCAACTATTATTCGCTGGGCGTTCTCGACAACTACAAGGCGCTGCTTCAACGAGCCGACGTGCGCTTGAAGGCCTTTGTCATTTTCGAACCACCGGTGGTAGATCCACGCCTCTACAAGGCTTTGCCAGAACTGACAGCAGCTTTTGAAACTGTGTATGTTCATAACACCGTAGGAGACGGCTACAGCCTGGAGGGTGTTGATGCCTCCAGACTTCGGCAACTGTATTGGCCGCAACCGCGCGATGAAGTGATCCTCCAGTATTGGGAGCGGTCTGAGCGCCTTGATCGCATCGTTGTGATTAATGGCAATCACATACCGCGCAAAGTCCCGAACGAGCTTTACAGCAAACGAATTGAAGCGATGGCCGGCCTGGCGCCGCTTGGTGTCGTCGATCTGTACGGACGCGGCTGGGCCAAGTGGTGGTCGCGCGCATCGATGTGGCTGCCCTACTGGAAACACAGAAAAACCTTGATGTCCATCTACAAGGGGGCCTGTGAGTCGAAATACGAAGTTTTGAGCCAGTACAAATTCAGCCTGTGTTTCGAGAATATGGCCATGAAAGGCTACGTCACCGAAAAAATATTCGATTGTTTTTATGCGGGAACGGTGCCGCTGTATCTGGGCGCACCTGACATCGAAGACTTGATCCCGAAAGATGTTTATATCGATTGCCGAAAGTTTTCGTCATGGCAAGCGATGTATGGCGCGCTTGAGAAAATGCCGTCACGTGAGGTGGAGAAAATACGCGAAAACGGCAGGTTGTTCATTCGCAGCGCAGAAGGCGAAAAATATCACTGCTCGCTGATGAATATATTCGGCGAAGAAGCCAAAACCAGGCCATGAGCAAGCCTCTGGATCTGGTGTGGAAGCACAAGCTAAAAATAGCTTTGGGTCTTTTTTGGTGTGTTCTATTTTTGTCGGGGCTTTTTTCGTACGCCGGCTCAAAACTTGTCTATGTGCTTTTCTCTATCGTGTCTTTGGTGATGCTTCTCAGCGGCGTCTACCGGCAGGTGAGCTACGGCTATCTTTTTTTGGTTGTTTTCTTGTGGCTGGGCTTCTGGTTCAAGCTTACAGCCAACTTTCTGCTTTTCGGAGGTTTCCCTTTTGGGGAGCCCGTCGGGAACTTCAATAGCTCCGCCGATGCCTGGAATCAGGTACTGTGGATTGCGATGGCCGGGAGCATGGGGGCAATGCTGGGCCGGTTCTGGTATGAATTGTTTCGCCCAAAGCGTTCCGGTAGCCCGGACCAGGCAAAAGCACCCCCCTGGTATCCAGCAATCCGAGTGTGGTTGTGGGCAGGCATTCTGCTTGCAACACTGGGGGTTGCCATCTTCAATGTTTTTTATGGCATACACCAAGTAGGCATTGTTCCCAGAACCATATTGCCCTGGCCGTTAAATGCCCTTATCGCCTGGATTCTTAATATTGGCTCAGCACTGGCCATTGCGGTGTTGATATGGTGGGATAGGGCAGTGAAGAAAAATATAACGCTGCCGCTATACGCCATGCTGGGAGAAGCGTTTGTGTCAACCGTCTCTGTGTTCAGCAGAGCGGCGTTTCCATTTCACGCGATTCCGCCCATACTTGCTTTGATCGGAAGAAGGGAATCATCACAGCGGTACTCGCAAAAGCAGGTTCTGCTGTTTCTCGCCACTTTCGCTGCCTTGTTTCTGGCTTCAATTGCCGCGGTCTCGTTTCTCAGGGACTACCAATACGCAGCCAGCAAGTCTACCCCCACGCCAGCGCCGAAATCGGTCATTGATGCAACAGTTGCCACCATCAAGCCGATCCCAGATGAAGCATTAGCCCCACCTGCGAAAGACATCTCGTCCTTCAGGCTGATTCTGATCCACCAGTTGCTCGTCAATCGCTGGATCGGTCTTGAGGGCGTCATGGCTGTCTCCTCGTACGCAGAAAAGAACAGCGCCCTATTTTGGGAGATGTTGACGGAAAAACGCGAAGCGGGCAAAGTGAGCGCCTATCAAAAAATAAGCAATTCCGGATACCAGACCGCAGATGCCAGATACCAGTTTGCCAGCATGCCGGGAATTTCCGGGTTTTTGTATTACAGCGGTTCTTTATGGCTGGTCGTTTGGGGATTGGCGGCTTTTACCGTGTTCACGATAGCCAGCGAGCGCCTCATTTTTTTACTGACGCGCAACCCGCTGTTGTGTTCGCTCTATGGCATAACCTTGGCCAACACCATTGCGCAATTCGGCATGACGCCCCGACAGGACATTCCGCAGTTCCTGATGATATATGCCGCAGCTTTCGCAATCTGGTTTGTTCAATCGAGGTTTTTCACTTGGCCATTTGTCAAGCCCGTGAACTGACATCGCTCCGAAAATCCCGTTTGCACTGCCCTCCATGTTTCATCTATTCGGTCAGCCCCAAAACAAGAATGAAGTGACCTTTCGACGTCTAAAAGTATTCGTCATCTTGATCTGGCTCGCACTATTTGCAGGCGGCATGATCGGGCACCAGGGATCGCCGCTTCTGTATGCCC
>NZ_JAUSFI010000080.1 GCF_030651495.1 Undibacterium sp.
TACGAGCGTCGCTGGGGCATCGAGACGAGCTACCGCGAACTCAAGCAAACCATGCTGGGCACAGCGCTGACCCTGCGCTCGAAAACAACAGACGGCGTCTATCAGGAGATCTGGGGCACCCTGATCGCCTACAACCTGATCCGCCTGGAGATCGCCAAGGCGGCCTTGACGGTCAAGTGCGAGCCCACTGAAGTGAGCTTCATCCGGGCATTCCACTTGATCCAGTTCGAGCTGCATTGGGCCGCCGTCACCAGATCCTACGGCAAGCTGCCCGCTTCGATGAAGCATCTGCGTGAAAGGCTGGTTAGCCTCCTCAATGACGAACGGCCCGGTCGAAAATACGACCGGGCCGTCAAGGCAAGACCAAACCGCTATGCCGTTCGCGTTGTGCGAAAACCTGCTAACTGAACGGCATTAACTCTTCGGAGTGCCATTTTTTATTTCAACAATATTTTAAGATCGTGCACAATCGGCTCAGCACCCTGCCCATGTCGCAAGAACAAACGTATCCTGCCTTCCGGATCAAATACATAGCTACCAGCAGTATGGTCAATAGTGTATGAATCTGCGGTCTTACCAGGTACTTTTTGATAAAACACTTTAAAATCCTTGGCTACTTTAGCAGTGGCAGCCTGATCTCCGTACAATCCCAAAAAACGCGTATCAAAATTAGGAACATAAGCCGCCAGTAAAGCTTGCGTATCACGCTCTGGATCTACCGTTACGAACAATACTTGTACCTTATCCGCCAAACTACCGAGTTGCTTCATGACGCTGGCCATTTCTGCCATGGTAGTCGGACAGACATCAGGACATTGTGTATAGCCAAAAAAAATCACCACCACCTTGCCTTTAAAATCCGCCAAAGTGCGGGCGATGCCATTGTGATCTGTCAGCGCGAAATTCTTTGCGTAATCCAACCCGGTCAGATCAGTATTGGTAAATTTCTCTTTTGGATCAGAGCAGGCACTCAGACATAATAAAAGGGATAAGCAAAACAGCTTAAAGCCAGCCAACGATTTGAAATAACTTTTCATAACTTAATATAGTGATCCACCAGTAATGCAGCAAACAGCAGCGACAAGTAAATAATCGAAAAGGTAAACGTCTTACGTGCAAGCATATCGTCATAATGACGATAAATGCGCCACGCATACCAAAGAAACATCGCACCCAAGATAACCGCGCTGACCAGATAAATGATGCCGCTCATCTGCACCGCGTATGGCAACATGGTCGTGGCGAACAAGGCAATCGTGTACAACCAGATATGGAAACGGGTGAACTCAAGACCATGAGTAATGGGTAACATTGGCAATCCGGATTTGGCGTAATCATCACGCCGATACATAGCCAAAGCCCAGAAATGCGGTGGAGTCCAGATAAAAATAATCAATACTAATAACCAAGCCTGCATAGGTATTTCGTTGGCAATGGCAGCCCAGCCTAAAGCTGGTGGCATGGCGCCAGAAAGGCCACCAATCACAATATTCTGCGGTGTAGCAGGTTTTAAAATGATCGTGTAAATCACTGCATAGCCGACAAATGTCGCGAAAGTAAGCCACATCGTTAACGGGTTGACCATGCTGTATAACACCCACATGCCTACGCCACCGATAGCGCCAGAAAATAATAAAATTTGATTGACGGTAATTTCACCACTCGCGCTAGCACGGCGTGCGGTTCGTGCCATACGTGCATCGATTTCACGTTCGATCAGACAATTTACCGCAAATGCCGCCCCGGCAAGGAGCCAGATCCCGATAGTAGCCGCGACGACAACGCGCCAGTCGGGTAAATTTGGCGTTGCCAAAAACATGCCGATAACGGCACAAAAAACCGCAAGCTGGGTAACCCGAGGTTTGGTCAGCGCCAGATATTGGACGAGACGGCTGGAAGAAAGGCTTAAAGTTGTCATGAAAAATCAGGGTGCTGCAGCGTGCCGAACTCGGTAGTTTAGCATGCTCAGTAAAAGCACGAGCAAAGCCGCTCCAGCATTATGCAATACCGCGATCAACAGCGGCCATGAGAAAAATACGGTAGAAACACCGCTTAAAAATTGCAAAAAAATTACCAACAAGATCCAGTTGCCTATTGTTCTTAAAATAGCAATTTTTCTCGCCTGACAGGCGGCCCATGCTACCACCGCGATGACAAGCCAAGCAAAACTTCGGTGCACCCATTGAATCGCAACCAGAGCGGAAAATGGTAAAAATTCGCCATTCTCTTTTCGTCCCAATTGCCGCCAAAGGCTAAAACCATGCTCAATATCTAGCTCAGGAACCAGCAAACCGTTACACAAAGGGTAATCATGGCATGCCAGCGCTGCATAATTAGTGCTGACCCAACCACCAAGCGCAATTTGCATGCTCAATAAAATCAGCGCAAATGTGCTTATGCGAATCATACTCAAACTGACAACCTTCGCATTGCCCGCAACAGCTACCTCACGTACCCATGACCAGGTTAGTAAGCCTAACAAGCCCATCCCCAACAACAAATGCGTTGTTACTATCACTGGTTGCAATTTCAGAGTTACCGTCCACGCACCAAAAGCGCCTTGCAAGCATACAAAAAAGAACAATCCGATAGCAAAATAGGGTGAGTGCTTTAATTTATCGCGACGCCACCATGCAATCATCATCTGCGCCACTATCAACACCCCAACACACATCGCCAGATAGCGATGTATCATTTCAATCCATGCCTTCTGAAAGCTCACTGGACCAGTCGGCATCAGGTCTTGGGCGGCCTTAATCGCGCCATGCGACTGAAAGGGATTGGCTTGACCGTAACAACCTGGCCAGTCAGGACAGCCTAATCCAGAGTCGGTAAGTCTCGTGAAGGCACCAAATATAATCAGATCCAAAGTCAAAAACACAGTGACCGCGATCAATTTAGGATATTTATCGGCGTCGCGAGACACCCATACCAAAGTCAAGGGCAGTAATGCGACGAGGAGTCCGGTAACGATGAGTTGTATCCACATGGTAGCAAACCTAGCCGATAGCTGAAGCGCGCAGTAACTTAGCGATATCTTTTTTCATTTTTTGTGGATCGGCGTCTTTAGGGAAACGCATCATCAGATTGCCCCGCGGATCAATCATGAAAATGTGGTCGTTTAGCTGGGTATTTTCTTCTGTAGGCAGCCACTTCTTTAAAGCCGTCAGATCAACCTTCAGCATACGAGTGCCGTCAAATGCGCGTATCAATACTGTATCTACAGGCTGATTATCGGTAATTAACCAGACTCTTTCCAAGCGATCCATCTCCTTGCCTTGAGTAAGACGCAATTGACGCATGTCATATAACTTTTTTTGGCATGGTGCCGCACATGCACCACTATCGACTTGCAACAGAAGCCATTTTCCGCTGTAAGAATCCAATTCTTTCGCCTCCCCCCCCAATAGACTACCGCCTAACTTTGGCATCGGGTAAAGGCGCGAATCAAGTATGGTGCCGTAATTAGTACGACCACCAGGTTTGATCACGTAATAAGCCAAATATGAAAACACCATGGGCGCAGCACAGACGGCCAACACAGCAAATAATTTCCAACGACCTGCAGAGGTTCTTTTATCTATTTTTTCCACGACGAAATCCTGTTACAACAAAAAAAATGACTGCCATTAAAGACAGTGCATACCACTGAAATGCATAAGCACGATGCTTGTCAGCACCCGCTGATGGCATCGGCCAATCGCGCTGCAAGCCATCAGATGAATCTGACGTTTGTTCAAGTACAAAATCGAACATCCTTAAGCCTGTTTGTTTGGCGGCATCTGCCACCACTAAATTTTGCACAATGACGCCTGGACTGATAGCCTCAGGCTGTCCTAACTGCATAACACGGTCGACACCATGTCTGGCAACACCTTCCAACTTAATAATCCCCTCAGGCGTCGTCAATGCTGACATCTGCAGACGATTGGCCGGATTTCTTGGCTGCCACCCTCGCACCACCATAACGTGTTGAGCACTACCCTGGATTTTAAATGGCATCAGCACATAAAATCCTGCTACACCGTGCAAAGGGCGATTATCCAAATACAAGACCCACTCGCGCACAAAAGAACCGCTCAACACCAGCTTGCGATATACAATATCCTTGCTTGAAGCGACAATTTCAGTCGATTCCAATGGTGGCATTTGACCCCGTTGCCGCATCGCAGACGCTATCTCATCCTTTTCTAAGGCACGTCGACTTTGCCATTGTCCCAGACTCAGACCCAGAACACATAGCACTATAGTGACCAGCAAAGGAATCAGGCGAATTCGAAAGGAATATGGCATTACAATAGAGGTTTTGTGACTGGGCCGTAGGGTATGAAAATTCTTGTAGCTATCGCTTTTTTACTAATCTTTATCAGCTTAGGTTCCGCGTTGGTCTATATGATGAAAGATAAAGGTAAGAGTAATCGTACAGTAAAAGCCTTGGGTTTTCGTGTAGGATTTTCGATCGCTCTTTTTATCTTAATTTTGATAGCCAATCATTTCGGTTTGATACAGCCGACCGGAATTCGCTGATGCAGCATAATTAATATTTATTAATCATCTGAACAATGAGCAAGAAAAAGCCGCACATTGTGCGGCTTTTTCTATTTCATCGATAATCGTGTATCAGAGCCAGTAGACAACCACATACAAGCCAAGCCAAACCACGTCAAC
This sequence comes from Undibacterium sp., assembly GCF_030651495.1. Classification (GTDB taxonomy): domain Bacteria; phylum Pseudomonadota; class Gammaproteobacteria; order Burkholderiales; family Burkholderiaceae_D; genus Undibacterium. The sequence continues at coordinate 4,669 of NZ_JAUSFI010000080.1, forward strand.
AAAGTGCCAGTACCATGCTGCACCTTCAAATGCGAAGTGATGCTCAGGGGTAAAGTGACCTTTCATTACGCGATACAAGACCACCGATAACATGATTGCGCCCATGGTCACATGAAAGCCATGAAAGCCGGTCAGCATAAAGAATGTCGAACCGTAAATACCGGAGGTCAGTTTCAGGTTCAGTTCGCTGTATGCATGCATGTATTCATACACCTGAAAGCCCATAAAAGTTGCCCCCAGCAATACGGTAGCTGCCAGCCAAAAAGCGGTCTTGGCACGATGTCCTTCACGCAAGGCATGGTGTGAAATAGTCAATGTCACGCCTGAAGTCAATAACAATGCCGTATTGATGGTAGGAATAGGAAATGGGCCCATAGTTTTGAAGGCTTCGATCGTGCCAGCAGGTCCAAGGTTCCCCCATTGCGCGGCAAAATCAGGCCACAATACCTTATGATCCAGATCAGCCAGCCAAGGCATACTAATGCTACGAGCGTAGAACAACGCACCAAAGAACGCGCCGAAGAACATTACTTCAGAAAAAATAAACCAACTCATGCTCCATCGGTAAGACACATCGACCCTAGCGCTGTACTGACCGCCTTCCGATTCTGCGATTGCATCGCCAAACCACTTATACAACACAACTAAGGTCAGGAAAATACCTGCGAAATTGAGGTAAGCACCCCAAGTTGCACCATTTACCCAGGCAGAAGCGCCCAGCATAGTCAACAATAAAGAGGTGCCGCCAAGTACTGGCCATTTGGAAGGACCAGGTACGAAATAATAGGGTGCCTTAGCGCTGTGAGAACTCATTTCCATCTCCCGATACAATTTTTAAACTAAATTTCTTTATTTTGCGACGACACTTTTGACAATTACGATAAGTATCGCAATGAATATTAGTGCCCCTATCACACCAGCAATAATCACATGAAGCGGATTAAGTTGCGCCGCATCCTGCTCATAATCACTTTTTTTTCGTATACCTAAGAACGACCAAAATACTGCTTTAGCGGTAGCAGAAAACGAGGCTTTTCGCTTGCTTGCCTGCTTCAAATCGTCCATAACTTATATACCTTCACCTATAGTTTTTGGCTTTCCACCAACTTCAAAGAACGTATAAGATAAAGTTATTGTCTTCACATCCTTAGGTAAGCTAGGATCAATATAAAACACCACTGGCATCTGCCTTGCTTCATTCGCCTCTAGCGTTTGCTGCTTAAAACAAAAGCATTCCATCTTTTTAAAATATGCTGCAGCCTGTTGCGGTGCATAACTAGGAATAGCTTGTGCTTCCATTTTGTATGACTGTTTGTTGACTACCTCGTAGACAATTTGCGTCATTTCACCGGGATGGACTTTCATGCTAGAAACCGTAGGCCGAAAACGCCATGGCCCTTGGGTATTAGCATCAAACTCTACGGTAACTTCACGGCTTCTATCGATCTGTGAATTAGAAATTTCTTTTATCGAAATATCTTTAGGAGTAAGAATATTTACTCCGGTCAATTCACAAATCTGCTTATATATCGGAACCAAAGCATAGCCAAAACCAAACATCACAAGCGCAATCACCAGCAATTTAGCAAGCATAGTGGCATTTAAACTCTTGATTCCTGACTTACTTTGCTTCAATTTTTCCAACATTAGCGGTTCAAACCCTGCTTTAACGTAACCAAGTCTGTTTGACGAACACACCAATAAAAAATACCAACGCGACTGAAAACAACATCAACGCTGTTTTTAAATTATTCGGTTTTTTGTCGTTTTTCATTTTTTAAAGGAAACCCAATTAACGTTGGGCTTCCTATCCATTACTTAATTAATGACTTATTTAAATACCGGCGGCTCTTCAAAAGTATGGAAAGGCGCAGGGCTAGGCACTGTCCATTCCAAACCTTCAGCGCCATCCCACGGCTTAGCCAAGGCGGGTTTCCCACCTTTAAAGCATGGAATTACTACGGCGAGCAAGAAATAAACCTGCATCAAACCGAAACCGAATGCCCCGATCGTTGCAATTTGATTAAAGTCTGTGAATTGTGCTGGATAATCAGCATAACGACGTGGCATACCCGCTAAACCCAAAAAGTGCATAGGGAAGAAAGTAACATTAAACAAAATCAATGATCCCCAAAAATGAATTTTACCGCGAGTTTCGTTATACATAAATCCGGTCCACTTTGGACTCCAGTAGTAGAAACCGGCAAATAATGCAAACAGAGAACCAGCCACCAAGACATAGTGGAAATGCGCAACCACGTAGTAGGTATCCTGCAACTGAATATCAATTGGCGTCACAGCCAAAATCAAACCAGTAAAGCCACCCATGGTAAATACAAAAATAAATCCGACCGCAAACAACATAGGTGTCTCGAAAGTCATAGAACCTTTCCACATCGTCGCAACCCAGTTAAATACTTTAACGCCGGTAGGAACCGAGATCAACATAGTGGCGTACATGAAGAACAATTGCGCGGTCACGGGCATACCAGTGGTGAACATGTGATGCGCCCAGACGATAAAGGACAGAATCGCGATCGAGGAAGTTGCATACACCATCGACGCATAACCAAACAAAGGCTTACGAGCGAATGCAGGAACGATTTGTGACACGATACCAAACGCTGGCAAAATCATGATGTATACCTCTGGATGTCCGAAGAACCAGAAAATATGTTGATACATCACAGGATCACCGCCACCAGCAGCATTAAAGAAGGAGGTACCAAAATGACGATCAGTCAAAGTCATCGTGATCGCGCCAGCCAATACCGGCATAACGGCAATCAGCAAATAAGCTGTAATTAACCAAGTCCAGCAAAACATCGGCATCTTCATCAATGTCATGCCAGGAGCGCGCATATTCAGAATGGTAGTAATGATATTGATCGATCCCATAATGGAAGAAGCACCCATAATATGGATGGCAAAAATCGCCATATCCATACCAGGCCCCATTTGTGTCGACAATGGTGCATACAGCGTCCAACCAGCGGCAGTTGCGCCGCCAGGCACCCAAAACGAAGCCATCAACAGAATCGCTGCGGGTGGCATCAACCAGAATGAAAAGTTATTCATGCGGGCAAACGCCATATCGGATGCACCAATCTGCAGTGGAATCATCCAGTTAGCGAAGCCGACAAAAGCGGGCATAATCGCGCCAAAAACCATCACCAGACCATGCATCGTAGTCAACTGATTAAAAAACTCCGGCTGCATCAATTGCAGGCCTGGCTGAAACAATTCACTACGGATCAGCAATGCCATGACGCCACCAGTCATCAGCATAGTGAAAGCGAAAATCAAATACAGGTTACCGATATCCTTATGATTGGTAGCAAATAAATACCTTCTCCATCCATGAGGCGTATGGTGGTCGTGCTCATCATGAGCACCTGCCTGACCATGAGAATGATCGTGTGCGTGCGCTTGTGCCTGATCCACTGCTATGTTGCTCATCTCAATCTCCTGTTCAATTACTTACGTGCAGCCAAAACTTCAGCTGGCTGGACGATATTTTCTGCGGCCTTGTTTGACCAGTTATTGCGGGTATAGGTAATCACCGCAGCAATTTCTGTATCAGACAAAGTCGCCTTCCATGCGGGCATGGCATTTTTCCCATTCAATACAATCGCTACCTGCCCAGCTTTAGCACCATTTACGATAACCGAACCATCCAATGCCGGGAATGCGCCTGGCACGCCTTTACCGGTCGCCTGATGACAAGCTACGCAATTCGATGTATAAACTTTCTCACCGCGTTGCTTCAACTCATCGACCGTCCACACTTTACTAGGATCGTCAGCTAAAGCCGCCATCTCGGTCTTTTTGATAGTGACCCATTTTTTGTAGTCGTCGTCAGAAACCACATTCACGACGATAGGCATGAAGGCATGTTCTTTTCCACATAATTCGGAGCAAAGACCACGGTAAATACCGATTTTATCTACTTTAAACCAAGTATCACGAACAAAACCAGGGATCGCATCCTGCTTTACGCCGAATGCGGGAATCGACCAAGAGTGAATAACATCATTCGCCGTTGTAATCAGACGAATCTTCTTATTGACCGGTACCACAACCTGATTATCGACTTCCATCAGATAATTATCACCGCGCAACTCTGTTGGAGTCACACCAGGAGCACCGACCTGAGTACGCGGAGTTGACAAAGTGGACAAAAAAGAAATTCCTTCGCCATCACCTTTAAGGTAATCGTAACCCCATTTCCACTGCATACCAGTCGCTTTAATCGTGATATCAGCGTTTGATGTATCTTTCATTGAGACTAAAGTTTTGGTCGCCGGCAGCGCCATACCGATAACGATAATAAACGGCACGATCGTCCATAAAATCTCAACGGTAGTACTCTCATGGAAAGTAGCTGCCTTGTGTCCTACTGATTTGCGATGTTTCAAAATTGAATAAAACATCACGCTGAACACGGCGACAAAAATCACCAAACAAATTACCAGCATCAAATTATGCAAGGAATAAATTTGTTCTGCAATTTGCGTCGCTGGCGTTTGCAAGTTCAGCTCAAGTACGGCAGGACCGCCCTGACTATCTACTACCGCCCAAGTTGGCAAGCCTGCTGCCATGAGCGAAGCACCCAGCATTAACGACTGTAATCGCTTAGCATGTTTCATGATTTCCCCAAAAACCCTGTTTAAATTTTTTATCAGAAGCACCGACATACGTACTGGCAACTTCTACAACTGCGAGAGTATAAGGTGTAAAGCCACCCTATATCAAGAGAAAATCAAGCAGAACGTGCACTCGAACACATTGATCCAACTCAAATGATTGCTGCGTAGCACGTCCAAAAAGCTGAGTGATTGAAAGCAGCTTGATCTGGATTAAATTATTTCTTGGGAAAATCCATGCGAATGATGGATTCACCGGATGCCAGTTTTTTTGGTACCGGCCTAAATGCGTGTCCGTAGACCACCTCAAAAGTTAATGGTATGCGCCCGTCCACATTGCGCCTGTTTTCGAGGGCATTGCATAAGGTGCGATAAGCATCCTTACCGATTAAACTCTGGCGCCGGGTCAGCAAAGGGTTACCGCCCAGCGCCCGCACGTCGGAAAATAATTTATCCACATTGTCATAAGTGAGGGTTATTTTTTCCATGTCCATGACAGGAGTGGAAAATCCAGCGTTGACCAACATATCACCAAAATCATGCATATCCACAAAAGGCAGGGTATGCGGCGTCTGGTCAATTTCCGCAAAAGCCAGTCTCAGCTCGACTAGCGTATCGGGGCCAAAACATGAAAACATCAGCAGACCGTCAGTGCGCAACACCCGTCGCCACTCAGCAAACACCAGATCGGGCTGAGGATGCCAGTGGAGTGCCAAATTTGACCACACCAGATCAATACTGCTTGCAACCAAAGGCAAACGAGCAAAGTCGCCACAGATCAGCCCTGCGTCCTGCGCAGATCGCAAAGATGGAGGCAACCATTTTGCCATCATTCGACCGACAGAATTCTTCGCTGCCGTCTGATTGTGTGCAGCTAAATCCAGCATCAGCTTAGCGCTATCAATACCCAGCACATTTGCATCGGGGAAACTTTTTTGTAATTGCGCCACATCTGCGCCTTCGCCACAGCCCGCATCGAGCACTCGCTCTGGCTGTATTTTCACCAATTCAAGCTTCTCCCGCATGCGGCTGGCAATTTCACGACGTAAAAAATTTGATCCGCCAATCGCATTGATACGAGAAAAGAGTTGACGAACACGTTGTAAATCAATCGGGGCACTGAGCATAAGAATGGGAGAAATAGACTGATTGGCGGCACAAGCCGGAACGGGATGCGATAATAAAAAGAGTTTACACGCTTGTTCTCCATGTTGACCACTCATCTATACACATGCCATCTTTAAGCCATCTCTGCTTACAGCACTTGCGGGCTGGAATCAGCGCATTGATACCTTCCTCGTGCGCCCTGTGCGGACAAGCCGGAGATGTCTTATTATGCGTCGATTGCCGTCAACAATTTATTAAAAAAGATGTAGCCCGCTGCAAACAATGCGCCATTCCACTCGCTAAGCACGATGATCACTTAATCTGCGGCGAATGTTTGAGCAGTCGGCCAAGTTTTGATTGTACCGTTGTCGCCAGTGATTATTCCGCTCCTATTGATCAGCTAGTTCTGGCACTCAAATTTGGCCATCGACTGGCTCTGTCGACGTTATTTTCCGAATTGCTGCGTGATACCGCGTTACGCGATTCTGAACGACATTTACCAGAGATATTGTGCGCCGTACCATTGGGCCAGCAACGCTTATGTGATCGTGGCTTCAATCAATCAATAGAAATTGCCAAACTTCTGGCATCGCACCTGGGCATCCGGTTAGATACTGAATTGATTCGCAGAAATCGCGAAACAGTGCAGCAAAGCAGCCTGCATCCGGACGACAGGCAAAAGAATGTACGCAATGCCTTTGCACCAAGCCAACACGCTATTGATCTTATCAAAGACAAGCATATCGGCGTAGTTGACGACGTGATGACGACAGGCACAACCTTGCATGAGATCGCCACAGTATTAAAACGTTTTGGCGCGGCGAAAGTGACTAACTATGTATTCGCCAGAACCCCGCGGCACTAACCTATGGATTAAATCCCTGAGACCACGGTTAAATGGTCAGTGCGAATGAATGTCGTTTAGGGAATTCCTGAGCTACACTAAGTTATCATTACATATCCTGTAAATATTCATCAAAAAAAGGAAATTATCTTGTTTCACGTTGTCCTGGTTGAACCAGAAATCCCGCCCAATACCGGCAATATCATTCGCCTTTGTGCCAACACAGGGGTGCAACTTCATTTAATCGAACCTTTAGGTTTTCCGCTGGATGACAGCAAAATGAAACGTGCCGGACTGGATTATCACGATTACGCAACAATGAAAGTACACAAAAGCTGGCCTGCATTTTTAGCTTCCGAAAACCCAGATCGACAGCGCATGTTTGCCATGACGACACATGGATCCAGCACTTTCTCCACGCTTGCTTTTCAACCCGGTGATTTTTTTGTATTTGGCGCGGAAACCCGCGGTCTGGCAGCAGAAGTGCGCGATTTTTTTCCGGAAAATCAACGGATACGTTTGCCTATGCGCCCGGACAATCGCAGTTTGAATTTATCCAATACGGTCGCCGTCGTTGTCTATGAAGCTTGGCGTCAGAATGGATTTACTGGCGGCGCATAATCGTTGTCAAACTGATCCGATTATCGAAAATTCGTCTACTTCGCCAGAGGAAATCGTCGTAGTTCTACGAACACAAGGATACCGAAATCTATCCAGTCAAGAAATCGAAGCAAGAAATGACATGGTGCTCTACTTTATATTTCTGTACGTCAATCGTTCGCATGCACAAAAATGGATTTTTGATTATATTTCCTGTAGATTCGAAAATGCTCTCAGTATTTCTCAAGTTAAAGCCCTATTGGCGTTTCAATAAATTAAATACCAGACGCCATACCACTACGACCTTATCCGCTATTCACACAGGCTCAACCATTGAACACTGTCGGGACATGGACTTGGAATAAAGTGACAGGAGACTTCTTTTGGTCGTCTGCCATATGCGCTCTTGTTGCCAGAAATCCCAAACGTTGTCATTTAAGTCAAATAGAAGCGCAATCTTACTATTCACCCGACTCCTGGCAGCGCTTGTTAACGGCACTCACTGCCGCTGACAATCTAGGCACTTCCTTTGAAATCGAATGCGACCTCAGGCTTTCCGATGGATCGTTGACGCGGATACGACAAGGTGGTGAAGCCAATGTCGAGCATCATCAGATCATCGGTTCGGTAGCACTGAACGACGGCCAAGTACCGTCACCCTTTGATCAAAATGCCATCGAATTACTGCGTGTGCTGGATGCACTGCAAGTTGGTATTTTGTGCGTCGATAGCGAGTTTCGCTATCAGTTTGCCAACCAGACTTATTTAAACTGGTTTGAACTTAAAAAAAGCCAGATAATCGGCAAACACCTCACTGAGGTGATCGGACCTGCCGCATTTAAAATCGTCCGTTCATATATAGAGCAAAGCTTTCTTGGGAAAGTGGTGAGCTACGAAGCACAACTGCCCTACCCGTCAGGTGGCGCACGACAGATATTTGCACAATTGCAACCGATGCGGTCTGAAACTGGGGCGGTACTGGGTTGTTACGCGATGATACAAGACATTACGCAGCGTAAAATTGAACAGGAACAGCTGCGCATTAACGAAGAACGTTGGCAACTGGCACTGGAAAGCTCCGGTGACGGTGTCTGGGATTGGTACCCGCAAAGTGATGTCGAGATATTCTCAAAAAGGCTCAAAGAAATCTACGGCTACCGTGAAGATGAGATATCCGACCTGTCTACCGAACTGGACCAGCGAACCCACCCAGATGATCTCGCAGAAATGCGTCTAGCCCGAGAGGCGCATTTTGAAGGCGTCACTCCTATTTACATTAACGAACATCGTGTTCTGTGTCGCGATGGACTATGGAAATGGATACTCACACGTGGCACCGTCGTACAGAGATCGGCCGATGGCAAGCCTGTCAGGGTGGTGGGCACGCATACCGATATATCCGAGCGGAAACACGCAGAAGCAGCGTTACGCGCGAGTGAAGAACGCTTACGGATGGCGCTCTCGGCAACCCATCAGGGATTGTATGATCTCAATGTGCAAACGGGCATCGCGATTGTCAACACCGAATACGCCACGATGCTCGGTTATGAACATGCAACATTTCATGAAACAATTACGGCATGGCTAGCGCGTATGCATCCCGATGACAGGCAGGCATGCAAAAACGCGTATACCGATTATATTGATGGAAAACTCGACGAATACCGGATTGAATTCAGGCAAAAAAAGCATGATAGTGAGTGGGTCTGGATACTGTCGGTCGGTGCCATCGTGGAATCGGATGAACGCGGAAAACCCCTGCGCATGCTTGGTACGCATCTCGATATTACGGAGAAAAAAAGAACCGAAGCCATGATATGGCAACAGGCAAACATCGATTCCCTGACAAATCTGCCGAACCGGCGCATGTTTTATGACAGGCTAGAACACGATATCCAAAAAAGTAAGCGTAGCGGTTTGCCACTGGCGGTATTATTTATCGATCTTGATCATTTTAAAGAAGTCAACGATACACTAGGCCACGCCACCGGAGATGCATTGCTGATTGAGGCCGCTCACCGGCTGCGGCTATGTGTCAGAGAATCGGATACCGTTGCCCGCCTGGGAGGAGATGAATTCACTGTTTCCCTGCCAGATCAGCACGATGCTGAGCATATTGAAACCATTGCCCAGAATATTGTCCTGATCATGTCCCGGCCTTTTTTACTGGGAAATGAAGAAGTGTATCTCTCGGCCAGTATCGGTATCACCCTGTATCCCCGCGATGCCGATAAACTGGAAGATTTGATCAAGCACGCCGATCAGGCAATGTATGCCGCGAAAGATAGTGGCCGCAACCGCTTTAGCTATTTCACGCCCAGCTTACAGACCGCGGCAATAGGAAGAATGCGCCTGACCAGCGAACTGCGCACGGCCATCGCTGAACAGCATCTGAAGGTGCATTTTCAAGCGATCGTCGATCTAGCGACAGGGAAAATACACAAAGCAGAGGCATTAGTACGCTGGCCTCATGCGCAAAGAGGCTGGATCAGCCCGATAGAATTCATCCCCATAGCCGAGGCCAATGGCTTAATCGTTAATATCGGAGAATGGGTATTTCAGCAAACGGTACATTGGGTACAAACATGGCGTGCGCAGTACCATGCCGAGTTTCAAATTAGCGTGAATCAATCGCCGCTGGAGTTTCAGGGTGATGTGGCACGCTATACCAATTGGATTGGGCAGCTAAGAGAACTCGGCTTGCCTGGCCAGGCAATTTCGGTGGAAATCACCGAAGGATTATTGCTTGATGCCGGCAGCAACATCATTGAAAAATTACTGCAATTTCGCGATGCCGGCATACAGGTCGCGCTGGATGACTTTGGCACCGGTTACTCTTCGCTGTCTTATCTGAAGAAATTCGACATCGATTACTTGAAGATAGACCGCTCCTTCATCTGCAACCTGACGCCGGAATCCAGTGATATGGCATTGTGCGAGGCGATCATCGTGATGGCGCACAAACTGGGCCTGAAAGTCATTGCGGAAGGAGTAGAAACTCCGCAGCAAAAAGAATTACTTTTACTCGCAGGATGTGATTATGCACAGGGCTATCTGTTCGCCAAACCACTTCCGCCAGAAGAATTTGAAATTTTACTTAAACAACAAAAATGACTAACAAAACGACTAACAAAAACGACTGACAACACCTCACTGCGCCCTGACTTTGGCCAGTAATTGGCTGGTAGAGCGATCATGTTCAAAATCGATCGCCACTGCCTGGCCGCCGTAGGCCAGCACGGCTTGCCCTTCTGGAATCGATGTCATATCGTAATCCCCTCCCTTGACATAAATATCGGGGTGCGCCAATGCGACGACCTGCAAAGCCGTGTCTTCCGCAAAATCGACCACCAGACTGACCGACTCCAAAGCGGCCAGCACCGCCATACGGTCTGGACAGGTATTGAGCGGCCGATCATCGCCTTTGCCCAGTCGTTTTACTGAGGCATCTGTATTCACTGCCACCACCAGCGAGCCCCCCAGCGCCCTGGCTTGCGCCAGATAGGTGACATGACCACGATGCAATATATCGAAGACGCCGTTGGTCATTACTACTGGCTTAGCTAAGGCCGCCACACGCTCTTGCAATGCGGCACGATCGGTCAGTTTGTTTTCAAAATTTGGCATAAACAAGAAAAATGAAGGGAATCGGGTGAAATTAAGCGGCACAAAAAAATAGCCGCAGGCTATGGCGGCTATTTTATGTGAAACCGCCCTACTGCGGGGTCTATAGCGGTGTCTCTAGCGGTATTTCTAGCGCCGTTAATCCCGTTTGGCCTTTGACTGCGCTGCCAGCCAGGCTTTGCGTGATCTCTTTACGGTAGCGATTGAGCTCCTGCACGCTGGAAAAACGCCGCTCAAATAACAGCGACAGATTGTGCAGGATACGTTCAACGACCTTCTTTTCCCATCCATCATCAAACTTGATTTGCTCGTCTAACCAGTGCTCCAGCCACGCCGGATCGGGCACGCGGCTTTGCACCGTATCGTTCGGAAACAAGGCCTGGTTCACATGCAAGCTGGTCGGATGCAAGGGTTTCTCGGTGCGGCGGGCAGAGGCCATCAAGACGCCGATTTTGGCAAAGGCGGCACGCGCCGTGTCGCCGTCTTTGGCGAGCGATTTTTTCATGTAGCGCAAATAGGCACCGCCATGGCGCGCCTCGTCCTGGCTGATGATTTTATAAATTTGCTTGATCACCGGCTCGGTATGCCAATCGGAGGCGCAGCGGTACCAATGATTGAGCCGGATTTCACCGCAAAAATGCAGCATCAGGGTCTCCAATGGCGGCGCCGGATCAAATTCAAAACGCACATGATCCAACTCTGCCTCGGTCGGCACCAGCCCGGGATGGAAGCGGCGCAGGTATTCCATTAATACCAGCGCGTGTTTTTGCTCTTCAAAAAACCAGATCGACATGAACGCAGAAAAATCGCTGTCACCGCGGTTATCGCGCAAAAACATCTCCGTCGCCGGCAAGGCCGACCACTCGGTAATCGCATTCATCTTGATGGTTTTCGCCTGCTCCGGGCTGAGTTTGGTCGCATCATACTGATCCCAGAAAATATCCGTCTGCATGTTCCAGCGGACTTGCTCCAGGGAGGTAAACAGTTCTGGATAAAGCATTATTGTCTTTGAAAGTGACTAGGTAAGGCTGAGTCTACCTCGACGATATGACCGCACCACGACATGCTTGTGACTCTACTTTAGGTTCCAGCAAGTAACTTACCGTATCCCGATAATAAGAAATCATGTTGAAATTGGGCGGTCTAAAATTACAAGTGCAACACTTCTGTATACTTTTAAAAAGACAGGAGTGAAACATGAGCTACACGCATTTAACCGAATTAGAGCGAGAATTTATAGCAAGGCAGTTGCAAGAGAAACAAAGCAAGCGAGAAATAGCCAGGCAACTGGGGCGCAATGTCACCTCGATCTGCCGGGAAGTGACCAGAAGTTGCGATGAGCATGGCCAATACAGGCCTATCCATGCGCACCAAAGAGCGCACCAGAAACGTCGTATTGCCAGAAGGCCGCGCAAATTGGCCTCGCGCTATGCAGAAGGATTATGGGCTAAAGTCAGGTATAAACTAGAACGGGCATGGTCGCCCAACCAGATTTCTTTATGGCTGCAAAGAGCTTTTCCAGATACCCCGGATTATCAAGTGTCACATACCACGATCTATCACCATATCGACCTCTTGCCCAAAGGCGAACTGAAACGCCAGATTATCAGCAGCTTGCGGCAAGAAGGGAAGAAACGCAGAAGCAGTACACAGGGCAACGGCAAGACCTGGATTAAAGACCTGATTCACGTGCGTCCCGAGGAGGTGGAATTACGGACCCGTCTTGGTCATTTCGAGGGGGATTTACTGCTGGGCAGCATTCATTCGCCCGGTGCCGTTGGCGTCCTCTACGAGCGGACAAGCCGCCGCGTGAGCCTGATTAAATTGGAGCGGCGTGATGCTTACTCTGCCTATCAGGGTTTTGCGGGTGTCTTGCGTAAGATGCCTGTCGGGGTGTGCTTGAGCATGACCTACGATCAAGGCTCGGAAATGGCGGAACACGAGCGGATCACGGAAGCGACGGGAATCAAAGTCTATTTTTGCGACCCGCACAGTCCCTGGCAACGTGGCGGCGTCGAGAACACCAATGGCTTATTGCGCCAATACTTACCGAAAGGAATGGATATGTCGGAGGTCACGCAATACCAGCTCAACCGGATTGCCATGCAATTAAACGAACGCCCTCGTGTCACGTTAAAAGGGCGCTCGCCAAATGAAGTGTGGACACACATGCTCGATGGTTTAACATTTGAAGAGGCCACCAATCAGCCTCTCCTAAAAATTTAGTGTTGCACTTGGAACTTTAGACCGCC
>NZ_JAUSFI010000147.1 GCF_030651495.1 Undibacterium sp.
CATTTTTAAAAAAATTCACCAGATGCCGGGCAATCGCGACGGTCTCTTCATCAGGCGGCAAGATGGTCGACGAACTGACGAGTTTTTCCGTGATGACGATGGCGACAATTTTTTAGGGCGGAATCTGGATCGCCGTAGTGCCGATCCGGTCGCTCGGCGACATCAGCGGAATCGGCTCGCGGTGCGGCCTGTGCTTGGGGATGAAAATGTCGTGCAAGCCTTCCAGCTGCAGCGATTGGGTCAGGTTGATTTCGACGATTACCTTATCGGCCAGGATCGCAAAGCTGGCGCTGTTGCCGACCGAGGTGGTCGGGATGATGGCGCCGCTTTCGGTAATCGCAATGGCTTCGATGATCGCCACGTCGATAGGCGCGATTTGCCCTGAGCGCAGCAACTCTACCGTTTCGGATAAGTGCTGATCGACAAACATCACCTCGCCGCGGTTGATCGCGGCACGCAATACCGGGTCGGCCTGAAACGGCATGCGGCGCGCAATCGCATGCGCTTCGGTCAAGGTTTTATCGACATCGCTGCCCATCGAGGCACCGGTCATCAGGGTGATCTTGAGCGGCTCATGCCGGGCGCGTTCGGCCAGCGCCAGCGGCACCACTTTGGCGTCACCGGCACGGGTGAAACCGCTCATACCGACCGTCATGCCATTTTTGATCCAGAGTGCCGCCTCGGCAGCGCTGGTAATGCGCTCTCTTAATTGCGGCAGGCGAATACGGTCTTGAAAGTTGTCTTGCATGATGGTCTCCTCATCTGAACTAATCTGAACTCATAGCGTGGTCTGCGCCGGTGTGTTTTCAACGCACCGGATAGCTTCATGGCCGCTCTCGAATAAGCACGATGCCATCCGCGCATTCAATTGAGGAGCCAGAAAATGACGCACAATCACTACGTAATCACTAATATGTGAGCGATTAAAACACTAATATATGAGTAAGTCAATCTGTATAATAGGCCTTGAATGGCAAGAATTTTGCTAGGTGAATAGTAAAAATAATAAGAAAAATGCGTATAAAAATAATGGAGAAATTAAATGAAAAACAAGATAGCCAACCGCAATCTCCCGCAGCTTTTTCTTCGGGCGCGAGGATCCCTCATGTCGCATTTTCGCCCTATCCTGAGTCATTTTGGCCTGACCGACCAGCAATGGAGAATCCTGCGGGTACTGGACGAGTATGGCCAACTGGAACCCAGAGAATTATGTGAGATGTGCCAGATTCTCAGCCCCAGCATGGCCGGTGTGCTGGCCAGGATGGAAGAAATCGACTTAATCAGCCGCAGCCCGATGAAGGGCGATCAGCGGCGCGTACTGGTTAACCTTTCCGGCCATGGCATCCAACTGATGTCAGAGATCGCCCCATTAATCGATAGCCAGTACCAGCACATAGAACAATCGTTTGGCAAACAAGCCATCGCCGATCTGATCCTGGCACTGGAAGAATTTATTCAGGCGAGCGAAGATACCGTACAGCATGTTGAACTGGAGGCGCGCCCTCCGGCCACGAAGATCCGCAGTAAAAATCCACCGCACCCCGATGGCGGGCGAAACAAATAGCGCCATTTTTCAAATGGGCGGCGGCTCAAGCTCCTGAAGGCGATTGAGTGCGCTATCCATGTCCTCTTTCTCGGCAACAAGGGCTTGGCAGACGGCGAATACGCCAAGCGCATCAAGATTGCGCCTAGGGTTTGGATAGCTTGGTATGCGATGCCATTCAACTGGCCCTGAGCATGTATTTTCTACCTGCCAAACAAACCCTTCAACTTATCCTTCAGTTGTTCATTCAATTTTTCCTGCAACTCCTTCTTCTTTTCTTCAATCAACGGCGCAGCTTTTGCTTTGATTGCCGACTTCAGTGCATCGCTGCTCATCTGTGAAAACTGCACCTTGTAGGACAATTGATCAAACGGGCCGCTGATACGTATCGGGATACTGATGTCTTTCAGTTGCGATAAATCGGCACCGCCTTGCCCTGTCGCGGTATTGACTACCGTTACCTTGGCGACATAGTCCAGGCTGTTGTTGCGCAAGTTGACGGTGCCGCTGCCGCCACCCCGCAAGAAAGGCGATTTGATGTTCAGGTCGTCGTTTTTACCTATGCCGTCAACAAAATGCAAAGATGCCGACAGGGTAGAAAAATCCGTTTTTTCATTCGCGTTGGCGGCTTGCTCCTGATCGGCCTGGTTCACTATTTTTGCCTTCACATCACGCAAAGCCTTGGCGAGGTTAAAGCCCTTTACCGCACCATCGACCAGATTGACGCTGACCTCGCCATCCAAATTTCCCTTCACCTGCGCCATCGTCTTGCCGCGTGTTTGCAGTTGCAGCTTCAGGCTGCCGTGTCCGTCCAGCATATCTTTGCCCAGCGCGTCCTTGAGCAGGGGCTGGATGTGAATACGACTGAGTGTGGAATGTACGGTAAAGCCATTCTCGTTGGCATTGATGCTGGCGTCCCCCGCCAGCTCCCCCTGATACAGATGCGCATGCAAGCCCTTGAATTCAAGCTTGCCGGCATTGAGCCGGATAGGCAGTTGCACGTCATTGAGCTTAATGTTTTTGACCTGGAGTTTGCCTATCGCTATCTTGCCATCGGCTTGCAGTGCCTTGAGCGCGGATAAATCCATCGGCGCTTCGTTGGAAGCTGGCAACTTCTCTTTGCCGGCCACATTGCCCGGCTTGCCCGCTGTGGCGGGTGTTAGATAGCGATCAAGGTTGATCGCATCGATCGCCGCATTCAAGTGTATTTGTGTCTGTGGCGTGGCAAAACCTTGCACTTCAATCGTCGCTTTGAGCTGGCTTTGGTCGAACTGGCTTTGCAGGTCGGTTTGTATCACTCGCTGTTGCCACTTTGCGATCAAATTGCCGCTGACCGGCAGCTTGATGTCGGCTTGGGCCAAACTGGGGTCGAGTATCTGCACCTCGAGCTTGAACTTGTCCAAGGAAAAAACCAGCTGTGCCAGATCCGCTTGCAGCGCAGAATTCAAATGTGCTTTCAGTGTTTGCACGCCTTGCTTGCGCTCTATCTCAAGTTGAATATGGTCGAGCTTGAGCGCTTTACTCGAGCCGGTGATCGCACTGGTGTTGAGCTTTGCGCTGAGATTTTGTGCGCCACGCAATGTCATGCTGGCGCTGATCTTGTCGCCGCTGGCCTGAGTTTGGTCGATCGAGATACGCGGCGCATCCAGGCGAAGGTCGGCATCCCCTTGCGCTACATGCGTTTGTAGATTGGCCTCAAGTCCGGCGATGTTCAATGCCAGCTCTTTCGGCTGCACCTGTAATTGCGCTGCGGTGACATTGAGCTTGAGCTTATTTGCCTGAACCAGACCGTTCAGGGCGAGCGAGAGTTTATCCAGGTTAAATTCCTGCGCACTTAAATCGAAGCGCAAGCCGGTAGTGAGTTCCAGCTGCGCATCGGTGCTGATGCCGGCCTTCTGCTGAGAAACAATTTTGCTAGACAAATGTAGCGTCGTGGCTGTTTTGTCGGCCAGCCGCCCGCTGTTCAATTGGAGATTTTTTAATGCCCCGGAAAACTTCGTCTGCTCGTCGCTGACTTGTATATTGGCGTTGGCGAGCTCGATGCCTTGAATGTCAAACTGCATTTTTTGTGCGTTTTGCGTACTCTTTGGATCATCGGCGTTTTGCTCTTTGCTGAACAGATCGTCGATATTGCTCTCGCCCTTTTCATTTCTTTGTAGATGCAAGTCCAGGCCGCGCAAGGACACTTTGTCGATCACCAATTTTTTGTTTAATAGCGGCAATACCGCCAGTGAGACACGGGCACTGTCTAAGGTGGCGAAGGCTTCCGTGCTATGGCGTGCTGACAGGCTGACTTTTCCCAGATCGACCACCACCCGGGGAAACAGGCGCAGCTGGATATCGCCTTCAATGCTTAAGGTGCGCTGCTTTTTCTCTAAAACAATTTGTGTGATTTGGGTCTTGAACTGATTCGGGTCAAAGGCAAAACCGAGGTAAGCGACAAGCGCAACGATCAGCACCAAGACGGCGGCAAATCCGATTGCAAAGACCTTGAGTATCTTGTTCACGGCGCTCTCCTGACGAAGGAAATCATGGTGAAAAACCAAAGCTAAAAGCAAAAAACGGCGTTGCTCAATCATAGCATTGTGCGCTTGCCAGAATTTTGGGATCAGGCTTTTGCTGCGTTGTTATGTTGAGATTTGCTGCTGGTTGGCAAGTTTGGATTGGCTGGTGACGTCAATGGAAAAGCGAATGCGCAATAGCCATGCGCCTCCTGGCACGAAAATGGCCTGCAACCCGCATGGCTATTGCGCAATGCTTTGCAAAAACATGCGCAGGCCAGCCCCCGCCGCGCTATTTGGCCCCCACCGCCTGATACGCGAGTTTTTTGAATTCAAACGAAAACGGATGCCAAAAGCTCATCTGGCGCTGGGTCATCAAGACGCCTGCCAGATTCTGCTGCGGCGAAATCCACCAATGGGTGCCGGCGATCCCGCCCCATTCAAATTCACCGGTCGAGGCCGCCGGGTCTAGGCTGGAGGGTTGCAGAATAACCGCACCGCCCAGGCCAAAACCTTTTCCCGGCAAGCTGCCTATGCCCGGGAAGGCAATGCCCATCCCTGCGGGCAGTTGATTGCGCATCATCATGGCGATGGTCTCGGGCCTCAGCAACGTCGCCCCATGCGGCATCAGGCTGCGCATCAGCGCCAGCATATCGGGCAAGCTGGAGACCAGACCGCCGCCGCCAGACAGGCGCGGCACTGGCGTGAGGTAAGCGCCGGGGTAGGGTGAATTATCGAGCCGCTTCAACGGTCTTTGCAAGACATTGCCAGGATCGGTGCCGGCGTAATATGCCGTCAGACGTTCACGCTTATGCTCCGGCACCACAAAGCTGGTGTCTGCCATACCGAGCGGATCGAGGATGCGGGTCTGGATAAACAGATCGAAGCGCGCGCCGCTGACCACTTCGACCAGCCGCGCCAGCACATCGCTGGCGATCGAATATTCCCACGCGGTGCCGGGCTGAAACGCCAGCGGCAACTCTTCCAGTACATCGATCAGGTGCGACAGCGGGGTAAACGCATGCAACACCTTGCGCTCGACATAGGCGCGGTAAATCGTGCTGCCATGATCCAGCAAGCCATAGCTCAGGCCCGAGGTATGGCAGAGCAATTGGCGAATCGTGATCGATGAGCGTGCCGCCTCGGTATCGTGGATGTCGCCGGTGCCAGCCCTGAGCACGCGCCTGTGCCCCAGTTGCGGAATGAATTCTTCTATCGCCTGATCCAGTTGCAGCTGGCCGTCTTCCAGCAACAGCAAGACCGCAATCGAGGTGATCAGCTTGGTATTGGAAAACACGCGAAACAGGTGATCGCTGCGCAGCGCAATGTCGCGCTCTTTGTCGGCCCAGCCGGCACAATGCAGGTGCACCAGCTCGCGCCCGGCCAAGACGGCGGTAGAGACGCCCGTCAGTATCTGTTGATCGACATAGCGCTGCATCGCCACGGGGATGGCGCTGAAATCGTAGTTATTTTGCATAATCATTATTAGTCAGTTCACTATAAAGATGACGTCAGCGCGTATCACTGCAAGACGGCACCATCGACGAATACCTTGAATTCGCCGGGTAAAAAGGGGGTCCAGCTTTCGTTGGTGGTCAGCGGTTCGGTCACGATCACCGCGACCCGGTCTTGCGGCGTGGTCACCTCGGAAAAATCGACCGCCACGTCTTCATCCGATAAGCTCGCCTTGGTAAACGGATACTGGCGTACCAGATAATGCAGCTTGGTCGAGCAATGCACAAACAAGGCCGCGCCGTTCGACAGCATCATATTGAAGGTGCCGTAAGCCGCAATCTCGCTGCAGAGCTGGCGCATGAACTGCGTCATCTCGGCCAGCGCAGGCGCAGTCTCGCCAAAATGTTTGCGCATTTCTTGCATCAGGTAGCAAAACGCCAGCTCACTGTCAGTACTGCCGACCGGATGGTAAGCGCCATCGAGTCGCGGCGCAAAATTCTTTAAATCGCCATTATGCGCAAACACCCAGTAGCGCCCCCAGCATTCGCGCACAAACGGATGGCAATTTTCCAGACTGACCACCCCTTGCGTGGCCTTGCGTATATGCGCGATGACGTTGGTAGATTTGATCGGATAAGTTTTAATCAGCTCGGCAATCGGCGACGCCACCGCGGCCTGGTGATCGACAAAATGGCGTACGCCATTGCCTTCAAAAAAAGCGATGCCCCAGCCGTCCTTATGCTCATCGGTGCGGCCGCCGCGCGTGGCAAAACCGGTGAAACTGAAGACGATATCGGTCGGGGTATTGCAATTCATTCCTAGCAGTTGGCACATGAAATTGCTCGTAAAAAAAGGGAGTGGCGCTACCTTAGCACAGCTCACTTCGATTCTGCCGATAGGGATCAGTACCTGGCGCAGGCACAAAGACAAAAAAAATGCCGGATGCGCTGGCACCCAGCATTTTTTAGCGCTTGGCGATCAGAAACGGTGCTGGATACCCACCGTGGCTGAATTTTGGCTGGTGCCGAACGCCACATCATCGCGCGAGACGCCGACCAGTTTGCCATTCGTGCCTTTGGCATACGCCGCCGCAAGGTAAATATCGGTACGTTTAGAGAGCGCATATCTGGCGCGCGCCACCAGCATGCCAGGATCGGCATCGGCACCGGTTGCCATATTTTTAATGTCTTGATAATAGTAAATGCCTGTCAATATCCAGGCGGGTGTCAGCTGATAGTTCAGGCCAGCCCACACCAGATCGCTGCGCAAGTCGGTCGCCCCTGTCGCCAGGGTCTTTTTGTAGTTGCGATAGCCGGCAAACAGTTTGGCATCATTGATTTGGTAACTGCCGGCCAAATGGATCGATTTGGCTTCATCCATGGCACCGCCGGCAATGGCGACGCTATTGTTTTGATCGTAGGCCAGTACCGCGGCCACAGCGCCGAAATTCACGCTGGCGGCCAGTGCCAGTTTGGCCCCAGAGGAAGTGTCGCCCGCGACTTCGCCAAAACCATAGGTGGCACCGAGTTTGTAGCCTTCGCCGTCGTATTGGTATTTCAGCATATTCGAGACCGCCGTGAGCATGCCATCTTTGCGGCCGCCGGTCGCCCCGGCTGAAGTGACCCAGGAATATTGGCCGGAATAACCCATAGGGTCAAACGGCAACACGAAATCATAGGTCGTGCTGTAAGAGCGGCCCGCGACGAGTTTGCCAAAGTTGCCTTGCAAGCCGACATTCGCCTGACGGCCAAACAGGTCGCCATCCGAGGCGCCGGTATCGAGCAAGAGTCCGCCTTCGAGTTGCATGATGGCTTTCAGGCCGCCGCCCAGATCTTCCGTGCCGCGAAAGCCCAGACGAGAAGTGTTCATGCCGCCACTATTCAGTTTTGACTGGCTGTTTTTCGCCACATCGGCATTATTGTTGTAAGTGAGATTGGCATCGATTAATCCATAAATAGTGACATTGGATTGCGCCTGTGCCAGGCCTGCGATCATCGTCAGCGCTGCGGCGCAGATCAGGGTTTTTTTCATTATTACAGTCTCCGGAAGAGGGATGGATATGCTGGTTTTCAGCCAGACCAGAACGCACGCCATAGCAGCGTACAAGCGGACTGGTCTGGCTCCATAGTAGGCAGGGCTGGCTTTCAGTTAGCTTTCGATGCGGATGGTTTGCCATCGTTCCGGAGAACGGTGTTGGGTATGCACCACAAGCTAAGGCCCGTTAACAGGCATGGTCTTCTGCCGTCGCTGTGCGATTGCCAGCCGTGTAGGTGCGATTAGCGTAGCGTAATCGTACGCATGTCTGGTATTGCGCTACGCAGACATCAAAATAATTGATAAGATGAAAATCTTAATTGCTTGGGATAAGGGTTTAACAGTTCTAGGTTTTTGCGCTCAATGCAGATGTTGGGCTGATAAAGCCTAGCCCAACCTACCGTGCAGGGCTACGCTCTAGCCGCCCCCCCTCACAACGGCAACAACAACTCTATCCGCAAACCCTTGCCGTCTGCCGCGGCAGTCCCTTCCGTCAGCCGTATCTGCCCCTGATGCAAGCTCACGATGTCGCGCACGATGCTCAGGCCCAGGCCGGTGCCGCTGGGATTACTGACGCTGGCCGACAGGGCGCGGTAAAAGGGGTCGAAGACTTTTTCCCGCTCGCCGGCGGCAATGCCGGGGCCGCTGTCTTCCAGCACTAGCAAGGCATACGGTTCCGGCGTGCTATCGATGACGCTCAAGGTCAGCGCAATCCGGCCATGCAGCGGGGTGTAGCGGATCGCGTTATCGAGCAGATTGCTGATCATCTCGTGCAGCAGCAGCGCATGTCCGGTGATCAGCACTTCTTGCTCGGCATCGAGCGACAAATCGAGTTGTTTTTTAACTGCCGGCAGCGCCAGCTCCAGGCACACCTGGCGCACCACCTCGCGCAGGGAAAGCTGGCTCATCTCTTCTTCGGCCGCACCATGGCCGATGCGTGCCAGGGTCAACAGCCGGTTGGCCAGATGCACGGTGGCGTCGGTGGTAGTGGCGATGCTTTGCACGATCTGGCGCATGGCGACCGGGTCATTCTCGCGCAGGGCCAGTTCGGCCTGCGTTTTCAAGACTGTCAGGGGGGTACGCAACTGATGCGAGGCGTCGGCGATAAAGCGTTTTTGCACATTGATCAGGTTTTGCAGGCGTGCCATATAGCCGTTCATGGCACTCACCAGCGGGCGGATTTCTTTATGTACCAGACTGACATCGAAACCGGACAAATCGGTCGGTTCGCGCGCTTCCACCACCGATTTTAATTGCGCCAGCGGATGCAGGACAAAGCGCAGCGCGACCCACACCAGCAGCGCCACCGCCAGCACCAGCGCGGCCTGGCGCAACAGCGTATCGATCAGGATGGTGCGCGACAGACCGCGCCGCGCGTCGACCGTCTCGGCCACCTCGATCAAGGCGATGCCGCGCATCTGGTCGTCATACACCGGCTGATGCAGGGCGGCGATACGCACCGCTTGCCCCTGGTAATCGGCATGAAAAAAATGCACCAGCGCCGGATAAATATCCGAACGGGGAACATTGTTAGGCAAGCCGGGCAAATCTTCATAACCGGAGACAAACTCGCCATTCACGCCGGTGACCTTGTAATACAGCCGCCCCAGCGTATCGGTCTCGAAACTATCGAGCGCCACATACGGCACATTCGCCACCACCTTGCCATCGACGATAGAGACGCGCTCGGCCAGCGCCCTGGCGGTGGATAGCAGCGAGCGGTCATACGCCAGATCGGCCGCATCGAGCGCATTGCGGTAGACCGAAAACGCATTGACCGCCACCAGGATCACCAGGGGAATCAACAGCCAGCGCAGAAATTGGCCACGCAGGCTGCCGACCGCATCCGCGCCAGTGTCGATACTGGCCAGATCGGCGCGATCGGCCGGCATCAGCGCGCTTCCAGCACGTAGCCGATACCGCGCAAGGTGGTAATCGCGACGGCACCGGCACTGACCGCATCGAGTTTTTTGCGCAAGCGGTGGATATAAATTTCTATCGCGTCCAGGTTGACATCGTCATCCAGCGCAAACACTTCATTGAATAATTTTTCTTTCGACAGCGCCTGCCCGCGCCGGCTGATCAAGGCCTCCAGCACCGCATATTCGCGTGGGGTCAAAGAGAGTGCGACCCCGTCATAAAAAAACTGCCGCAGCACCGTATCAAAACTCAGTGCGCCACACAGCAGCGTGACCGCCTCGTTGCCCTGAGAGCGGCGCAACAGCGCCTTGACCCGCGCTTCGAGCTCGGCCAGTTCAAACGGTTTGGCCAGATAATCGTCGGCGCCCAGATTCAAGCCCTGCACCCGCTCATTCAAGCCACCGCGGGCGGTCAGGATCAGCACCGGGGTCTTGCTGCCACGGGCGCGCAAGCGTTTCAGCACATCGAGCCCATCCATCTTGGGCAAGGTCAGGTCGAGAATCACCAGGCCATATTCCTGGGTATGCAACAAGGCATCGGCATCGGCACCGTTCATCGCGCACTCCACGGTCAGGTGGGCGTCATGCAGCGCTTTCGCCAGCCAGCGCGACAATTCAAGATGATCTTCAACCAATAAAATACGCATGATAGCAACCGCCTTCAGCAGGGAAAGCCCATAAAAAATCCGGCAAAACCGGGGTAAAAACAAGCACTTAGCCAGAGCCGCCACCGCCCCAGCGCTTTTTTATCATACGCATATTTGTATTTTGCAACAATACGGGAGGCGAATAAAGCCGCTCACCAAGCACCACCCCGCTCACGCATACCCCATGCGGCTTGCAGAGGCGATGCCGTGGAGAACCGCATGGGGTATGCGTGAGCGGGCAGGCTGTTTTTGATTTTTACAAGCTTCGGCTTCAGCGCCAATAAGTCGTACCGATTGAAAGCTTGCTGAAAGAGTTCAGGGGGTATTATTTGCTTCATCGTATGTCTTACCCTGAAAAATTCCTAGTCCTGTTCAGCGTCACCCAACAGAAAGCACGCATCATGCGGTTTCAAGCTCATTCAATCTGCCTCGCACTGTCCGCCAGTTTGCTGTGGATGACAGCGGCACAAGCCAGCGACAGCCAGGCGCAATGCATCGTTCCGGCCAAGCCCGGTGGCGGCATGGACCAGACCTGCAAGCTGGCGCAACAAGCCTTGCCTGGTGCCGAGATGCACATCAGTTATTTGCCGGGCGGGGTGGGTGCCGTGGCATGGAGCTCGATCATCTCGCAGCGCAAGGCCGAGCAAAATACCCTGGTGGCGTATTCCGGCGGCTCGCTGCTGAATCTGGCAGAAGGCAAATTTGGCAAGTCCGACGCCAGCAATGTGCGCTGGGTGGCGGCCATCGGCACCGACTACGGCATGATCGCGGTGCGCAGTGATTCGCCGTATAAAAACCTGCGTGAACTGATGGCCGCGATCAAGGATAAGCCGGCACAGGTGGCGATCGGCACCGGCGGCACCATCGGCAGCCAGGATTGGTTAAAAATGGCGCAAATTGCCAAGCAATCGAATGTTGATCCGAAAGTGCTCAGGCTGGTGGCGTTTGAAGGCGGCGGCGAATCGTTTACGGCACTGCTGGCCGGCCACGTGCAGGCGGTATCGGGCGACGCCTCGGAAGCGAGCCTGCATTCGCGCGACGGCAAGATACGCGTGCTGGCGGTGTTATCCGACGCCCGTTTGCCCGGTGCGCTGGCCAATGTCGCCACGGCGCACGAGCAAGGCTATGACGTCACCTGGCCGATTATTCGCGGTGTCTACATGGGGCCGCAAGTGAGCGACGCCAATTACCAGAAATGGGTAGAGCAGTTTCAGCACGCCATGAACACGCCGGCCTTTGATGAAGTGCGCAAGGCGCACGGCCTGTATCCGTTTGCCATGACCGGCAAGGACCTGACAACGTACATACAGCGTGCGGTACACAATTACCGGCAGCAGGCACAAGAGTTTGGTTTGGTCAGGTAGTCAGGTAGTTTTTTGCGGTAAAAATGCAGTTCAAAAATTAAAATCGAAATTTAAAGATTCCTTAGGAGAAGACCCATGTTGACAAAATCAGCGAAATTATTGATGGCGGCAGCCATCGCCAGTGTTTCTTTTAGCGTCATGGCGCAGGCGCCCGCCGGCTATCCGGCCGATTACGGCAAGATCGTCGATGCGGCTAAAAAAGAGGGCAAGCTGGTAATTTATAGCGCCACCGATACCAAGGCCGTCGAGCCTTTGATCAAGGACTTCAAGACCATGTATCCGGAAGTCCAGGTCGAATACAACGATATGAATTCGACCGAAGTGTATAACCGCTACATTTCAGAAATGGCCGCCGGCGGCAACAGCGCCGATCTGATGTGGTCGTCCGCCATGGATCTGCAAACGAAATTGGTCTCGGATGGCTACGGCTTGCAATATGCATCGCCGGAAACCGGCGGCATTCCGCCATGGGCGATCTGGAACAGCTCGGCTTACGGCACCACGTTTGAACCGGCCGTCTTTGTGTATAACAAGCGCCTGGTGTCGGCCGACGAAGTGCCGAAAACGCATGCCGAATTCGCCAAGCTGATCAGCACCAAGCTGGACAAATTCAAGAACAAGGTGACCACCTACGACATCGAAAAATCCGGCGTCGGCTTTATGTTTATCACGCAAGACAGCCGCGAAAATAAAGACTTCTGGGAACTCGCCAAAGCCTTCGGCGCCGCCAGCGTGCGGGTGCAGTCGTCTACCGGCACCATGCTGGAACGCATCTCTTCCGGCGAAAACCTGCTTGGCTATAATATTCTCGGTTCTTATGCTTTGGTGCGCGCCGCCAAAGACCCGTCGATCGGGGTACAAATACCGAAAGATTACACGCTGGTGTTGTCGCGCGTGATGTTCATCAGCAAAGCGGCCAAGCATCCGAATAGCGCCAAACTCTGGCTCGATTACACCCTGTCAAAACGCGGCCAGACCATGATCGCGAATGAAGCCAAGCTGTATGCCATCCGCGCCGATGTCAAGGGCGAAACGACTTCTTCCGATCTGTCCAAACAAATCGGCACGGGTCTCAAGCCGTTGCCGGTGAACCCGATGCTGCTGCAATATCTGGATCAGAACAAACGCCTGGCTTTCCTGAAGCAGTGGAAAGAAGCCGCAGGCAAAAAATAAGCTGAACGGCACCTCCCGCCCGCGAATGGGCGGGCAATCGCAGTGCAATCTCCATCATCACCTCGCCTGATGCAGGCTAGGTGCAGGCTGTTACAACCTTAACAGGGTATTTTATGCAAACCCCCGCTCTTGCTGCGACCAGTCGCTGGTCGCAGCTCAATTGGCCACGTGGCATGGTTGTCACGCTGACCTTGCTGGCGATTTTTACGCCGCTGTCACTGATCTTTTTTCAAAGCTTTCTGTCCGCACCTTTTTTCGCGCCGATCAAGCAACTGACTTTTGATTCTTACCGTTTCATTTTCGATGATCCGGATTTTCGTGAAGCCTTCCTGAATGGCTTGATTCTCGCCTCGGGGCTGGCGGGCATCTCGGTGCCGCTTGGCGCCTTGCTGGCATTTTTGATGACACGCACCGATTTGCCGGGCCGTAGCTGGATAGAGCCGATGCTGCTGGTGCCGATCTTTGTCTCGCCGATGGTGATGGCGTTTGGCTATGTGGTGGCGATGGGGCCAGTCGGTTTTTATACCCTGTGGGTCAAGCAACTCACCGGTGTCGAGCCGTGGAATATCTACTCGTTCTTTAGCATCGTGCTGATCGCCGGCTTAACCCATGTGCCGCATGTGTACCTATATTCTTCCTCGGCGCTGAAAAGCCTGGGCTCGGATGTCGAGGAAGCGGCGCGCGTGGCGGGAGCCTCGCCGTTTCAGGTGGCGTTGCATGTGTCGCTGCCGATGATCATGCCGGCGCTGGCGTTTGCCGCGGTGCTGGTATTCTTTTTGGGCTTTGAAGTGTTTGGCCTGGTGCTGGTGCTCGGCGATCCGGAAGGCCATCTGGTGCTGGCGACTTACCTGTACAAGCTGACCAATAAGCTGGGTACGCCTTCGTATCACCTGATGGCGGCGGCAGCGGTCTGTCTGGTGGCGGTCACCATGCCGCTGGTGATGGTGCAGCGCTGGCTGCTGAAATCATCGAATAAATATGTCTCGATCAAGGGCAAGGGTTCACGCCAAAAACCGCTGCCGCTGGGCGGCTGGAAATGGCTGGCCTTTGGCGTGCTGGCAGCCTGGCTACTGTTTACCATCGTGATCCCGCTGTCCGGCATCGTGTTGCGCGCTTTTGTCGCGTACTGGGGCGAGGGCGTGCAACTGGCCGATGTGTTGACCTTGCAGCATTTCCGCGACATTCTGGAGCAGCCGTCTTTGATGCGCGGCATTTTCAATACCGTGCTGATCGGCGTGATCGGCGGCGCGCTGGCGGTGATCTGTTATGCCGGCATTGCGCTGGCCATGCACCGCAAACCGGACGGCATTACCCGCCTGCTCGATTACAGCGTACTGGTACCGCGCGCCATCCCCGGCTTACTCGCGGGTCTGGCATTTTTATGGGTATTCCTGTTTGTACCTAGCTGGCTGGAGGGCGGTTTAAAGCATTTTGACCATCCTGTTGCGCTGTGGCTGATCGAGCACCTGATCCCGCAATTGCGCGACCTGCGCTCGACCATCTTCTCGGTCTGGCTGGCGTATTCGGTGGTGTGGATGGCGTATGGCTTGCGCCTGATTTCTACCGCCCTGTTGCAGGTCGGCCCAGAGCTGGAAGAGGCGGCGCGCGCGGTCGGTGCCAGCCGTGGCCAGGTAACGCGTGACGTGACATTGCCGCTGGTGAAGTACGGCCTATTGGGGGCCTGGCTGATGGTGTTCTTGATTTTTGAACGGGAATATTCGACCGGTGTTTACTTATTGTCGCCCGGGACCGAAGTGATCGGTGCCTTGATCGTTTCTTTGTGGGCCGGTGGCTCGGTGGATCTGGTGGCGGCGCTGTCGTTTATCAATATCGCGCTGGTCGCTGTGGGCCTGGGCATTGCCTTGCGTTTCGGTGTCAAGATCAGCCATTAATTAATAACATTTTTATACAAAACAAAGATTTAGAGAGAACACCATGTCTGAATTAAGCGTACAAGAATTGACCCTGGAATACGGCTCCGGCGCGAGCGTCAACCCGATTTTAAAAGGCGTCTCGATGAACCTGCAACGCGGCGAAGTGGTTGCCTTACTCGGCCCTTCTGGCAGCGGCAAGACCACCTTGCTGCGTGCGGTAGCGGGTCTCGAATCGCCGAAAACCGGCAGCATCCATATTGGCGAGCGCACCGTGTTTGACGGTAGCCGCCAGTTTGAAATGCCGGCCGAACAGCGCAACCTGGGCCTGGTGTTCCAGTCGTATGCGCTGTGGCCGCACAAGACCGTAAATGACAATGTCGGCTATGGCCTAAAGCTGCGCAAGATGAATTCCAGCGATATCGCCAGCAAGGTCAAGGAAGTCTTGTCGCAACTCGGCCTGGCTCATCTGGGCGAACGTTTTCCGCACCAGCTGTCCGGTGGCCAGCAACAGCGCGTGGCGATTGCGCGCGCACTGGTGTACAACCCGCCGGTGATCTTGCTCGATGAGCCCTTGTCGAATCTGGATGCCAAACTGCGCGAAGAGGCGCGTGCCTTTTTGCGCGAACTGATCGTCAGGCTGAACCTGTCGGCCTTGATGGTGACGCATGATCAGGGCGAGGCGATGGCGATTTCTGATCGCATCCTGCTACTCAATAACGGCGTCATCGAACAGCAGGGCACACCGCAAAGCATGTACGAAACCCCGACCACTTTATTCACGGCCGAGTTCATGGGCAGCAATAACAAATTGCACGGCAAGATCATTCAGCGCGATGGCGATTTTGCCACCATCAATGTGCAGGGTGGCCAGCTGAAAGCGACCATACGCGGCAAACAGGTCGGCGAAGATGTCACCGCCATCATCCGCCTGGAAAAAGTACGTTTGTCGGCAACCCAGACCGACAATGCGATCAAGCTGCCGCTGACGACCTGCATGTATCTGGGTGACCGGTGGGAATGCCTGTTTGGCCACGCCGGCAGCGAAGGCAGCTTGCGCGCCTATTCGCCGACGAAACTGGGAGCGGGTGAGTATTGGCTGCAACTGGATGCGGATAAGCTGTGGCTATACTGATGTCCACAGGACCTATGCAAAACCGCCCCAGCGTCGTTGCACTCGCCTTGCCGTACTAAAGTACTGTCTTCGGCGGTACGCCTAGCTGGAACAATTTTGCGTAAGTCCTAAAAAAATGCCGGATGCTCAACACATCCGGCTTTTTTTATTGACTGCCTATGCGTGAGCGCCGCTCAGCACTGTCCACCACGACTTGATCTCATGTCAACCCTGACTTGCTTGCGGTAGACCAGAGGCGTCTTGCCAGTCCAGCGCTTGAATGCATTGATGAAGCAGGTGGGTTCTGAATAACCGAGCCGTTCTGCAATCTGTTCAACGGACAATGCAAAACCGGTAAGAAATTCTTCGGCCAATGCCAGGCGGACTTCATCGCGGAGGTTGATA
Organism: Undibacterium sp.; assembly: GCF_030651495.1. Taxonomy (GTDB): domain Bacteria; phylum Pseudomonadota; class Gammaproteobacteria; order Burkholderiales; family Burkholderiaceae_D; genus Undibacterium. The sequence goes on from NZ_JAUSFI010000147.1 coordinate 16,027, forward strand.
AATGTTGTCCCTTCATCCTGAAGCCGCCGCCTCAAAGTGCGCGGTGTCATGCATAGCTCACTCGACACCACGCTCATATCGGGCATCTGCGCGCCATAGCGGACCAGATGGTCTCGCACCTTGGCGGCCATTCCGTCTCTTAAGCGATGCCGGTCCAGCAGAATCCGGCACTGATCTTCGGCCGCCTTCAAAGCTAGCTCGTTACTTTGTGACAATGGCTCCATGATCGCGGCCGTGCTCATGATAGCCGTGTTCGACATGGCGCCAAATAGGGGGCGGATGCCATAAAAAGCTTCGTACAGATCCGTGTTCGCAGGCTCGGGAAACGAAAAATGCAAGTTGTTTAGTCCAGGGCGGGATGAGAACAGGTCGCGCTGGACCGTCACCAGCGCTGACGAGTCCCGCTCCACCACAAAGGCGCGAATGGCATCAGGCAGGCTTGAATCATCCAGGGTAATGTGTGTTTCATCCCCTTTTTCTTCGACATGGAAACGGGTGAAGGCAAAGGTCAGTTGAAAGTACCTGAGCGCGATATCCAGCGCGCTGCGCGCATTCGGGCTGCTGACCATGGCAAATCCCAGTGCACCGAATGCCGTGAAGTGATAGCGCCTGCCGGCTTCGATCCCGAGGCCGGGGACATCACCCAGGTGCTCGATCAAGTTGCTGATCAAGCGCAACTCCTGCTTGGCCGAGACCACGACGGCCGGATCTGTCAGGTCTTGCTCTTTGAGCCCCGTTCCTGCCAGACAGGTTCGCGCGGACAAACCATGGTCGATACCCAACTCTGTCATGAGCCACATGCTGGTCACACCCCTTGAGAAATGGTGTTCCATCCTTCAGTTTTTCCGCGACATAGGCTGTCCTTGAATATCGATTTTTTGTCTTCAATGAATATAGCACTAGTCGATGCCCATGTCTAACATCTACGCTTATAGATCTCGTCGGCAAAGACCCGGGACAGACGGAGACAACCTGCCAGACACTGTCCGGCAGGCACGCCTTGACATGCCTAACCTGGCCGCCTGCTTCGATGACTACCCACCAGATCTTCGTGCCTCCTGTGCAACCGCAGGCGGCTGATTCTCAAGTTGAAGGGGTGGGCAAAGATGAACATGGATACCGAAGATTCCAGGCAGTTACTCGAAGAGGTCGGACGTTTTGCGCGGGAACGTATCGCCGGCCTGACATCGAGACCAGAGTCCCCGGTTGAGCCGGCACTGCTGGCACAACTCACGCAGGAGGCTTGCGCACTGGGGATACTACCGCTGTCGACCTCCGCGGAAGGCTTCAGCATCTGGGAGCACAGTGAAGATGCGCAGGCCATGGCATTCAACACCGGTGCACTGCGGCATATTGCGCATGCGAGCCCTGGTATTGCGTTTGCATGGCACCGCATGGCGCTGGCGCGGTTCGTCGCGGTCCACATCGGGCTCACGCTTGACGCAACCGGCCTGCAAGGGACTCTGCTGGTACCGACGGGTCATTATGGGCTGGCCCGCACCAGCCTGGCGAAATGGCTCAAAACTGTCGAGCTACAAGCCGACGACAGGGATCTTTTGTCGGACTGGTTCGACAGAAGCGCCAATACGAGCTCGATTTGCACGCCTCACCATTGGACAAGCATCTTGTGGCCGGTCTGGTGCGATGGCCGCATCGCCTGGCAACAGGCCGACCGGAGCGGGCTGACCGTCAGGGCGGTGGGGCCCCTGCATGGCCTCGACGAACTGGCAGGCTTTGCCGTGAGCCAGCCATTGCAATCGGGCAAAATCATCGAAACGGATCTGGAGACGTCCCGCCTCCTCTACGCACGGCTGCTAAAAATGGACATGCTGGGGCTATTGGCGATCGGAGGCGGCGCGCTCGATCGCGGCCAAGAGCTGGCGCGTGATTATGCGGCGATTCGCAAACAAGGTGGCAAGGTGATTGCCGGGCATTCTGCCGTGCAGCACATGCTGAGCGACATTGAAATTACCCGACACCAGCTTGACATGGCCCTGGCTGCATTTGCCCGACCGCTTGATGAGCTCGATGCCGGTGCCATTGCCGCAACACGCGCAAGCATGAGCGGCGCGCTCTGTCATGCCGCCAACCAGGTAGTCCAGGTGCACGGTGGCATAGGGTACATGCGTGATGCCGGGCCCGAGAAGCTGGTCCGTGACCAGAATATGCTTAAGCTCATGTCAGGAGGAGCCAGAGAAATTCACTCCTTCCTCGCGGGCTGGACTGGAGCTTACGCATGAGCCAACAAAACTATCTTGAAGGGCATTTGCCCGCCGGCCATCGCCTGTCACCTCATTGGCAGTTCGGCAATCTGCCGCTCATCGGACGCGCGCTGACGGACTATCCGGTCAATGACTTGTGGGAAACCGACTTTGCCAGACTACCACGCGCGTTAGCCAAGCAACGCCGGCGGGCGCGCAGCTTCGCGGAGCAATATCTGATGCCCGCTGCGGCAGAACTCGATCTCGCACCGCACTTGCCTGCCGGGCAGTGCCACCCGACGACCCAGCGGATTCTGTGTGAAGCCGGCAAGCAAGGCTGGCTCAGCTACTTCATGCCGGCCCCGTTGGGCAGCATGCCTTGGGGCTCAGTGCCTTATGCACCGATCTGGCAGTGCAGCCTGGTTGTCGAAGAGTTTAGCCGGGCCTGCGGTGGCTTGATGCTGCTGCTATCGGCGCATCATCTGGGCGCCATGCCACTCATTCTGTCTGGCAGCGTCAGCACCCTCATGCGCCACCTGGTTCCAGTCTATCGGCGCTGTGAGCGCGGCGAGCCGCACCTGATTGCCTTTGCGATCACCGAGCCAGGTGCGGGCTCCGATGTGGAGGAAGGGCACGGGGCGCAGGCCTATCGTCCCGGCGTCGTCGCAACGCCCACAGAAGGTGGCTACCTGCTCAATGGCCGCAAGTGTTTTATCAGCGGGGGCGATCTGGCCAAGACCGCGACGGTGTTTGCTGCCCTGCAAGGGGAAGGGATGGCGTCCTGGACCTGCTTCTACGTGGACTGCACCGCGCCGGGATACAAGGTGACCCGCACAGAACTCAAGATGGGTATGCGTGCATCGGGAGCGGCAGAGATTGAACTCACGAATGTATTCGTCCCTAGTGATCGGGTCATCGGCGGGCTTCGCAATGGGTGGGCGCTCAATCGCGCTACGCTTAACGCATCCCGCATTCCCGTGGCGTCGATGGCGGTTGGCTTTGCCAGAGCGGCAACAGAAACGGCAGTGGAGTTCGCCCGGCGTTACACCCTTGGCGGCAAGGCGCTGATCCACTATCAGGATGTCCAGTTACATCTGGCCACCATGGTGGCTGAAACCCGGGCCATCCGCAGTTTGGTGTGGCAGGAGGCCAAATCTGGCTGGCAGCCGCGGCAACTGAACACATCGCTGTGCAAGTTTCACGCCACCGACCGGGCTCAGCGTGTCTGCGAGATGGCGATGGATCTGCTGGCCGACCACGGTGGCCTACATGAAAACAAGCTCGACAAAATTTTCCGCGATGTCCGGCTGACCCGGATTTTCGAAGGCACTAACCAAATCAATCGCTTGTCCATGATTGAGGATTGGCAAACGCAACTGCTGGACTTTGATCACCCCATAGGAGTATGACCATGAGCAAAACCGCGTGGCAGAACGATCTGTTCTTTCAGTATCCGCGAACCCCTATCCCGACATCGGAGGGGACCGTCGGTATGCCGATCCTGTACTACGACAATTCCGTCATGATGGCCTTGTTCCGGGTTGACTACGACAAGGCTCAGGCACTGGTCGGCGATCAAGGGCTGCAAGCGGTGCGTGTATTTGGCGGCAAGGCATTGGCGGCGATCGCCTTTTATCAATATCGCGAGACCTCCATTGCCGACTACAACGAGGTCGGTGTCGCCATCGCCGTCGTGCCTAACGGCACTCAGGTGCCGATGTTTCCTTTACTGTCGATGTTAAACAACCTGGACAAGGCGCCTGTCGGCTTTTGCGTCGTTGATCTGCCGGTCACAACAGACGCAGCCTGTGCGGCTGGACGAGAAATATGGGGCTATCCGAAGTTCGTGACACCGATCGGTTTTTCGCTGCAAGGCGGTCGCTTCGATGGGGCGGTGACCGACCCGGATACCGGCAAAGATTTGGTGCGGCTGTCTGGCAAGGCAGGCCTTGGAATGCCCGGACCACTGCTCGATCTTGTCTTGTACTCTCGACACAACGGTCAGATGCTACGCACTTTGGTCAACACGCGCGGGGGCGCACAGGCCTGTTTACCGGGGTCGATGCGCATCCAGGTGTCAGACAGCAAGCATCCCATGGCGCAGCGTCTGAATGCATTGGGCTTGAGCAATGCGAAGCCCGCGTTGCTGTTCCACAGTCACGCGTTGCAGTTGCGACTCAATGCGGGAGCCGTGCTGCCGTGAAGTGAAAGACGAGTCGATATGCCAGATGCGCGTGCCCCGTGACCGGCATCCGACGACAACACAAGATCACCTGAACGTCTTAACGAAGGAGACAACACCCTATGGAATCGCGCCCTTGCATCTTGATTACCGGAGCTGCCACCGGCATCGGCCGAGCCGCGGCACGCTTGTTCAGCAAGCATGGCTGGTTCGTCGGTCTCGGTGACATTGACCATGCCGGCCTAGCCGCACTGGCGAATGAGTTAGGCGCACGCAATGCGATCGCCATGCCGCTCGACGTGACCCAGCCAGACGAATGGAGCGCGGCCCTCGCCGGTTTCGATGATCGCACCGGCCGCCTGGATATTCTGGTGAACAATGCTGGCATCCTCATTTCCGGCCCGTTCGAGTCCAACCCATTGGAGCGGCACCATGCGGTGGTCGACGTCAACCTCAAGGGCTTGCTAAACGGTTGCTATCTGGCCAAGCCCTATCTGATGGGAAGGCAGGGGGGGCGCATCATCAACCTGTCCTCGACCGCAGGGATTTACGGCCAGGCGTCCCTCGCCACGTATTCCACCACCAAGTTCGCGGTCCGTGGCCTGACCGAAGCCTTGAACATCGAGTGGCAGGACGATGGTATCCGCGTGATGGACATCATGCCGCTGTTCGTACAGACCGGCATGATCAATGACATCGACGCCCGCAGCATCAAGCGCTTGGGCGCCCGGCTTACGGCCGAGGATGTCGCACAGACGATCTGGGCTGCGGCGACCTACCGCGGCGGTTTCGGCAAGGTGCACTGGCCTGTCGGCTTCATGGCGACTTGGCTCTGGCGGCTGACTAGCGTCATGCCGGATCGGCTCAGTCGCTTCATTGCACGGCGGATCGCCACCTGATACGCCTGTGCCGCGACAGTTTCGCGGCCCGCTCCGGCATTCCTCCCACCAAGAACAAGGTTATCGTATGTTCCATTCCCGGCATTTGAATCTTCAAGGCAAGACCGTCTTCATTACGGGAGCGGGCAGTGGCATCGGTGCGGCCTGTGCCAGGCTGTTCCATGCCCAGGGAGCCTTCGTGGTTCTAGTCGATGTGTCTGCCGGCGGCATCAACGCCCTGGCTGGCGAGCTGGGGGATGCACGCACGCTGGCGCGGGTCGCCAGCGTCACTGAGCGGGACCAGCTCGATCAGGTCGTCCACGAAGCCGTGGCGAGGTTCGGGCGGCTCGACGTGGTGTTCGCAAACGCCGGCATCGCATGCGATCCTCCCGCCACCGTGCTGCACATGAAGGAAGTCACGTTCGAGCGCATCATCGAAGTTAATTTGCTAGGGGTCTGGCGCACCGTGCGTGCATGCCTTCCTTTCATCATCGAAAGCAAGGGGCATATTTTGCTGACTTCATCGATCTACGCCTATGTCAATGGGGTTGTCAATGCACCGTATGCCATGTCCAAGGCTGGCGTCGAAATGTTCGGCCGTGCGCTGCGTGCCGAGCTGGCCGGAACCGGCGCGACCGCCGGCGTGCTCTACCCTGGGTGGGTCAGTACGCCGATTTCCCGCTGTGCGATGGGCGGGCACGCAGTGGCGTCGGCCCTGGTCCGTCTGGCTTATCCGGGGTCGCTCAAGACACCCATTGCGCCGGAAGCGGTTGCCGCCGCTACGTTGCAAGGCATCCAGAGGCGAGCCGCCAGAATCATGGTGCCGCGCCGATGGGTGCCGATCTCTATGCTGCGAGGCATCCTCAATCCGATTTCCGATTGGATCATTGACCGGCACCGCGGAATCCACGCTTTGGTACGCGAATTGGAGCAACAAAAGGAGGAACAAAAGGAACAACAAAAAGTGGACTAGCTCCGCACCCAGCCAGCGGAGCACTGAACGCTGTTTGCAGGGGTCCCATCATTGCCAGTTTCAACAATCAGGCAATGACGGGCAAAGGTGAATGCGGCGGCTCGAAAACAGGACGCGATTAAGACGAAAGCCGGCAACAAAATTCACCTTTGCTTCAGGAGCGTAATGACCGCTCACTCACTCACAGTCATCGTCCTATATCCCGCATCATTACGAATTTCATGCTCAGAAAAAGGCGACTTGAGCCAATTCTTGCCGGCGTAACTGTCCGTGTAATTGCTGTAACGAGATGAAGCGGGATCGTCAGAGAGCGAATGCGTCAGGAAGGTAAACGCCTCGACTCCGCTGCCGGGGAAGGAAACGAGTTGCATATAGCTATTGCCGTCAGTGCTGTTATCCATACTATAGCCGCCCTGATCCAGACGTTGACCAGAGCAGGCGACGGTAAAATAACCTGACGATTCGCAGCCGCCGTACAAGCCTATTTTACGTGCATTGCGGTTCACAAATAGCGTCTCGCCACGGCCAGCAGTCATGGAAAAGCCACTATGCTGAACCCGCACTACGGCGGCGGCAAAGGCTTGCTGTAGCGCAACCGCAGCAGCACTATTGAGATCGCGCGGCGTATGCACCGCATCTCGCGGATCAAACTGTACCAGATACAGCTGGTCTTCTGGCAATAGCGCGGCACGACGCCAAAACTCATCCCAGATATGCGCACCATGGGCCGACAAATTGCCATTGTTGTCCCAGGCCCGCAAAGCGGCACAGGCGGCACGGACATCGACCGTTTGCGCAGGGAAACTGTCACCGGTTTCAGGGTCACCGCTAAAGCTGATCGCCGCAGCCGTACACACCAGCGGCAAAGCTTGCGCCTTAAATAATTCGGCAGTCAGGGCACGGCTGTTGAGCACCATTTGTTTGAGTGACTCCATGCTGCCCTTGTTGCCCGGGTAGCCGTCACTCCCGGCGAGCCGGCCCTGTGCCAGCATATGACCAAGGCGGGTGCGCATCGACAGTGAATATTTACCGGCGTCACCCATGATCTCAGGGTAGCCCGTCAGCAGCGCCTTCGGGTTGGTGCTCCAGTAGCTGTCATTCATATTCGCGACATAGTCTGCACGTAGCAATCGGGGCATACGCGATGGCCCGATTGCACCTTTTTGTTTTGAGTCGGGATCGGTCTGCCAGTCACAACGGCTTTGTGACCCATCAAAAAATGGCACACGTGGCAACACGGCGCCCATCATTTGTCCGATCGGTGTCGTGCAGTCAAGCTGTTGTTGCGCGCTGACATTCGGTACCGCACCAATATCGGCATACCACGCCTTGCTGCTGCCACGCCCAATCGCACTGGTATTTACCCATGGAAGTGCCGCTTCTTCTTTCTGGATGTGGATAAATTCATCCAGCGATCCGGCCTGGTCCCAGCGCAACCAGTTGCGAAAGCTACGGAAATTGTCCGCATTGATGTCACGAATGGCAAACGCGGTGGTAGCGCTCCACGCCAGTCCGGGATTGAGCAAGCCCAGATTGGCGATAGGGCCGTATTCGCTGCGATACAGGGTACGTTTAACCTGGCCAATTCGGCCATCGGCTTGCCTGACATCGATCGTGATCGGGACTGCCGTCATTTTGACTTTTTTACCGTCGCGCAGATAACTGGTGGCGTCATCGCCGGCGAGCGTCAGTTCAAAAAAACCGAAGCGTCTGGCCGTCGAGACGGTATGACTCCAGGCCACATTGTCGTTATAGCCGATCAAGATGATCGGTACGCCAAGAAAAGACGCGCCGCTGACATTGAGCTTGCCAGGAATAGTGAGCTGCGCCTGATAGAAACGATCAGTACCGCGCCAGTACCAGTGCGGATTACCAAACAACAGGGCACTGCCATTATCGGTAGCCGCACTGCCGAAAGCGATCATATTGCTGCCGATGCCCCCTCTGCCACCGACCTGCATCTGCGGCAATTTAATTTGCCCCGGCAGCAGGCGCTGCATCAAGCCCGGCGCTGCTTTGCGTTGCACAGCAGCGCCGGCACTTGGCGGCTGCGCAGTAGCGATCGTATTGACCCAGTTACTGTAGCCACCCGCTAAATTGGCGGCCATCATGCGGCGGTAAATATCGTCGCCGTTGATGGGTTTGACCCAGTCGGCGTAACGGCAGGCGCTATTGGCGGTATTGCTGCTACTCTTGAGCTGGCGCAAATAGCGGTTGTAACCTGCGGCAAACCCCTCTACCAGATGGCGCAACTCTGGTGGTTGCGCCTCTTTTAATGCGCTTAGCGCCGCAGGCGATATCACATGACGATGAAAAAAATCGGAATCCAGATTGGCCGCCATCTCTAGCGTAGTAGGCGCTACCGGCATGGCATCCGCGCCAAGGTAACGCGAGCGTTCGCCGCGATAGCTTAAAAAACCATCGGCCAAGCTGCAGAGATTATCTTCCGCTTGCGCATAACCGTAACCATAACCCACATCACCCCAACTGTCGGCCTTGATGTGCGGTACGCCCATGTTAGTGCGACGTATCTCGGCCCGATAATTTTTGTGCGGAGCCAACATCTCGCCCGCGCCCCCCCCAGTTTGGGCATAACCGGATAACGGGAGTACCCATGCCAGTAAGGCAAAGCTGAGTATCTTGTTTTGGGGTAACTTCATCCAGCGTATCGTCATTTTAATTCCTTGGTGATTGGTCCATCGGAAGAACAAAAAGCACCACAAGACCATTCACCGCATCGCTGTGTTCTTTGGTTCTGAGCATTGTCATTAGCGTATTTATTATTACTAGCTAATAAATTTTTTACAATGTGTTAATGATAAAACTTTGCAGATAGGTAGTGCAATTCGAAAATCGTTTATGCTCTATTTGCGCTTTATTAACCATGAGCCTGCCGGGCTTTGTTTTTGAAAGTTTTGAATGCAATTCAAAAAAATTTTAGTCTTGCTGTACTGCGTCAGCACGCTTGCGCTGGCAATCCCCGCGATACCTGAACCATCCGTTGAAAAACCAGCTGAAGCCGCGCTGGAAACAAGCTCAGAAACCACGCCATTCGCGCCGCCGTCATCGGCCGCGCAAAAACTCTATTCTTCCGCCAAGAATGATCTGCTACAGATCCGGGTGCTGCTCAAAAGTGGCCGCACTCAGGCATCGGTAGGCTCCGGATTCATGATAGGTACGAGTGATCTGGTCGTCACCAATTACCATGTGATGTCGCAAATCGCGCTGGAGCCGGATATTTATGTCGGTGAATTCGTCGATACCAACGGCCAGCGTGGCGAAGTGGAGTTACTCGCCATCGACGTACTGCATGATCTGGCGGTGCTGCGTGTCGGCCGCAAAGGCACAGGTTTTTTTCAAGTGCCGGGGCAAGTTGCGCAATTGTCGGCACTGACGCAGGGCCAATACCTGTATTCGCTGGGCAACCCGCTGGATCTGGGTTTTGCGATTTCGGAAGGTGCTTACAATGGCATCATAGGACGGGCTTTTTATGATCAATTCATGTTCACTGGCCCGATCAATTCCGGCATGAGCGGCGGCCCGAACGTGACCTCGCAAGGCAAGATTGCCGGAGTGAATGTGTCGAAACGCCTGGATGGTGAGCTGGTCAGTTTTTTGGTGCCGGCACGCTTTGTGATAGCGCTGCTGAACAAAGTTGCGCTGCAGGCAGAGCAGAAAAAAATGTCGACCAAGAACTTTAGTGCCGAAGTCGGGCAACAACTGATTGCGCATCAAAACCTGATGGTCGGCAAATTGCTGGAAAGCCCGCTCAGCCTGAAAGCGCTGGGCCCGTATCAGGTACCTGTCAGAGAGTCGGATCAGGTGCGCTGCTGGGGCCGCTCGAATGCCAAGCCGAATGCGCCGTTTACGCTAGACCAGATGAACTGCCAGATGGAATCGGCGATTTATGTCTCGGCACAACTGCAAACCGGCAACATCGCGATACGCCACAGTTTTACCCGCAGTCAAGAACTTGATACGCTGCGCTTTTCGCACATGATTACCAATACATTTAAAAACCAGGTCGCCAGCAGCACCAAAGATCAGGGCCTGACTGCCGCCGTCTGTACCGAAGAATTTGTCAAGAATCAGAGTTTGCCGCTGCGCGCCGTGCTGTGCGTGCGGGCTTACCGTAAATTCGCCGGGCTGTATGACTTTGCCTTGTTCACAGCCAGTACCGATCAAAGCCGCATGAGCCTGCAAAGTCACGTCGATACCAAGGGGGTTTCTTATGAGAATGGCATGCGCCTGTCGCGCCTGTTCCTGAGCTCGATAGCCAAAGGGAGCAAACCATGAAGCCCGCTTATTTTATTGAGATTCTGTCACGCACAGGAGAGGTCCAGCAACGCCATCCGCTGACCAGTTTGCCGATATATATAGGACGCGCCTATGACAATGATTTCATCCTCGACGATATCCATACTGCGGCACACCATGCGGTAGTCGAGATCAATGCGCAAGGCCGGCTCAGCATCCGCGATCTGGGCAGCCGCAATGGCCTGGTGCACCTGGGTAAACGCCACGCGCAAGTAACCATCGACGGGCATAGCGTGATACGGCTAGGGCAAACCAGCCTGCGTATCCGCAGCGCCGATTTTGTCGTCGAGCCGGAAGCCTTTGATACGAATAATTACGCCTGGGAAGGGTGGCCGCCCGCACTCGCCGGGGTGGCGTTAATCTGCCTGCTGAGTTTGTTCGGCACCTGGATCGCCGATGTCGAAAAGTTTGCCCCGGTACGCTATCTGATCGCGCTCGCCTCCATCCTCGCGACCAGCCTGATCTGGTGTGGCATCTGGGCGTTTGCCAACCGTCTGTTTGGCGGCCATGCGCGTTTCGGCCGCCACCTGTTTATTGCGGCGTCAGGCTTAGCCGTGGCAGAACTCTGGGGCTTGGTCAGTAGCGTCTTGGGCTTTGCCTTTTCCTGGGAGGCTCTGAGCCGTTACGGCAGTCACATTTTTATCGCCATCGCCGCGGCCACGCTGTATTTTCATCTCCGCACGATCAAACCGCGCCGTTCGCGCCGCTTGCTGGTAACGGCACTCATGTTGTCGTTACTAGGGTCGGGTCTGGTACTGCTGATTAACCATCAGCGTACTGGCAGGCTAGCCGATGAGTTTTACATGAGTGCGCTATATTCACCTGCGTTGCGCTTGAGCAAAAACCATAGCGTTGATGATTTCATGTCTGCCGCAGAAAAACTGAAAGCCGACGTCGACAATGAACGCAACAAAGTGCGCAATCAACATAGTGCGGATAGCGACGACTGATGCAGCGCCTGTCAACCTGCTGGCGATTCGCGCCCGCATCGCTGCCCGGCCTGCCGTGATCGCCGCCATGACGGCAGAAGGCTTACGCAAGTAATCTGGCCGTGCATCAGGCGAATGCTCGTCGAAAGACGATCAGTATGATCTTAGAATTGCATTAAATTTAGCCATACGCAGTATCCATGCGGGTTGCAGGCCCATATCGTGCCAAGAGGCGCATGGATACTGCGCAGAGCAAAAAGGGAACTTCTAAAAACCTAAGAAATTGAAGAAATAATGAACAGCAAAAAAATATCTTTGCGATTTCGGCTGAATTTTTTTAAAAGGCGAGATTTTTTGACGATATCAGACGAAAGTCCCCCTCTTTTTAGGGGATTT
>NZ_JAUSFI010000151.1 GCF_030651495.1 Undibacterium sp.
CGGCGCCAGTCGGGTGACTCAAGGTGGTTTGCCAGGAAATGAAGAGTATCGTCGAACATGGCGACGAAGGTTAACAGCACTCGGTAACGTTTACAAGCACTAAATAAAAATGCCGTTCAGGCTTAACTGAACGGCATTACCCCTCAATCAGGCATTGGATAAACCACGAAGAAGCGACAGGATATAGGCAAATACAAAATAAAAACAAATTAATACCGGTTCCCTTGCTTGTGCTTGCGGCCCCATGTCAACTACCGAAGCACATCAGGCGTTAACTGCGCATATTCTTTTTATTGGACCTAGTCATGCGCATCTACCATTTACTGCTATCCGTCGTTATTCTTAGCCAGCTCACGGCGTGTGCACATCAGCAACGCTATTCTTCGTCAGAGCCGGAATATCCTGGTGCCTATCGCACACAATATCCAAATTCCTATCCGGGTCAGCAGCAGCCACCATATCCGAATCAATATCAAAACCAATACCCTGCGCAAAATCCTGGGCAATATCAGAATCAGAATATGCAAACTGAGAACGCTCAGATTATTGGAATGCGTGAAGTATCACAAGCGGGCCAGCGTAACCAGTCTGGTGCTGGTGCGGTAATGGGTGCGGTGCTTGGCGGGGTCATCGGCCATCAGTTTGGCAAGGGCAGCGGGCGTGATCTGGCGACGGTAGGCGGGGCGATTGCCGGCGGTGTCGTCGGCAATGAAATGGAACGTTCTTCCGCGCCGCAGAGCAGAACTGAAATGACGTTGCGCATGGGTAATGGAGAAGTACGCAGTGTTTTAATTGACAACGCTGGCCAGTATCGTATCGGCGATAGAGTCAGGGTCGGCGTGCAAAACGGTCAGCTAGTCATTCTCCAATAGGACCAAGCGTAGCGGGCCGCGCAGATGCAAACATTTCAATAGGCCTCCTCGCTCACGCATATCCTATGCGGCTTCCAGGCCATGCAGGCTGAAGAGGCGCATGGAATATGCGTGAGCGAGGAGGTAACTTTTAGAATTCCCACAATGAAGATGCCTCCTTCATTCTTTTAAGCGCATTTATTCTTTATTTTATTCTTTGCTCAACTCTTTATTTTGCGCATCCAGCCATACCTTTAGCGGTGCAAAATAATCGAGTATCGCAGTAGCGTCCATCTGCTCTTCTCCGGTCACCGCCTTTAACGCTTCATTCCAAGGTCGGCTGGTCCCCATCGCCAACATCGCCTGATATTTCTCGCCCGCTTTTTTATTGCCATAGATAGAACAGCGATTCAGCGGGCCGATGTACCCCGCTTCGCGGCACAAAGCGCGGTGGAACTGGAATTGCAGGATATGGGCAATGAAGTAACGCGCATACGCCGTATCGGCAGGGACATGGTATTTGGCGCCGGCATCAAAACCATTTACTTCCATTGCGGCAGGACGTTTAACCCCTTGATACTTTTCGCGCAATTCCCACCAGACTTTATCGTAATCGGCAGGTTTCGCCTGGCCGGAATAGACCTTCCAGCGCCACTGATCAACCATGTAACCGAACGGCAAAAAGGCGACTTTTTCCAGCGCACGGTTGAGTAGCACGCCGATGTCCTGTGAAACGTCGGGTACGTCTTTCAGCAAACCCAAGTTATGCAAATAGTCTGGCGTCACTGACAGCGCAACGGTGTCACCTATCGCCTCATGGAAGCCGTCATTCGCGCCGCCCTTGAACAAATGTGGCTGCTTGCGGTACGCCAGATCGTAGTAGATATGGCCCAATTCATGATGTATCGTCAGAAAATCTTCTGCCGTCGGCGTGATACACATCTTGATGCGTACATCGGTCAGATTATCCAGATCCCAGGCCGATGCGTGACAGACCACTTCACGGTCACGCGGTTTGGTGAGCTGGGACTTTTGCCAGAAAGTGTCAGGCAATTTTTCCATTCCCAGCGAAGTGTAAAATCCTTCGCCAAACTGCGTCATCGCCCTGGCATCGATGTTCTTATTTTTGAGCGTCTCACCGATATCGAGCGATGCGCCCGGCCCTTGCGGTTTCACCAGCGGATACAGGTTTTCCCATGACTGGCTCCACATATTGCCGAACAAATGCGCGGGGATAGGGCCCTCTTTTGGCACTTCGTCTTTGCCATACGTTTGGCGCAACTTGAGTCTGACGTACATATGCAGCGCATCATACAAAGGCTTGACCTGTTGCCACAGGCGCTCAGACTCGGCGGCAAAAGCATCAGCCGGCATATCGTATTGCGAGCGCCACATCGCGCCGGTGTCAAGAAAGCCCATTTCACGCGCGCCCTTGTTCGACAAAGCCACGTATTTTGCATAACTGTCTTTGTACTTGGCAGCCTGCTGATGCCAGCCTAGCCAGACTTCTTTGAGCAAGGCCGGATCGCGGCTCTCTGCCATGATTTTTTCTATCTGGCCCAGATCCAGGCAAGACGTGGGATCACCGGCCTGACGGCAATACTTTGCCTTGCCATATTCGCCAGCCATGGATGCCGCCAGGCGCGTATAGGCTTCGCGCTCTGTTGCATCACTGATGCTCAGGCTCAATTGCAGCAGTTTTAATTTACGCTTGCTCTCCACAGATAAAGGCAAGGCGTTGTAGCGGCGCGCCTGCAGGGCGATTTCGCCAGCCGCAGCCAGTGCCAATTCGCTGGCCTGTGCCGAGATGGTTTCCGTGTCATCGGTAATATGGGTTTCGTATACCCATGCGGCGCGTTGCGCGTTGCCAGATAATTTCGCCAATCGCTCTTCGGCGTTCTTGAGAAATTGCTCCGCTTCTGCCACTGTCGGTGCAGCTTGTTTATTCTGCATAGTTGAAGTGCTGGCACTGGCTGGATAAGCCGCCATGATTGCCAGCGCAAGTAGCACGCTAGCTAATTTTTTATGTCTACTCATGACTTTTCCTTATTTTTTCATCATTGGGCTAGGAACGTGATCAACGTGCAAAGCGGGTCTCAAAAAATTTCGGGCAAATATATCAGGTAAGCAAGCGCAGCTGTCGCGATTAAAGCAAAACAAAATAATCTTCGGGAAATGCCGCAAAAACGCCCTGTAAAGAAGAGTTGAGAGGATTATTTCACGTTAAATTTAAGACCCTTCGGGGCAGAGAATCGCCATCTTGTCGCTTAATGCTTTCTGCTTGCGATGAATAACCCGATGATTCGGACCTTCCTGCAATTCACTACTGGGAGTAGTGCCCTGATGTTTTGCAGCCAGGTGTTGGAAACAACGTATGATAGAAATCAATAACAAATTGACCAATGACCATGCTTTTATTCTTACCCGCTGACGTTCCAAAGAAACGCACCTTATTGTCGAACTTAGGTGCCATTGCACTGTTTAACACAGTCGTAGCGATATTCATCACCTATGTACTCAACACCGGCGGATCTTTCTCACAAAATTGGGTCTTCTCGATGCTGATTGGTACCAGCATCACCTTATTAATAGATGCTCTACGCTGGTTCATCTGGCGAAAAAACAAACCTCATAAAACCATATTTTTACTGGTCTGCGCGATGGCGGCACCGGTTGGCTATTATTTTGGTCTGACCCTAGGCTTCCTCATTTACGGTGTGTCAGTTCCTGGCTTGGCCCAACTGCTGGGACGTGGCGACCGCGTCTTGGTCGTGATGTGTATTTTTATCAGTCTCATCGCTGGCATATTTTTCTGGAACCAGAGCAAACTGGCGGAACTAAAAATACAGGCAGAAAAAGAAAAAGCCCTCACCGCTGCCATCGAAAAACAAGCTATGCAAGCGCAATTACAATTATTGCAGGCCCAAATAGAACCGCACATGCTGTTCAATACCTTAGCCAATTTGCAGGGTTTGATTGCGCTCGACACAGAACGGGCGCAGTACATGCTGGAGCAACTGATCATCTATTTGCGTGCCAGCTTAAACTCGTCCCGTACCGAGAAAACTACGCTCAAGCATGAGTTCGTATTGATGAAAGCCTATCTAGAATTACTCGCCATCCGGATGGGAAAACGTCTGACTTACCGGCTCGATTTGCCAGCACAGCTGCAAGCGGCCGACATTGCACCCATGCTATTGCAACCCCTGGTAGAAAACGCCATTAAACATGGCATAGAGCCAAAGATCGAGGGCGGCAATATCCATGTCTCGGCCGCACTGGAAAACGGGTTTTTACAATTAAAAGTAAGTGACACCGGACTAGGTTTACCGTTCGGCTATGATGAGTCAAAATCCAGCAACGACGGTAGCCATGTGGGTAACGCCAATGTACGCGAGCGTTTACTGGCGCTGTATGGCGTCACCGCCTCCTTAACATTAATGCCGAATCAGCCAGAAGGCGTGATTGCGCTCATTTCCATCCCTTTGCCAGCATAAAACCATGCAAACAATCCGCGCACTCATCGCCGAAGACGAATCAATACTCGCCCTGACACTGATTAACATGTTAGAAAAGCTGTGGCCCGATCTGCGCATCTGCAGCAGCGCCGAGAATGGCGTCGCTGCGGTACAAGAAGCCTTGACGCAACTGCCGGACATCCTGTTTCTAGACATCAAAATGCCAGGTAAAACAGGGCTGGAAGTAGCGCAGGAGCTGGCCGAAGAATGGCCCGACAAGCAAGCTTTTCCTTTGATCGTGTATGTCACTGCCTATGACGAATTTGCCATCGAGGCATTCGAACATGCCGCCTCAGACTACCTGCTAAAACCCATCAGCGAAGAGCGCCTGAGCAAAACAGTCAAGCGCCTGCAAAGCAAGTTGGCCAATAGCCAGGACAGATCCGGTGAATTAGAACGGATGGTCGCGCAACTGCGTAATCTGGTACCAGAAATAACGGCAGTACCGCCACAGCAGGCCGAAAAGCTGACCCTGATCCGCGCCGCAGTCGGCAATCAGATACGCATGATACCGCTCACTGACGTCTTGTATTTTGAAGCCACCGACAAATACATCAACGTCGTCACGGCGGAACATGCGTCTTTAATACGCCTTAGCCTCAGAGAGTTGCTGCCGCAATTAGATGGCCAGGTATTCTGGCAAATCCATCGCGGCACCATCGTCAACAGTCAGTTTATCCAGACCGCCACCCGCGACGAGTCCGGCAAGCTCACGCTAAAATTGCGCGGCAGCGCAGATAAAATCCAGGTCAGCCGCGTCTATGCACATTTGTTTAAGCAAATGTAATAGGGTTTCTATACACATCCAATTGACATGACGCCCTCACCACACCACAAACCTAGTATGCAATCGAACATCACCTGGCAATGTGCCCGCTTTTCTGACCTGAGCGTGACTCAGCTGTACACCATACTCGCGGCACGTTCAGAGGTATTTGTGCTGGAACAAAACTGCGTGTATCAAGACATGGATGGTAAAGACCAGGCATCACTGCACCTGAGCGCCTGGACCACAGAGCAGCAAGTCGCCGCGTATTTGCGCATCGTGCCGCCAGGTTTAACATTTACCGAAGCCTCGCTCGGCAGAGTGATTACCAGCAAAGACGCCCGCGGCACGGGCATAGGTAAACAATTATTGGCAAAAGGCTTGGAGCAACTACAGATCACTTACCCCGGACAGCCGGTGCGCATAGGCGCGCAGCACTATCTGGAAAAATTTTACCAGTCTTTTGGCTTTGTGACGGTATCTGACATCTATCTGGAAGACGACATTCCCCACGTAGAAATGCTCAGATCAGCCGGTTAGCCGTTCAGCCAATTATGCGCTGAGTTAAATCAGTGCCGCCACACCAATACATTTTGCATCGACAGAGGAAGCATATGACGTAGCTGCGTGCAAATTTTGTGCTCGTACTTGCTCCACAACATCCCTGCGACGATCAGGCTAAACCCTAGCAAAGTCAGCATAGCGACGAAAGCAAAACTGTCTTTAAACAGATTCCAAGACAAATCGCCCAGCACCAGCGCCACGCCGATACCGCCAAACACGGCAAAGACCCGGCGTTCCAGCATCGCACCGATCAAAATCAATACCAAATTAGTTGCCAGATAGATCAATTTACCGCTCAAGGCACCATTACCTAAAGAACTCAGTGCGCCCCAGAATGTCATGACACCGAATACATACAGCCAGAATGCATAATCTGTCTCAGAGCGCGAACGTAAATCCACCGTCAGCGCCAGCAACAGCATCAACACGCCATACACCAGGGTGATCTTTTTACGCAGCATCCAGGCAGCATCGCTGAACAGGCCAATATCGCCCTGCATCAGCAAAGCAGGGACGATATCCATTCCCATGTAAAACAAGGTAACAGCGATCGGCATCACCAGAAAACTATAACGAAAACGCCACAGCATCAGCGCACCGATCAGCAAAGTAGACAATTCCATCATCATCCAGCGCCAGTCTATCCAGCGATGAAAATCTCTGTAATGCTCGGCATTCTTCGCATCAGCCCAAAAACCCAACACATGCTGCAGTGCAAAGACCGCCAGCGGCACCAAGGCAATCGCCAGGGTGGCAAAAATACCGGCAGCGACCGCCTGGCCGCGCTGCCCCAACCAGGTCGCCATACCTATCGCAAATAACAGATAAATCAAACTCATATCGAGCAAGACCGGCATGCCCCATTTTTCTACCGCCAGCGTGCTAAACAGGCTGCATGCGGCAATCGCCAGCATCCCGCCTAAATAAAGCAATACTGTGGTGCCATTAAAACGGATTGCGCCAGATTTTTTTGCGCGCTCTTCCAAAAAATGAATCAGAGGATCAACTTGACCATAATGCAATAAACCGAAATCAGCGGCATCCATCAATGCGGCGCGTTTGCAGTGTTGACTCATCTTAGCTCTCCTTATTTTATTTTTTACAGATGCCTTAAAGCATCTTGTATACAAAGCCGATTTTGCCTATAACGCATCCATTAAAAACCTTATTTCACCGTTTGCGGCAGATACTCAACGAGTATTAAAAACCGATACTGCGCGTGCTAGAAACTGCTTGCATAACAAAAAAATCGTTAATTGATGTCCAAACACCGGATAAATCTCATCAGCACCACACGCCAGCGCCGCCACAGCCCTGCGCTACGGTAAAATGCTTGTCATCACATTACTTTCTGAATGCACACGCAATGAGCAACAACATGAGCAACGACATCAAAAATACAGACGCAAAAGCAAAAGCGGCGCCAGCTGCAGCGACACCGGCGTCCAACTTCCTGCGCAACATCATTGACAACGACCTCGCCGAAGGCAAATACACGCGCGACGGCCTGCCCAGCGTCATCACGCGCTTTCCGCCTGAGCCTAACGGTTATTTACATATCGGCCACGCCAAATCCATCTGCCTGAACTTCGGCCTGGCACGCGATTACGCCGGCGTCTGCCATCTGCGCTTTGACGATACCAATCCAGAAAAAGAAGATCAGGAATACGTCGACACCATCATGGACAGCGTCAAATGGCTGGGCTTCGACTGGAACGACCCTACTGGCGATCACCTGTACTTTGCCAGCGACTATTTCGACAAATTCTATGCGATTGCCGAATACCTGATCACCGCCGGCTACGCCTATGTCGACAGCCAATCGGCCGAAGACATGGCAGCCAACCGTGGCGACTTCAGCAAACCCGGCGTCAACTCGCCTTTCCGCGATCGCTCTTCTGCTGAGTCACTGGACTTATTGCGCCGCATGAAGGCAGGCGAATTCCAGGGCGGCGAACACATCGTGCGCGCCAAGATAGACATGGCATCGCCCAACATGAACCTGCGCGACCCGGCCATCTACCGCATCCGCCACGCGCATCATCACCGTACGGGCGACGCCTGGTGCATCTACCCGATGTACGACTACGCGCATCCGCTGGAAGACGCGATAGAAAACATCACGCACTCGATCTGCACGCTAGAGTTTCAGGATCACCGCCCTTTCTACGACTGGATCATCGCCCGCGCCGCAGAAGGCGGGTTCTTCAAGCAACCGGTACCGCAGCAATACGAATTCGCCCGCCTCAACCTGACTTATGTCGTCACCAGCAAGCGCAAACTGCGCCAGCTGGTAGAAGAAAACATCGTCAGCGGCTGGGACGACCCGCGCATGCCTACCATCGTCGGCATACGCCGCCGTGGCTACACACCTGAGGCGATACAAAGTTTCTGCGAACGCATAGGCGTGACGCGTTCAGACGGCTGGATCGACTACAGCACGCTGGAAGGCTGCCTGCGCGAAGATCTCGACCCAAAGGCCCCACGCGCCACCGCCGTACTGCGCCCGCTCAAACTCATCATCGACAATTTCCCCGAAGGCGAAACCGTCGAATGCAGCTCGCCAGTCCACCCGCACCACCCGGAACGCGGCTTGCGCCTGTTCCCGATCAGCAAAGAAGTCTGGATAGAAGCGGATGACTTCATGGAAGAGCCAAGCAAAGGCTACTTCCGCCTCTACCCAGGCAACAAAGTGCGCCTGCGTTACGGCTACGTAGTCGAGTGCACGGGCTGCGACAAGGACGAAAACGGTGTGATCACAGCTGTCCATTGCAACTACTTCGCCGATAGCAAATCCGGCACCGAAGGCAGCGCCAACTACAAAGTCAAAGGCAATATCCACTGGGTCAGCGTAGCGACCGCACTGGAAGCCGAAGTGCGTTTGTATGACCGATTATTTACCGACGCGAATCCCGATGCCGGCGGCAAAGACTTCATGGCCTTGCTCAATCCAAATGCACTGGAAGTGGTCAAAGCCTACCTGGAACCCGGCATGTCAGCCGCTATGCCAGACGAGCGTTTCCAGTTTGAACGGCATGGTTATTTTGTTGCTGATCGGGTTGATTCAGTGGCTGGTAAGCCGGTGTTTAATCGGGTTACTACTTTGAAGGATAGTTGGGGGAAGTAAGCGCAGTTTGAGCTTCTTTTGTAGGTTGGGCTAGCGCTCTACCAGCCCAACATCTTTATCGGTCATGAATAGATGTTGGGCTTTGCAGCCCGCGTTACCGCGTTAAAATTTAGCTTAGGGTGAACAAATGAAACGGAAGTACGGAGATTACGTCGAATACTACTCCGAAGACATTCGAGAAACTCTTCAACATGGTGGTTGCCAACCAATTTTATTTGTTGGCTCTGGTCTTTCAAAAAGATACTTCGGAGCTCCAAATTGGCTTGAACTACTAGGAGAAATGAAAAAAATCTGCCCAAAGATTGAAAAGGAATTCGCGTATTATGTGCAGTCCTTACAAGACCCTATAAAAATAGGTGAGGTCTTTTCTGAGCTTTTTAGTGAATGGGCTTGGTCGGAAGGTAAGGGCAATTTTCCAGAACATTTATTCTCAAATGAGTTCAATAAAAACATTTATCTAAAACATCAAGTATCTGAACTCTTCAAAAAAATATTACCTCTCGACACCTTGACTTTATCAAATGGTGCGTACGGTGAAGAACTAGCTCTATTAAAAAACATCAACCCTCATGCTGTCGTCACCACAAATTACGATCAATTGTTGGAACAAATTTTCCCAAATTATGAAACGATTATTGGACAAAAAATACTTCGAAAAAGTTACTTGAGCATTGGAGAAATATTTAAAATACATGGTTGTGTTTCAGATCCTTCAACATTGGTATTAACCTCGTCGGATTACGACCTTTTTAAATCAAAAAAGCAATATTTAAGTGCAAAATTACTTACCTATTTCGCTGAGCACCCGCTTCTATTCATTGGATACAGTGCAGAAGATCCAAATATTAAAAGTATTCTTTACGACATTGATCAGATGATTGATGGCAAATACGATCTAATTCCGAATATATATATTCTTGAGTGGAACCCTGAGGTTACAGATGACGTGTTTCCCGCGACTGAAAAAGTTATCGCTGTAAATGGCGATAGAAATTTGCGATTAAAGTCAATTGTTGCAAATGATTTTTCATGGGTTTTTCAGGCTTTTGCAAGTGGAGAAGCACTTGCAAAAGTCGATACAAAATTACTTCGAGCGCTCATGGCCAGAACTCATGATTTAGTTAGATGCAATCTTCCAAAATCAAAAATTGAAATCGATTTTACAACGCTACAGCATGCTGTTGAATCCGATGAAAGTTTCTCAAAATTACTAGGATTAGCAAATCTTAGTGAATCTTCGCAAATCAATATCACTCATCCATTTACTTTGACAGCTGTTGGGATTCAACTAGGATTTCCGAATTGGAATGGGGCGAATCAGTTATTAGAAAAAATAAAAGAAGAAGACGAAGCTATTGATGTGAAAGCTAGCGACAATAAATATCATGTTGAAATTCGCTCAGGCAACAAATCTAGCTTCCGAAAATATTCCCAAGAACTTATTGATGAGCTAAAAAAGTTTCGCAATGGAGAGCAGCATAGCATTTCACTTTCTTAAGCCATGTAGGGCGGGTGAAACCCGCGCAGCTTATCGGTGTTTTTTTGCGGGTTTCACCCGCCCTACATTTAAAACACTTTGCGCAATGCCGCTGCGGCTTGCAGGCCTAAATGCTGCCACGAGGCGCATGGATACTGCGCGAGGCCGTAAGGCGCACTAGGTAAAATCAATAGCGTAGCTACTCAAGCATCATCGACAAAAGGAATTCAGCTAACCATGTCACAACCCCACGTAATCGTCATCGGTGGTCCCAACGGTGCTGGCAAATCCACCATCGCGCCTTTGGTCTTGCGTGATTATCTGGAGGTGCCGGATTTTGTGAATGCGGATCAGATCGCGGCGGGTTTGTCGGCGTTTAATCCTGAAGGTGCGGCGTTTGAGGCGGGGCGTATCATGTTGCGTCGCCTGGATGAGTTGGCGGCTTCGGGTAAGAGCTTTGCGTTTGAATCGACCCTATCGAGTCGTACATTTTCGGTGTTTTTGAAAAGACTCAAATCACAGGGTTATCATGTTGGTCTTTGTTTTGTCTGGATCAATAGTGTGGAACTTGCGAAGCAGCGCGTGTCCTTGCGGGTAAAAATGGGTGGGCATCATATACCTGACGATGTGATAGAGCGGCGCTATGCACGTAGCATACAAAATTTCCGTAATTTGTATTTGCCGTTGGCGGACGAATGGAGTCTGTTCGACAATTCAGAATTGGCCGATCCGATATTGATCGCCGAAGGATGTGACAATCAAGCTGCAACTATTTTTGAGGAAGCATCATGGAACAAAATTCAAACAATTTAACGCCATCACGTAACACCATCACAGAAAAATTGCGTGATACGGCTGAGCTAAATAAAGTGGTTAAACAAGCGGTAGTCGAAGCGGTTGAGAAAGCACAGCGCTTGGGATTTTTTCCTCCTTCATCCACGAGCAAAAAAATTTAAAATCATCGCCCATGTAGGACCAGCAAGCGTAACGTGCGTACCTCGTAGGGTGCGCCATGCGCACCGTTTGAATCGATACGCTTCGAAAATTATCTGCTGTTGATCTTGAACCATCGGTGTACATGGCGCGCCGTTCACGCTTACACACTGCAAGCTACATCCTTTGTTATTGAACTACCGGTGCGCATGGCGCACCCTACTTTCTAAAACATGTCACGCAATACCCATGCGGCTTGCAGGGCAATATCGTGCTACGAAGCGCGTCGTTATTGCGTTATTGCGATCTCGTGCTGACCGCACGTAGGTAGCTCGTAGGGTGCGCCATGCGCACAATCTAAACGTATTCTCACCAATAATTTCCGCTGTTGATCTTGAACCATTGGTGCGCATGGCGCACCCTACGAGGCACGTAATGTCTGCGCGCTTTTTTCTGCTGTGAGGCGTGTCGCTGTTGTGGATTCTTTTTTTAAACATTGACGATTCACTGCGTTCAAGGCAGGCTGTTATTTTCTATTTTCATATCTCGCTGATGCCCAATTACCGACGTTCAAATATCGCTGGTGGCACGTATTTTTTCACCGTGAATAGCTTTCGTCGTCGGCCGATTTTGACAGCTGAATCATTGCGCCATGCATTGCGTATGGCGATACAAAACACCCGCCTCACCCATCCTTTCGAGATCGACGCTTGGGTATTACTGCCCGATCATTTGCATTGTATCTGGACCTTGCCGGAGGGAGATGTCAATTTCTCCGTTCGTTGGTCTATGATCAAACGCATGGTTTCGCAAACTTGCGCTGATGATTTTGGCGTTGAAGATTTGTCTGCATCACGCACGCAAAGAAATGAATCTTCGATCTGGCAGCGACGCTTTTGGGAACATCAAATCCGCGATGACAATGATTTCGCTAGCCATGTCGATTACATTCATTGGAATCCGGTCAAGCATGGGTTGGTGAAACGTGCGCGGGGTTGGCCGCATTCAACTTTTCATCGCTATGTCGAGCAAGGCTTGCTAGCGCCGGAGTGGGGAATCAGTGCCGATGTTGATGGCGCTTTTGGAGAATAGAGTTTTGCGATTGTTGAAACGGTGCGCATGGCGCACCCTACGGCTACGCTTTCTACCCCGCTTTGAACGCGTCTATCACCTGCATCGAACGCCCATAATGGTAATGGATTTGCGCCTCGCTGTAACGATGCTCGCTGCCTGCCGGGCAACTGACGCGGGCCATGCAGGTGTTTTTACAGGCTGAATCGGCTTGCTGCCGGTAGCCGATACATTTGGGCAGGTTAAACTGGCCGTTGTCCAAGGCAGCTGCCGGGCAGCTGCTGATGCAGGGTTTTGCTACGCAGCTGGCACACGGCGATGCAGTGTGCACAGGCGTAGTGACGGGTAAATCGGTGTTGGCCAGCACTACCGCGCGATAGGCAAACCAGGAGCCGAAGGTGGGATTAATCCCGACCATAAACGGCGACGGGTGATGCCAGCCCGCCAGCTTGCCCAGCTCTTGCAGGCTGACCGTGTAGCTGCCCGGGTAAATAATCTCGTAGGCGCTGCCGGCAAATTCTGACTGCAAATATTCCTGCACGATGGATACGGTAAAGTCATCCACCGGATGCCCAATGTCATTGCGTGTAAAATCCCGGCCGGATGCTTGCAGTGCTTGCCAAAACGCGGTGCCGCCATGGCCGATTAAGATCAGTTGCCGGTAGCTTGCCGCTTGCGGGCAACTTGCCACCAGCCGCGCGCGTAGGTCAGGCGGGAGCGAGGCCATATCAAACACCGCATGACAATTTAAGCCCGCATGATTGAGCAAGGCGGAGGGATTGGTTTGATAGGGATGCATCGCGTGAAGGCCATCTGGTAAAAACGGCTATTGTAACGAGCAAACGCGCTATAGACGTAAAAAAGGCGTGAAAGCGCCCTGCTTCAGCGACCCTTCATTGGCATTGCCTACCCGATGCGCATCTATTGCTATTTTTTCGGTGCTTCTACTGAAGATAGGCTTTGCGCCTCTTTTAATTTTTCAGCCGTTAAACTGCCTGCGATGAGGTCGCGCTCCAGAGCGGCAATACGGTTTTGCATTGCTGCCGCGCGGTTAAGCCAGATATACGCCTGTACTGAGTCCTTCGGAACGGCGACGCCATCGCGATATAACCGCCCCAGTTCCAGCATGCCTTCAGGATTGCCTTTATATGCTGCCGTTTGTATCCAGTCGAGGCTTTGGACGTAGCTTTGCAAAACCCCTACTCCGGTCTTCGATAAACGTCCGAGCGCTACCATGGCATCGGTATTGCCGCTGATGGCCGATTTACGTAGCCAGCGCACGGCAACGGCAGTTTCTTCGGGGTTGCCGTTAAAGGTTTGCAACAAGGACTGACCTAGCTCGAATTGGGCCTGCGCATCACCTCTTTCAGCGGCTTTCATTCGTGCCGAATTATTTTCTGCTGAACTGACAGACGCAAAACCGCTTTGCTGAGGGTAATTTTTAGCACTATTTTCAAGTAGAAAGAATAAAAAAACCACGCCCCCGACCAGCAAGATCGCCGCCAGGAATAGTCGAGTTAAGAAGAGGTTTCTTTCAGTCAAATGACTGGCTTCTTTATCGGCAATAAATCGTTTTGAGCAATCGAGGCAACGATAGGGCGAGCCTTCCGGGTAAGATTTTTTTTCAGCATGCGACACCCACTTTGATCTGCGAATGTTCACACTGTGGCAATGCGTGCATTGTATTTTTGCACTATTAAGTAACGAACTCATCATCCCTATTTTCGCCTTAACTGGTCTAAAACATGGCTGAACTATCGATGCCATGCTATTTCTACTTAAAAAGCCGCGGAAGATATTTTGCAAAACATTCTCTTAAAAATTAAATATGAAATAAACAAGTAGGATTGACTTAAAAACATATCAATATACCATTTATTTTATTCGTATCAGTGAATGTTCTAAATATGTTTAAAAAATGAAAATTAGTTCAGACATTTCACCATTTCTAGCCGGAGAAGTATGCGCATCACGCACACCGACACCGCCCGCTACCCACTGTCGATCTGGTCCCACCAGTGCGCATGGCGTATCCTGCTAAAACTCATACGCAAAACACTCACACGCAATACCTATGCGGCTTGCAGGCCAATATCGTGCCACGAGGCGCATGAATACTGCGCGGACGATTTTCTTTCTATCGTACCCGACTACACGGATACAGCTTTACCTCCTGTTACCTTTCTGCCCTTTTCTATCGTGCGTAGCTGCCTATAATGAAATTAGAAGAATGGTGTAAGTGCCATTTATGTGAGGAATGGCATCCTCCAGCCCTACAGTGAAAGGAAGCATGATGGTCAGCGCAATCAATTCATCCGCATTGAGTGTTTCAGGCAGTGCTAGTACGAGCAACGCATCCCAGATCGCGGCACTGGAAAAGCAGTTAGTGGGTTTGCAGAAACAATTGGTCAAGGCGGAGAAAAATGCCACGACCGAAGCCGGGGCTAAGGTGGTTCAGCAGATCAAGGCGCAGATTGCCGAGCTGGAAGCGCGCATTGCCCAGCTAAAATCTGAAAAAAGCCAGTCAACCGAGAGCGGCGCATCAAAACAAGCCATGAGCGTCAGCAAAACCGCCACAACTGCCGCTTCTGCGTCGACCAGTGCCGTAGGCGGGACACTGGGCACCCAAATCGACGAATACGCTTAACCGTCTAGCAAGGGTAGCAACTTAATGTGCTTATATCGCAGGGGGCACATCGCGCCGTCTAGCAACGCTTGAGAAAAATGTCACATCCGAAAACGTCATCGTCGATCTGATTGACATTATCGATACGACAACGCAAAATTCGGCCATAAAATGGCGCGGCAATTGACAACGCGCGCGAATCCCGTTTCCTGAAAATCTCTCTGTAGCAGAAACTAACGACGACATGAACAAAAAAAATTCGGTATTCACGCAAGGTGCATTGAGTGCATTCCTGGCCTTGGCGTTGACGCCACCAGGCCATGCAGAAATATACAAATGGGTAGATGCCAATGGGCAAACGCATTATTCTGAAAATAAGGATGATGCAGGCAAAGGCAAAGCTGAAGAGATGAAAATCCGGTCTAAACCGATGCAGGCGGCAATCTCCTCGACGCAGAATTGGCAAGAACAAGAGCAGGAATTCAAGCGGCGGCTGGTACAAAACCAGCTTGAGCAAACGCACCGGTCATCTGTGGCGACGCCGGCCAGACCAACGTCGGATCGAAACCAGCCAGAAACCAACGCATCGCGCTGTGATCTTGCGCGCAAGATCAATAACGGCACTGCGGTGCATTCTAACGGCGCGAAGACCGATACCAATGACCGCATGATCGCAGAGCGCGATGTCAGCACGTATTGTCGTTAAGAGCGACAGACGGAAACCGTAGGGTCGCTATTCTTGGCAATTGTCTATGCTAAACTTGCCGCCCTCTGCCCCTCTGTGCGTTGACATGGGCTTTACCGGATATCTATCGTGACCACTGCACCCAACATCCATCAGCTTTTCCCTCAGCCTTTGTGGCAATGGTTTGAACAGATTTGTGCGATTCCGCATCCGTCCGGACACGAACAGGCATTGAGCCAGTTTATCCAATCCTGGGCCAAAGATCGCGGGCTGGCGCTAGTGGTCGATCAGGTCGGCAATCTGATTATTCGTAAGCCGGCAACACCGGGCATGGAAGACAGAAAAATCGTCGTGCTTCAGGCCCATCTGGATATGGTGCCGCAGAAGAACGCCGATAAGCAGCATGATTTTGTGACCGATCCGATTCAACCGTGGATCGATGGCGAATGGGTCAAAGCGACAGGTACGACGCTGGGTGCAGACAATGGCATCGGCATGTCGTCGGCACTGGCGATACTGGGCGCTGACGATATCAGGCATGGCCCTTTGGAGGTATTGCTGACCGTCGATGAAGAAGCAGGCATGACCGGTGCATTTGGCTTGCAGCCGGGCATGCTGGAAGCAGAAATTCTGATCAATACCGATTCTGAACAAGAAGGCGAAATCTACATGGGTTGCGCCGGTGGCGTCGATGCGGAGATTAGCTTGCCGCTGCAATGGCAGCCAGCAGACAGCGCTCACCTGGCGTTCACGCTCGGCATGGCGGGTTTAAAGGGTGGGCATTCAGGCGTAAATATCCATCTGGGCCGTGGCAACGCGAATAAATTACTCGCGCGCTTTCTGGCCGGTCACGCTGGCGAGCTAAGTATGGCACTGAGCCAGATTACTGGCGGCTCGCTGCGGAATGCGATTCCGCGTGAAGCGCAATGCAGCTTTACCGTCCCGGCCAATATGGCAGAGCTGTTGCAGCAACGCGTCGCGCAATATCAGGGCATTTTGCATGCCGAGCTGGCGACTGCCGAGCCGGCACTGCAATTGACGTTGAATAGCTGTACAGCGCCAGCGCAAACCATGCAGCCAGTAGCGCAAAAGACGTTGATCAATTTGCTCAATAGCTGTCCGAATGGGGTGATACGCATGAGTGACGACATCGTCGGCGTCACAGAAAGCTCATTGAATCTCGGCGTGATCAACACCCATGACAACAGCGTCACGATACTGTGTCTGATCCGCTCGCTGATCGATACGGGGCGTGAAAACATCGAAGGCATGTTGCAATCACTGAGCGACTTGGCGCAGGCAAATCTCACCTTTTCTGGCCGCTACCCGGGCTGGAAGCCGGACACCAGTTCGCCGGTAATGTCTATCGTCAAAAACACCTATGAAAGCATCTACCAAAAAGAACCGGAAATTATGGTGATCCACGCAGGCCTGGAATGCGGCCTGTTTAAACAGAATTATCCCAAGCTGGACATGGTGTCGATCGGCCCGACCATCCGTTATCCGCATGGCCCGGATGAAATGGTCAACATTATGACCGTTGGCCAGTATTGGACGCTGCTGCTGGCGGTGCTGGAACGTATTCCGGCAAAATAGATTCAAAAAATCGATGCCAGGCAACTGCAACCGCTAACACCGTTCTGGCCGTTTTTTTGTCGAGAAATTTTACACATGCCGGCACTGATATTCCTGCTATTTCCATAAGTCATTGATTTCTAACAGAAAACATTTCTAGGCATAAAAATTGCTATGTGTAAATTATTTTTTGGAATTAAGCTTCCTTAAAGAAATTGCTATTTATCTACTGCAGCATCTGAGGGCCGCTCATCAAAACAGACGTGAGCATGCAAAAATCCCTCCATTAACCACGGCATTATTTAGGAGCACTTAAAATGATCAAAAAGTTCAAATCCCTGTTGCTGCTATCGACGCTAGCCTGCGTTGCTCTATTGACTACGTCTAGCGCCTCAGCGACTCTGTTAACAGCTAAAACTAACGTCGACAATGGTTATCAAATATACATCTCTACCAATGACAGCGTACAAGGCAGCAGCTTTGGTGCCGGCAACAACTGGGGATTTACATTTACCGACACGACCAGCTTAAATGCGGGCACGGATTATTTTTTGCATATTTATGCCTATGATCAAGGTGGCATCGCCGGTTTTCTGGGCGGTTTTTCCCTGACGGGCAGCGATCATGCCTTCTCCAATACCCTGACCACGCTCACTAGCAACACCAGTAACTGGAACGGCAATAATAGCGGCTGGGGTGCAACCAACAGCCCCCTGGTGAATTTGGGTGTGAATAGTGTTGGCCCATGGGGTTTCCAATCTGGTGTTTCCAGTTCCGCAAACTGGATCTGGGCTGGCGATGCAAACTCAAATGATATCGCTTACTTCTCTACCAAAATTTCGGCACAAACTACCGTTCCTGAGCCAGCCTCGATTTTATTGTTTGGTTTAGGCTTTTTGGGACTAGCTTTGATGCGCAAGGCAAAAAAAGCCTAATTGCCTCAAATGTAAAAAAAACCGCTGCGGCGGTTTTTTTTATTTGCCGGAACAGGAATCAGCAGCATGAAGGGCTAGCATCAGCGTTCGCATGTTTTTATGCAAATGCGAACGCTAGCCCTTGTCCTCATCAAATAGTGACGCAACGCAAGCCTTAGTCGATTCTGAGTTTTTGGACGCCGCCTGCCACCTGCTTTTTAGGCAATGTCAGCGTCAGCACACCATTGTCATACTTGGCAGTAGCATCTGCGCTATTGATATCCACCGGCAGCTGAAAACTGCGTGATATCTCGCCATAGTAGCGCTCACTGCGCAGCATCTTTTCATCGTCGCCGGTGCGGTCTTCTTGCTTGATTTCGGCGCGTAATGTCACGACATTGCCATCGACTGAAACATTAATCTCTTCTTTACTGACACCGGGCACTTCGGCGTGGACGGTGTAAGCCTTGTCGGTCTCTTTGACATCAATTTTGATCTGGTTTGGCGAAGGCAAGGGATCGCCATGTAAAGGTTTGACATAAAACCCCGGTGCGATATCGCGAAAGAAATCGTCAAAAATATGACCTCGATTGATCAATGCAGTCATGCTGTTCTCCTATCTAAGTTGAGAAAAATACGCCATGCGCCACGCGCTCTAAGCTCATGGTCGTCCTGCTTAAAGATAGACGTTTTTTCAACTATTTCAAGAAATTTTATGTCTTATTTGATATGTATCAAGCGTTCAGAACAGCGTGCTTTTGCCGTACGGTACATCCACACTCGCCACGCCATTTTCCCAGGATGAACAATGCCAGGAAGTGCTAAGCGCCAACTATTTTCTTATTTTTGCCTTCGGCGTCCACGCCGATATCGGCAACTAAGCCGCCTTGTCGCGTACAATGCCAGCCTTCCCCGCTTGTCACCAGGCATCTACTATCGAGAGTACCGATGAAACTATTTTTTAGATTATTGCGCGCCATTCTTGGCCCAGTCATGTTGCTCAAAGAACGCCTGACCCGGCCACAAGGCGTGGTACGCACTGCCGCCGAACAAGCACGCGTCGATACCGCCTGCCAAAATCTGGCGCTGTATCAGTTCAACACTTGCCCGTTTTGCATCAAGGTACGTCAGGAAATGCGCCGTCTGTCACTGAAGGTGGAATTGCGAGACGCACAGAATTCGACCGTAAACCGTCAGGCGCTGCTGGCGCAAGGCGGCAGCCCGAAAGTGCCTTGCTTAAAGATCAGCAACGAAGACGGCACCGCCAAGTGGCTGTATGAATCGAGTGATATCAACCGTTATTTGCAACAAGCGTTTGCCGCAAAATAAGCGGATTGGCATCTATCCGATAAAATTTACCGCCCACAGGTAAGGCAGGACACCGGCGCGTCTCTCCACCCACGACATCTAGTTGGTGCGAAAGATGCGCTGCTTCATTTTTTGAAGTTTTGGTGCGACCACCGGTACCGTCAACATGGTGCTGAGTACCGCCATGATCAGCAAGGCGGTGAAGGTTTCGCTGGTAATGATTTGTTTATCCAGTAACACGTTGGAAAAAATAATCATGATCAGGGCCTTGGTTTGCAGCAACCAGCCGATGATCGACGCTTCCCCTTTATCCCATTTAAGAATTTTACCTGCTGCATGGAGCCCGGCCAGCTTGCCGGCAACCGATGCCAGCAACAACACGCCCGCCGCCACAAAGACCGTTGCGCCGCCGACCTGCCAGTTGGTACGCAGGCCGGTACTGAGGAAGAACACCGGCATCATTATCATCAGGACAAAATGGCGCAGCTTATCCATGTCCGGCTGGTGAAACCAGTCGCCATCCATCACCATGCCGGCAAGGAAGGCGCCGACCATAAAATGTAAACCTGACCAATCGGCAAAGTAAGCGCATACCGACAACCAGATAAATGCGACATACCAGCGGTCGACCTCTGCTAATTTCAGCATCATCCGGCGAAACAAATAACTTGCCAAGGCGAAGCCTAGCAAGAACATGCCTTGCCGGCCAACACGATTCCAATCCAACAATATCAGCGCCAGCACGCCCCAAATGGCGACGTCATCGAGGCTGGCATAACGCAAAATGCGCTGGCCAATCGGCTGGCGCAAGATATCGAGTTTTTCCATCAGCAGTATCAAAATCGGCAGCGCCGTGACCGCGCAGGACATGCCAACGCCAAGAATAAACTGCCATGTATAAGCGCCGGGTCCCATCCAGCCATCGCTAAAGTAAAGCAAAAATACTGCGGCCGCAGAGCCAAATACCAATGGCACACCGAGTGCAAAACCGGCAGTAATACCGCTCTCGCGCTTGTATTGCCACATTTTTTTGAGATCGAGCTCAATACCGGCAATCATCACAAAAACCATCACGGCCCACCAGGCGATGCCATTGAGGGCAGCGATCACCTGCGGGTTGAAAATGAATTGGTAGTCGCCAGGGAAAATCGCCCCAAGCACGCCGGGCCCCAGCAAAATGCCGGTAATGATCTGCACCACGACTAACGGCGCCCAATAATCCGTTCTGCCCAGCCGCCAGATTAAATAGGGCACGGTAAAGATAATCGTCATCGCGATCAGGAAAATTTCAGTGACATTCATTGTGGGATGCATGAATCAATCTTTTTAAAAGCGTGATGTAGAAACCGTCTGTACCAGCCTGATTTAGCTCAGCCAACTCCCGATTGCGTCATAAAAAAAACCTCTCCGGCAATGAAGAGGTTTTTTATCAGCCAGGCAGAACTGTTTTATAACGGCGTCTTAGAATTCGACACCCGCGTTAAAACCGACGATGCGTGGTGCCAGATATTGCGCTTGCCAGACACCAAAGCCATTTTGAGCACTCGTCTTGATGTTGCCATTACTGACGTTGCGCACGAAAGCATCGATATAAAATTTGCCAGCGGCATAACGCAGACCGAGATCGGTACGTGCATAGGCGGCCTGCTTATCGGGCGCGCCAAAATAATCGCTAAAGACGCTCAGCCCGCTCTCAGACTCGTAATGGACACTGATACGCGGTGTCAGCGTAGCGTCGCCATTGACATGAAAAGTATGCTGATACTGGAACTGCGCCTGAATTTTCGGGGTGTGCGGCATTTTAAAACCAGACACATCGACGCAAGTGCTGATGGTCGGATCTGCGACACATTTTGGCAATGCATAATCATTCGAGCCACCGATCAGCTTACCCAGCTTGGCCTTAGGGGTATAAGCCAAAGACACTTGAATCTTGTCGTCTTTGGTCAATTTCGCAGCGATTTCCGTTTCAAATCCAGTGATTTTCGCGCCTTCTGCATTACTGGTCGCCAGGGTATGCGAACCATCAGGATTGGTCACCGGCGCGCTGAACTGGAAGCCTTTGAAATTTTCGTAAAACAGGGCATTGTTAATTTTGACGGTGCCGTCAAGCAAAGTATGCTTACTGCCGATTTCATAGTTGGTCAGCGTTTCAGCACCATAGATCTTGCCGCCATCTTGCAGTCCACCTGACTTGTAGCCAGTCGAGTAGCTGGCATAAATCATGTTATTTTTATCCAGATCGTAACTGAGCCGCGCCAGACCCGTCGTTTTATTGCCGCTGTAAGTGCCGTCGTTAGAAGGATTACTTGGGCTATAGCCTTGTCCGGCAACGGTAGGGTTAATGTGCGGATTGAGCGGTGTTTGCGGTACGCTTGCATCGTAATTCCAGGTATAGCCATTGCCGCCGATATTGGCGCGCTTATCGCTGGTATACCGCAAGCCGCCGGTCAGGTGCAGGCTCTCTGTCGCATTCCAGGTGGCCTGACCGAACACCGCTGACGATTCGACGGTTTCCTTAGGCTGGATGAACGACCCTTGCCAGCCCACGGTGCCTTGCTGGGTGCCGTTCATGATAGGGATATCAAAACGGATGTCGTTGGTTTCTGCCGCATAGTACAAACCGAGCAACCAGTCAATGTCACGTTTCCCCGTCGATTGCAATTCCACTTCATGGCTGTAATTACTGTAGTTGGACGACACCGTATTGTTTTCCTGGTGGCTGCCACCGGTGGCAAAGCTGGTCGGAACAGTGGCACCGCCATCCTGGTCGTATCTGGAGGAACCGCTAAATTTCGAATAGCCCGCGATGTAAGCGAGGGACATCGAGTCGCCGATCGCCAGGTCGATACGGCTGCGGATCGCATCTGAATCGCGCTCAACGTAGGGGGCCGTATCGATCAGTGCTGACCACAACTTCTGGCCGGCGCGTGGCGTTTGCATCAGATTCATGCCAGGCGTGCCGCGATCAATGTATTTTTCGTAGGACAGATTCCAGGTCAAGGCGGAAGTCGTTTTCCAGAGCATGCTCAAGCGCGCCGCACTTTGGCTTTGCGCCCCATACTTGGGGCCGTTGGCAACGAACAGATTCGGGTTGAGCGCCTGAAAACCCGTCAGACTGCCGCTATTGGATGCGGCATACGCCGCTTGTTGGCTGGCAATCGAAATTTGCGGCAAAGTTTGATAGTCAACATAGCCATCATGCTTTTCATTCACATACGCAAAACGCAAAGCCATGCTGTCGCTCACCGGGACATTGAAAGCGCCGCGCACACCGAGACGGTTATAGCTGCCAGCGCCGCCTTCAACATTACCGGAACTTTCGCCGATGATAGGTTTAGCGGTCTGCATATTGATCGCCCCGACCGACGCATTGCGCCCCCAAAGCGTACCTTGCGGCCCACGCAGCACTTCTATCCCTTCCAGATCGAACAGCAATGAGGTCGCGCCTTCCGGGCGCGGCGAATAGATACCGTTGACAAACGAAGCCACTTCGGGATCGGCATATTCGGTCTTGGCGCTATCGTTACCGACACCGCGCAGTGTCATGGTGATGACGCCATGATCACCTTGCGCCGTCGCGGAAAAACCGGGAACCAGATTGACCACATCTTGTATGGTCTGGATATGGGCGTCGTCCAGTGCAACTGAATTGAGTGCAGTGATCGCCACCGGAGTGCGCTGCAGTGAGGTGGCGCGCTTGGTCCCTGTCACGA
This sequence comes from Undibacterium sp., assembly GCF_030651495.1. GTDB lineage: Bacteria > Pseudomonadota > Gammaproteobacteria > Burkholderiales > Burkholderiaceae_D > Undibacterium. The sequence goes on from NZ_JAUSFI010000151.1 coordinate 23,132, forward strand.
TGACCTCTGCGATGGCCGCAGAATCGGTCGCCGCTTTTATTTGGGCTGATTGGGCTGATTGGGCTGTTTGGGCTGATTGCGCCGGCGGCTCTTGCGCATACACGGAGTGAGTACCAGCGATAAGGGTAAGAATAGCCAATTGAATCGGGGAGCCCACTATTCTCCGTGACTTGGGGGTGCGAACTTTCATATGTCTCCTGTGCTCGATAGGTTCATCGGCATATATCCGATGATGTTAGTATTATGTTTGAAAACGATTTCATATTTTGAAACCGATTTCATAATACAGATTTTTTAATCTCGATGTCAATTTAAAAAATAGTCGTGACTTTATTGTCGGCTTATTACTTAGCCCTGTTGCGAATTCGCCACGTCGCTACACGATGATTGTTGATTTAACAAACGACGAGGGTTTCACATACGTCAAACAACAATTACCGACATCCTATAAGTCACTGTTTATATTGAATTTTTTATCTACTCACTCGTTCCCCGCACGCCTTCACCCCCCTACTTGACTAAGGAATCACACTCCATGAAGCCCATTAAAAAAGTATTGATCGTTGGCGGAGGTACCGCCGGCTGGCTCACTGCCGCCTTTCTGGCCCGCACTCTCGGCACTGCCGCGAGTGAAGGCGTGCAAATAACGCTGGTTGAATCCAAGGAGATCGGCATCATTGGTGTCGGCGAAGGCACTTTTCCGTCTATCCGCGGCACACTGGCGGCGATTGGCATCGATGAAGCGCACTTCGTGCGTGAATGCAATGCCACTTTTAAGCAAGGCATCCAATTCGTCGACTGGGTGCGGCCGCGCGGCGCAGCCGGAATCGACCATTATTTTCACCCTTTCAGTATGCCCAGCCAACGGCAAGGTGGCCCTGAATTGCTGCCCTATTGGCTGCAAGGCGCGGCCGGCAAAGAGGTTCCGTTTGCCCAAGCTGCCACGATGCAAAAATACGTCGCCGATGCATCCCACGGCCCTAAGCGCCTTGATGATGGTGACTTTTTAGGCCCGATGAACTATGCCTATCACTTCGATGCCGGGCGTTTTGCCACCTTGCTGGGCGAGCATGCAAGATCCCTCGGGGTCGCGCACGTGCTGGCAACCGTCGAACGGGTCATACTCGATGAAAACGGTGCCATAGATGCGGTCGTGACGCGCGAATGCGGCACGCTCAGCGCCGATCTGTATATCGATTGCACAGGTTTTCGCGCCAGCTTAATCGGCGAGGCACTGGGCGCGCCATTTCGCACGCTCAATGACGTGCTCTTTGCCGACCGTGCGCTGGCGGTGCAAGTACCCTACCCGCTACCGGACACGCCGATTCCCTCGTACACCATCTCGACTGCGCAAGAGGCGGGCTGGATCTGGGATATCGGCCTGCAGCAGCGGCGCGGTGTCGGCTACGTCTATTCCAGCCGACACACTGACGATGCGCGCGCCGAGCAAGTATTGCGCGCCTATATAGGCACCCACAATGCCGGGCTCAGCCCGAGGTTGCTCAAGCTCAATGTCGGCTACCGCGAGACCCATTGGGTCAAGAATTGCGTCGCGGTGGGCTTATCGGGCGGATTTCTTGAGCCGTTAGAAGCCTCCGGCATAGGGCTGATCGAAACCGCCGCTTACCTGATCAGCTACCTGTTTCCATTGGATGGCGACACCGCGCCGGTGGCTACATTATTCAATAATTTAATGAAACAGCGCTATGAACGGGTGGTTGATTTCATCAAGATGCATTACTGCCTGACGCAGCGTACCGATAGCCGATTCTGGATCGACAATGCCGACCCAAGTACGGTGCCAGAGACGTTGAGGGAGAAACTCGCAATGTGGCACTGCCGCCCGCCACACCGCCTCGACTTCATCACCGACCTGGAAATGTATCCGCCTTCCAGTTGGCAATATGTGTTGTATGGCATGGAGTTTCAGACTGCACTCAATGCCAATCACGTCTCTTACCCGCGCTTTGAAGAGGCGCGTAAAGAGTTTCAGATGATAGGCCAGATGTCACAGCGCGCGCTGGCCAATCTGCCGCCGCATCGGGCCTTGGTCGAGCATTTATGCCAACGTGATCTGCTGAAAAAACCCCTGCTTAAATCTGCCTAGCCTGGGTTGAAATCAGCGTTGCAAATATGCCGCTTGACAGCCTTCTGATTGAGCGGATTCTCGGCACCAAACACATCTTGAAAAATAGTGATGGGCAGATATCGGTTCGTGCTATTCTCTTTATGAAAACCTTTTCATATTATTTTATTTAAATACAAAGTTGGTCCAAGACATCGTCATCCGCACCGCACCGCACCGCCAGGCAATTCAAGAACAAATTTATAGCACAGACTATACCTATCAAAAAAGAAAGCCCTTATGCAAGAGACAAGAGACAGCAACGTAAAGAGATCACCCTTATATTGGGTGCCGTCGGGTTACTTCACGATGGCCTTAACCTATATGACACTCACCAGTGTGACCGCCATCATGTTCAAGAATATGGGCATGGACAATGGCAAGGCGGCCGAATACGCTAGCTACCTGATACTCGCCTACACCATCAAGCCGCTGTTTGCGCCCTTTGTCGAAATGTACAAAACCAAGAAGTTCTTTGTCATCTGCGCACAAATGCTGGTCGGGCTGGGCTTCTTCGGTGTCGCGCTGGCGATGTCTTTACCTGACTACATGCCGATACTGATGCTGCTGTTCTGGGCCCTGTCGTTTCTGGGCGCGACCCAGGACATTGCCTCTGACGGCGTGTATGTCACCTCGCTCGACAGCAAGACGCAATCGCTGTATTGCGGCATTCAGGGCCTGAGCTGGAACATCGGCCCCATCATTGCTTCCGGCGGCCTGGTGTACCTGAGCGGCAAGCTGCACTCCGAAGTGTTCCACCATGACCCTAAAGTATTCGGGCCAGAATGGGTCGACGCCTGGCGCGTCGTGTTTTTCATCGTCGCCGGCGTCACGATCCTGATGGCGTTCTGGCACATGCGTGTCATGCCTGACGGCGCCAAAGCCCAAAACACCCCGACCAGCGCCAGCGCTGCCTGGCACATCATGTGGGATTCGTTTGCCACCTTTTTTCAAAAACGCGATGTCTGGCTGATGATCGCCTTTGCCTTCCTGTTTCGCCTCAGCATAGGGTTTCTGGAAAAAATCGGCCCCTTCTTCATGGTTGATCCGGTCGCCCAAGGCGGCCTGGGCTTATCCAACGAATTGCTCGGCATTATCTACGGCACCTATGGCCTGATCGCGGTGCTGGCCGGCTCGCTGTTGGGCGGCCTGTTTCTGGCGCGGCGCGGCTTGCAACCGTCCTTGTTTCTGCTGTGCTGTGCCGTCAATATCCCTAACATCACCTTCCTGCTGATGAGCATCTACCAGCCGAGCAACCTGCTGCTCATCACCGCAGGGGTCGCCATCGAAAAATTCTTTTTCGGCTTTGGCGGCGTCGGCTTCATGATTTACCTGATGCAGCAACTGGCACCCGGTAAATACACCACCACCCACTATGCCTTCGGCACCGGCCTGATGGGCCTGTGCATGATGGTGACCGGCGTCATCAGCGGCCACTTGCAGCAGCTACTCGGCTACACCAGCTATTTCGTGTTTGTGATGCTGGCCACCATCCCTTCGTTTCTGGTGTGCTGGTTTGCCCCGTTTCATCAGAAAGAAACACTGCTAGAAGCGATGGCATAAACATTCAGGGCGCGCAGCACGGCTAAGCGCGCCCTTTTTGCGTTCAAATGTGCGTTCAACTATGCGTTCAACCTACGGCGTCGGGCATCCTGCCTGCGCAAAAGGCGGCTGCCGAGCTGGCCTCCGGTAAAATAGCGCCATGAGTAACCCCCCATCCTGCCGCCCCCACTGCGCCGCCTGCTGTATCGCGCCCTCCATCACCAGCCCCATCCCCGGCATGCCGAATGGCAAGCCAGCCGGCGTGCCCTGCATACAATTGATGGACGATTTACGCTGCGCCATTTTCGGCCAGCCCGAACGCCCAGCCTGCTGCTCCGGCCTGCAACCTTCGGTGGAAATGTGCGGCGATGAGCGAAACTACGCCATCCATTGGCTGAACGAGCTGGAAATCGCCACCCGCCCCTGAACGGCAACAACAGCAAGGATTTAATATACTCCCCTCCGGTATATTTTCATTGCGCAATAAATGTATGCGCAATGACGGTGTTTTTTAAAAAAAATGGGGGAGTATAGGGATTTCTTCGCGTAAATAGCAGCACGTTGAAGTACAGCCTTCAGCGATGTTGCGCTTGCTGAAGGCGCTTGACTCATGAAATATGCTCGCCGAATGGCTTGCTTCGCTCGCTATCCAAAAAAGCCTTATTAGTTTCGGACAAATGAAGCCTTTTAAAGCCTGGCCAGTTGGGCGCAGCTGTTAAGGCTTCATCCCAGATCTCGGCAAAGTAAGCGCCCGAACCCAATACCAACCAGTCTTCCCGCTGTCGCCCCGAGTGAATAAATCCCCTAACTATCGCCAAGTCAATCAGGCGTTCGTACGCACCGGCACTTGCGCCCGCTGGCACCTCATCACCCCATCGAAGGCAATCGCGCAAAGGATCAAAATAGGGCCTTGCCTCTTCATCAAAGAACAGCGCGTTTAAGGCAATTAATTCAGCCGCGCTAAAGTGCTTTAAGTTCAAGGCGTTTTCCGGCTTGCCGGGCAAGGCCTCGATGATGGCAGGGTCTGGCCTCAGCGCTTGCGCGGCATAGAGAGATATTTCCAGTGCCAGCATTGCTGACGCGGCGAGCTGGACCAGCCGTGGCGGCAGGTGGCAGAACTGGGCAGTTGACCCGTCAGACCGCGAAATGCCGAAATCCAGCACTGCGATCTGCACTCCGGTGAACCTCGCCATTTTTGCCACGAGCGCGACGCTCTCTTCCAGGAACGCAAGGGCATCCTTCACTTGAGTCGCGAAATCGTCAAGACCAGCTTCGCTGGCGAGAAAGTTTACGCCGCTATCCGCATGCATTTCGCCATTCAGCGTTCCGGCCTCGCCCTTCCTCCATAATTGATACGGAAGATGGCCGCAACCTGAACCGGACATCATGAAATCAACGTCAAGTGACGCGCCGGAAATTCTTAATATGCAGCTCATGCGACTGGCCCTCAGTGAGTTCTATCAGGATAGAACAAGCATCACAGCCCCGCCTCGTTAAGACCGCTAGCCCTAAATGGCTAAAGTACCGCACTGGCAGCGCCAGGGCAAGCGAGGAGGTCATTAAGAGCCAGGAAATTTGGGGTTAGCCATTTTGCACAATTGCCAGGCATTCTCGCCCTGGCGAAGAGTACGCCTTAAAAAGTAGGGTGCGCCACGCGCACCGATAGCGCAATAACAGTCTAGTAGGGCGGGTGAAACCCGCATCGTTTTATGAAAATTTGCAATAATTAAAATGAAAAATACCAACTGGTGAATTCTTTTTAACAGGTTTATCTACACCTGTCAGCGCGGGCTTCACTCGCCCTACAAGGCTGTTTCCTCTCGAAAATCTGTCGAAAAATTTTACAAACACCTATCTCAAGCACTAGCGATTGCGTAGTTTCGCTTAGTAAATGCCATTTAAAAACAACAATATATACG
>NZ_JAUSFI010000082.1 GCF_030651495.1 Undibacterium sp.
CCCACGGCGCTTTGGGCAAAAGGGTTGAAACCCGATTCAATGGCCATGATGGCCAAAATCAGCGTGGGATCGAGTTTGGTGCGGCTGCCAGTTTCATACGCCTCGGCCACCAAGGCGCTGAGGGGCTCTGGTGCGATGTTGTATTTTTTGCTGAGCCAATAGGCCACAGCGGCTTGTTGTTTTGGCAGATCTTTGGGATTGCTGGCAGTCGCCCGGTCAATGGCGACCAAGTCGACCGGCAGGCCGGAGGTGGCAGTTTGGCGGTCTTGCAGCCAGCTGAACAACTGAACTTCTCCGGCTTGGCGAATTTCAGGCCGGGCGGTCAGGGTGATTGCGGCGAACATCACGGCCAAGCCCAGCAGGGCAAAACCGTTGTGCGTGATTTCAAAGAAGCCTTGGGCGATGTCACTTGCAAAAATGCGCAAGCCCTTGGTGAATTTTTCGGTCGCTGTCATAGCTCTTCCTTCTTTAGCGTGGGCCTTAGGTCGCGCACTGCGAACAGCATTGCGACTTCAGACACCGCGTTTGGGTTGGTACGCTATCAATATCCTGCGGCGTCAGTTCGACATGTGCAGCGATTTGAATATGCCGGGTTCGGCAGCGGATGCGGGTTATCCCTGATCAGATTTTGGGATGGGCGGATTCTAGGGGGTTGAGATATATCAAGTCAACAATATTAAATAGGTTCTTTATTCTATTTTTCATCCTATGAGAGCTGCTTTCAAGGATGGGTGCGGCTTTGCAGGGGATTTGGAGCGATGAAAAAATCTGGCAATCAGCATCGCAAAAGCCATTGAAATGTTGATTTGCAATCGCCAAACACCGCGCCTAGACTCCAATCGTCTGAGATTTCAGACGTTCTGTCGGCAGTAGCCAGTCCGTGCCACTGTGGTATTGCGATAAAGCGGCCCCGACAATTTTGAGGGAGCAATCTATTGCTTCCTTCGCACTGAGGGACTTCAATCTCCCTCGTGTTTGACCTGACGGCATGGACCTTTGGTCAGCCGCCAAGCCCGGTGCCCGGACGTCATTGTCTGGCTCCGGGCTTTCTCTTTTGCGCTTGTCCTGCAGGGGAATTTTGATACTGCTCTATATACATATGTACGGATTTCCCCGGCTTCTGGGGAAGTAGAGCCTGGGTTCCGGTTTTCTGGCGTTTCATTTTGCTATTATTTTTATAGCTGCCTGCGCAGGTTCCACGGGGGCTAGAGGCCTATTTGATGCGTAATTGCGGGGTGCTTTGCCTCGGTTTTGCGAACCGTTGTGCCTGCGCGGGATAAAAACCTCGGAGTTGGTTTCAATTCGCGGCGAAAATACGAGGTTGTAGTTTCTCATTCAACCTAATTCCGAGCCCACCGTGACGTCGCCAACTCCCGCTAAAAACAACGATATTGCCCATCTAGACAGTCTGACCGGTGGCGCTTTTTCCGCTCCCACTTCGGGCGAGCGTGCCGCGCGGGTACGCGACTGGCTGCTGGGCAACCCCGACCATGAGCAGCTTTCGGCTGTCTTCAAGGAACTCAGCGTCAAGGACAAAGGGGCCGCCAAGCTGGTCCGTGAAAAACTCGACGAAGCCAAGCGTTCCAAGGGCCAGGAAGTGTTGGTGGCCGAATGGGCCGCCAAAGCCCAGGCCTTGTTGGACACCGGCAAACTCAATATTGCCGATGCATTGGCCTGGCAGCGTGATGCAGCCAAGGCCGGTGCACCTCTGAGCAAGGAGCCTTTGGCGGTGCTCAAGACCCAGTTGGCCGATCGCGTGCGGGTGATTGAAGACTTGCAGCACCGGGTGCAGGTGCAGCGCGAAGCCGC
>NZ_JAUSFI010000160.1 GCF_030651495.1 Undibacterium sp.
CAGCCGGATAGTTTCCGCCACAGCACGTCGCCCGCTAATTGATGGAAACGCTGCATCAACCGCGTGCCGATGACGCGCATAAAAATCAAGTTGCATCAGCTCGGATTCAAGCAATAAACCAGAGCGCAAGCCATCGTCGATATCATGATTGTTGTAGGCAATCTCGTCTGCCAGATTGGTGAGTTGTGCCTCTAGGCTTGGTTGGGTCTTATTAATAAATCGCTGGCCTATATCGCCTAGATTTTTTGCATTATTCAATGCACAGTGCTTGAGTATGCCTTCGCGCGCCTCAAAGGTCAGATTAAGGCCATCAAAGGCAGCATAACGCTCTTCTAACGCATCGACCACGCGCAGACTCTGGAGATTATGTTCAAAGCCGCCAAAGTCCTTCATGCAGGCATTTAAGGCATCCTGCCCGGCATGGCCAAACGGCGTGTGCCCCAAGTCATGCGCTAAAGAAATCGCCTCAACCAAATCTTCATTCAAGCGCAGATTGCGTGCTATGGAACGCGCAATCTGGCCAACTTCAAGGCTATGGGTTAAACGCGTGCGAAACAAGTCGCCTTCATGATTCACAAATACTTGCGTTTTATATTCTAAGCGCCGAAAAGCCGAACTGTGAATAATCCGGTCACGATCGCGCTGATACTCAGAGCGGGAAGTCGCCTTAGGTTCAGCGCAATGTCTGCCACGCGTAGTGGCCGATTGTGCCGCATAACAGGCGAGATGGGTGTCAGAGAACATAATGACAAGTTTAAATGCAGGCGCGTAAGGTAGCGAGTAAAATTTCTTTAGGTACAGTAGTAATCAATGGGGCACCTAATGGCTTGAGTAAAATAAACTTAATCTGCCCGCCTTCATTTTTCTTATCTACTTCCATTAGCTCTAACCAGCGATCTTCCCCCAAATCCGGGGCTTGGCTAGGCAAGCCCGCGGCCTCAACCAAATTTTGTATCCGGATTTTGCTGACATAATCAATATAACCCATGCGGCAAGACAAATCTGCCGCCATCACCATGCCACAGCCAACGGCTTCACCATGCAACCACTTGCCATAGCCCAAACCAGACTCTATGGCATGGCCGAAGGTATGTCCAAAATTAAGAATTGCCCGTAAACCACCCTCGCGTTCATCTTGGCGCACCACATCGGACTTAATTTCACAAGAGCGTAAAATAGCATAGGCTAAAGCCTCAGGATCTTTATTGCGTAACTGAACAATATTGGCCTCTATCCAGTTAAAAAATGGCGCATCGATGATGGCACCATGTTTAATCACCTCAGCTAAACCTGCCGACAGCTCGCGGTCTGGCAAGGTGGTCAGCGTAGCGGTGTCTGCGATGACTGCCTGCGGCTGGTAAAAAGCACCGATCATGTTTTTACCGAGCGGATGATTAATCCCCGTCTTGCCACCAACCGAAGAATCCACCTGTGCTAACAACGTGGTGGGAATTTGCACAAACGGCACGCCGCGCATATACGCCGAGGCGGCAAAGCCCGTCATATCACCAATCACGCCGCCACCGAGGGCCAGCAAGGTAGTTTTACGATCACACTTGGTTGCCAGCAAGGCATCAAAAACCAGCATCAGGCTAGCCCAAGTTTTGTACTCTTCACCATCAGGTAAAACAATACTGCTCACTTGCTTACCTAATGCGCGTAACCGGTCTTCCAAACCGGCCAGGTATAAAGGCGCGACTACCGTATTGGTAACAATAACGACACGCTCCCCTTTAATATATTGATCCAGTGTCTCCATGGAAGATAATAAAGAGTCTCCAATCGCTATCGGATAGGCACGATCACCAAGGTCAACACGAAGGGTTTGTACGGAAGATGGTTGCTGCATGAGTAAAACGTTCTCTGAAGATAAGGCCCCTGGAACCTGCGCCAGTTGCGTCAAAATGGATTGCACAAGAAACTGTATGTTCGGGCGGCCTGTTTCGATGACCAAATGGGCGATTTCTTGATACAACGGTTCACGCTGCGCCTCAAGCTCTTCCAGTTTTTTACGCGGATCTGGCGTGCGCAATAACGGCCGATTTTTATCATGCCGGGTGCGCGCCAAAATGCTACTGATACCGGCACGCAGATAAATGACGGTGCCACGCTCATGCAAAAAGCGGCGACTAGTCTCATTGAGAATAGCACCGCCGCCAGTGGCCAAAACTATGCCATCCTGCGCGGTCAGATCACGGATAACCTCGGCCTCGCGCTGACGAAAACTAACTTCACCTTCGACCTCAAAAATCACAGGAATCGAGACGCCGGTACGCGCCTCAATCTCATGGTCCGAATCAATAAAGCGCTTGTTAAGTTTCTTTGCCAGGGCTCGGCCAACTGTAGTCTTGCCCGAGCCCATCAGGCCTACTAGATAAATATTGCTCAATTTTAATGTGAGTTAAATATGAAAGGATAGCTAGTACCTAATGGTGTCTTTACAAGAATCGTCACAAAACCATGTGCACATGTAGGATCTGCTTTGATCATTACTCCATGCTGAGTTCCCCCGACATTAGCAGTAGAAACGATAGAGGATCCACCAATTGTTAAAAGTGAAATTTTGTCAGAATCGCCCGAGCTAACAGTAGTGCCTTTAGGCATAGGATTATTATGCACATCGATCAACCGGAAGTTTAATTTTTGGTTAGTGCAACCTACGCCAGCGACACCAGTAACAATATCCCACGGGCCACCAGTCCAGTCTACGCAAGAACCGCTACTACAGTCCATGCGTATCAAGGTAGGAATTGAGCCACTAAACGTGAATTCAGCCTGCTTACGGATATAGTTAAGGCCCCACTTCCCATCACCAGCACTGGTATAGACTGCATGATTATATGGAATTGGATGATCATTATTTACGAATTCATACACGCCATCAAGAGTGTTGCCAGAAAGGAGCCCAGTAGTCCCCCCCTGTGTTCCCGTATCCAAAAATGCATCGCCCATATCTGTGTAGGCATCATTTCCAGCGTTAGCCGGACAAGTATCAACTAAAGGACGATACGCTGATTGAGAGACTGGATTACCGTTAGCATCAACTGGTGCTACGCAATAATATTGGCTAGTACCTTGTGAGCTGACAAAATCCTCTAGACCTTGAGCATAAGCCAAAATCGTCACGCGGCCATTCGTCGGCCTAAATGCTTGGCTACTCAGTTCGACACTACAATGTCCATTAATAGTATTGCAAGCACCTTGCGCAGATGATCCTATCGCACCGCCTTCAGTAATAAAATTCACTGTGGTGCCATCCGCCACTTTATTACCATACTGATCGGCCATCGCTACAGTAACAATCGCGATCTCTTGAGAATGATCCCAACCCTCGATATTAAGTTTGTCTGCACTCAAGTCCATAAATCGTTGAATCGGCAATCCTGCGGATATGGTTAGCCCATCTGACAGTCCAGAGATAATAGTTTTATTTTGACTAGTAGCTGTTGCTATAACCTTCACCGGTGTCGGTATAGTTCCAGAAGAAACTGTAGTTGATACTTCCCCGTTCGCATCAGTAGTTGCCTGAATTGGCAGAACTGTTAAGCCACCAGTATTAGTAGTTGTAGAGAAACTTACCGGAACACCCTCTAAACCTACATTATTTTGGTCTACCAATTTAAACGTCACCAAGGCAGACTCCTTGCGGCCGACACCACCAGAACCTTTTAAAACCAACGCCTGCCCTGGGCTGTCAGTTCTAATGAACTGTATCGTACCAATCGTGGACGGCGCGACTGCTAAGACAATTGTCTGCGTCGAAGTACCCAGTGAGACCGTAATCGTATCGCTACCCAAAAGACATCCCAAATTAGTATAGGTGGCAGGATATTGGCCGGGAGCGGTAGCAACACCAAGCTTGAGGTCAGCCTTATTGCCGCATAACGAAGTCAACAGCAAACCTGGCGCGCTTGTCGCAGGAGCTCCGTTGCTGGTGACTGGAATATTAATCACTGTAGTAGTAAAGGCAGGCAAGGGAACGGGCGGTGCCGTTGCGAACGATAAAGCACCCAAGGTAAGCGTTGCAGAACCGATCGTCAGACCACTTGAATAAGTGGCGGTTAAGGCAGAACTAACCGCTTGCCCCTTCAAAAGAAAAGAGCCGCTAGCACTTAAACTAGCGGGCTGAACCTTCACAATAGCAATCCCGCTTGCATTAGTCAATGCTGTGCCATTCGACGGTATAAATTGTACCAAGCTAGCGTCACCAGTAATAGTCACCAGGGCGCCCACTAAAGGAGCGCCTTTTACATCTACAAATTTGGCACTAAGAATGCCTGTATCACTACCAGAAAGGGTGGTAATAGCAGTTCCAGCGGCATTCGTCAAAGTCCAACTTAGCACTGGTCCAGTAGTTGCGGTGTCGGATGAACCTGTACTCCCTGCAGTCCCTGTACTACCAGAACCTGCCGCAGCACCGCCGCCGCCGCCACATGCGTTAAGCATGGCAATTAAAACTACGGCTGACATTGCACGAAATAATTTACCCACAGCGTACCTCTTACCTGATTGATTCATATTTTTCATAAAATTTCTAAGCAATTCTTATTTAGCACTGAGTTTGTCTGTCAGCACTTTTGGAGTAATAAATACCAGTAACTCTGTCTTATTATTTTTACGCCCGGATGTTTTAAAAAGATAACCTAACAATGGCAAATCTCCAAAAAATGGAACCTTCGCAATATCATCGCGTTCTTCTTGGGTATAAATACCCCCCAAAACAACCGTTCCGCCATTTTCAACTAACACCATAGTTTTCACTTGTTTTGTGTTGATAACAGGGCCACCCCTTGTATCAGCACCTTGGCTATCTTTGTGTACATCAACATTTAATATGATATTTCCATCAGGTGTGATTTGAGGTGTGACATCCAAACTCAAAGTCGCTTTTCTGAAAAAAATGGAAGTCGCGCCACTACTAGTCGATATTTGATAAGGTATTTCAGTACCTTGCTCAATATGTGCTGGCAATTGATCGGCCGTTACAATACGCGGGCTAGAGATAATTTTACCGTTTCCATCGGCTTCTAATGCCGACAATTCTAGATTAAGGAAACGATTCGCTGCAGCAGAAAACAAGCTTACCGCCAGACTTCCTGGATTCAATCCGTTAATACCGGCGGCAGGCAAATTAACAAACTGCGTATTCGGGCTGTAACTGCCATCAGTAACTTTAGCCTGACCAGTTTGTTCACCCACACCAAGATAGTTACCCGTGACGGCACCTCGTTGATTTCCACTCAATTGGTAACCAGCGTCACCGCCACGTGCATTACGCAGGTCAAGAAAACCTAATTTTGCGCCAAGAGTCCTGTTGAAACTATCTTCAGCTTCAACGATACGCGCCTCAATCAAAACCTGCTTAGAAGCAATATCTGTTTTCTGAATCAGTTTACGAACCTCTTCCAACTTGGAGGCAATATCAGTCACAAATAATTGATTCGTCCTTGGCTCAATCACGGCACTACCGCGTTTCGATAATATCCGGTTTGTACTAGAACCATCTACACCAAACACCAGTTTAAATGCTTCAGCTTTTTGATAATTTAATTGAAAAGATTCTGTCCTCATCGGCTCAAGCTCAGCAATTTGTGCTTTTTGCTCCAACTCCAGCTTCTCTTTTGTTAACAATTCATCCTTGGGTGCAATCCACATTACTGAACCATTCTTGCGCATATCCAAACCCTTGGATTGCATAAGCACATCCAAGGCCTGATCCCAGGGCACATCTTTCAGTCGCAATGTTGAACTACCGGTGACGGTGTCACTGGCAATAATATTTAAACCGCTAAATTCTGCAATAATCTGCAATAAGGCTCTGACCTCGATATTTTGAAAGTTAAAGGAGAGGCGTTCGCCGCGATAACCTTGCGTACCTTGAGTCAATTTATTTGGGTCTTCTTTGATCGGTTTGACCTCAATCACCAATTGCGTATCACTTTGATAGGCGCTATGTTCCCATAGTCCTTTCGGCTCAATGACCATGCGAACATTCTCACCTTGCTGCGTGGTTGTCACGGTCTGCACTGGCGAGCCAAAATCTCCCACATCGAGGCGACGGTTAAGAATAGCTGGCAAACCGACCTTAATGAAATCAACAATGATTTTTTGTCCTTGCTGGCGTACATCAACAGCCACCTGATTGCTAGGCAAATCGATCACTATTCGCCCCTCGCCTTGCGCACCGCGACGGAAATCGATGTCACGTAAATTTTGTTTTACATTGACAGGAGCGGTCGAAACTACGGGCAATCCAATTGAATTAACCGCCGTTGCAATACCACCAGAACCGTCGATTGTCACGATTACCGCATTACCCTCGATGGTTGTTGCGTAGTTGAGCGACTTATTCAAATTAAACACTAGGCGCGAGCGCCCTGTGGCCTCCACAACATTTACGTTACGCAATTCCCCTATACCGATATCAATCGCTGTCTTGCCTGTTCCGTTGGAAGTGTCGGCAAAATCGAGCGCGATGCGAGCAGGGTTAGAAATGGAAAACCCCAATGGGGCCTTGCCAACAGGGTTTTTTAGACCAATTTTGATGATGATATTAATACCCTGCTGATTCGCAGTAATGGATTCAATACTATTTGACTGGGCATAGGCGAGCGGGCTTAACGCCAGCAAACCAATCAGAAAAAATTTAAGCAACACAGTGCTCCTTTTGCTTGCAATTATCAAGGCGTTCATTTTTTTGTCTCCTGCAACTCTAGCGTGACTTTTCGTTCGGTCCATTCTCCTGCTGGATCTTGGACGATTTCCTTGATTTCCAAGTTGGTTTCATTAATTTTGGTAATAACTCCAAAATTTTGACCAATATAATTCCCTAGTTTTGCCTGATAAACGGATTTATCTACCTGAATTAAAGCATTCCGCGCTGTAGACCGCTCAATCACGCCGACCATTCTAAGTTCATCTAAAGGATAGGCTTCCAGTACTTCCTTGCGCCTTTCCATATCAGGTCGCAAGCCGTTATTCGATTCAGCCTTCATGCGAGCCAGAGCAACCAACAGCTTAGCCGGATTAAACGGATCAAGCTCACTCTTACCAGAATAGGCAACCGGAACATAAACCTTAGGCTCGCTCACTTTTGCCACAACGACATGAGTTTCTTTTTTGACCGAGTCCATCCATTGCTTAAGTTCCGCAACACCATTATCCCCGCAACCGGTCAGCGCCAATAAAGGAAATAAAAAAATTAGGTAATTAAAACAAAATTTTCTCATTTCTTATCCTCTTTCTTGGCTGCTTTTTTCAAGCTAGCCTGAGCAGAAATTTCTTCCGGATCTAAATAGCGAAAGGTCTTGGCAATCACATCCAAAACCAAATGTGCATCCTTGTCAGTTGACATACTCAAATTATTCAGCGTAACGATACGTGGCAGTTTTGCAATATCACTCACGAACTCACCCATGTCGTGATAATTCCCAGTCAATTTAATATCAATAGGCAGTTCAGCATAATAGTCTTTAGCGACAACCTGACCGGGCTTGAATAATTCAAACTGCAAGCCACGCCCTAAACCGGATTGATTAATATCTGACAATAAAGCATCCATTTCCGCCTTGCTTGGCAACTGTTTTTCCATTGTCGCTACATATTGCAAGACCAACTTCCTTTGCTCAAGCAATGCATCAAGACTGATTGCTTGCTGCATTTTTTGCTTAAAGGAATCTTTTAATTTTTGTTCTTCGAGCTGGCCCTTATCCTGCTCTTCAATTTGTCCGCTCCAGTAAAAATACCATCCGAGTACTAATACCAGCAATAATGAAGCTACCGCCGACAACAAGCGTGGCATCAATGGCCACAAACCAGGATGTAAACCGTTCAGATCACGAAACTGGTCATTAACGGATTCGCCGAATTCTTTTAGATTTTGCATATTTAATCTCTCATCCGCATTCAGGGCTTTTTGACGGCTGATAGCACCGCAGGGCTACTGGCCGAGGCAGCACTAGCTGCAGCAGACTCTTGCTCACGCGGACGCTTAATGCCCACATTCATCGAAAACTCAACGACTCTCTTAGCGTCACGTCCCTGCCCTAAGCTAACCGATTTAATTTCAATCAAGTCCGGCTTATACATCCATAGAGATTTACTTCCCAAATTACGAATAAAATCTGACACCCGTTGATTAGACTGTGCATAACCGCTGAATACTATCCGCTGCCCTTCTTGCTTAAGCGTCTTAAGATAAACACCTTCTGGCGTCAGCTTTACAAATTCGTCGAGCATAAAAACAGGCTGATTCCGATCGCCTTGCAAATCTTCAACGGCTTCTTGACGCGCCTTCAGGGCATCAATTTCCTGCTTAAGGTTGGCAACTTCTTTGATTTTTTCATCTAATTTGCTATTTTCTGCCTTGATAAAATTATTTCTATCTGTTTGAGCGGAAATTTGCTGGGAAAAAATAGCGCCAATAACAAGGACGATCACGGCACCGATAATGGCAGCCAGCAATAACAGCGAATAAAAATTACTTTTTAACTGTTTGCGTTTTTCTTCACGATGAGGAAGAAGGTTAATTTTTATCATTAGCCAAATCTCCGCATCGCCAAACCACAGGCAACAAGGTAAGAGGGTGCGTCGCTACGCAACAATTTTTCGCTTACGTTCGAAGATAAATCCATGCCCTTGAAAGGACTGACCACAGAGGCGGATATTTTAGTACGCTCAGCAATTATATCTACCAAGCCAGGAATCACAGCACAACCGCCAGCAAGATAAATCTGATCTACCCGGGTAAAGGGCGTGGAGGTAAAGAAAAATTGAATCGCGCGAGTAACCTCTAGAGATGCACTTTCCAAAAAGGGCTCCAACAACTCCATTTCGTAACTATCGGGCAAATCGCTGTGTTTTTTCTTGGCCTCAGCTTCCTCAAAAGAGAGTCCATAATTACGAATAATGTCCTGCGTCAACTGATTACCGCCAAATTGTTGATCACGTTCATAAATAACTTCACCATTAAGCAAAATGGAAATATAGGTCACTTTGGCACCGATCTGAAACAAGGCAAAGATCTGATCCCGTCCAGCGTTTGCTTGCTGCTCGATCAAGCGATTAATTGCCGCACGTGCAGCATAGGATTCAATATCCATTATCTTCGCTTGCAAGCCGGCCGCTTCAATCACCGCCACACGATCTTCAATTTTTTCTTTACGTGACGCCGCCAACATTACCTCAACATCGTCTTCAGAGTTGGCTGCGGGACCGATTACGCAAAAATCTAAGCTAACTTCATCCATCGCAAACGGAATATATTGATTTGCTTCGGATTCGACCTGGACTTCGAGTGCTTGCTCACTCAAGTTACCGGGAAGAATAATTTTTTTAGTAATCACAGCAGAAGCGGGCATAGCAAGCGCTACATTTCTAACGCTGCAACCGCTGTTTTTAATTAACCTACGTATAGCATCGGAAACTTGTTCGATATTTTCAATGTTTCCATCCACAACCGCACCTTTCGGCAATGGTTCAGAACCACACCTTTCGAGACGAAATGCTTTATCACCACTCTGTGACAACTCAACAAGTTTGACGTCAGACGTACTGATGTCCAAACCGACCAAGGGTGGATTTTTTCTTCCAAGCAACGATGCCAGATCTAAAGCCAAGGATATCCCCTCAAAAAACATTATTCTAATTCAATACTTTTAATCAAAATCCATTTGACAGTTGCGAACTAAATAACGATCGCTACACTCCTAAATCTTAAGGAGCCAGGTACAAAATGATGAAAAAAATGTATAAAAATCCGCAAGTGAACAGGCCTGCCTAGCGCTACTCTTATGCCCTAAAACCAAGGTATGTACCGACTTCTCTTTGCGCCATCGGCGACTATTTAAGTTGAACACCTATGCATTAGTGCGCATGCGCACACTACAATATAATCGTTGTTACGTAAGAAATATTTACATCTGCTTACATTTTTTAACTCTGACAGACGTCATGTTTCTTTTAAAAACTAATCGTTAGGATGCACTGATCCGAGCTTACATGAAATCCTAGCAATAAGCCTGTGCTTATGTAAAGAGTTTTCCACGAAGCATCGCATATTGGCGTTGCCAAATATCCACGCCAACCTATAAATCCTTGCTTTTTATAGTAAAACATCCCCTACGGCTATAATGAGCGCTGCCACTCATTACCAGAACGACTCTCCTATGTCAGCTACTGCTCCCCCGCAAACCTCAAAAAATCAAAATACGCAAACTCGCGTACGAAATATTGCTCTTCGGATATTACTGGGTACTGGCGGCGCACTCCTGGGCATAATCATTGCCGGGGCTTTGTTGATCGGTTTTGCATTGACGATGGCCTACCCCAATTTGCCTGAGTTAGATGCGATTACCAGTTATCGCCCCAAAATGCCATTACGTGTCTTTACTGCCGATAATATGCTGATCGCCGAATTTGGCGAAGAGCGAAGAAATGTCGTTCGATTTTCCGAGATTCCGGAACTCATGAAAAAAGCCGTATTAGCCATTGAGGATGACCGCTTTTACGAGCATGGCGGCGTTGATTATCTGGGGATTGCCCGTGCCGCGCTGCACAATCTGACCGGTGGTCCAAAACAGGGCGCATCGACCATTACCCAGCAGGTCGCACGCAATTTCTTTTTATCCAGTGAACAAACTTTTAAACGAAAAATTTATGAAGTTTTATTAGCCTGGAAAATTGAACAGAATCTGAGCAAGGATCAGATTCTGGAGGTGTATATGAATCAAATTTATCTGGGGCAGCGCTCCTATGGCTTTTCCTCTGCCGCGCAGATTTATTTTGGCAAAAGCCTGAAAGAAATCAGTATTGCCGAGGCAGCCATGCTGGCAGGACTCCCCAAAGCGCCCTCTGCCTATAATCCAGTTGCCAATCCCAAGCGCGCAGCAGTGCGCCAGCAATATATTCTGCAACGCATGAAGCATTTAGGTTACATCACCGAAGCGCAATACGAAGCGGCCAAAATCGAGCCGTTGAAGATCAAAACGGATAGCGGCGAATTTGGCATCCATGCAGAATATGTAGCGGAAATGGCGCGTCAGTTAGTCTATGAGCAGTACAAGGAAGAAACGTATACCCGAGGCTTAAACGTCTACACCACGATCACCAAATCTGATCAGGATGCGGCTTACTTATCACTGCGCAGAGGTGTCATGGATTACGAAAAACGTCATGGCTACCGTGGTCCGGAATCTATCATAGAACTTCCGGCGAACAAGGAGGAAGCCGACGACGCAATAGAAGCCGAACTTGCCGAACACCATGACAGCGATGATATCGTGGCAGCGATGGTAATGGAGGCCAATCCCAAATTAGTCAAAGCGGTACTTTCTTCCGGCGAAGAAATCCAAATGACAGGGCCGGGTCTGACTTTCGCCGCCAGCGGGCTGCTGCCTAGCGCGCCGGCGAATAAGCGAATACAGCGTGGTGCCGTCATCCGCGTAATGCTGGAAGGGAAAAACTGGACCATCACGCAAATGCCCGAAGTGCAATCGGCCTTTGTCGCCGCCAGCACCACGGATGGCGCGATTCGGGCATTGGTAGGCGGCTTTGACTACAACATCAACAAGTTCAATCATGTCACCCAAGCATGGCGTCAACCCGGTTCCAGCTTCAAGCCCTTTATCTATTCTTCGTCCTTGGAAAAAGGCTTATCTCCGTCGACCATCATCAATGATGCGCCGATCAGCTTCGATGCGGGGCAAACCGGCGGTCAGGCGTGGGAACCCAAAAACTATGATGGCAAGTATGAAGGTCCGATGACCATGCGCAAGGGCTTGACCAAATCCAAGAACATGATCTCGATCCGCATCTTGCATAAGGTCGGCGCTAAGTATGGGCAAGAATATACCAGCCGCTTTGGCTTTTTGCCGGAAAAAAATCCGCCTTACCTGACCTTGGCTTTGGGCGCGGGTGCGGTGACTCCGCTACAAATGGCCGGCGCCTATGCAGTCTTTGCCAATGGCGGCTACAAGATCAATCCGTATTTGATTTCAAAAATTACCGATGCCAGTGGCCAGGTCTTGTCGCAAGCCATACCAGATAAAGCAGGGGATGAAGAAAATCGCGTCATCGATGAACGCAATGCGTTTCTGATGGACAGCATGATGAAAGATGTCGTCCGTTTTGGCACCGCGACTAAAGCTTTGGTATTGAAGCGACCCGACATCGCGGGCAAAACCGGCACCACCAATGACTCGTTTGATGCCTGGTTCGCAGGCTATCAGGCCAAGCTGGTAGGTATCGCCTGGATAGGTTTCGATCAACCTAAAAATCTGGGAAACAAAGAAACCGGTGGCGGCTTGGCGTTACCGATCTGGATCGGCTACATGCAAAAAGCCTTGAAAGAAATCCCGATAGAAGAACGCCCGATTCCCAAGGGCATTATCCAAGCCGAAGGAGATTTTTTCTATGCAGAAAATCCCCCCAGCGTAGCGATACGAACTTTAGGTATTCCTGAGACCGCCGTGATAGAAGAATAAGAAAACTATGCTTTGCCTTGTTCACTAGCAATAGCGGACAAGGTGCTAAAGAATTCTGAACCATCACGGGTATTGCGCCAGACTTGGCCGTCATGCCGGTAATGAAATCCGCCAGAACGTGCTGCCAGCCACATCTCTTGCATTGCCGCCTGGCTGTTGACAATGATCTTGGAACCGTTATTGACGAACTCAATTTCCAGCACATTGCCGCTGCGCTTACAATCGACATCGAGCTCATCGTTTTCAAACGCGCGCTCAAAAGTTTCTTCTACCTGTCGCAAGCAATCGTCTGCCATTGTCAAAAATTCTGTTTCTGTCATGTTACACTCCAGCACATTCATAAACCGCCATTCTATACGGTGTTGATCATTTTGAAAAAATACCCTCTCTTTCCCGCCATGGCCCTGATCAACAGCGTCGCTCTGGTCACGCTATTAAGCGCCTGCGGTCAAAAAGGACCGCTGTTTTTGCCGCCCAAACCAGTTGCACTGACGCCGTCCGCGCCGCTGAATCAGGCCACGCCGACTCCGTCTTCAGCAAGCCAGTTGCCGGCCGCTAGCCAGAACAACAAGCCTGGCGAATAAATAGCCCCCGCACTTTATCTTATGCCGTGCGATGTCCCAGCACGGCTGATCTTGAACGCCAGCGCCAGAACAAGCGTATCGCCAACAGCATGAAGACGATTCCGGCAAACAGCCAGGGCTGAGAAAAATCATGCTTGCCTGCTTTCATCCAAAAATAATGCAGCACGCCCAGCGGGGCGATCAGATAGACCAACCGGTGCAATAACTGCCAGCGCTTGCCGCCCAGGCGTCTGATCATGCCATTGGTGCTAGTCAGCGCCAGCGGAATCAACAAGACAAAAGCGCTGAAACCTACCGTGATGAAGGGCCGCTTGAGTACGTCCGTCCACATCTCGACAACATCAAAAAAATGATCAAACCACAAGAACGTCATGAAATGCAAAAAGGCGTAAAAGAACACGTATAAACCCAGCATGCGCCTGAAGCGGATTAACCAATGCCATTGCAGCAGCTTGCGCAGCGGCGTCATTGCCAGCGTGATACATAAGAAATACAGGGTCCAGTCACCGGTATTTCTGGTGATAAATTCCACCGGATTAGCGCCCAGCCTATCGAGAAAGACGAATGCCACCAGCCGGATGAAAGGCAATAGGGCCAACACAAACAAAACGATCTTGAGTTGTGCAATTTGTTTGTTTGAAACATTCATTTGAGGGCAGAGGAAAATGGTG
>NZ_JAUSFI010000161.1 GCF_030651495.1 Undibacterium sp.
TTTCTCGCTTGCTTTGTTTCTCTTGCAACTGCCTTGCTATAAATTCTCGCTCTAATTCGGTTAAATGCGTGTAGCTCATGTTTCACTCCTGTCTTTTTAAAAGTATACAGAAGTGTTGCACTTGTAATTTTAGACCGCCTACTATAGGCCCAGGACGCAATCCCGGCGCGGCTCGCAGAGGCGATAGGCTGCAACCCCGCATGGATAATGCGCGCTGGCGCTGCAGGGCAATAAGATTTTATTGCCCTGCATCCTTATAAAATCTTAGTGCGCAATTATTTATCCATTTTGGCTGGGCCATGAGTGCGGCGATGTTGCATGCCATGACGCCCCAGATTGCGATGGCTGTCATCAAAAATCTTTTGTTGCTCAGGCGTCAGCACCGCATAAAAGGTCTTCAGGGAAGCCAGATGCTCTTGCATTTTGGTTTGGTGCTCTTTGGCACGTTCCAGCATTTTTTCCATCCGCTCTGGCGTCGTCAACTTTTCCATTTCTTTACGATCTGGTGGCGCAGGCATGGCACCCGTTGCGGTAGTTTCGGTAAATGTTTTCCAGGCGGGTTCTTGGGCGGCGGTCAGCTTGAGTTTGGCATGCAACTCGGCCTGATGTTTTGCCATGCGCTGCTGTATTCTTTCACTAATTTTGGCGCGATCAGTGCTGTTTGAGCTATGCATATCGTACATATCATGCATATCTCGCATGCCAGAACCGCCCATGCCGGTACCCGGGCTTTGTGCATACACGCCTGCGGAAACGGTCATAGCAACAGCGCTCAAGCCGATGAAAAATTTGTTTTTCAGTGATTTCATGATCTACCCTTATCTGGTTGATTGGTTCAGGCAATCGGGAAATCCGTCTCGCCGCTATGTGTCTGGCACATAATAGTTATATTGCAGCAAAGATGTCACTCGCAAGTGTCATAAAATAACCACTTTGTATCGTATTGTAACAATGCGTCTGCGCCGCCTGAGAGATTGTTTCGGATTGTTGCAAGACCGGCCTATGCTAACAAGCCGATACAAAATTGCCGATTTTCACCTAGATAGTCCCTGATAATGAGAACCATGGATACTCCAAGAAAAATACTTATCGTTGATGATGACCGCGAGATTCGCACTCTGCTGGCAGATTATCTTGAACTCAATGGCTGCACCTGCCTGATGGCGGCTGAAGGCAACGCCATGTGGGCCGCGCTGGATCAGCAGCAAGTGGATCTGGTGGTGCTCGACCTAAACCTGCCTGGCGACGACGGCCTGACACTGTGTCGCAACCTGCGGGCAAAATCAGACGTGCCGGTGATCATGCTGACCGCCAGAAGCGAACCGCTCGATCGCATCCTCGGGCTGGAAATGGGCGCGGATGACTACCTGCCGAAACCATTTGAACCGCGCGAGTTATTAGCGCGGATACGCAGCGTATTGCGCCGTACTCACTCGACCCAGCGCAACAGCCAGGGCGAAGCAGTGCAAAAGCTCAGGTTTGCCGACTGGACGCTCGATTTAACGGCACGCCATCTGCTTAGTCCAGACGGTATGGTGATCGCCTTATCGGGTGCCGAGTTTCGCATGTTATCGATTTTTCTTGAGCAACCGAATCGCATCCTGACACGCGATCAGCTATTAAATATCTTGCATGGCCGCGATGCCGATCCATTCGATCGCTCGATCGATATTCAGATCAGCCGCCTGCGCCAAAAGCTGCGCGAAGATGCGCGCACACCGCAAATTATTAAAACCGTACGCAACGGCGGTTATGTACTGGCCGTCACGGTGACGGCGGAGTAGAGCGCATGAAAATTTTTAATTCGATGTCGGGACGGGTGTTTGCCATCTTGCTGCTGGGGGTAGTGAGCGCGACGGTACTGACCTGGTGGCTGGCGTTTGGCGAGCGGCAAAAAACCATTTCCCAGTTTCGCGACTCGCATGCGGTAGAGCGCGCCGAACAACTCTTGCAGGCGATCGATGCGCTGCCGACCGAAAGCCGCGCCGCCTTTCTGGAAACCGCACCGCGCTTAGGCCTGCGGGTCACCACGCTACCGATCATCAGCGCCGATCATGTGCCGCGGTCACCCTACGCATCGGCCCTGAGTGAACGTCTGGGAAAAAATTTCACAGTGATTTCTTTACCGCAAAAGCCAGAAGACTGTCCGATCATTACACGTGACGAGCATTCAATCCGGCCGCCCTGCGAAGCCTTGGGTATCACGCTGCACGACGGTAGCGCCCTGCAATTAACGGTACTGCCGCCGCGCGGCCCGATGCCGCCCTTACGGCCAGAATTCATCCTGTATCTGCTGCTATTTTTATGCAGCATTGCCGTGCTGGCGTATCTGGTATCGCGCATGACGATGCGCCCCTTGAGCCTGCTGGCGCAAGCTGCCACCGATCTGGGGCAAGACATCAACCGCCCGGCCTTAGCAGAACAGGGTACGACCGAAATCCTGCAGGCGACCAAGGCATTTAACGCGATGCAAAGCCGCATACGCCAGCACATCCAGCAGCGCACCCACATGCTGGCCGCCATTACGCATGATCTGCAAACGCCATTGACGCGCCTGCGCCTGCGGCTGGAAAAAGTCAGCGACAGCGAGCTGCGCGAAAAACTCATCGACGATCTGTCGTCGATGCAAGTGATGGTCAGGGAAGGACTGGATCTGGCGCGCAGCATGGATAGCAATGAGCCGCTGAAACCGCTCGACCTCGATTCACTGCTCGACAGTGTCTGCACCGATGCCACCGATGCAGGTCAGGATGTCAGCCTCAGTGGGAAATCGAACGTCACGGTACTGGCCAGACCGCAATCGTTGCGCCGTTGCCTGAACAACCTGATCGACAATGCGGTCAAATACGGTCGCTACGCCAAACTCAGTCTGGAAACCAGTGGCGATGGCGACAAAAAATGCATCCACATCTTGATCCGTGATGGCGGCAACGGCATAGCACCGGATCAGCAAAGTAAAGTATTTGAACCGTTTTACCGCATAGAAAGCTCGCGCTCGCGCGATACCGGCGGTACCGGGTTAGGGCTGACCATCGCACAAAATATCGCGCAGCAACACGGCGGCAGCTTGCAGCTATCCAATCTGGCCGAAGGCGGGCTGGAAGTGCGCCTGACGCTACCGGTGAAGTCAGCCTGATTTTGCCATTTTTGATATTTTATTTGTTGACGAACTGATGCGTCACTTTACTCATTTTAGCGCCAAGCCGAATGGACAAACGATCTGCCATTCGGCAAATTTCCTGCCCGATTTTTTCTTCTGATTCGGGAGTCACATCCAAAGGCATCATACTGACGGCGATACGATGGAATAGCGGTACATGATGCCATTCACTAAATTCAGCGCAAAAAAAACCCGCTAGCTTAAGGCTGCGGGCTAAATCCAAACCTTAGAAGGTGTTGGAGGAGACAGGTGTTACTTTATAGAAGACCCTTAGGTTTGTATGCTTTATTATTTGCATATCAGTCATTCGTAATATGAATAGCGCTTGTCCTTCATTTTTCATGCGGCCAGGTGCTCGCCTATCATTAAGCCGCAATAAAATTTGATTGAGTTAGGACTTACGCAAAACCGCCCCAGCGTCGTTGCACTCCCCCTTTCGCATAATGAGTACTAAAGTACTGTCTTCGGCGGTACGGTGCAGTCGGGAATGCAGACAATATATTGTCTGCCGGCGTAACGGGCATCCCCTACCTGGGATGCATCCCCAGCACCAAAGGTTTTATGCCTAGCTGGAACAATTTTGCGTAAGTCCTATGACTAATCGGCCTTGCTTAAATTTTGGTGAAAAAAAACCCGCAAAGTTTGCGGGTTGAAATCCAAACCCTTAGGAGGTGTTGGAGGAGACAGGAGTAACTATATCGCACCGCAACAAATTCACCAATACATATTTTTAAATATCAATCATTCGAACGGTGAATATCTATATTGATGAAATATTGCCTTGCGACATTGATTCCAGGTGAGTTGACCAAGCTTTTCTCTTTGAGAGAAAAAAGGTCAAAAAAAAGCCCGCTACCTAGAGGCTGCGGGCTAAATCCAAACCTTAGAAGGTGTTGGAGGAGACAACTGAACTATATCGCAGTGCAGCAAATAAATCTGCTTTATTATTTGTATACCAGTCATAACATATATGAATATCTTATTTGCCATTTCTTTTCTTGTTTATTGCGCCGCCTGAGCATTCGGCGCGATGAGCTTTATTGCGGTCATTACTGCATGTCTTACAATATAGATGAGTATTTTTTCGTCCTCTTCAGGGCGTCACCGGGTCTGAGCATACAATTTACTGGCATGGCGAGGCAAATTTTATGTACGCATAAATTCGATGATCCCTGCTTGCAATTCAAGCAGGGCAAACAGGCATTCTCATATGGTGGATGCGGATGAGCGATTCCATGTTCCGGCATAAGATCAGCGCGAAAAAATGGTTTACACTGAGGCGTGACATCAATATAACAAACCGTAGCATGGAGACCGCAATGAAGTTGATCGATCCTATTCTCGCGTTTCAGCCCGAGTTGCAGCAAATTCGGCGTGACATTCACGCTCATCCCGAGCTCTGCTTTGAAGAGCATCGCACTTCTGCCCTGGTCGCCGGAAAACTTCAGGAATGGGGCATTCCGGTCATACTCGGTCTCGGCGGCACCGGCGTGGTCGGCGTGATCCAGAGTGGCGGCAGCAAAAAAGCCATTGGCTTGCGCGCCGACATGGATGCCTTGCCGATGCAAGAGATTAACAGCTTCGCCCATGCCTCCAGGCATGATGGCAAAATGCACGCCTGCGGCCATGACGGGCATACCGCGATGCTGCTGGGGGCAGCGCACTATTTGTCGCAACACAAGAATTTTGATGGCAGTGTGTATCTGATTTTTCAGCCGGCAGAAGAGGGTGGTGGTGGCGCAAAGCGGATGATGGATGATGGTCTGTTTGATCAGTGTCCGATGGAAGCGGTGTTCGGCATGCACAATTGGCCAGGTACTGCCGTGGGGTCGTTCGGGGTTACTGCCGGGCCGATGATGGCATCATCGAATGAATTTGAAGTTACCGTCAAGGGCAAGGGCGCGCATGCCGCACAACCGCACAAGGGCATCGATCCCATCATGGTGGCGGTGCAGATTGCGCAAAGCTGGCAAACCATTATCAGTCGCAATGCCAGTCCGCTAGAGTCGGCGGTGCTGTCGATCACGCAAATTCATTCAGGCAGTGCGACCAACGTGATTCCTGACGAAGCTACGTTAATTGGCACAGTGCGGGCTTTTAGTACTGCGATGATCGATTTGCTGGAGCGGCGCATGAAAACCATTGCGGAACATACTGCCGCAGCATTTGATGCCGAGGTTCAATTTGAATTTAAGCGCAATTATCCGCCGCTTATCAATCACGTTAAAGAGACCGCTTTTGCCGTTGAGGTGATGCGTTCACTGGTTGGCGCCGATAGGGTCGATGCGCAGGTCGAGCCGACCATGGGGGCCGAAGACTTTGCCTTCATGCTGCAAGAAAAACCCGGCTGTTATGTGTTTATTGGCAATGGCGAAGGCTTGCATCGTGACGGTGGACACGGACTGGGGCCGTGTAATCTGCACAATCCAAGCTATGATTTCAATGATGATTTATTGCCGATAGGCGCCAGCTACTGGGTCAGGCTGGCAGAGGCATATTTGCCGAAATAATACATAAAAAAATATACTCCCCCTGGTATTTTTTTGTAACGCGCTATTCTATTGCGCAATACCAGGTATTTTTTTAAAAATTAAGGGGAGTATATGTTTATTGGCAAAAAGCATTCAGATAGCATTCAGATTTTTGATTAAAACTCTTCCCATTCATCGGCCGCCATTGCTGCGGCTTTTTTAGTCACAGCAGGCTTTGCGGCGATCTTCAGGGCGGCGGGCTTGTTGGCTGATTTTGCGCTCTGAAAACTTGCCGGTGCTCTGTGCGCCAGTACCGATAACTTATTGGCGGTTGTTGCCGCGATACCGGTCATCCCGGATAGCTTGAAGACTTCCAGTGACTGAGTCAGATGGTCGGCCTGCTCTTCCAGCGATTCGGCCGCTGCTGCCGCCTGTTCCACCAATGCCGAGTTTTGCTGGGTCATTTCATCCATCTGACCAATGGCTTGACTGATTTCCTGTATGCCCGCGCTTTGCTCCTGGCTGGCAGCGGAAATTTCGGTCATGATATCGCTGACACGTTTTACTGAGGCGACAATTTCATCCATGGTGTGGCCGGCCTGATCGACCAGTTGCGATCCTGCATGGACCTTGTCCACCGAGTCACCGATCAGGGTCTTGATTTCTTTGGCAGCGGCGGCACTGCGTTGCGCCAGATTGCGCACCTCTGATGCCACTACCGCAAAGCCACGTCCCTGTTCGCCCGCACGGGCCGCTTCTACTGCCGCATTTAAGGCGAGAATATTGGTCTGGAAGGCAATGCCGTCGATCACCGCGATGATGTCGACAATTTTCTTGGATGACTGATTGATATCGGTCATGGTAGTGACAACCTGGCTGACAACTTGACCGCCCTTGATGGCTACTTCCGATGCCGTTCCTACCAGCTTATTGGCCTGGCGCGCATTATCGGCATTTTGTTTAACGGTGTCCGTCAACGCTTCCATCGAGCTGGCGGTCTCTTCCAGGCTGCTCGCTTGTGATTCTGTGCGGGAGGACAGATCCGAGTTACCGGAGGCGATTTCTGCACTCGCTACTTTAATCGTTTCAGCCGAAACTTTAATATCTGACACCATGTTTTGCAGCCGGTCTTGCATTTCCTTGAGTGCCGCCAATAAGCTGCCGGTGTCTCCTTCTTCCATCACGATATGCATACTCAGGTCACCCGCCGCAACCGCTGCCGCGATTTCCCTCGCATATTCAGGCTCGCCGCCTAATTGCTGCCAGATAGTGCGGACCACGAAGAACGAGACTATCCCCAGAGTCAGTGTGACAATCAGCGCAATCAGGATAGAGGTGTACAACACATTGCGGACATTGTTGCCGCTGCTTTCTACCCCCGCAGCGAACTGTTTTTGTGCCGTTTCTACCGTCTTATTTAAGTCTGTTTCCAGCGTTTTGAGCGTCGTTTGCATTTGCGTGATAGCCGCCTGCGGATCACCCTGCTCTATGCCCATCATGATTTTTGCTACGCTCAATGCCGGCGCATAATAGGCGTCAAACTCTTTAGAAAGTCTTTCCGACAGGATTTTCTGGCCGGGTATATCACCTAGCTTATTAAATTTCGCCTGGACTTTTTTTGCATTTTCAGCGATAGCTTCAATGGCCTTTTTATCGCCTTCACCGACGGCCTGTTTCAGTGCATCAACGAATCCCTGCACCTCACTTTGTAGCGCTTTCGATTTATCGAGGATCGGGTAATCGATACTTTCTGTGGTTTTAATTGATGTGATTGCGGTGCTAGAAAAATACACGCTGACCGCCATGCCTACGCCGAAAATGATGGTGGAAACTACAGGTAATGCCCATATTCTTCGTTTGATACTCATCATTTTTCCTTGTCAGGCTAAGATTATTTTAGAGAAAGCAGGAGAGGTGTTTCGCTCTCCCACTCTACTCTATGCCTTTTATGGCAATGTAGCGATCACTTTGACAGTGGCATCTACTGCTGATTTTTCAATATAACCAATCGCATTCGGATCGGCAGCAATCGCTTTTTTGACATCTGCACTAGAACCGAATTCTTTCGGCAAGGAACCTTTTCCGGTAAATACCAATTTTGACCAGATTGCCTTGACTTGAGAAGGTTCTTTATCGGCGACTTTTTTGTAAAATTCGGCGCGTATGGCCGAACTTTCCGCCTGATCAACTGGAGTGAACATCGCTGATTTTCCAAGGAAAAACTGAGATGCTTGTTCCGCAGTCATGTGCGTCGCCGCGTTTTTTGGATTCACGACGATAACGACTTCAGCCAGGGCCGGAATGGCTGATGTGACTAAAGTGGCTGCCAATAAAATTGCTTGAGTAAGTTTTTTCATCTTTTCCTCCTTAGAATACAAAGTCTATGCCAGCGGCAAAAACGGTGACTGGGCCTTTGAAGGTCGGTGTTGCATGCACAAAAGTGCCTGGTCCGTTTTCAGGAGAGATGCGGTCAATCTGCAGTTTTAATGCGGCCGACTTGTAGAAATCCCAACGCAGGCCGATACTGTTGCTGGTTTGTATCGCCGCTTGTGATACCAGACTATTTGCGCCTGCGGACAATAAAGCTAAAGTTGGTGCAGGTGGAAATCCCGATGCTGGTAAGCCAGCAATAGCTCTTACGCTATCTTGTTTTGCCGAACCGTGATTGAAGTACGGCAAGAATTTTCCGATACGATAGCCAAACATGGTGTACCAGGAACTGGTGTCTGCGATTGAAAGGCTGTCGGTCGCTCTTTTGCCGTATTCAGCCTGAACCACAAAGTTTTTCCAATCTACGCCCAAGCCCACCGAAGTGAACGACGCTTTAGTATCCCTGACTTCGATACTGTTCGCCGCCGCTTTTAAACCGAACGCCGCTTCAAGAGCCGGATTGGCGGAATAGGCACGTAAGCCACCCAAAACGGTATTGAGTTTTACGGAATCTTCTACAGTGATTTTGGTGTCAGTACGGCCAAAACGGAAAGTGAATGGACCATTTTCAGCGACTAAATTAATACTAGTCATCTTTTTAGCGTCAACAGTATAGCCAGCCTGGTTTTTTTCTGACGTAGAACCTACCGCAAGTTGCGCCGTGACGGAAGTATCGCCGAACGATGTTTGATACACCGCATCGGCACCGTCGATACTTTCCAATGGCACTTGGCTATACATTTCTACCGGCGGCCGCATCATCGTATTGGCATAACCAACATTGCGGAAGTCAGAAATCATATACACTGGCAGGCCGATACGACCAGCACGCAAGCTCAAATTGTCAGACACTTTAGCTTTAGCAAAAGCCCATGCCATTTCACCGATATAGGCATCTTGGACGTTTTTACGTACCAAGCCTTGCCCAGTAACTGACAGCCAGTCGTTGAACTTAGCGGTTGCCTGAATACCAAAATTAGAGTCAACACCCGGTCTTGCCTCTTTTTTGACACCAGCGACTTGATTCGGACGGACAAATTCGGCATCATCAGAATTACTGCGCGTCAAAGCGGCAGTACCAAATCCGCTCACGGTAATGGCAGGAAAGCTGCTGCCGTCTTCTGCATAAGCAGAAGAAATTGCTAAAGGCAATGCCAGCATCGCCAGTAAAGGTTTCATTTTCATAATTTCTCCTAGTAAATTTTTTTGCATTGTAATGCTTTTGGGGGGTGTAAAAAGCGATTGCACATTCTAAAAAAATTGGGCACGCTCGGGGTGATTAATTGCCGTTACAAAAGTCGCTCTTTAGCTCTGTCGATGTGTAACTATGTAGTTACACAGTGTAAGCCTGTGTAACTACATCTCAAAGAAAATTCTTGATTGCAATATTTGTGTCTGCGCAAAAAGCAACAATGTGCCTATTTCGCGTCTGATAGATGAATTTTTTGGACGATTGGAATAAGCGATCAATTCAATCGGCTACAGATCAGTTTGATCCATGGTGTCACTGCGCGTGATGCTCGGCAGTTAGCTGGCATTTCCATGTAGGCGGCAAGCCTGTCGTGCCTGGCGTTTTCTTTTGTTTTTTTAGAGCACTTCTAAAAAATCAATTCGTCATTCACATACCTGCTTGGCGATTCGCGTAAGACTGACGCATTGTTCTGGACATTGCGCCAGTCTTACCTTATCCAGCATCGTAATGCTTGAGTGGCTAGAAGTGGTCTTTCATTTATTTGAAAATACTTAAGTTAAAAGCCCGCGCTGACCGAGACGGTCCAGCTACGCTCTGGCTGGAACGTGAATTGATCAAATGCCACGCCTTTACTGTTGGCGGAAATGGATGTGACATCCTGTTTATTCCACAGATTGTTGATGCCGAGCTGGGTCTTGATGCTTTTGACTAAGGTCCCGACATTTTTCCAGTGATATCCGAGTGTCAAATCTCCGGTGGTGTAAGCATCAATTTTATACGCCGCAGGCTCACCATCTTTGGCATATTGTTTGCCGACGTTTTTGGCCAGAACAGAACCATACAAGGCACCGGATTTATAGAGCAAACCCAGTGCGTAAGTGCTGGAAGGCGCTTTGGCCACTTGCAGTCCCGTGTCTTTCGCCTTGGCGCTATTGAGTGAGGCATTGGCATGCACCGAAAATCCGCTGCCGAGATAGTAAGTTGCGGCCGCTTCTGCCCCCTTGTAAATCACGCCGCCTTGGTTGTAATACACCAAATCATTGCCTGTACCGCTAGAGGCAATTTTGTTATTGAAGTCGATGTAGTACAGGTCGGCATCCAGGGTCAACTCTTGCGCCTGATGCACCACGCCTAATTGGTAGTTGGTCGAGGTCTGTGGTTTCGGTGTGCTCAAACCAGGATTGTTGACGTAAAACATAGATAAATCAGGTACCAGAAAGCCCTTGGCCGTTTGTGCATAGGCCGACCATTCTTTGTTCATGCTGTAATTCACAGTAAGAAATGGTAGCGTTGTGGTGTAAGTCTGGTCTGTCTGGGTAGGAATGCGCGTACCTTGGTTAACGCTGGCGTCTAAAGAACGCTGAAAATGGACATGTTTTAGGCCGGGAGTGATGGTCCATGCCGGTGCTACGGCCCATTCAAATTCGACGAAAGGTTGATACTGGCGCCAGGAAGAGCGTTGATCATAGGCGACATTTTTAGGCGCGCTCGCTTCTTTGGGATTGGCTACCCCGAGTGTCCAATCCAGATCGTAAGTATGGCGATCAGTGTTGGAAGCTTCCAGCCATACCCCCGCGCGCAACAGGCCGGCCGCGGTTTTGTCGGTGAATTTAAGGATGTCGCCGTTGACGCGGTAAGCGTTTAGCTTGTTGTACCCGGGAACGTTTTTATTTCCAGTCGCTGCCGCTTTGGTGCCGTTGGCCGTCGCACCACTGGCATCCTGACCAGAAAAAGTATCGTTGGTGTAGGAATACGTATAGAGCGTGTTGTCCAGTGTCCAGCCAGCCCCTAGATTCGATTGCAGGCGGATATAGTCGAAATCAGTGGTTTTATCGTTGTAGTTATAGCCAAAGTAATTTTGGCTGGTCGGATCGTTATTCAGGGCATAATTTTTGCCGAATTGTGCCACTTGTTTTAAGGTGACGCCCGCTTTATCCGGTACATAACTATGAATTTTGTTATACGTCGCAAAGGCGGTCAGCACGGTGTCTTTGCCTAAAGTGCGCTGAAATTTTACCTGGTAGTTATCCTCGGTTACCGCGCTGTAGCTCAGGTAGCCGTCTGTCGTCAGGCGCGAGACGTTCAGCATCAGGTTAGCGTCGCCAAAATTGTCTAGTACGCCGCTGTCGATTTGCACACCCAGCATTTTGGTATTCCAGCTGCCAAATGTAGCGTACGGCGTGAAATTAAATTCCTGTGAGAGCTCTTTTGAAAACAGATTGATCGAGCCGCCAAAAGTCGCCTGGCCAAGGTTGCTGGCATTGCCAGGGCCGCGTTCGATCACCATGCCACCGATAATGCGCGCGGGGAAATACGAGGTGGAGTGATGCGTAGGATTATTCGTGTCGCCAAACGGAATGCCATCATAAGTGACGTTATATTCGCCGTCTTGAAAACCACGCAAGGTCACTTTGGTTTCGGCCAGACCAGGGCCATTGGCAGACACGCCAGAACCGATACTCGGTGCGATACGCGCTACCGCATTAAAGTCTGCCAGCGGCGTCACTGCCTGCTCGATGAAGGTCGCCGTAATGATCGATTGCGGCTGGGTGGCTTTCAATGATGCCTGTACTGGCGCACGATTCGCTACCTTCGAGCCGGTAATGATCACGCTATCTTTAATGATCTCCGCATCAAGGGCAGAGCTGGCGTCCAGAGTCTTGTCGACCACGATGGCATCTAGTTTCGCCACCGTGGTCTGAGCGTATGCGGCATTGCACATGACGGCTAGCGCCATGATGATGTGTAGCGACATACTGTGGCGGGTGAATTTTTGCTTTGCGTAAGGCGTTGCTTGCATGGCGCATTCTTTCTGGGCTTTTGGTTGGATAAAGCCAGAAAGTATAAAAATGCAATGTGACGCTATCGTGAAGCTGTGATGACCGCTTTGTGACTCTGCAACAGTGTTAGTGCTCGCGCAATGCGCGCCGGTACTGGATCGCTTCTGCCACATGTCCCTGCATGATGTGGGGCGCATCAGCCAGGTCGGCGATCGTGCGCGCCACTTTCAATACCCGGTGATATGCGCGGGCTGACCAGTTCAGTTTGATCATCGCATTGCGTAATAATTGCTCAGCAAGGGCATCAGGTCGACAAAGTTGGTCGATCTCGGTGGTGGACAGCAGATGATTGGATTTACCCTGGCGTGCCAGCTGACGCTCAAAGGCTTGCTCTACCCGTTGATGAATAACAGCGCTAGATTCACCGTCGGCCTGTTTCAGTAACTCTTCATGGGGTAATGCACCGACCTGGATTTGCATATCAATACGATCGAGTAAGGGGCCGGAAATTTTATTCTGATAACGTGCGATGATATCCGGGGTGCAACGGCATTTGCCATTACTGTGCCCCATATAACCGCAAGGGCAAGGGTTCATGGCGGCGATCAATTGAAATCTGGCTGGAAAATCTGCCTGTTTCGCGGCCCGTGAAATCGTGATGTGGCCGGATTCTAGCGGCTCACGTAACACTTCAAGCACCTTGCGGTCAAATTCGGTTAATTCGTCCAAAAAAAGCACGCCACGGTGTGCCAGCGAAATTTCGCCAGGGCGTGGCGTGCCGCCGCCACCGACCAGTGCCACACCCGACGCCGTGTGATGCGGGGCGCGATAGGGGCGCACTTTCCACTTCTCGATAGAAAAACCGCTGGTGAGGGACTGTACTGCCGCCGATTCCAACGCCTCCTGATCGGTCATGGTGGGCAAGATGCCGGGGAAACGAGCTGCCAGCATGGATTTTCCGGTGCCCGGCGGGCCCACCATCAGGACACTGTGATTTCCGGCCGCCGCCACTTCCAGTGCCCGCTTGGCTTGCAACTGCCCCTTTACTTCAACAAAGTCCGGATAGCTGCGGCGCAGCGGTGCGGTATGAATAACATGCCGGCTGAGTCTTGACTCTACATCCACCGCCGCAAAGTGAGCGCATACCTGTAACAGTGAATCTGCGGGGTAAATGATGGCATCGCTGACCAATGCAGCTTCATCGGCATTAGCCCGTGGCAAGATAAATGCGCGTGGCTTGGTGCCCGCTTTTTGGGCGCTTTTACAGATCGCAAATGTCATGGCGAGCGTGCCACGCACAGGGCTGAGTTCGCCAGACAGCGAAAGTTCACCGGCAAATTCGTACTGATTTAGGGTGTCGGCAGGGATTTGTCCTGAGGCTGCCAGTATGCCAAGGGCGATGGGTAAGTCAAAGCGACCGGATTCTTTCGGCAAATCAGCCGGTGCTAAATTCACCGTGATGCGTTGGGCCGGAAAATCAAAGCGTGCGTTTTGCAGCGCCGCCCTCACTCTGTCTTTGGATTCTTTGACTTCGGTTTCAGGCAGGCCGACGATGGTAAAGCTAGGCAGGCCGTTGGCCAGATGCACTTCTACGGTGACTTCTGGCGCATCCATACCATTGAGGGCGCGACTCTTTAGTACGGCGAGTGACATGCTATTTTGCGCCGCGTTACTTGGCTTCTAACTCGGCAATGCGCGCTTCCAGCGCTTCCAGTTTAGCCCTTGTTTTGGCTAAAACCTGGGCTTGAATGTCAAATTCTTCGCGCGTCACTAAATCGAGTTTGGCGAAACCCTGACTCATCATGGCCTTGACGTTTTTTTCTATGTCTTTGGCGGGAGAGTTTTCCAAGGCTTGATTGATTTTGGCTTGTACATCAGTAAAAAAGTTCGGTTTGTCCATGATATTCCTTGTAATACCAATTTTGCACATTATTAGTGCAACTCGGTGAGGTGATGAAATTACGCTGCGTTAAACTGGTGCATTAGAGTGATGCAATAAATATTAAATGCTATTTTACTATTCTATTTACACAGTCCATGAATAGAATCATAACGCATCAAGTCCGCCCATCAGGGGGATTTTTATCGACATTGTCCTGCGTTCCCCTATTGAGATGAATTTTCTTTCCGGTTATTGCATCAGTCGTGGTGACGTGCCTGGCACGACTCATGCTTATAGGGAAGTAAAGCAACAAAAATATTTTTTAATTCATCATTAACCAAAGAGGGACTTGCAATGAAAAAACTACTACTCTGTGCCACGATTGCAGCAGCTTTCACTGGCGGTTTCGCCCATGCAGAAGAAGCTAAGCCGGATAATGAAGTGAGCTTTAACATTGGTGGAGTGAGCGAATATCGCTATCGCGGTATCTCACAATCACGTCTCGATCCAGCATTGCAAGGCGGTGCAGATTACACGCACAATCCTAGCGGTTTTTACGCTGGCACCTGGTTATCTACGATCAAATGGACTAAAGATGCAGGCGGTAGCGGTGATGTTGAAGTCGATTTTTATGCCGGTAAGAAAGGTGAAATCGCTAAAGATGTTTCTTATGACGTTGGCGTACTGACTTACGTCTATCCTTCCAATGGATTGAGCAACGTCGCCGGTTTTGCCAATGCAAATACGACCGAAGTCTACGGCCAAGTCGGCTATGGTCCTGCCTATATTAAATATTCGCATGCGGTGACGAATCTGTTTGGATTTATCGATAGCAAAAATAGTGGCTACGTCGATATCGGTGCAAGTTTTGAAGTGGCACCTGGCTACACACTGGGTTTGCACGCCGGACGTCAGACTGTCAAAAATAATTCTGCTTACACATATAACGACTGGAAAATTGGCGTGAACAAGGAGTTTTTTGGCGTGAACTTTGGCTTGGCCGTCATTGGTACCAATGCAAATGAGCAATTGTATGTCACTCCAGCAGGCAAGTTCACCGGCAAGACCAATCTGGTCTTTTCTGCAGTTAAAACATTTTAATTGAGGTCAGCATGAAACTGATTACTGCAATTATCAAGCCATTTAAGCTTGACGAAGTGCGCGAAGCGCTCTCGGCGATAGGCGTGCAAGGCATCACCGTGACGGAAGTGAAAGGCTTTGGCCGTCAAAAAGGACATACCGAGCTGTATCGCGGTGCGGAGTATGTGGTGGATTTTTTGCCTAAAACAAAAATTGAAGCGGCGGTTGACGATGCGATTGTCGACCGTGCGATAGAGGCGATCGAAACTGCGGCGCGGACCGGAAAAATTGGTGACGGAAAAATTTTCGTCTACTCCTTAGAGCAGGTCGTTCGTATTCGCACCGGCGAAACCGGCAACGACGCGCTTTAACCCGCAACAGGAGATCTCTATGAAAAAACTATTCACTAAAGTACTTGCCGCCAGCGTGTTATTGGTGTCGGCAGGTTTGTTCTCACCTGCCATGGCGGCAGATGAGACATCGGCGGCATCGCCTGCATCAGTCTCGGTGGCAACAGAGGCATCCGCTTCGGTTGCTGCCGCAGCGGTTACGGTAGCGCCGGTCGCCGTTGTGGATGCGGCGGCGGCATCTGTTGTCGCCGCGCCGGCACCGACGCCAAACAAGGGCGATACGGCGTGGATGATGGTGTCCACGCTGTTAGTTATCTTGATGACGATACCGGGTTTGGCTTTGTTTTACGGTGGCTTGGTACGCTCCAAAAACATGCTGTCGATCCTGCTGCAGGTTTTCATGATTTTTGCCGTGATTATCGTGTTGTGGTGTATTTACGGTTACTCATTGGCATTCACTGAGGGCGGCAGATTCATCGGTTCTTTTGACCGTTTGATGTTGAACGGGATCTGGGACCCGGCCAAGGCAACTTTCAGCACCGCCGCCACTTTCAGCAAAGGCGTTGTGATTCCTGAGTTTGTGTATGTCGCTTTCCAGGCAACCTTTGCCGCAATTACCTGTGGCCTGATCATCGGTGCGTTTGCCGAACGTGCCAAGTTCACTGCAGTCTTGTTGTTCGTGGTGTTGTGGTTCACTTTCAGCTATCTGCCAGTGGCACATATGGTGTGGTTCTGGACCGGTCCTGATGCGATTAAAGATGCCGCTACTCTGGTAACAGAAACCGCAAAAGCAGGCTTCCTGTTTCAAAAAGGTGCTTTAGATTTCGCTGGCGGTACGGTGGTGCACATTAATGCTGCGGTCGCGGGCCTGGTCGGTGCTTTCCTGATCGGTAAACGTGTCGGTTACGGCAAAGAAGCGATGGCGCCGCATTCACTGACCATGACGATGATCGGTGCATCCCTGTTGTGGGTGGGCTGGTTTGGTTTCAATGCGGGTTCTGCCCTTGAAGCCGGTGATATTGCCGGACTGGCATTCATCAATACTTTGTTAGCTACTGCTGCCGCAACCGTGTCTTGGGTCTTTGGCGAGTGGATGTCTAAAGGCAAACCATCGATGTTGGGTGGTGCATCCGGTGCGGTGTCTGGTTTGGTTGCGATTACGCCAGCTTGCGGATTCGTCGGCCCGATGGGTGCCTTGGTGATCGGTTTGCTGGCAGGTGTGATTTGCTTGTGGGGTGTGAATGGTCTGAAACGTTTGCTGGGCGCGGATGATTCTCTGGACGTCTTCGGCGTACATGGCGTTGGCGGTGTTCTGGGTGCGTTGTTGACCGGCGTATTTGCCGCACCATCACTGGGCGGTCAAGGTATCTTTGACTACGTAGCCAACAAGATGTCAGCCGATCCTTATTCCATCATCGATCAGGTAACTATTCAGGCGACTGCTGTCGGCACGACGATAGTCTGGTCTGCCGTGGTCTCCGTCATCGCTTACAAATTGGTTGATCTGGTCATCGGTTTGCGCGTTCCGGAAGATGAGGAACGGGAAGGTCTGGACATTACCAGCCACGGCGAATCGGCTTATCATTCTTGATCGTACCAATCGTTTCATCATCATGTTGTTCCAAAGTGAGTATGGTCAGTCAGTACACAGAGCGCACTGACTGACCGCAATGACTGACTTATCAAGCACCTTTTAGGAGGTGCTTTTTTTATGGGCGGATGCGGTCTTTCATGCAACAGCGATGCCAAGGGCGTGGAGGCATGGCATTTGCCGGCAAACCCGCATGGGCTATGCGTGAGCGGGGTGTTGCGATTGGAAAATCAGATCACTATATGCGCTAAATCAGGGCAAAAATAGGCCGCAGTCTGTGCTGCGGCCGCTTACCCGGCACCCAGATAGATGAATTTAAACAGGAATACTGCAGCAATAGCCCAGACGATGAGTTTCACTTCCCTGGCGCGGCCGGTGAAGAGTTTGAGTGCCGCGTAAGAGATAAAGCCGAACGCGATACCTTGTGCGATCGAGTAAGTGAACGGCATGAAGATGGCCGTAATCGCCGCCGGCACGCTTTCGGTGGTATCGCTCCAGTCAATTTCTGCCAGTTCGCGCAGCATCAGGCAGGACACGTAAAACAAGGCCGGTGCCGTGGCGTAGCCAGGCACCACGCCGGCTAATGGGGCGATAAACAGGCATGCCAAAAACAACGCGCCGACCGCCACCGCAGTCAAGCCGGTGCGACCACCCGCCTGCACGCCTGCAGCGCTTTCTATATATGCGGTAGTGCTGGAAGTGCCGAGAATGGCGCCGGCCACGATCGCCGTGCTATCGGCCAGCAAAGCTTTATTCAGCCTTTCCATCCTGCCGTTGACGAGTAAGCCAGCACGGTTCGCCACGCCCATCAAGGTGCCGGTAGCGTCAAACAATTCCACCAGGAAGAACACCAGCACCACATTCAGAATCCCGACCGACAATGCGCCCATGATGTCGAGCTTAAACAACGTTGGCGCCAGCGACGGCGGCATTGAGACGATGCCGTGGAAGGTATTGCCGCCGAAATAAAAGCTCAGTACCGTCACCGCCAAAATACCGATCAGGATCGCACCTTTGATCTTCAGGCGGTCTAGCGTGACGATCAAAAAAAAGCCGATGGTTGCCAGAACGGCAGGAGGCTGATGCAGATCGCCGAGACTGACCATGGTGACCGGGTTGGCGACCACGATACCGGCGCTTTTCAGCGAGATCAGCCCCAGAAACAAACCGATCCCGACCGTAATGGCGGTGCGGATGGATTGCGGAATGCCGTTGACAATGATTTCGCGCAATTTAAACACGCTGACCATGATGAACAGGCAACCGGAAATAAATACCGCTCCCAGTGCGGCTTCCCACGGAATACCCATGCCTTTGACTACCGCATACGCGAAATAAGCGTTTAAGCCCATGCCTGGTGCCAGCGCCATCGGGTAATTGGCGTAGACCCCCATGATCAGGGTGCCAATAGCGGCAGCCAGGCAGGTCGCGACAAACACGGCATCCTTAGGCATGCCTGCATCGCCAAGTATCGATGGATTGACAAAAATGATATACGCCATCGTCAAAAAAGTGGTCAGCCCGGCGAGTAATTCGGTACGCACCGTGGTGCCGTTTTCTTTCAATTTAAAGAATTTTTCAAGCATGGACACTTTATTTCCCCGGTTGTATGTGTTGAGTGGCACCGACCCGCTTAACAAGTTGGCGTTAACATTTTCGCGCCAGCATTGCCGCTGCAATACACCTGCACTATTCAAACAGGTGAGTTTTGTTATTTTTTATGTCAGACTAGATTTTATTTGGATATTGGCGTCGACACGCATTTTAATTTATGCAGGGTTTGCGCCGTTCAAGGGTAAATGGGCAGGTGCGTCCTGCCATCCCCGTTTTTTATGAAAGTTCGCCGCCATGACTACGCTTGTTCCCCGCCAGTTTTTACTCGATCTGTATTCCAGTGCCGTGAATGCGGTCAGCGCCGCCAAGTGTCTGCCCGCCTTTTTGCCCGCCCCTTCACCGCATGGCCGCACCTTAGTCATCGGTGCCGGCAAAGGTGCCGCGGCCATGGCAAAGGCGGTCGAAGATCATTGGCCAGGCCCGATTTCTGGCCTGGTCGTCACGCGCTATGGTCATGGTGCCCATTGCCAGCGCATCGAAGTCGTCGAAGCCGCCCATCCGGTACCGGACGAGGCGGGTCGCCGTGCTGCCGGCCGCATGATGGAAATGGTGCAGGGCTTGACGAAAGACGATCTGGTGCTGTGCCTGATATCGGGCGGTGGCTCGGCTTTGCTGGCCTTGCCGGCAGATGGCATCACGCTAGAACAAAAACAGGCAATGAATAAAGCGCTGTTAAAAAGTGGCGCGGCGATTGCTGAAATGAATTGCGTGCGTAAGCATTTATCGAATATCAAGGGCGGCAAGCTGGCGCTGGCCTGCGCCCCGGCGCGCGTCGTGACCTTAATGATTTCCGACGTGCCGGGCGACGATCCCGGCATCATTGCCAGCGGCCCGACGTTGCCAGACGCCACCACCTGTGCCGAGGCACTGGCGATTTTGCACAAATACCAGATCGACATTCCCGCCGCGATTCAACAGCACCTGGAGTCCGGTAAGGGCGAAACCCCCAAGCCTGGCGACCCGCGCTTTGCCGGCCATACGCACCATGTGATCGCCACCGCACAAGATGCGCTGGAAGCCGCGGCAGCCACCGCGCGCGCCGCCGGCATGACGCCGTATATCTTGTCGGACGGGATCGAAGGCGAAGCCCGCGATGTCGCCATCGTGCATGCCGCCATCGCCAGACAAGTGGCGAAACACGGTCAGCCGTTTAAAAAGCCCTGCGTAGTGATTTCTGGCGGCGAAACCACCGTGACGGTGCGCGGCAAAGGGCGCGGCGGACGCAATGCCGAATTCTTGTTAAGTCTGGCAGTAGCCTTAGACGGCCATCCGGATATCCATGCGATTGCCTGCGATACCGATGGCATAGACGGCTCGGAAGACAATGCCGGTGCCTTGTACGGCCCCGACTCGATCAGCCTGGCCAGCGCCTTGCATCTGCGCGCCAAAAGCATGCTTGAAAATAATGACGGCTATGGATTTTTCAGCGCTTTGGATGATCTGGTCGTCAGCGGCCCGACCCGTACCAATGTCAATGATTTCAGGGCGATGTTGATACTTTAGCTTTCTCGCCCCTCGCGCTTGCGCGGGGCAATTTCCGCTTATCCTTTTAGACCGGCATGGCCTGGGGCTGAGTGCGTCCACAACTTCAATCTCAAGGGCCATCATGCGACGTTTACGTAAAGCCAAAATAGGCCCGGCCAGTAACAATAAGGAATCGATACAGGCACTGTTTGAGGCCGGAGCCGACGTGCTGCGCTTTAACTTCAGCCATGGCACGCATCCGTATCATCAAGCCCGTTGCGATCTCGTGGGCGAGATCGAACGCGGTAGCGACCACCCGATCGCTGTCCTGGCCGACGGCTGCGCTGCAAGACGGAAAATCCAGCAATCCGCAGCAGCATAATCCATATACTCCCCAATTTTCTTACAAAAACCTAGGCACTTGCGCAATAAATTAGAGCGTTCTTAAAATATACTGGTGGCAGTATATTATTTAACGTAAAAATAGGACAAATACCAAACTCTTCAAATTACCTATGTTTCGTGAATGCCTCCTTGGACAAATAAAAAACAGCGTATTTGCGCATACCGTTTTTTGCACGAAATTTTCACGTCCAATATCGTAAATATCTTTAATCTCTTTGTGTACGCTGAAGGATTCGTCCGTCATGCCATCACATTTTATTGATTAGCAATTCAAAATTCTATGACAACAACGCGCGCTCTGCCGATGTGGCAATTTGTTCGGCCAAGGCCGGATCACTCACCGCACGCGCCAGGGTAACTGCCCCAGTCAATGTTGCAAGAGCTACGCATGCAGCATCGACGCTTAATGGCGCGCCAATTGAAAGTGGGCCGTTTGCAATGATAGTTGCGACTTCACGTAAATATACTTCGAATGCAGCACGCGACTCGTCATTCGATCGTGCGACTTCGGGAGCCAAGGCTTGCAGGGCACAGCTCTCTGTCAGATCACACCTTCGTTTTACGCCTAAATAAAACCGTACAAACTCCGACCACCAAGTCTGTCCGTACTCCGCTTGAAAGTGACACACCCCCTCTTTTAACTCAGACATGCCCTGAATGACAGACTCACGAAATGCCACCGCTTTTGAATCAAAATGGACATAGAAGGCTCCGGATGTGACACCAGCCTCTTTAGCCAAACCATCTACACCAATACCACCAAAACCACCCTTACGGAAACCCCGCCCCGCAGCTGCGAGGATACGTTTTCGTGTTTGTATTTTTTGTTCAATACGGGACATAAGTCTTCCTTGTAATAAAATTATTTGAAATTATAGTTGATCGCATAACGATCGTAATGTATATTTACATAACGATCGTTATTTATCGGTTGTGCTCGACGCAAATGCACCGAGTTAAATTTATAGGAATTTCAAAATGCCTCTTACACTCATAGTTACCGAAGGTGTCCTACCAAAGGATCGCGAACCAGAAACGATCGCGCGTCTGTCCGAAGCATTTCTTAATTTACACGGTTTGGCTGGCAACAAGTTTCTCACGCCGAACGTTATCGGGCACATCCAAGTAGTTCCAGTAGGGAGTACCTTTTCTGGGATGAAGGCGACACCTGTCGCCATCGTCGAATGGTTGACGCCGTCGTTTGCATTCACAACGCAAGAAATACAGATTGCATATGTTAAGGAGGCAACGGAGATCATTTATGAGGTATGTGGAGGTAAACATCCCCGCGAAAACATTTGGGTAAATGTGAAACACGCGGTTGATGGCACATGGGGCATTGCCGGAAATGGAATGACAAATAAACAGCTTTTGGAGGCAATAACAAAGGATTAAGCATCAGTCCTTTGAACAAATGAGCGACGAATAATTCGTCACTCATTATTTTTATCAAAATATTAGGAACAATATGATAAAACCGGACAGCCACGCACGCGCCATCATTCGTCGCAAATTATCAACTGATGCAGATGCCATTTGGACTTGCAGAGAATGTCAAATCGCTGTCTTTTATCCTTTCCTTTTAAACTGAAATACGAGAATCGGGAATGAAATGACTACGAATATAGAAATTATAAGTGAACCAATCCGCTTGCTTCATACCATGCTGCGCGTCGGCAATCTTGAACGCTCGCTTGCTTTTTATACACAAAAACTTGGTATGACACTGTTACGCAAAGAAAAGTATCCCGCTGGGAGATTTACCTTAGCGTTTGTCGGCTACGGTGACGAACACAGCACCGCAGTAATCGAACTCACCCACAACTGGGACAAGAATGCTTACGAACACGGCGATGCCTTCGGGCACATTGCACTCGCTGTATATGACCTGAAATCCATGTGCGTAAATCTTGAAGCTGCTGGCGTGAAGGTGATCCGTCAACCTGGTCCGATGTCCGTCCACTCCCCTAACCGCACTACTATCGAGCATATTGCGTTTATTGAAGATCCCGATCACTACAGAATTGAACTTATCGAATTGAAGACTTGCAAGGAAGCTGCAAAAAAATAACTCTTCACATCAGGAATGCTCGATTCTTCGCCTACATAAGCAATTGATACGTGAACGTTTACTCAATACGCCCCCCTTGCGGACGCCTGATATTGTCTTGCTATCCACTACAGATTAATGCACAACTATATGGGGTGCAGGGGGCTCCGCCTGCCCCCGGGTGTTGACTGTAAGCTAGATTTGCCGGAGCGGCATGCGAAACGCTGCTCTCTACATCTGCTGAAAGCGGTGACTGTGGGCGGCTGTGCCATGATTGGTCAGAGCATGATCAACGTCAGTAGCGGCGCGACCAAGCGGCTTTCCGGTATTGCTACTGCATTATTTTTACTCACTTTCATTATGTTCGGTTCAGCATGGATAGAGCGGATTCCTCTCGCGGCGCTGATCGGTGTCATGTTCGTCGTTTCTGAAAAAACGTTTGAATGGGGCAGCTTGCGCTTATTCAGCAAAATACCTAAACCGGATTTTCTGGTTGGGTTATTGGTCACATTGATGACCGTGGCGTTTGATTTGGCAATCGCGGTGATCGCCGGTGTCATTGTTTCTGCTTTGGTGTTTGCGTGGGAGCATGCCAAGGAAATTAAAGTCACGACCTATATCGATGATAAAGGCTGGAAGATCTACGAACTGGAAGGTTCATTATTTTTCGCCTCGGTGGCGGCGTTCCAAAATCTATTTTCACCTTTGGACGACCCGCAAGATGTGGTGATTGAGTTCCGGCGCGCCAAAGTCGTTGGCCATTCAGCCTTGGAAGCGATTGATACCTTAGCTGAAAAATATAAACTGGCTGGTACGCGTTTGCACCTGCGGCATTTGAGCCCCGATTGTC
Source organism: Undibacterium sp. (assembly GCF_030651495.1). Lineage (GTDB taxonomy): Bacteria > Pseudomonadota > Gammaproteobacteria > Burkholderiales > Burkholderiaceae_D > Undibacterium. The sequence goes on from NZ_JAUSFI010000161.1 coordinate 23,320, forward strand.
TGGAAGTCCTGGAAAAAGCAAAGGGCATGATAGAAGTGAATGTGCTCGAAGATCCCGATTATCCTGTCGCTGACAACAAACTGGCATGAACATCTCTCGTGAATTAAGCAACAACTAAGAGCCAGTGTTCACCCTACGGCAAGAGGCACCCACGCCGCCAATTATTCGATCGGCATGGGCGGCAATGGCATGTTGGTGACGCCGGGTTTAAGCGCGCATCGCACGCCTGGGCCTGGCCAACTGGCCGACTGGCCGACAGCGGTGGCGCTGCAAGATGGCAAAGTCTCGCCAGCCGCAGTCGCATAATCCAGATACTCCCCAATTTTATTACAAAAACATGGGAACTTGCGCAATGGATTAGCGCGTTGTAAAAATATACTGGTGGGAGTATATTTTAAAATGATGGTTTACCGGGTAATTTCAGCGAGTGGTATTTTTCTGCACCACAGCCTAAATCAGTACTCTTTATATGTATAATTAATGCATATAAACAGTACTGATAGCGCATTAAAATTAATCAGGGAGAAATGCATGCTGACCACCATGACCAAAAAAGCCACCACATTAACCGCCAATCCCCATCTTTTGGCGACAGCAAAAATGCTTAAAATTAATTTATCCGCCACCTTTGAAGCCGCGCTGGAAAAAGAAGTGCAAGCACGTCAGGCCGCATTGTGGCGGCTGGAAAACCGTAGTGCAATCGATGCCTACAATGAACAGATAGAGCAAGATGGCTTGTTCGCCGACCATGTGCGTAGCTTTTAAGGACCTGCCAGATGCAATTTTCTGTGTATAAAAACACCAATGCCGCTAGTCAGGCGGCCTTTCCGCTATTGCTCGATGTACAGTCAAACTTGTTAAATGAGTTGCACTCATGTGTAGTGATTCCCTTGTCACGCGCCAAAATCGGCCAAGTTGCCATGACACGACTCTCGCCCACGGTGCGCATTGATGACGAGGATTATGTGCTTCATACCGCGCAAATGAGCAGTATGAAACGAAAAATTTTAGGCGCATGTGTGGCCGATTTGAGCGCGCAGCGCGATGTCTTTATTGGCGCATTGGATTTTCTGATTTCTGGGGTGTAAGACCACGCGATGCCAATAGCCGACAACATACCCACTTTCTGGCGTGACCCGCAGTTGCCGTTTATCGAAACGCGCGCCGTCTACGGCAGTCGCGCCTGTTACGACCAGCACACGCATGAGACGTTTTCTATCGGCGCGGTGCTGAGCGGGCAGGCGCAATATTGGAATCAGCGCAAGCGCGACGATACCGGGCGCGGCTGCGTGGTGCTGATTAATCCCGACGACGTGCATGCCTGCAATCCGCGTGCCGGCAGCCCCTGGGCCTACCGCATGCTGTTTGTCGAACGCGCCTGGCTGGCACAATTGCAGCGCGAGATCGGCCTGAGCCGGCATCAGGATTTGCAGATGTTTTCGCAAGTGCAGAGCCACGAACGCGTAGTCTACGATGACTTGAACCGCCTGTTTGAACGGCTCTGGCAGCCGGCCGCAAAACTCGCCAAAGAGACGGCGCTGGTGGATTTTTTGATACGCCTGCATGCCCAGTTTGACACCGTTGCATTCGAGTTAAAAAGCAATCACCGCCTGAGCCGGGCGGCGGAATTTATCGCCGCGCATTGCCTCGACGATCTGGGCCTGGCCGAGATTTGCCAGGCCGCGCAGCTGTCGCGCTCGTATCTGATACGCGCGTTTCGCCAGCAATACGGCATGACGCCGCACGCGTTTTTACTGAACCAGCGCATCCATCACGCGCAAGCCTTGCTCAAGCGAGGCCAGGCGATTGCGGATGTCGCCTTTGACTGCGGCTTTGCCGACCAGGCGCATTTTCAGCGTGTATTCAAGCGTCACGTCGCCGCCACGCCCGGACAATACTCCTTTAGGACTTACGCAAAATTGTTCCAGCTAGGCGTACCGCCGAAGACAGTACTTTAGTACGGCAAGGCGGATACAACGACGCTGGGGCGGTTTTGCGTAAGTCCTGTCAGTGCGTAAGCAGATAGGCGGCGCTGGCGTACAGCAATGCCGCCATGCTCAGGTTAAACGCCCGCAAATACGCAGGCTGCTGTAAATAGCGGCTTAAAAACAGGCCGGCATAGGCCCAGCAGGCCAGCGACAAAAAGCAAATCACGAAATAAATCGCGGCAAACCACCACAGCACAGGCGCTGCGCCCTCTGCGGTAAACGCCGCCATGCCCGACAGCGCCGCGATCCAGGCTTTGGGATTGAGCCATTGCAACAAGGCGCCGGATAAAAATGTCGGTGCCGCAGCCGCCTGTCTGGCGGGCAACTGGCTCTGCGCCGTCGCCATGCGATACGCCAGGTACAGCAAAAACGCCACCCCCGCCCATTGCAGCGCCGCGCTCAAGCTGGGCAGGTAACGCAGCAAGGCATGCACGCTCACGCCCACCAAGAGTAGCAACAGGGTAAAACCCACGGTCGCGCCCCACACATGGCGCAAGGCCACGCGCAAGCCAAAATTCACCGCGGCCGCCAGCGTAATGAGATTCACCGGACCGGGCGAGATTGAGGCGACCAGGGCAAATGCGGCCATAGACAGGCTTAAGGAAAGGTTCATGCGCATGACTCCGTGTGAGGTAATGGCGCAGGATAGAACGGCGGGCGGCGGCTGTATTGAAGAAAAGAACCCTGATCGATGGGCGAACGGGAAAGCCGCGCCGTGAGCACGGCATGGCGTCGCAGTCTGGACATACTCCCTAAAAATTATTAAAAAACATGCCACGTAGCGCAATAAATATGGGCGTTATGGAAATATACTCATGGGGAGTATATCCACATGGCCACTCCACTAACGCAACGCAGATGGCATCAGCTCAGCGTATCAGGCATCCGGCCGGGCCTGAAAATGGCGCAAGAAATCGAGCAAGATCTGCGCCGAGATGTCGGCGTCGTCGGCGGTCATGCTTTCCAGCGGGTTGTGGCTGATGCCGCCGTTGCCGCAACGGGTAAATAGCATCGCGACATCGGTCATTTTGGCCAGGGCCATGGCATCGTGGCCGGCGCCCGACGGCAATTCAAATACCGGTACGCCGGCGCGTGCGGTGGCGGCGGCAAGCTGCTGCATCAGCCATGGCGCGCAGGGGGCGGCCGGTGCGGACATCGTCATGGTTAAGCTCACTTCGATATGGCGGCGCTGGCAAATCGCATCGATCTGCTGCACGATATCGGCCACCGCCGCATCGCGCGTGGCGTCGTCGGCGGCGCGGATATCGAGCGACAATTGGCACGCGCCCGGGATCACGTTCACCGAGCCATGCGGCACCTGCAACTGGCCGACCGTGCCCACCAGCGATGGCGCCTGGCTGCATCTTTGTTCGACAGTCAGGATAATCTCGGCGGCGGCGGCGGCCGCATCCTTGCGCATGTGCATGGGCGTAGTGCCGGCGTGGCTGGCGACGCCGGTCAGCTCGACCAGATAGCGGCAGCTACCGGCGATCGAGCTGACGATGCCAACCGGCAAATCACGTCCCAGCAAGACCGGGCCCTGTTCGATATGGACCTCGACAAAGCCTAGAATGTCAGCCTGATTGCGTGCGATGGCTGGGATGCGTGCGACATCGTGGCCGGCAGCGCTTAGGGCGGCACGCATAGTCATGCCAGCGTCATCGGTTTTCTCTAGCAAGGCCAGGTCAAACTGGCCGGTGATCGCGTTACTGCCGAGAAATGTGCTCTTGAAGCGCACGCCTTCTTCTTCCGAGAAGGCGATGATTTCGAGATGAAAAGGGAGCTTTTCGCCGCGTTCATGCAGGTGCTTGACGATGGCGATCGGCAGCAAGATCCCTACGCGCCCATCGTATTTTCCGCCGTTACGGACGGTGTCGTAATGCGAGCCGGTGAGCAAGGTTTTTGCCGCCGGGTTAGCGGACAGATAGCGCCCCACCACATTGCCGACCGCATCGATCGCTACCTGCATGCCGGCCTCTTTTATCCAGAGCGCCAATTGGTTTGCGGTTTGGCGATGCGCTGCTGTCATATAGGCGCAGGTCAGGGCATCTTCTTCGTCGCTCCATGCGCCTATCATTTCGGACCAGGCCATGATGGTGTGGCCAAATTCCAGATGGTGATGGAGCAAGTCATTCAGCCGCAGCTCGGCAATGCGGCCGATCTGGCGCAGGCATTCGGCCAGCTCATCTTCATGCGCATTCTTGCAACGGCGCGCGAACGTACGGATGATGGCCTGACGTGTCATACCCTTGCCGTCCGGCCCTTTCACCGCAACGATAAAAGGAAAGCCAAACTTGCTGTGGTAATCGGCATTGAGTTGATGCAACAGCGCGAATTCTTCCGGGCTGCAATGTGCCAAGCCCGCCTGCGCCTGCTCGCCGGTCGATTCTTTGCTCAGTTTGCCGGCGATGGCCGCCTTGCCGGCTAATTCCGGATGGGCGCGGATCAAGGCGAGTTGCTCGTCTTGCGTCGCGCTGCTTACCACCGCTTGCAGCACCCGCTTCAAGGCGGCCAGTGAGCCAAAAGGGCGCTGGGCTGCCGCACGTTGTGGTATCCACGGCGAATGTTCATAAATGCCCTGCAACCGCGCGACGAAATCACTGGCGCTGGCCTGGTTCAGATCGTCCAGAGAGATGGTCATAGAAGGGGACGTGTTGATGTGGAATACGGATGGGTAGTGCGCCAGTGTTCGGCAATATCGATGCGGCGCGTAATCCAGACCTTGTCGTGCGCCTGCACGTAATCGAGAAAACGCGCCAGGGCGGCAGCACGGCCCGGCCGGCCTACCAGACGGCAATGCAGTCCGATGGAAAGCATTTTGGGTTGATTCAAGCCTTGCGGATCACCTTCGGCATACAAGACATCAAAAGCATCTTTCAGGTAATCGAAAAACTGCGTGCCAGAATTGAAGCCTTGCGGCGCGGCGAAGCGCATGTCATTCGTATCAAGCGTGTACGGTACCACCAGATGCGGCTTGACTGCGGGATTGCCTGCGGCGTCGGTGATCGTGACTTCTTGCCAGAACGGCAGATCGTCGCCGTAATGATCGGCGTCGTAGCTAAAGCCGCCATGTTCCACCACCAGTTTGCGGGTATGCGGGGAATCGCGTCCGGTGTACCAGCCGGCAGGGGCGGCACCGGTCATGTCCTTGATGATCTGTACCGCTTCGGCCATATGGGCGCGCTCGGTGGCTTCGTCGATGTGCTGGTAGCTGATCCAGCGCAGGGCGTGACAGGCGATTTCGTGGCCAAGCTCTTGAAACGCGGCCACCGCTTCCGGATTGCGCTTGAGTGCCATCGAGACACCGAATATCGTGAGCGGCAGCTGGCGCTGCTCGAACAGGCGCAATACGCGCCACAAGCCGGCACGCGAGCCGTATTCATAAAGGGATTCCATGCTCATGTGGCGCATCTCGAAAGCTTGCGCGCCGATAATTTCAGACAAAAAAGTTTCTGAAGCGCGGTCCCCATGCAGTACGCAATTTTCACTGCCTTCTTCGTAATTGAGGACGAATTGTAGCGCCACACGTGCGCCGCCTGGCCATAGTGCATGCGGTGGATTGCGGCCATAGCCGATCAGATCACGCGGATAATTCTGGTAAGGTTTATTCACGCTGCACCTGCAAATAGGGGTTAATCGATGCTGAGCAATGTTCAGCAATGGACTGGTGTATTCGGCTAGCGCCATGCTTTGCATATGGTAGATAATATATCGATCGGCTACCGGCAGTATATGATTTGATAGACAGACATTTTCAACCTGGCGAGATAGGACAACACAATGGGAAAACTCAGTACACATGTATTGGATATCGCTCTCGGCAAGCCTGGGGTGGGGGTCCAGATCGAATTGTATTTGGTAGAAGCCGGCGGCAAGACTTTACTGAAAAGCGCCGTCACCGACCAAGATGGCCGCTGCAGTGCGCCCTTGCTGGAAGGGCCTGGCCTGAAGCCTGGCCAGTACGAGCTGGTGTTTGCGGCCGGTGCCTATTTCGATGCTCTCGGTCTGACGTTGCCCAGCCCGAAATTTATCGACCGCGTCACGCTTGCCTTTGGCATTGCCGATGCGGCGCACAATTACCATGTGCCGCTAGTGCTTTCGCCATGGGCGTATTCGACTTATCGCGGCAGTTAACCCGGCATAGCGTTGTCGCACGCGGCGAATGCATTCAACGTCAGGGGTCGTGGCCGTACACAATACGGCGGCCTGCTGCTATTGTGTACGCTTGGTCATTCATTTCGGTCGCAGCGGAGCTGAAAACAGTTCGCGACCCATTTGGGGGAAGGATTTCCCTCTCGTCTGAAGAGCCCGCGGTGGCAGACGAGCTTCAAACATGAGAGAAAAACATGGAAGCTTTTTGGCTGGCGTCTTGGTCCGGTTTTTTACCGAATTTACTTTCGTATGGGGCTGAGTGGCTCAATCTGCTGGTGCGCTGGCTGCATCTGATCACCGGGATAGCCTGGATCGGGGCCTCGTTTTATTTTGTCTGGCTAGACAATACGATCCGCCCGCCAAAACCCGGCTCGGATCTGGCCAATAAAGGTGTATCGGGCGAATTGTGGGCGGTGCATGGCGGCGGCTTTTATCATCCGCAAAAATACCTGGTCGCACCGAAAGAATTGCCAAAAGAATTGCACTGGTTTAAGTGGGAAGCGTACTGGACCTGGATTTCTGGTTTTGTCTTGCTGTGCATCGTCTATTACTTCAATGCCTCTGTCATGATGATCGATAAATCTGTCGCTGATTTATCTCCCTGGCAAGCGATAGGCATCGGCCTCGGGACCTTGGTGCTGGGTTGGACGGTGTACGATCTGTTATGCCGCTCACCGCTGGGGCAGCGCGACGGCTTATTTGGCGTCGTGATGTTCCTGTTCATCGTGGCGGTGGCTTTCGTGCTGTCGAAATTTTTTAGCGGTCGTGCCGTATATATCCATGTCGGCGCGATGCTCGGTACCATGATGGCAGGGAATGTCTTGATGCTGATTATTCCCGGCCAGCGCAAGCTGGTCGAGGCGATGCGGCTCGGTAAATCACCCGATCCCATTCACGGCCAAAAAGCCAAGCAACGCAGCGTCCATAACAACTATTTCACCTTGCCGGTGCTGTTCATCATGATCAGCAACCACTACGCGATGACTTACCGCCATAGTTACCACTGGCTGGTACTGGCAGGCATCATTGCCGCCGGGGTGCTGATCCGTCACTTTTTTAACCTGCGCCACAAAGGCATCACTAACTGGGCGTATCCGGCAGCCGGGGTGATTTTGTTGCTGGCAGTGGCGATCGCGATTGCGCCAAAACCGCCTGTCAGGCGGGTGCAGGCCGAAGGCACAAGGTCTGCTGCCGCTGAGTTTATGCAAGTGCAGGCAGTCATCAATCAGCGTTGCGTGAGTTGCCACTCCGCGCAGCCAACCCAGCCGGGCTTGGTGGCGGCTCCGGCCGGCATCCTGTTGCAGTCGGCAGAACTGATCCGCCAGAACGCCGCCAAGGTTTATCAGCAAGCGGTGGTGTTAAAAGCCATGCCGATTGCCAATCTGACCCAGATCACCCCGGACGAGCGCGCCATCATCGCCGCCTGGTATGAGGATCAAGCTCAAGCTCAGGCTAGCGCAAAATAATCGCCATGACGCGATTGCGCGGCGCAATTATGCGGCGTGACTACACGCCTTAATTAGCAACAATTTTATTGAGAATATTCATGAACGATTACCAGCAACTCGACGCCTGGATAGATGCGCACTTTGACGAACAAGTACAGTTTTTGCAGGAACTGATACGCATACCGACCGACACCCCGCCAGGCAATAATGCGCCGCACGCCGAGCGCACCGCAGAGTTATTGCAAGGTTATGGCTTGGCAGTTGAAAAATATGCGGTGCCGGAAGCCGAAGTACGCGCCGCCGGACTGGAAACCATCACCAATCTGGTCGTGCGCCGCAAGTATGGTCCGGGCAAAACGGTGCTCTTGAACGCCCATGGCGATGTGGTACCGCCGGGCGACGGCTGGACCAAGCAAGCCTACGGTGGCGAGATAGAAAATGGCCAGATCTATGGCCGCGCTTCAGCCGTCAGCAAGAGCGATTTTTCCACGTACACCTTCGCGCTCAGGGCGCTGGAAGCGGTGGCCAAGCCGCGGGCCGGCAGCCTGGAATTACTCTTCACCTACGACGAAGAATTTGGCGGCGAAGTCGGCCCAGCCTGGCTACTCAAGCACCAGATCATCAAGCCGGATTTGATGATCGCGGCCGGCTTTTCTTATCAGGTCATCACCGCGCACAACGGTTGTCTGCAGATGGAAGTCACCGTGCACGGCAAGATGGCGCATGCGGCGATCCCCGATTCTGGTGTCGATGCACTGCAAGGCGCAACGCTGGTGCTCAATGCCTTGTACGCGCAAAACGCCCTGTACAAAAAAATCACCTCACAAGTTGAAGGCATCAGCCATCCTTACCTGAATGTCGGCACCATAGAAGGCGGCACCAATACCAATGTGGTCCCGGGCCGCGTCAGCTTAAAATTCGACCGGCGCATGATCCCGGAAGAGAATCCAGCCGAAGTAGAAGCCACCTTACGCCAGGTCATCACCGATGCAGCCAGTCGCATGCCCGGCATCAGCGTCGACATCAAACGCATTTTGCTGGCAAAAGCCCTGCGCCCGCTGCCCGGCAATGTACCTCTGGTGGCGGCGATACAAAAACACGGGGAACAAGTTTTTGGTGAAAAAATCCCGGCAATGGGTACGCCCCTGTACACCGACGTGAGGTTGTTTTGCGAAGCTGGCATCCCCAGCGTGATTTACGGCGCCGGACCGCGCACGGTACTGGAGTCGCACGCCAAGCGCGCTGATGAACGTTTGAATTTGGAAGATTTACGCCGTGCGACCAAAGTGATCGCACGCAGCTTGAAGGATTTGCTGGCTTAGCATGCCATTTGACGTTATTTTTGTCGAAAAATTTTACAGTGGCTCAAAATTTTTTTATGAAAAAAAGTGTAACTATATGAAACATATAGGTATTAATTCTCTGGCACAATAATTGCTTATTTGTAATTATTGCTTACAATGAGGTTCATATGCGATTTTCTTCTCTCTTATCCGCACTTTTTCTTAGCTTGGCCGCTGTTGTCGCACCGACTTATGCGACAGCAATTACTTTTACCACCTCTAGCGCCGAATTTAATGCCGGCGTCTTAAATCAGGGCTGGTGGAGTAGCGGACCAAGCCACAACAATGGCACTGGCAATGATAACCATTACACAGGTCTTGCCGGCAGCGACATACTCAGAAGTTTTTATACTTTTGATTTGACCAGTTTGACCAGTTTGACCAGCCTGACAGAAACAGCGACTAGCGCAACATTTCGCGTGAAGCGCGGCGGGCAGAGTGGCACCGCTAACGTAGAAATGTGGGATGTAAGCACTGATGCCGCGCTCTTGAATGCCAACAACGGTACTAATGCAACGATTTTTAGCGATATCGGCAGCGGCAACTCGTATGGAATAAGTACGGTTTCAACCGGCAATTCTTCAGACTATCTGTCATTTACCTTGAATAGCCAGGCATTGAGTGACATTGCCGCCGCAAGTGGCTTTTTCTCGATAGGCGTCTCACTTTCGAATGTTGGCGGAAACATTTTTAGTGGTACCGGCGGAGATGTGACTTACCTTGATGTCACGACGGTTGCCGTTCCTGAACCCGCAACACTGGCCTTGTTCGGCCTTGGTCTTCTCGGTTTGGCGGTTTTACGTAAGCGCAAACAATCATCAAAATAAGTATAGAAAAACCCGCTTCGGCGGGTTTTTTTTCGAGCATAGCCAAACGGGGTCGCCCAACGCGCACCCTTGACGCACTATCCCTGCGCACGCAAGTTTGCCATGACCCATGCAGGCAAAGCCGCGTGGGCATTGCGTATCTCCGAGTATCCATCAAAAAAACGGCACTCTCTTTCGACAGTGCCGTTGAAATACCAATTTGCTCGGGAGTTAGCGTCAATTGGCAATGACTAAAACTTTAAAAGTTGACAGCTTAGCGTATTTAGCTTGGTGAAACTTGGAGTTGATTCTGGATGTCTTTTACACCTTCAATCGATGCCACCATTTTAAGAACGCGGGCGCCAGCTTCCGGGCTAGGTATGGCACCCGTCAAAATAACGACACCATGTTTGGTGACGACATTGATTTTCAAAGCGGAGACTTCCTTATCCGATACCAGAGCGCTCTTCACTTTTGCAGTGATGACTGAATCTTCTATGGCGACCGCCGCTTTTTGCGTCGCAGTTGGCATGTCGGCCTGCGCTACTGCCGTGTCAGCGGCAAAGGAAGATGCTGCAGCAACAGACAACAGCGCAGCGGCGAAGAATGGAGCGATCAGTTTACGGTTTTGCATGGTATATCCTTTTCAGTTCAGTTTTAAGGCAGCGTCTCACTGGTTTGTGGCGCTACTGTCTTCCCTATCGCACAAGCCGTGCCAGCTCATAGAAAGCTGTTTTTATTCAATGACTTAGCGCCTGCTATGCTGATAAAGGCGGGAAATACATCAATTTTTTGGCGATTTGTGTCGGGATATGGCGACATATAAAAAAGATAAAATGATAAGTTACTGATTTTAAAAGATTTATTTCTGTCGCTGATCAACGACAGCATCACCTTTGCCCTTGAACAGCGTGGTGTTATGGCATATTTTTTTAGCAATCGGGAGGTTTCGTTGCGGTTGTGGACAGCCAGCGTGAGCAGTTATGTAAGATCAACGCGCCTGATCTCCTGATCTCAATTTTTTATTTCCATCGGGTGACTTCTTGGCTAAATCCCTGCAATAACGTACTCTTCATCGGCATAACAGTATCAACAACCTTCCACAGAAATAAGTGACGATGACTTCAATGCCCCGCCTTACCTTGATCTTGCTATTTTTGCTGGCACCGGCGGTTTTTCCGGCAATGGCGGCGGGCGTTGCGGATCAGACTTTTCCGGCCAAGCTGAGCCGGGACGAACGGCTATTGCTGGAACAACTGGTGTGTGGACAAAAGCTGGGCGTGGCGGTGGCAGAAATCGATGCGCGCGCTTTTGACGCGAATGCCGGCAAGGCCAATTACGCCGATGTTAAGTGTCGTCCGCATGCACGTCTGAAAGACAAACCGCTTTACTATGTCGCCCAATGCGCGCGCGCCAATAATCAATGGAGTTGCGGACAGTCGGAATTAGAAACACGGGTCGCGCTGAAAGACCGCGAGCTGGTCATCCGCCCTGGTGCCGTCGAGCCCAATGTTGCCTACGAAGCGATCCAAAAAATTAGCACCTATGGCTACTTTCAGGCTAAATCCTTAGATGCTGCGCTGCAATCGACCTGTAATATGGGCATGGGCGACACAGCGGATCTGATCGAAATTTCGTGCAAACGCTGGTCGATTACGGTGTCTTTCTGGTGCCCTAAAACACCGGTACCAACAGCATGCCCAAGGGTGATTTATATGAACGAACGCCTATAATCGTGCACCGTCCGGATGTTATTTACGGAACAGCAAAGATTGAAAAGACATAAAAAATTTGCTAAAAATTCTCTACGCATTCACCAATAATTCACTATGAGGATTTTTGCATTTGTTGTTGAAATGTGATTTCAATGAACTCGGCCGGACGGCTCAATGCGACCAGCACGGTAATGCGCATGATACCTTCCAGGATATCCTCCGGAGTCATGGTTTCATTGAGCCCGACATAGATACTGAACGCATCTTCCGGTACGGCCCCCGCTAAACCACCGCGCTTCCAAATACCTGTCAGAAAATTGCGCAGCATACTTTTGATGGTGACCCAGGTAGTGGCGACATTGGGTTCAAACACGAAAGCCATGCAGGTTAAACGAATCGACTGCTCCAGCATGATCATGGTGCGGCGCACGTTGATATAACGCCAGTCGAGACTATTGCCATCCAACGTACGCGCGCCCCACACTAGGGTGCCTTCGCCGCTGAACAGGCGGATTGCATTGATCGATTTGCCTGTGCTGGAGACGTTTAAATCTTCCTGCTCGTCGTGGGTAATATTCAGCGCTGGCGTGACTACCGCATTGAGACTCACATTGGCGGGCGCTTTCCAGACGCCACGTGTGTTATCGACCATGGTATACACCCCTGCCATCGCTGCGGCGGGCGGCAAAAGATTGAGTTTGGTTTGCATCGCATTCAAGATGCTGATGTAGAGCGGGCTGATGACACACAATGCTTGATGTAATTGCGCAGGATCAGCCTGTGCACTATCGATATTTTCGATGATGGCATTGTAAGAAGTATGCTTTTCGGCGGAAAGTGCGCTTTGGGCCAGCTCTGCTTTCAAGGCGTTTTTCAATCCGGTGAGATCTGCAAAATTGGACAAGCCCAAGTCGGCTAACTGCACAATAGAAGTGTTTAGCCAGGGATAGTAAGCGGCGCCAAAATCGAGGCAATTTGTACCGATTTCGTCGCGGAATCGAGTAATGCAATCACCGTCAGTGCCACGGATTTTATAGCCGTTGTAGATGTCTAAGAGCGCGACACGATTTTTCATTTGTGCGCCGCAGTGCATCAAGCTGGCCTGCTGCAACGCGATGCAATCTTCTTCCTTGAGCGACATCGCATCAGGAATGACCAGCATAGTCGGTTCTTGCTCTTTCAAGAGCGCAGCGAATGCGTTTTCGAGTGCTAATTTTTCTATTTGTTGATCGTAATCGCCGACCGAAACGAGGTAGCAAGCAGCCCCGCCATTTTCAAAAAACAGCATCATGCTGTAGTACAAGTAGTAGCCTGGGTTTTTGTTTAAAAGTTGAAACGCTTGTTGGCCAATCGTGAAATCGCTTGCTACGGCGTTTTGAATGGCAGGATCTTCACTGGGAAATCGATCGATGCCGTATTCAGCATGTGGCGCACCACCAAAGAAATGGATGAATTCAGCCATGCAGGTAATACGCCATGGAATATTCTTGAGTGAACTTCCCTTATTCTCGTGTTTTTCTGTATAGCCGATAAACGCGGGCACCGCAGTGGCGACTTCGACGACGCTGTTGGGAAAGGCATTTTTTTCAATAATATAGACACCAGGTGTTTTATTCGCGCCCGTCATACTAGTTCCTTCGATAAATTATTGATGAATGCCATTTCATTCGACCGTCAAAAGATGTTCATCCAGCGAAATTCCAGATCCTTTTTTTAACATGACTACGGTTTGGTAAAATCATGTAAACCGGACCTGCAGACCAATATAGTGCCATGGAGCGTATACGGCGTGCATATCTGATTTGAATTAAATCAAAGGAATTAAAGTGATCAAAGCGTTTGAGAAATAAATTTGAAGCTGCTGGCGTTACCAATTTAGTCCGCTGCCAGCGATGGAATTTGTATGCTTAGTGGCTAACTTAATGGCAAACTTAATGGCAAAAAAATCGGCGCTGATTGCGCCGATTTTTTTTCATTGTTGCGCTGGCTTATTTTGCCGGAGCTGCTTTCACTTCTTCTGCTTTTACTTCTTTGGCCGCTTTTTTTGCCTTGACACGTTTTACATGTTTTGCTGCTTTTTTCTCACCGGCTGGCGTCATCGCTTTGGCTTCTGCTGCAGGGGCTGCCGGCGCTGCCTGAGCGGCAACTGCTGGTGTTGCTGGTTTAGCCGGTGTGGCAGGTGTCTGGGCGAACGCTGTACCCATGGCGAAGGTAGCAGCAACGAGAGTGGCGATCAGCTTGTTCATGTTTAATCCTGTTCTTTGGTTGATTTACTTTGCGTAGTCAATCTACGTATGCCAAGAACGCGATGCGATCGATGTGCGTTGACACGCCATGTGCAAAATTTTTTATGCGTGACAAAAGCCAGTGCATTTCCGATCGAGGTTTGCGTAAAATGATGAGGCCGTTTTTGACACAGCCGCCGCTGATAAACTCTTTGTCTCTGTGTCGCCAAATTGACTTAGTATTGGTCCCTTGCAGCGGCTTGATTAACCATACAAAAATGAAAGAGGATCAGATGACGATAGCAAATTGGTGTGTATTGGCAGCGTGTGTATTACCCGTCTTGACCGTGGGCCTGGCCAAAGCCGGTTCGGCCAGGCTGGCGCGCAAGGCGGGCGGGTATGACAACAATAATCCGCGCGTATGGGAGCAAGGATTAACCGGTTGGCGACAGCGCGCGAACGCCGCACAGAATAATGGCTTTGAAGCCTTGCCGCTGTTCATTGCGGCGGTCATTCTGGCGCAACAGTCACACGCTGATCAGGGGCGCATCGACAGCCTGGCACTGGCTTTCATTGCCTTGCGCGTTTTGTATGTGGCGGCGTATCTGATGAATCAGGGCACCGTGCGCTCATTGCTCTGGGCTGGCGGCGTCGCTGCCAGCATCGCCATTCTTGTGATGGCTTAATACGGCTCAACAAGGGGAGCACAAGACGACGGGGATGGCGTTATTTTCACCCTTGGCGTGACCTTCTGTGGCCCCATTTACTGATGAATGAAAATGAACCCAGCTAAAAAAACTGCCATCCTGTTTGTCTGCATGGGTAATATTTGCCGCTCGCCGACTGCCGAGGGCGTGTTTCGCGCGCGTGCGCAGGCGGCGGGTTTGGCTGATGCGCTGCTGATCGATTCTGCCGGCACCCACGCGTATCACGTAGGCGAGCCGCCTGATCTACGTTCGCAAGAGTTCGCCGCCAAGCGGGGCATCGATTTATCCAGGCAGCGGGCACGCAAGGTGATGGCGCATGACTTTGTTGCGTTTGATTTAGTGCTGGCGATGGATAAGGATAACCTGGCCTTGCTGACGGCGGCCTGTCCGCCAGAATATCGTTACAAGCTCGCCCTGTTTATGCAGTATGCCAAACATAGTGCGGCCTCAGAGGTACCCGATCCCTATTTTGGCGGCGGGCGCGGCTTTGATCTGGTATTGGATTACATCGCCGACGCTTCAGATGGATTAATTGAGGCGCTTCAACAATTTAACGTGACTGACAACTAACGCACATGGACGAACAACAGCAATTACTCTCTAGCCTGGGTCTGACGATGCCGACCCCGGCCTATATTTTGGGTGCGATCGTGTTCGGCCTGATCGGTTTTGCCGCGTACCGGTATGGTAAAAAAACCGACCGTAGTAGGGCTAAATGGACCGGCGTGGCCTTGATGCTTTACCCTTACGTCACCGGCAGCGACACCCGCCTGCTGTATCTGGTCGGCGCAGCTTTATGCGCACTGTTGTATTTTTACCGTGATTAGTGAGTCATGCCACGCGGATGTTTCAGGTCTGGAAATATCGCGGCGGTAGTGCATCGCTGGCATTTTATTCGGCAATTCCCTCCTCGGAGATATTAAAAAGACTATTTAAATTGGCATTGCCATTTAATTAATCTATTGGCATTCTTATTCTCCTATCCTACTGTAGAAGACGGTTGGCTTGCATTGATGTTGCTGGTCATTTTTTCGATCTTTTTATGAGGAGAATGTCATGACAAATCAAACGCCCCACGCAAAACTACGCGGTTCTGAGAAGCTGTTGAGCGCATGGAAGAACCGCACCCTGACCGAAGACTCGATACGCGAGATTGCCAAAGCGCTGGATGAGTCGCCGGCCCAGGTGCTGGCAGCCAGGGTAGTTGGCGGCAGCAATGCTACCGGCGTGCAATTATCGCTGGCCTATGAAGGCGACGACGTGCCTCGTTGCGGTAACGATTTGCTGTTCTGGTTTAAATGGCACCGCATCCATGGCGGCGAAGTGCGCCCACCCCGTATCATTATCGACGGCACCCCTTTTCCTGATCTGGTGCGGATGGAGTTGAACTTCGGTGATGTGACACCGGGCTTGCCAGAAATAATGGATATCGCCGGGCAATTCGGCCGCGGTGCTGGCATCGGCGGTTGATTTGGCGGCGATGACCTGCAACAGCCCGACCGGCATTGCGCCGGTGTTGCAGCTGCACCCTACGCGCCGCTGCAATCTTGCCTGTGCGCATTGCTATACCTCGTCCGGGCCGAAGGTGATGGAGCAATTGGACTGGCACATGCTGAGCATCTGCCTGCAAGATGCGGCCAGCCTCGGCTATCGCCAGCTGGCGGTATCTGGCGGTGAGCCGCTGCTGTATCCGCATCTGGATAAATTGCTGGCACAGGCGAGGGCACTGGGCATGCTGACCAGTATCACCACCAACGGCATGCTGCTCACCCCCGCGCGCTGGGCGCAGATCAGCGGGCTGCTTGAGGTAGTGGCGGTGTCTGTCGACGGTACCGCTGGTGAACATGATGCGATCCGTGGCCAGCATGGCGCGTTTGCCAGGATGCTGGCCAATCTGGCCTTGATCCGTGCTTCCAACGTACCTTTCGGGCTGATTTTTACGCTGACCCAGCACAATGTCGATAGTCTGGAATTTGTCGTGCAACTGGCGGCACAGCAGGGCGCGCGTAGCGTGCAGGTACATCCGCTGACCTTGTATGGCCGCGCCGCTGACACCATGGCCGATGCCAGGCCGGATGCGCAGGAACTCTTGGCGGCGCTGGCCGAAGCCGCCAGACTGGGGCGGCAATTGGGCGTGGCGGTGCAGGTCGATGCCCTGAGTGCGGAGCAACTGCAAAACTATCGCAGCCATCTGGTACCGCAGCAGCCGGTCACTCGCCTCACGGCGGTGGCACCGGTGCTGATCGTACAGGCCGATGGCGCGGTGGTGCCGCTCACGCATGACGTCAACCGGCAGCTATGGCTGGGCTCTTTATACGATGCCTCGTTACCGACGCTGGCGCGGGAGTGGCTGCAAGCCGGACAGGGCGACAGGCTGGCGCATGCCTGCGCACAGACCTGGGAGCAATTGAACGCGCCGCTTGAGCTGAACGGGATGGCAGAACCTGCCGAAAGTGCCGCCCTGTACTGGTATGACGAAGTGGCGGCGATGACGCGCAGCCTGGCTAACGCTCGCCCCATCCGGCCAATACACGTGATGCAAGCCGCCAATTAAGTAGCAAATTAGGCAGCAAATTAAGCACCCAGCCAGCGCGCATATTCCATGCGCTTCTCCAAGGCATCGGCCCGCAAACCCGCATGGAATATGCGCGCTGGGGCAGGTGCCATGTCAATTTTTTCTACTCAGATATGCAAGGCATGCCCGAGCGCCCGCATGGCCGCTTCCTGCACCGCTTCACCCAGGGTAGGGTGGGCGTGGATGGTGCCGGCGATGTCTTCCAGCGTGGCGCCTAACTCGATCGACTGGCCAAACGCGGCACTCAGTTCAGAGACCGCTTTGCCGACCGCCTGCCAGCCGACGATCAGGTGATTGTCGCGCCTGGCCACGACCCGCACAAAGCCATCATGCGCTTCGAGTGTCATGGCGCGGCCATTCGCCGCAAACGGAAACATGGCCGTGATGCAATCGAGCCCCGCGGCCTGCGCCTCGGCCGACGTCTGGCCCACCACCACCAGTTCGGGGTCGGTAAAGCAGACGGCCGGAATCGCCGCCGGCATAAAATGGCGGCGCTTGCCGGAGATGATTTCCGCCACCATTTCGCCCTGCGCCATGGCCCGGTGCGCCAGCATAGGCTCGCCGGTCACATCGCCGATCGCCCAGACATTGCGCATCGAGGTGCGGCACTGGTCGTCGATCTTGACGGCGCGTCCGTGCATGTCGAGCATCAGGTCTTCCAGGCCGAAACCGCTGGTGCGCGGGCGGCGCCCGACCGCCACCAGCAGCTGGTCGGCCGCCAGTTCAGACTCGGCGCCGGCGCTACTGCGTATCCGTACCGCATCGCCGGCCGCATTCATGCCCAGCACCGCGCAGCTCAGGTGCACACTGATCCCGAGCTTATGTAAGGAGGCACTCACTACCTTGCATAAGTCGTCGTCATAAGCGGGCAAGATGCGCTCTTGCGCCTCGACCACGGCCACTTCGGCGCCCAGCTTGCGATACGCGATACCCAGTTCCAACCCGATATAGCCACCGCCGACCACCACCAGCCGCTGGGGCAATCTGGCCGGTGACAGCGCTTCGGTCGAGCTGATGACGCGTCCGCCGAAAGGCATGCCGGGCAATTCCACCGCTTGCGAACCGCTCGCCAGCAATAAATGCTCGCAATTGACACGCAGGGTTTCAGTCCCTTCCAGCATCACGGCGACGCTCTTGCCGTCGATGATGCGGGCCCAGCCATGGATCACCTTGACACCGTTTCTCTTGAGTAAGGCCGCGACTCCGCCGGTCAGGCGCGCCACGATGCTGTCTTTCCAGCGCACGGTTTGCGCCAGATTGATGCTGGGGCTTTGCACGCCGATGCCGAGTGGTGAGCCGTAGGAGTAATGCACGGTTTTTTCGAATTCTTCGGCGGCATGGATCAAGGCCTTGGACGGAATGCAGCCGATGTTCAGGCAGGTGCCGCCGAGTTGTTCGCCCTCGATCAGGGTGGTGGCGATGCCTAGCTGGGCGGCGCGGATGGCGGCAATATAGCCGCCGGGGCCGCCGCCGATAATCAATAAAGTGGTGGTTTGGGTGGTTGCGTAGGCGTTCACTGTTTACTCCACGAACAGGGTGGCAGGGCATTCCAGATAGCCGCGCACGGTTTGTATAAATTCGGCGGCATCCATGCCATCGACCACGCGATGGTCAAACGACGACGACAGGTTCATCATCTTGCGCGCCACCACCAGACCGTGGCGTATCATCGGCCGCTCGACCATCTTGTTGACGCCGATGATCGCCACTTCCGGATGATTGATGACCGGGGTCGAGACGATCCCGCCCAAGGCACCGAGGCTGGAGATGGTGATGGTGGAGCCGGACAATTCTTCCCGCGTGGCTTTGCCGCTACGCGCCGCCTCTGCCAGGCGCGCCATTTCATTGGCCGATGACCACAGGTCACGGGTTTCGGCATGCCGCACTACCGGCACCATCAGGCCCGATTCGGTCTGGGCCGCAATGCCCAGATGCACCGCCGCATGCCGCGTCACCACCCCGGCATCATCGTCGAAGCGCGCATTGATTTGCGGAAACTGACGTACCGCCAGCACCACGGCACGCATCAGGAAAGGCAATAGACTGAGTTTGCCGCGCTCTTTGCCCCATTGCTGGTTCAGCTTGCTGCGCAAGGCTTCGAGTTCGGTGACATCGATTTCTTCGACATAAGAAAAATGTGGGATGCGCCGCTTGGTGTCCTGCATTTTTTGCGCGATCTTGCGCCGCAGGCCGATCACCGGTATCGCCTGCTCGGCATGCAGCGCACGATAGCTGGTGCCCGAGGTGCCGCTGGCGGATGCCGCGCTACCGCGCTTGACATAAGCATCCAGATCCTCAGGCAAAATACGGCCGGCCGGGCCGCTGCCGGGGACAAACTGCAATTCCACCCCCAGATCCCAGGCGCGCCGGCGCAGGGCCGGTGTCGCGATAGGCTTGTCGCCGGACGGCCGCGCGGCCGCTGTATTAACGGCGCTGGCGCTGCTAGCGGGCGCTGGCTTGGCGGCACTCTTGGCTGCTGCGACCGGTGTTGTTGCAACGGCAGTGAGCGCCGCCGCTTCGGCCACCGGTGCAGGTGCCGGCGCTGTCTTTGCCGCCGCGCCGGCACTTAGATTGCCTGCGCCTTCGACTTCTATCCGTATCAGTTCTGCGCCGACCGCCATCACCTGGCCGGCCGCACCGCCCAGTGCCAGCACCTTGCCATGCACCGGGCTGGGGATTTCTATCGTGGCCTTGTCGGTCATGACATCGGCCAGAATCTGGTCTTCGGTAATCTGCTCGCCGACCTGCACGTTCCAGGCCACTAATTCGACTTCGGCAATGCCTTCGCCGATATCCGGCATCTTGATGATATGTATACCCATGTTATGCCTCCATCGCACGTAAAAACGCCGCCGCCACCCGGGCCGGACCAGGAAAATACGCCCACTCCTGCGCATGCGGATAAGGCGTGTCCCAGCCTGTCACCCGCTCTATCGGCGCTTCCAGGTGATAGAAACAATGTTCTTGCACCAGCGCCGTCAGCTCGGCGCCAAAACCGCTGGTGCGGGTCGCTTCATGCACCACCACACAGCGGCCGGTCTTTTTCACCGATGCCAGTATCGTCGGCAAATCCAGCGGCCACAGGCTGCGCAGATCGATGATTTCGGCATCCACCCCGCTCTCTTGCGCCGCCGCTTCCGAGACCCAGACCATGGTGCCGTAAGTGAGCACCGTCAAGTCCTTGCCCGGGCGAAATACTGCCGCCGATTCCAGCGGTACGGTGTAATAGCCTTCCGGCACCTCGCCCATAGGATGCTGCGACCACGGCACTACCGGCTGGTCGTGATGGCCATTGAACGGGCCGTTATACAGGCGCTTCGGTTCCAGAAAAATCACCGGATCGTTATTTTCTATCGAGGCGATCAGCAAGCCCTTGGCATCGTAAGGATTCGACGGCATCACGGTACGCAAGCCACAGACATGGGTAAACACCGCTTCCGGACTCTGGCTATGGGTCTGGCCGCCATAAATGCCGCCGCCGCAAGGGGTGCGGATTGTCAAAGGCGCAGTAAAGTCGCCGGCCGAGCGAAAGCGCAGGCGTGCCGCTTCCGAGACGATCTGGTCATACGCCGGATAAATATAATCGGCAAACTGGATCTCGATCACGGGGCGCAAGCCATATGCGCCCATGCCGATCGCGGCACCGACGATGCCGCCTTCAGAAATCGGCGCATCGAACACCCGCGTCTTGCCGTATTTTTTTTGCAAGCCTTCGGTGCAGCGAAATACGCCGCCAAAATAACCGACATCCTGGCCGAACACCACCACGTTATCGTCTCTTTCCAGCATCACATCCATCGCCGAGCGCAGCGCCTGGATCATGCTCATGGGGGTTTTATTATTTTTCACATCATTCATTGTATGGTCCACCGTCATGATCAGATTCCCAGTTGCTGGCGTTGCTGGCGTAAATGCTCAGGCATCTGTTCGTAGATGTCGTCGAACATTTCGGCCGGGCTAAACACATGGCCACTGGCCATACTGCCGTATTGCTCGGCCTCCTTGAGTGCGGCCAGCACCTCGGCTTCCAGCTCTTTCTGGAGTGCCTCATGCTCGGTGTCTGACCAAGCGCCTTGTGCGATCAAATGCTGTTTCAGGCGGGCAATCGGATCGCCCAAGGGAAAATGGCTGGCGTCATCGAGCGGACGGTATTTGGACGGATCATCCGAGGTGGAATGCGGACCGGCACGGTAAGTCACCCATTCAATCAGGGTCGGCCCCCCATTGCTGCGCGCCCGTTCGGCCGCCCATTGCGAGGCGGCGTACACCGCCAGGAAATCATTGCCATCGACCCGTAGCGAGGCGATGCCGCAGCCGACCCCGCGTGCCGCAAAGGTAGTGTTTTCACCGCCGGCAATCGCCTGAAAGGTCGAGATCGCCCATTGGTTATTCACCACATTCAGGATCACCGGAGCCCGGTACACGTGGGCAAAGGTCAGGGCGGTATCAAAATCCGGCTCGGCCGTGGCACCGTCGCCGATCCAGGCCGAGGCGATGCGGGTATCGCCCTTGATGGCCGACGCCATGGCCCAGCCTACCGCCTGGATATATTGGGTCGCCAGATTGCCCGAGATAGAAAAAAATCCGGCTTCGCGGATCGAATACATCACCGGCAGTTGCCGGCCCTTGAGCGGATCGTTTTCATTCGACAATAGCTGGCAGATCAGGCCTACCATCGGCACTTCGCGTGCCATCAGGATGCTTTGCTGGCGATACGTGGGAAAACACATGTCATCGCGATTCAAGGCCATGGCTTGCGCCGCACCGATCGCTTCTTCGCCCAGGCTCTGCATGTAAAACGACATTTTCTTCTGGCGCTGCGCAATCAGCATGCGGCCATCGAAGATGCGGGTTTTCATCATGGCACGCAAGCCGGCGCGCAGCGTGTCGAGGTCGATATCCGGAACCCAAGGCCCGACGGCGTTGCCATCGTCATCGAGTACCCGCACCAGCGCGTAGGCCAGGTCACGGGTATCGACCGGCAGCGTATCGACCGGTGGCCGGCGCACCTCGCCGGCGCGTGACAGTCGTAAATAGGAAAAGTCGGTGGCACAACCGGGACGCCCGGTAGGCTCCGGTACGTGCAGACGAAGTGGTTCGTGCTGGCTCATTGGTCTCCTTCTCGCCCGGTCATGTCGGACGTTTTTCTGCGTTAGAAACGAGACATCCGGCGGATAGCCGGTGCCTGTCTTTTGCTTACCGTACCCGCATGATGACGGGCGCAGCAGTCATTGCCTGTTGCTATTTTTTAGAATAAACGAAAAACCGCCGTTTTGGTAGCCCCGTTTGTGCAGGACTTGATTGTGCGCAGTTTCTTGCCCGGAAAGAGGGGCGGTACGCATTTTTTGAGACGGGCATCTCAAGCCATCGCCGGCAGCATGCTTGAGCTGAAAATCGACGGCAATGCCAGTACGCTGGATGATGCAATTTTTATCGAAACCGGCTCGGGTACCGCTGGCTGGTAAAACGGACTAGTGGCAGTGACTTGCCTGGCCGAAATGGGACAAAAGCTGAGCTTCGGAATTTATTTCAATATTGCCAACTTCATTGGTAGAATGCAAGTTAACATCTACGCCCTTTTTGCCGATTTGCTTATACCGTCTGTTTCCGAGGTATAAGCGATTTGAGCTAGGCGAGATAAGGCTTTCCCGAGAAAAAAACCGACGACCTGGTTTTTGGGCGTCGGATAATTTTGTAAAATGAAAATTAAATCAACGTTAGCTTTCACAAATTAACCTATGCGCACGAACCTCAACAAAGCCACCTACACGGTGATCGTGCTTGCCGCGATCACGCTGATCGGAGGCGCGTTCTATCTGGACAAACTGGAACTCAAGGACATAGGCACAGGACTACTTGCACTACTTGGTACCCTGTTGGGCGCGACACTCGCCTTCCGGTTGAACGAAGACAAGGAGTCGAAGAAGGAACAAGCTGTACGCCGGTCTGCACTGAACCGAGCACTTTTTATTTTGGCGCGGCAGAAGAACGCCGTGGCTCTCATCGCGAGGGAAATGGAGCCGTTCAAGACCCCCATCGAACGAGCATTCAACTTCCCAGCGGCAAAGGTACCGCCGTACCAAGACCTGGTCCACCGCTTCGAAGAGCTTGAGTTCCTCCTCAATACTCCAGACGTAAATGTCATCATGCGACTCACAGTGGAGCAAGAGCGCTTCCACCAAATGCTAGAGAGTCTACGAACTAGAAACGAGTTCTATGTTCACGAACTACAGCCAGAGATAGCGAGGCACAGCCTAAATGGCAAAGAAATATCTGGTGCCTCTATCGTACAACTTTTCGGTGAACGGTTGTTCGGAACAGCGATGCATTCGTCAGAAATACTGCGCCACCATGTGGAGTCTTCACTGAAATCCATACCGGAGATGCACGAAGAACTTCGAGCCGTCGCGAAGCGCCTCTATCCAGATTCAAAGTTCGTCGGGTTTGCCAGTGAGGACTAACCCTTCCATTGAGGGGGCGCGCATAAGCGGCCTTCGCCCACTTGCGGCCGTCCCTCATGTCAAACGTTAAATTTCAAAATGTACAGTTCTTGACTTATAACTACATTGTAGTTATATTGCAATTATGAATGATCTTAGCTTTGAGTGGGACAAGTCGAAAGCCACTGTAAATTTAAAAAAACACGGGGTTAGCTTTGAGGAAGCTAAGTCTGCGTTTTCTGATGAACGGGCAAAATTAATTGCTGACCCCGATCATTCGGAAGATGAAGATCGATTCATTCTTTTGGGCTATAGCTCAAGCATGCGTCTTTTGGTTGTATGTCATTGTTACCGTACAGACGAAAGCATTATCCGGATAATTTCCGCGCGGAAGGCCAGCCGTCACGAGGCCGCTTCTTACAGAAGGTGAAGTCATGAGAGACGAATACGATTTTTCAAAAGCAACAAAAAATCCCTACGCTTCACAACTCAAAAAGCAAATTACTATCCGACTAGACGAGGAGAGTATTAATTACTTCAAATCTATTTCAGAAGGCATTGGCATTCCATATCAAAGCCTTATCAATCTATATCTTCGTGATTGTGCAGCGTCACACCGTAAGTTGAACCTCAAGTGGAAATGAAATTTAACAAGGCCGTAACCCGCAATAAGTAAGACGTCAATAGCCGCAGGCGTATTGCTCCGTGTAGACTTGTTCATCTACGTCATACGGCGCAATAGATGAAGCCCATTGCTCCCTGGAAATTGAATGTTTTGGCTTTTATTTCTGCAACTATTTTCGTCTCGTATTGATAGCCTTTGCAGGTTTTAAGAAACGCAAAAAGAGCCGCTGAACCCGGCAGCCCGCCTTTTTAAGACCTACTCAACAGGCGGCAGGATTTTTTCATTTCTTCAAATTGCAAGTTGCCTACCAGCATGACTTCCTTGCCGTTATCAAACGGGAAGGAAGTCATGCTGGTGCGGACATAACCGCGGTGCTGATAAAAGGCGATCAGTTCTTGCCTGAGACCGATGACGGTCAGCCAGATTTTATGCACGCCCCATAACTGTTGCTATAACGGTTGCGCGTGGGTTTCGGCGACATGCATGAAGTATTTTCCTATGCCGGCGCCCTGTAGCACGGGGCGCACCACAAACATGCCGAGATAGGCCGCGCCCTGCTTTTTTGCAGATGCACACAGCCGGTGATCTCTTGCTGTTGCAGACACAGCAAGACGAGAGAGTCGTCCGCAGCTATCATTTGGAGATACAACTTCAGCAAGCGCTAGCTATGCAATAAATGCCTTGCATTGTTGTTCAATTGGCAGCAATATTTCAGATTCGATCGTGATGTTTATGCCAACCAAATTTTTCAAATCGGAGTTCGCGCCGCATGCCGCCAATTTCTTCTCCCCCTGATGGGGAGTCAACTTCTTCTGGCGGCTCGCCGCTACCTGTTGCGCGGGTGCTTGCCAGCAGCGACCGCTTCCTGCAGCGGTTTGTCGATGGCTGGATACTCTTTGCCATCGCTTTATGGCTATTTTTGCGGTTCACCCTACCCGGCGTCGCCCAATATCCGGGTGGGCTCATGCTCGCCGCCGGATTGTCCGCCAGATGGGCGTTATATACGGGGCGTCTGCGATGGGCACGCTACCTGATCGTGCTGCCGGCGTCTGCCGCGGTCATGCTGATGCCATTGTTCTTGCATGGCGTGCAAACCCCTGTGCTGGCCATCCTACCGCTGATCGTCGTGCTGGCAGGATGGATGCTGGGGCGACACGTGATGCGCTGGTTGGTGGGTTTTTTTGTATTCTGCGTGGCGCTGTACTGGCTGGCGGACACACCGGCCGGATTTGTCCTTAGCCTTCCTTTGCGTGCGCCCGATGCCTGGGCTATGGCGTGGCTCTTGAGCATTGTCTTGACCGGCATTGTGGCTTGGTCGCTGCTCGGTAATTACGCCAGCAATTTTGCGCAGGAACAAGCCACGCAGCGGCAACTGGCCGACGCGCTGAAAATTGCCAGCACGGCGCAGCACGATCTTGCTGCGGTGGTGACATTGAATGAGGCTATTTTGCACGATGCGCTGGCCGAAACACAGCGCCTGCGGAACGCGCTGGAAACCGTCCCGTTCCGTGTTTCCATCAAGGATAAGTCCGGCCGCTACACCTATGCCAACAAGAAAGTCTGTGATTTTCTTGGCTATCCGCTCGATGAAGTTGTGACGCATACCGACGAGAAATTCTTTGATCTTTTGGTCGCGGATAATCTGAGCCAAAATGACCGTCGGGTACTGGATCAGGGCGAGTGCATAGAAGCCGAAGAAACGCATGTGATTGCTGCAAGCGGCGAGACGCATTATTACTGGAGCGTCAAATCCCCGATCATTGAGGATGGAAATATCATCGGCATATGCGCCATTTCAAGCGATATTACGGAACGCAGACGCATTGAGGATGAACTCAGGCATGCCCGTCTGGCCGCCGAATCTGCTCATGGCGAACTGACTGCGATGCTTAAATTGAACCAAAGCTTATTGCGCGATTCGGCAATGCCGATGGGGGTGTTTGACGATAGCGGTGACTGTGTCGAGGCCAACGAAGCCTATGCCGAGCTGATCGGTTCAACGCGTGAAAAATTAATAGGAGTTAATTTTTACGAGGACTATATGTGGCAAGCATCAGGGCTGGTTGACGATTGCCTGCGCACCCTGCGGCACAAGACGGCGCAACGACGTGAAGTCAGCGTTGTCACTGGTTCTGGCAACGATCTCTGGCTCGATACGCGAATATTGCCGGTAGAAATGCATGGCGAAAATCATTTTCTGGTCGAGTTTATTGACCTGACTGAGCGCAAACGCTTTGAACATGAGTTGCGGCAGCTGGCTTTCAATGATCCCTTAACCGAGTTGCCCGGTCGCCGCTTATTGCTCGATAGGCTGACGCAGACCTTGTACTGCAGCAAACGTCAAAACAGCCATGGCGCATTGCTGTTTCTTGACTTGAACAAATTTACACAGTTGAATGACCGTCATGGTCATGCCGTCGGCGATCAACTATTAATTGAGGTCGCCAACCGCTTGCGCCAGGCGGTGCGTCAGACGGATACCGTGGCGCGTCTGGCGGGCGATGAATTTGTCGTGCTGTTAGAGGATCTGGGCACAGAAGCCGAGTTCGCCGCAGAGTATGTGAAAAATGTCGTGGATAAGATGCGTCTGGCCCTGAGTGAAGAATATCTACTGGGCCAGATCCGGCATCGCGGTTCGGTCAGTATCTGCGTCAGCATGTTTCTCGGCGATCATCGCGATCCGGACCAGATTTTGCGGCAAGCCGATATGGCAATGGTTGAAACGAAGCGAAAACGTGCGCTCATCGGTAGCATGATGGGGCGGGAATGAGCCCTATGCCCAGCGCATAGACGAAAGCTTCGCGGATTCGCTGCGCCCATTCTTTGCGCCCATCTCACACCAGGCCAAACCAGCCTAAGGCCGCCCCCGCAGCAAGCAACCACAATAAATGCATTTTGGTGCGCCATACCAGCACGGCGCAGACGGCAGTCAGCAGCCAGATTGGCCAGTCCTGGCTAGGCAGGTGATGCGCCGCTGCCATGATCCAACCGGTCGCGAGTAGCAAACCAATGACGATCGGCGCCATGCCGAGCTTAAAGGCGCGCACCGCGCGCAGTTCACGGTTTTGGTGGCCCCAGCGCGCGGCCACATAGGTCAGGGTGGTGCTGGGCAGCAGTATACCGGTCATGGTAATAATCACCCCCAGCAGCCCGGCCCAGACGCTGCCGGTATTGAGGCCAACGTTCCAGCCCATCAGGGCGATGAACAGCACATTCGGCCCCGGCGCGGCTTGCGCGATGGCCACCGATGCATTAAATTGGGCATCGCTCAGCCAGTGATTTTGACTGACCAGGTAGCGGTGCATGTCGGGTAAGGTAGATATCGCCCCGCCGACCGATAACAGCGAGAGCATCATGTACTGCAAGAATAAATTCAGCCAGTCGCTCCAGGCCAGTGTCAAATGGGCGGTAGTGTGTACGATGGGATTCATGCGCCTAACTTCCGGTAAGCCAGTAGGCAAGCCATGCCGCCCAAGCCTAACAATACATAGGCCAGAGGCAAGCGGAATAAGGCCACCGCGGCGAAACACAGCGCGCTAAATAGCAGACATAAGCGCCAACCTAGCGGATTCGATTTTAACGCTGGCAGCAGCCGCAGGCCGGTTGCCACGATCATGCCGGCAGTCACGGCGCTCATGCCGCGCAAGGCACCTGCGACGCCCGGATGCTGAGCCACCTGGGCATACAGTATCGCCACCAGTAACACGATCAGCAGAGGCACGGTCAGCATACCGGCCAGTGCCGCCATGGCACCGGGCAGGCCGAAGTAGCGGCTGCCTATCATCATCGACAGGTTGACGACATTCGGGCCGGGCATGATTTGCGCGACGGCCCAGTCTTCGATAAATTCTTCTTTACTCAGCCAGCGTTTTTTTTCTACCAGCTCACGCTGTACGATCGCCAGCACACCGCCAAAACCTTGCAACGCCAATAGAGTAAAAGAGATAAATAAATCCGACAGGGATGTCGGCTGAGGATGACTTGCCGGGGGCGTGATCGTGGTGGGCATGAGGCAGCTTAGCTCGAACGGATGGGCCTCCATTGTAAAGCAGCAGCGATGCTGTTGCAGGACGGCCGGCGAATCCCTCTCTTTATAGCGTATCCGGATGCGCCTGTAGCGCAATAGGAATAAGCACACCCACTTGTGCGCGGGTGAGCGGGGGCAGCTTAAACAGCGATTCTTTTAGCCATCAATTCCAGCCAGCGATCGGCATCGTCAACATCGCTGATGACTAAGGCAAAATCGGTGACAGTACGGGCCGCTCGTTCTAGCAATTGAATGTCCGCTTCATGCTGACGCGCCACATGCGGGTCCTCCAGAAAAAGAATGCGCCGCACTTTTTTGTCCAGCACCAGTTCAGCGATTTGCGCATCGCCGCCCAAGGGACCGGATAAATACGGTTTGACCCAATGCCGCCCCGCTTCTTCACCTTTGATTTTTTGCGCCAGTGTATTCAGCAAGCCACCGGTGGTGCCGGTGGCATAGCGATGCGCGAATTGATCGAGCAAGGAAAAATGTTTTTCTGCCAGTGTCAGCATCCTTTCTTTCATCGCATCGTGGGCGATCAGGGCGATCCCTTCTCTGGCTAAAACATAGCCGTTATCGAGACGTGGATTAGTGGCAGCACCGCTGGCCAAGGCTTCTAGTTCCAGCCATTCCAGTGCGCTGGCCAAGGTCGACAAAAAAGGTTTCCGATGAATCACGCATTGACGCTTGAGTGCCAGGGCCTCCGGAAAAATCGAGGAGGGATCAACCGGATCGATCAGATAAATCACGGCGTCTACGGCAAGAGTGGGGTCACTGTCGACTACCCTTGACACCAGTTTCATCAAGCCACCTTCACGTCCATACGGGAAACGTTCGTGCTGGCCGCAGACGCTGAGTAAATCATGAGAAATAATCGCGTCCAGCGTTCTGCCTACGACGATCCATTCTGGCTGCAAATGGGCAATCGACGCTGCTGCACCGCGCAGTAATTGCACCAGTGCGGAATCCGGTGCATCCTGGTGCGAACGATTGGCAATCAGACCAATTCGCAGGCGTTGCCCACGAGGCGAAGAGATGGATGTCATTACTTATTGCTCACTTTAAAAAACGCGGAAAAGGCCGTAGACGGTCTGGCATGGAAAGAAATGAAATGGGTATTTATCTTTTAACCGTGCGATGAAATTCATTACACCAGCGCATCAACTGATCTCCATGCATCGGTTTGGCAAACCAAAAGCCTTGAATCTGATCGCAGCCCAGTAGTTCGAGTGCGGTAAGTGTTTTTTCGTCTTCGACGCCTTCGGCCACCACGGGTAAGCCAAAATTGTGCGCCAGTCCTATGATACTTTGGACGATTTGTTTATCCTGTACTGAATCGGTCATGCCGTGAATAAACATACGGTCAATTTTTAATTCATCAATCGGAAAACGGCGCAGGTAGGCAAGAGAAGAATAGCCGGTGCCAAAATCGTCTATCGATAAATGGAAGCCCATGTCCTTTAATTCAAACAATAAATTAGTCGTGTGTTCAATGTCGTGAATCAGTGCGCTTTCGGTAATTTCTAACCCGATCGACGATGCCGGCACATCCCAGATACTTAAGATCCGCGCCAGAATTTTGGGCAACTGTTCATGACTCAGCAAGCGGGCAGACAAATTTACCCACACCAGCATCTCCATCCCGGCGCTGCGCCAGTTGACGACTTCATGCAGCACCTGATTGAAAACCCGCATCGTGAGGAGTTCAATCAAGCCGCATCGTTCGGCGATATCAATCAGGTGCGTAGTCTCGATAGTGAGGGGATGATCGCTAGGCCATCGTACCAATGCCTCGACCGACACAACCCTGTTTGAATGCAAATCGACTTTAGGTTGGTAGCGCATCGTCAATCGGTTGGCATCCAGCACTTCTTCTAAGACCACCAGTAAATTGTCAGGCATAACACTTTGGCCTGCTCTGGCTTGCGGCATGAGAAATTTTTCGTTGTCCCTTTGGGCGCTCTTTTGCGCGCTATCGGCTACTCGCAGCAGCGACACGGCAGAGTTCCCGTGCATAGGCGCGCAAGCGATGCCGATACTTGGATTAAAAAAAATCGTTTGCGCGGCGACTTTTAATGGCTTGCTTAATTCATTGAGCAGACGGTGTACCGCTAATATTGCCAGGGCTTCGGAAGTCAGTTGCGGCAGCATCAGCCAGCACTCATCTTCGCTGACAAAAACCAACTTGTCCTTATCACGCAGAACCGGTTGTATCCGCTCCAGAAAACACTGTCGTACTTGCCCGGCATATTCCGGCAGCGTCAATGCCGCGATGCGGTCAGTGCGCCGTAACGACAATACCAGTACAGCAACGGCAGCGCTTTCGCCGGAGGCACTGATTTCAGCGTCCAGCGCGTGAATAAAATCATCCAGAGAAGCTAACTCTGCGGTGCCGGCAGACCAGGACGTAGGCGAGATGATAGACATATTCAGGCCAGGTAATAATCACGACAAGCCAAGCCATAGGCTCCGTCGGGCAACCCGCGCAGAATTTTTATGGGTTCATTCTGGTCGATTTTTTTTTGTCGCATAAGGTCGATCATCACTGGTTTGTCCACGATACGCTTGTCTGCTGCCGTCAGTAATAAGACCTTGGGTTCAAGTCGTCTGATTTTATTATGCTCAAGCACGATGGCGACTTCGCCGGAAGAAAGTTCTATCATACTTCCAATCGGGAAAATGCCGATTGCTTGCACGAACTCTTCCACCAGCGGGGCATGTAATTCGGTTTCTGCCATCTTGAACAATTCTTTCATTGCATCAAAAGATGAACGGGTGACGTCGTAAGGGCGTTCGGAAGTCATGGCGGAGAAACTATCTGCAATGGCAGAAATGCGACCAAACAGGCTGATCGCTCCGCCTGACAAACCTTGCGGATAACCACTGCCATCAAGGCGTTCGTGATGTTCATTAATGCCCAGCAACACGTTATGGCTCAAGGGTTGGCCTGATTCGAGCAGTCTGATACCGGCATGGACGTGGGTCTGCATCAGACTCTGTTCTTGCGCGGATAATTTGTCTTCTTTGTCCCACAGCGTTTGGGGTAAATCTAACTTGCCAATATCCAGCAGCAAGCCGATAAAACCTAATTCGCTTAATTGCTGTTGCGAAAATCCAAGATGGCGGCCGAGTGTCATCATGTAAACCGCGACTTTCAAACCACGTGCATAGGTGCCGCTATTTTCCGTGCGCATGCGCAGCAGCCACATTAATGCCGCCGGATTGGAGATCACACTCTCTGACAGCAACTGTACGGTAGGCCGAACTTCTTCCAGTCCTATGCTGCGGTCATTCTTGATTTCATCAGCCAGTTTTTTTAACAGATAATCGGTTTTTGCTATGACGATGCGGGCATAGCCGATTTCTTCCCGTATCGTAGTCTGATCCTCATAGACCACTAAGTTGATGTCCTTGGGTAAATAGTCGGGCCCTCGATGCATTAACGGCGGTTTGTGAATATTTTTACCCCGTACGTAGGTTTTTTGTTGTTTCCGTTGCTCGCGCCAATTTTGCCAGCGCTCTTTCCAGTTCAGCGCGGCAAATACCGCATCGCGCGGATACAGCGATTGGATCACTCCGCTAAACTCTTTAGTCGACGGAGGTGACAATCTGGAGTAACGATCGGCGGTAGTCGATTGCGGTGATTCTTCTGCATTCATGGCGCCGGCGTAACGCAGATAATATGGCTGCGCAGATGCCATGCCCTGACGAGTTTTCTTGCTGCCGGGTGCGCTTTGTTTCGCCGATTTTTTAGCAGAAAAAATGTGTCCCGGCAGATCCGCCGCCGCCCTGCACCATGCCAGGCCGCGGGTAAAAAAAGAATCGTGCAGCACGGACGGTTTGGCGGCACGCAGCACGTTTACTTTCGCCGTGTTGGTCACTTTCGCCGTGTCGTTGGACGGCTGTTTTGGCGCGGGTGCTTCATGCAGCGACTCCCAGGGCAGATGTAGCAATGATCTGGGGTCACTGCGAAGCGGATCAATCACCAGATCCTTTACCAGGGATTGCAGTGTTTGCAAATCGAGGTCCTCGGATAGCAGAAAACCTTGCAGCATAAACGGCGTTTGCGTCCAAGGCCGATCCAGTTCGGCGACAAACATGCCAACGCGGAGATCGTCAACATGAATGGGTAAAGACTGACGCAATTTCCGTGCTGGTTGGATCACGGCATGACCGCCTGTGGATAAGTGAATGGAGTAATAAAGTTAATAAAATGAATATAACGCATAAATCAACGGCTTTGCCAGCATAGGCAGCGTTAGTTTGACAAAAAAACACTTTTTTGTCCAGAAAAAGACGTTGCCGAAGGAGGGCGAGTGTTTTATGCCTAGGACTGACGCTTCAAGCCTCAGTCAAGTAGCCGTGGCCGCATTGCAGGGCGCGTCGCGGCCTTAGCTTATCGCTGCAGGATCAAAGCCGGGCAAATCCGTCTCGACTTGAGCAATGTTGCCCGGTCCTGTGCTTCTGGCTTGCGCCAGCGCTGCGCTAGCGCGTGCCAGCATCCGTTCAGACGAGTCGCCTGGTGCATTGGCCGTGAGGCCGGTACTAAAGCTGATTTTTATGCCGTGACTAATGTCGTTCCATTCGACCGCGGTAAAACGCTCTTTCATGCGATGGATGGCTTTCAGGCTTTGGTCCAGCCAGGTGGTTGGCATGACGATGGCGAAATCGGTGGCGGCAATGCGGCCGAAGGAGTCTAAGGTGCGCAGCATGGCGCTGGCTTCTTGTGTCACCACTTGCAATACGCGTTTGGTGGCGTCTTGTCCGTGTTGATCCATAATTTCGGGTAAATGATCAATGCTGATCACGGCAAAAGTAAACGTGTGTCCCGTGCGTAATGAGCGTGTTAATTCAGCGTCAAGCCTGGCGATCAGGCTGCGGCGATTGAGCGCCCCAGTTAAATGATCATGGGTAGTCAGTATTTGCAATTGTGCCAAAACAGTTTCCAGCATGGGCAGCACTTCGTCGTGTGAAGCGCCTTGCTTTAGCTGCGAGATGGCTTGCGTAAGCTGTTGCTGGGCGAAAGGCACGACGTGTTTTGCTTTACTTGGCATGCTGGTCTCCGGTGAGGTGTGAGATAAGCGCTAAAATGCCTACTCTACCATTAGATGTTATCGAGCAAGATTTTATGCATTTTCTTGAGAAGATTCACCCTATTCATAGTCCGTCGCCGTTACAGCGGCTGGAAAGTCGATTTTTTCCAGGAATACAGCTGTGGGTCAAACGCGACGACTTACTGCATCCCGATGTCTCTGGCAATAAATTTCGCAAGCTGAAATATCCCTTGCTGGCGTTGCAAGCGAATACACCGACGCTGGTGACGATGGGCGGAGCCTGGTCAAATCATCTGCATGCTACCGCGCATGCGGCCAAATTGATGGGGTTCCCGGCCATAGGCTTGGTACGCGGTCATGAGGCGCAAACCATGACGCCGACTTTGCTCGATTGCCAAAGCCTGGGCATGCACATTCGCTGGGTGTCACGCGAGGCCTATCGAGACCTGAGGGCGGTGCCTGATGCCTGGCGCGCCCATATAGGTGAGCTAGGTGAGGTCTCCGGTCAGCACGTCTGGCTGCCGGAAGGGGGGAGCGCTCCGCAAGCCTTGCATGGCGTGGCCGAATTGGTCGATGAGCTGGCCGCGCAATTGCCCTTCATTCCAGATACCTTGGTGCTGGCCTGCGGTACCGGGGCGACCCTGGCGGGTTTGCTGGCGGGGATGCGTGGCCGCGGGCGCGTTCTCGGGGTGGCAGCGATTAAAAATGCCAGCTACTTGCATGCAGAGATCGCCCGATTATTACAACAGGCCGGCTATCCGGCGCAGCAGAATTATGAATTGCTGAGCGATTTTCATCAGGGCGGATATGGCAAGGCGCCGCCGCCACTGCAGCAATTTTGCCGGGATTTCTTGACTGAAACGGGCATCCCGCTGGAGCCGGTGTATACCGGAAAGATGTTTTATGCCTTGCATCAGCTGGCGCTGGCGGGCAAGTTTCGCGATGGCGAGCGGGTGGTGGCGATCCATACCGGCGGTTTGCAGGGGGCCAGAGGCTTTGATCATGGATGATACTAGAGGGGGGTATAGATAAAATCATGGTTAATTGCGCAATGTATATAAGGATATTAAAAAATACTCCCTATATATATGTTTTTTTGCAAGGATGTGCGCGTCAGGCAAGCGTTATTCTGACTGACGGATCTGCTGGTGAGCCACGTAGACTAGCAGGACATAATCGCTGTATTATGTGGCGTTGCAGCAATAAATTTCGCCTGTTTTTTGGACGCTAGACAACACTTAATCAACGCCTGCTCGGGACCTCGGAATCAATGGAAATGTTCGTTACCAATGAAGAAATCGTGCAATGGGAACGACAGCTTTCATTTTTGCAAGGTGTTGAACGCTTAAGCATGCTCGTCAAGCTGGCGTGGTTTTTGCACCAGCGTGACACGCGTCGTGCCCTGCTGCTGGCGGATGAAGCCGATGCACAGATGCTGCACATGATGGCTACCGGTGTGTTGCCCGAACATGAGTCGCACCTGTTTCGCGCTAGATTGCTGCTGGTGCGCGCTGAAGCGGCATGGTTATTTTTTGAGCTAGATCAGGCGCAACAGCTGGCGCAATCATCGTTGCATGCGTTTCAGTTAGCCGATACTGACGAAGGCATGCAAGGCAGCGCCGACGCGCACTATCTGTTGGCATTTGTGGCTCTGCAACGTGACGAAACCGCTAGCATGGAGGCGCAAATTGCGCTTGCCATCAGCCGTGCCAAGAGCGCTCACGATCCTGTGCGTGAAATCGTTGCGCTTTCCTTTTTAGCCAACCAGACTGCGCTACGTAATTTGCCGCTGGCGCTGGAGCGCTGGGGGCAGCAATTTAGCCCTGACAGCATAGCGCAGGATCGAGTGCACGCTAGTTGTATGAATGAATTTTTAATGATCACTTCATCGATGAGCGGTGATTTCGGCGTCGCTGTGGCGTGCGGCATTCAAGTGTATGAGTTTGCATTGGAAACCGGGCGTATCCGTTGCGCGATTTCGGTCGCGGCCAATGTCGGTGATGCATTTAATAGTCTCAATGACCATCAGGCTGCGCTGCAATGGATGCAAATCAGCCACGATCTGGCAAAGCAAACTGGCTGGCCTAGCAGTATCGGCACCAGCCTGACCCAGATGGCGGAGACTTTCCGGCGCATGGGCCGTCTGGATGCTGCCAACGAAATGCTACAAGACGCGATCCCGATACTTGCGCCGATAGTCGGTTCGCGCATCTATCTGATGGCGTTACGCTATTTGGGTGATTTATCGCTGGACCGCGGCGAATACGCGGCGGCACTTCAGTGTTTCCAAGAGTTGCAAACGCTGTCGGATGAGACAAATCAGCTCCAATTTAGAATCGGTGCGCGCCGTGGGCATGCGCACGCCTTGTCCTTGCTTGGGCAAGCCCAGGAAGCACTGCACATCGCGGCAGAAGCTTTGTTGCTAGCGAGACAGAGTAATGACAGCTATCGCCAAATTGATGCCTTGCGTGTACTGGCGTCTATCCATCTGCGCCATCGTTTGCCGGCCCCCGTTGAGATGATCGTTGCCAGCGCTCCGCTGCATTATCTGCAGCAAGCACTGGACCTGGCCGCTACCATTACCGGTTACAACGTTTCAGGTGAGTTGCTAGACGAAGTCGCCGATGCGCAAGCGGCTATCGGCAGCTATCAGGAGGCATTTCAACTCAGCCGGCTGGCGATTGTTGCTCGTGAAAAAAGCCATACACAAGAAGCCACCAACCGCGCTACCGCGATGCAAGTGAGCGCGCATACCGAGCGTATGCGCGCCGAGAGCGAACACTTACGCCAACTCGCCACGGCCGAAGCCAAGCGGGCCGAAGTATTGCAGGAAAGCAGTGCCATTCTTGAACGTCTGGGGGCGATCGGACAAGAAATTACCGCCAGTCTGGATGCCAATGCGGTGTTTCAGACGCTGAATCACCATGTGCATGGCTTGCTGCATGCCACCGCCTTTGTGATTTACCTGATGGACCCTGATCAGCAAAGCATGACCTCGGCTTTTGGGGTGGAAAACGGCGCACCAATACAGCCTGATACCGTGCAGATGGCGAGTGCCGTTTCCGGTTCGGTGCAATGTGTACAGGAACGCCGTGAGATCTTGATTGAGCTCGCCCGGGATGCCGACATTCCCGGCTTAATCCCCGGTACCGAACGCGTGTTGAGCATGTTGTTTGCGCCCTTGATCATTGCTGACCAGGTGTTGGGCGTGATGACCATCCAGTCGTCCAGGCCGCACGCGTATGGGGCGCGGGAAAGAATGATTTTTCGCTCGCTGTGCGCCTATGGCGCGATTGCCATGAGCAATGCCGATGCCTATCTGCGCCTGAAAGAAACCCAGGCCCATTTGCTCGCACAAGAAAAACTCGCGGCGCTCGGCTCTCTGGTCGCGGGTGTGGCGCATGAGTTAAATACCCCGATCGGCAATTGCCTGCTAGTGGCAAGTACGTTGCAAGACGTCAGCAAAAATCTGATCAACAAATTGACGCAAAATACCCTGCGGCGTTCGGAATTAAACAATTACTGCGAAGAGGTAAAAACGTCGGCAGAGATCATGCTGCGCGGACTCGGTAGCGCAGCCAACCTGATCATTAGTTTTAAGCAAGTAGCGGTGGACCGCACCTCAGAGCAGCGTCGCCGGTTTGATTTGCTCCAGGTGTTGCAAGATATCATCGCCACCCTGCATCTGCGTATCGACCATGCTGGCCATACAGTGCAGCTAAACGTGCCGGCAAATATACAAATGGATAGTTATCCGGGGTCTTTGGGGCAGGTGATCAGCAACTTAATCGAGAATGCCATACTCCACGCTTTTGGCAATGAATCCTCCGGTGTGATGACGATCACGACATTTCAACCTGACCCGCAACGTGTCTTGATCCAGTTTTCTGACAACGGCGCCGGCATCCCGGAGCAAAATTTAAAACGTATCTTTGACCCGTTTTTTACGACGAAACTCGGGCAGGGCGGCAGCGGATTAGGCTTGAATATTTCTTACAACATCGTGACGTCCATCATGCGCGGACAACTGATCGTAAAGAGTACGCTGGGTTCCGGCACCAGTTTTTATCTCGATTTACCTTTGCAGGTGTAAAACCCCGGCTCCGCCAGGGAGGAACTGACTCAAAACCGATGTTCATCAACCAGATGCTTGTGAAAACTATATTTGGTCCCGCCCTGCAAAACATCGACCAGTTTTTTCGGATTTGCCGCTGAGATAAATATATCCGCGACGCCGTCCTTGACCCGAAATTTGGTCGCGGGGCTCAGGATATTATTCGCTTTGATCGTCAGGTGGCGAATGATCTTTGCTTTTTCACTGCAAATCAAAAAATGGTTTTCTTTGCGAAAATTCGCCAGTGGAATATTTAACCACCAGCCTTCGTCATTGACATAACGCACCACATTCGAGAACTGTGTATTGCTGTCATTGAGGAGATTGGATCGCAAAGATTCATTGGCGATCTGGATGGCTTCGGATTTGTTCATGTTAATCTTTTTTCAATACAATATGGTCGTCGGGTCTGGCTTTGCCCTTCGCCGACAGGCTGCTGGCAGTCATTGTATCAACCAAGCTTGCCAAACGCCTGCAAAAATGGCGTCAAAAGTGCATTTCACTCCACTTATATGCTATGTGAGTGTAAACTACGCACCATATATCCTGTCGCATCCTGCGATTTGAGCGAATCTGTGAGTGTCGCCATGTCTGAAGCTATTCCGTCCAATCCCCTATTTTCCGATCTTAATCTCAGCGAGCCGCTCATCCGCGCCCTGAAAGATGTCGGTTATGAATCCCCATCACCGATCCAGGCCGCCACCATTCCTATCTTGCTGGAAAACCGTGACGTGCTCGGCCAGGCGCAAACCGGTACCGGTAAAACCGCCGCATTTGCCCTGCCTATTTTGTCACGCATCGACATCCGCCAGACAACCCCGCAAGCCCTGGTACTGGCACCAACGCGTGAGCTGGCGATTCAGGTGGCCGAAGCTTTCCAGACTTACGCCAAGCATATTCCCGGTTTCCATGTGTTGCCGATTTATGGCGGCCAGAGTTACGGTCCTCAATTGTCGGCTTTGCGCCGTGGCGTGCATGTCGTCGTCGGTACCCCGGGTCGCGTGATTGACCATCTGGACAAAGGGTCGCTCGACCTGTCCAAACTGAAAACCCTGGTGCTGGACGAAGCCGACGAAATGCTGCGCATGGGCTTCATTGATGATGTAGAACGGATCTTGAAAGATACGCCAGAAACGCGCCAGGTCGCGCTGTTCTCGGCCACCATGCCGTCCGCCATCAAGCGCATTGCCCAGACTTACCTGAAAAAACCGGCTGAAATCACGGTCGCTGCCAAAACCGGTACCGCAGACAATATTCGCCAGCGTTACTGGCTGGTGTCCGGCATGCACAAGCTTGATGCCTTGACCCGTATCCTGGAAGCGGAAACGTTTGATGGCATGATCATTTTTGCGCGCACCAAGCTCGGCACCGAAGAGCTTGCCGGCAAATTGTCTGCGCGCGGTTTCTCGGTGGCGGCGATCAACGGCGACATCCAGCAGCAGCAGCGCGAACGCACTATCCAGCAACTGAAAGACGGCAAGATCGACATTCTGGTTGCCACTGACGTCGCCGCCCGTGGCCTGGATGTCGAGCGCATCAGTCACGTGGTCAACTACGACGTGCCGCATGATCCGGAAAGCTATACCCACCGTATCGGCCGTACCGGCCGTGCCGGCCGTAGCGGCGAAGCGATTTTGTTCATCACCCCGCGCGAAAAAAATCTGCTGAAGGCGATCGAACGCGCTACGCGTCAGCCAATATCACCGCTGGAATTGCCGACCATACAAGCGGTCAATGATGTGCGTATCGCGCGCTTCAAGGATCAGATTACCGAGACCCTGGCACAAGGCGAGCTGGACCAATTCTTGGCCATCATCGAAGAATACGAACGCGAAAAGAATGTACCGGCGTTTGAAATTGCCGCCGCACTGGCGAAAATGGCACGCGGTTCTGAGCCTTTGCTGTTAGATAAAAACAAGCGCGAAGTCAAGAGCGACGATAGCTGGCGCGACGAGCAGCCGGCACGCAATACCCGCACCGAGCGCGGCGACCGTCCGGTCCGTGGCGAACGCAATGACAGATTTGAGCGCAATGATCGTCCAGAGCGCGAAGAGCGCGGCCCAAGAAGAGAGCACAGCCCGCGCACACCTGAGCCTGGCATGCGCACCTTCCGTATCGCGGTCGGTCACGAACATGGCGTGAAGCCAGGCAATATCGTCGGCGCGATCGCCAACGAAGCGAATATCGAATCCAAATTTATCGGCCGTATCGATATCTACGACGATTACACGGTACTCGATCTGCCAGACAATCTGCCGTCAGAAATGATGGATCATCTGAAATCGGTGCGGGTGGCAGGGCAAGCATTGAACATCATGCCAGCCAAGGCGTCGTCATCATCAGGATCAGCAGCACCGGCGTTTGCAGCCACACCAGCCGCACCTGCCAGCAAGCTGACCAAAGTGGTTGAGCGTGCCGCGC
Source organism: Undibacterium sp. (assembly GCF_030651495.1). GTDB lineage: Bacteria > Pseudomonadota > Gammaproteobacteria > Burkholderiales > Burkholderiaceae_D > Undibacterium. The sequence goes on from NZ_JAUSFI010000161.1 coordinate 62,960, forward strand.
GGTTCCCGGCCGAAGAAGAGCTGCCTGCCAAGTCGGAGAAAAAACGGCTTGAAAATAAAGGTAAAGCCGTTATCCCTATGCTGAGTTACCGGATCGAAGTCGGCCGCGAGCACGCCGTCACACCGAGCAACATTGTCGGCGCGATCGCCAATGAAGCCGGGCTGGAAGCCAAGCATATCGGCAAGATCGCTATTTTTGACAACTACACCACGCTTGAGCTGCCCGATGGCATGCCGCCGGAAGTGCTGACGCACCTGAAAGGCGTGTGGGTCGCGAATCGACAGCTGAATATCAGCCCAGTGGCGGCAGGCAGCGTCAATACGGATAAACCGGCCAAGTTCTCCTCTGCTCCCTCTGCCTTTGGTGACAGAAAAGCCGGTGGCGACCGTCGCGTGTTAGAAAAATCTGCACCGCATGCCAAAAAAGATGCTGTTAAGCGTCCGTTCAAGGCCGATAGCGCCGGCAGCAAGCCGCCACGCAAGGGACCGAAGCCGGTTTAATACCATAAGCTGATTCGCCAAATAAAAAGCCCCGTCACATCGACGGGGCTTTTTTACTTACCGCGCAAAATTACTTCTTGGCAGTTTCAGCAGGTGCTGGTGTCGCGGCTACTGCAGAGGCCGGCGCGGTTACCGCCGCCACAGGAGCGGCAACGATCTCAATCTTCGCTTTGGACTTCAGCTCATCAAGCATCTTTTTCAGATTTTGCTGTTGCACTTGCTGCGTCAGACGTGGCTTGACTTGTTCTAAAGTCGGGATAGGATTGGCGCGCGTGTCATCGAGCATGATCACGTGGTAACCGAATTGGGATTTGACTGGTTCTTCAGTGAATTTGTCTTTTTCCAGTTTCGCCACTGCTGCGCCGAATTCCGGCACCATGCCGTGTGGATCAAACCAGCCCAGATCACCGCCCTTGTCTTTAGAACCAGGGTCTTTGGATTGGGCTTTTGCCAAGGCTTCGAAGGCCTTTGGATTTTTCTTTAGCTTGGCAATGATGTCTTTGGCATCCGCTTCTTTTTCGACCAAAATATGACGCGCCTTGTATTGATTGCCGCTGGCTTGTGTTTTGATCTTGTCGTATTCTGCCGCCAACATGGCATCGGTGACGGTATTGTTCTTTATGTAGTCTTGTACATAGGCGTCGGCCAGAATCGATTGCCTGGTCATTTCTAATTGATCGGCGATTTCTGGTGATTTATCCAAACCTTTTTTGCTCGATTCTTGCGCGACGATGAGTTGCATCGCCAGATTATCAATAACCATTTTGCGCGATTCAGCATTGTCCGGCATGCCTTGCGTGGCTTGCTGTTTCATGATCAGGTCGACTTGTTTTTGACTGATGGTCGTTCCATTGACTGTTGCTGCAATCGCCGAATTGGCGGCAGGAGCCGCAACACTTTGGCTAGCGGCAGGCGTTTTTTCTGCCTCTTTAGAATTGCATGCGCTCAGCGCCAGCAACGCAAGGGCACTGGTCAGGACGACACGGGACTTGATCAACATCTTTATTTTCCTTTTGGATAGGCTATCAGAGGATGCCTGCAGTATAACGGTGGGTCTGGGAGGGTGCTTTCGACTGATCATCCATCATCGGCAGGCTAAATATAAAACGACAACGAATTCTACCTGTGATTAAGGTAATTTACTGCAATGTCACTTTTGCTTACCATTTTGCCGCTGCTGATGCGCGCGGCCGCGGGAGCTTGCTGATTGATCTCCGCCTGCTTACTGTATGCTTGTTCCAAGTCTGTCGCGTAAAAATGGCAGATGATGCATTGAACATAAGCGCATTAAAGAAAAACGCATTAAAGAAAATCAATATGACCGATATCAACGACACCACTAACCTGATCAACCTCGCCGATATGTTACCCGTAGGGATGCTGGCCAACGGCGGTATGGCCTCTGATGCAATGGTAGCGGTGGCACAGCGTAAGCACGGACTGGCGGGCTGGGAAGCATTTCACTACGAACGCATTTCAGCATCTGAATTTGAGATTACCGGTGGGATGGCGGTGATGGTGGGCGGTATGAAAAAATGGCCGGGTCCGCACGACACGGTAATCGTGTCTGAGGTTGAAATTTTACAAGAAATGCAAGCGCATCAAGTAGGAGGGACTGCGTCTGGTGGCCAAACCGGGCAAAATTTATTGCTATCTGTTCCACCTGTTAGCACGGCAACGTCAATGGCAAATACGCCGGCGCAATACCTGAAAGTCGTGTTGACTTTACCCGATGATGAAGCGGGCAGACAACGTGTCCTGGCGGCATTTCATTTGCAGGCCAACGTCTTTGGTGCCAGAGTACAAGCCTGTTCCCTGCATGATAAAAATCCCACTACGCTCGATTAAGACCGGCTACCGGCCTGCTCGCTCGCGACGCATTACATCAAAAAAACAACAGCCCCTCGCTGACGCACTGTTCATGCGGGTTTCCCGCCTATGCCTTGAAGACACGCATGAACAGTGCGTCTTGGCTTTGTTGTAGGTTAGATACATCGGCGGCAAAGTCGGGTCCAGGAAAACACGCGACGGGTTTTTCGTTTCGACTCCACCAATTCCGATGGCTCCTAAGGTTATTTGTGAACCATAGTGCAAGCAATAATGAATAAAAAGTGTATAAATTAGCACGAAATTCAGTAAATATTTCCGTGCGGATATCTTAGTATTGACTGAAAGAAAATAATTTATCATTTTTATAAATTATTAAAAAATAAATTCTCATTTCCAAGATATTAATTCAAAAATTGCATGTATTATTTGCAAATTGGTTGGTATTTAAACCAATAAACGGGGCTTTTTGGGCGGCAGCCATATCCATCGCTACCGACTCATCTTTCAGGTGGTCAAACCACTGATTATTATTGGAGGTAAGCGTTGTATGAATAAAAAGACTCTTATGGCACTGGTGCTGGCTGGCACATTCGGCTCGGCTCAGGCTGCTGTATTGCTCAATGAAGGATTTGAAAATGTTGCCGGTCTGGCAGGCTCAGGCTGGGTGTTTAATAACGCCAGCAGTTCACCTCTGAACACGTGGATGCAAGGCATCAGTACCCCGGTGTTGAGCGCGCAGGCCGGGACCATCGATTCATTCGCGGTGGCTAATTTCACCAGCAACAAAACGACTGGTGTCATCAGCAACTGGCTGATGACACCCACTTTCGCGCTGGATAACTCGGGCAGTGTCAGCTTCTATGCCCGCACAGACGAACTGTTGGGTCTTTTTGTTGACCAGCTCGAAGTGCGCCTCAGCACTTCCGGTGTCAGTACTACCCTCTCCGACTTTAGTACCTCTCTGTTGAGTATCAATGGCGATGGCGCGGTGGACGGTATTCCGGATAGCTGGACTAAGTACAGCGTTAATTTTGCGAGTTTTGGTGCTGGCAGTAGCGGTCGCCTGGCCTTCGTTTATAAAGGTTCTTATGATGATTCAAATATGGTTGCGCTAGACACCGTCAATATCAGCGCAGTGCCTGAGCCTGCTAGCTATGCGCTGATGGGGCTTGGCTTGGGTTTGCTCGGTCTTGGTCTGAAGCGCCGTCGCGCAGTGTGATTTTCGCTTTTAGCGCATGGCACGGCGGCTGTTTGCCTGGGCAAACACCGCTCTATAAGCAAATATTTAGGATACTTTGATGAAAAATTTTTACACTGCGCCAGGTGTGGCGCTGCTCATTGCTGGATCGGTACTCTCCGCCAACGTACTGGCGTGCACAGACTGCGAGCATAAAAAAACCAGCCAAGAAACGACGCATGCACCAGCAGCCTCGTTAGTACCGGTGCCAGCAGCTGAAGGTATGGTGGTGACGCGCGATGCAGTCACTGGTCAACTGCGCGCGCCTACCGCCGCTGAAGTGACGGAGCTGGAAAACAAGGCAAAAGCGATCGAAGCCAAGAAGTCCCTCAGCAAGTCTTCCAAAGCACTGTTGACGGGCAAGTCTTCTGCGGCTCCCAAGGCAATGGTGCATAGTGCTAGTGGCGCGCGTGGCGCTCACTTAGGTGATGAACATGCCACTTACTCGGTAGTGACAAGACAGTCCGACGGCAGCCTTAGCACTGAATGTATTGATGGTAAAGCCGCCGCTGACGATGCCGTTAAAGTTGGCTTGCCCGCCACCACTCAGTCTAGCCCAAGCAAGGAGTAAATAATGAAAAAACTCAATTTCGCGCATCGTTCGCTGGTTGCCGCCACGCTGTTGGCGATCATGGCTTATGCGCCGATAAGTGCTCTGGCCGCTGGCAGCATCGTCAGCATCGTTAGCCGCGACCCAGCTGGCTTCGGCTTCAACGACCCCACACCGGTGGCACCCGTGGGCGGCAATCCTGGAGTCACGTTGGGCGAGCAACGCTGGAACGTCTATCGTTATGTGGCTGATCTGTGGGCAAATGAATTGACCAGCAGCGAGCCTATCACGGTGAGTGCCGGTTGGGAGGAGCTCACTTGTACGGCTAGCTCGGCGGTGCTGGGCAGCGCGGGTGCGTATAACGCCTGGTATAACTTCCCCAATGCGCCGGTGACTAATACATGGCACGGTCAAGCGCTGGCCAACAAACTGGCGGGTTTCAATCTGTCCGATGGCACGCCGGACGACGGTAGCGGCTATGGCAACGTTGATATTAAGACGCAGTTCAACGTCAATCTTGGCAAGTCGGATTGCTTGGCGGGGAGTAGTTTTTACCTGGGCTTTGATGGCGCGCATGGTACGGATATCGACTTTGTTGAAACCCTGCTGCACGAATTAGGTCATGGCCTGGGCTTTCAAACCTTTACCAGCGGTAGCACCGGGGCGCCGTATGCCGGCTTAGCTTCCGCGTGGGATCGGTTCATGCTCGATACCACGACAGGAAAAACCTGGACCGGGATGACGGATGGCGAACGCGCTGCGTCAGCACTGAAGGGGCGCAAATTGGCGTGGACCGGCGCGCAGGTGACGGCCGCAATACCTAGCGTCTTGAGTCTGGGTGTGCCACAGTTGAGCGTCTCGACGCCTGCCTCGGTGGCCGGTAAATATGAGGTTGGCAGTGCCTCGTTCGGACCGGCATTATCCTATCCTGGCATGTCGGGTGAGCTGATGCCCGTGGTCGATCAGGCCAATGGTGTTACTGGCCTGGCTTGTACCCCTTTGAGTGCGGTGAATACGCTAGCGGTAAAAGGCCGGATTGCGCTGGTTGATCGTGGCACCTGTACTTTTAGCATCAAGGTGAAAAACGTACAGGCAGCGGGTGCATTGGCCGTGCTGGTGGCGGACAATGCGGCAGGTTCGCCCCCTTCTGGCCTGGGTGGGACTGATCCTAGCATCATTATTCCTGCAGTGCGGATCACCATCGACGATGGTGCCAAACTCAAGGATGCATTGAAATCGCGTTCGCGCACGCACTCCGGTGTGTTCGTTAACTTGGGGGTAGATATGTCGATGCGGGCCGGTGCTGATCCGTCCGGGCGTGCATTGCTATTCACGCCGAATCCTTATCAAGGTGGCTCGTCGGTGTCGCACTTCGACACCATCGCCTTCCCTAACCTGTTGATGGAGCCATCGATTAATGGTGATCTGGGGCAAGTCGTGAAAGCACCTAAAGACTTGACTTTGCACTTGCTGAAGGATGTCGGCTGGTAAAACCTGTTTGGCTGATGGAAGCTAAAGGCCCGCTGTCACTGACAGCGGGCCTTTTTTCTGAGCGTATTTTTCGGCAAATTTTGCCATCAAGTTGGTCGCGCCGCGCCAATCCGCACTATCCATGCGCCTTGCAGACCAAAAAGCGTCGCAAACCCGCATGGACATTGCGTCAACCTACTCAATTTACTCGACATCTCGCACCCGCAAGAAACTGGCAAACTTGGGCAAGCCAGTCGAGGTCAGATCACGATAACGATAGGTGACCGTACTGCCGATGAGGGGTGGGTGGCGACGCTGGGCGTCGGAGAGGCCAGTGCCAAGGCGAAAGCGCTGGCCGTTTGCCGTTATCACCATCAGCGCACCGAGCATGCCCTGATATTTGCCCTGCCCCAATTCATGCGCGACGACCACGGCTTCAGCATCTTGTTGCGGCTTCAGTTTTAGCAGAACCTCAGAGCGGCCGGTTTGCCAGAGTGCATCCGTGCGATGCAGCATCAAGCCTTCGCCGCCAGCCTGTACCACGAGTGCGAGTTTTAATCTTAACGCCGCTTGATCCGCCACTCTTACCTGTGGCAATACCTGTAGCCATGGCAATCCGGTCTGCGCGACAGTCGACTCAAGGGTGCTGATGCGTGCGCTAAAACTGCCTTCGCCATTGGGCAATTCATAGAGTTGATAAGTAATCTTTCGCCATTCCGACTCTAATGGTTGCTGCCGGCGCACCGCTGCTGACAGCCGGTCAAAACTCTGCCGCCCCATCCACAATTCACCATCCAGTGCATAGCTGGGGAATGGCGCCGTGAACCACGCAGGCGCATGGATGATTCTTCCGCTGCGAAAACGCAAATTTTTACCATCCCAAAACGCTCTTACCCCATCGAGTTTTTCACTGATCAGATAGTTGGCAGGGTCAAATTTTTCTGCGTAACTTTGCGCCAGCAGCAGCGGCGGTGCCGGCAGATCGTTGCTGGTCTGAGCAGTAGCGTTCGTCAGCGCACCAGGGTGTAAGGCGCCACTCAATAGCAACAGGGCGAGCAGATGACGCAATGGCGGGAGTTGGATGGGCTTCATGTTTTCTTTAAACTTGATGTTGGCGTCGAGTTGAACCAGGCGGTCATTGTGAAAGGACCTGAACTAGATCGTTTCAAGCAGAGATTGTAGTCTTTTAATTAATAACTATTGCATAAAAATTAATTAAAAGACGACAGCCGAAAGTCACTTTAGTGCCAACTACCAGTTTTCCCGTGCCAAAGTCTCTAACTGTGCGAGCATGGCGTCGCGCAGTGCATGGAGTTCACCTAGTCTTGCCAGTGCCTCTGGGTTGCGGTCCTGTCTATGCATCTCATACAGTTCCGCTGCCAGCGCATGAACCTGTAGGTGTAGCGTCTCAATGAGTGGAAAGGGTGGATGGGCACCATGGCGCACCCGGCCTTCGCCCTCCAGCCATTGGCCAAAGTGACAATGTTGGTGTTCTAGCGGCGGCGGGGCGTCACGCTCGTCTTTCAGGTAGCCTTCCATGGCCTTGATCCAGGCCCGATGTTCGACGCTGGCAAAGAGCAACGGCAGATCCTCGCGCCTCAGCGAAGGCACATCGTGCCAGCTGGGGTCGGGCCGCCAGGCTGTCGACCAGCCTGGCAACTCGTGGGCGGGCATGGGGCGGGCAATGCCATAGCCTTGGGCAAGGTCACAGCCCAGTTGTAATAACATCGTACCGTGTTCCACACTCTCCACTCCCTCCGCGATGACTTGACGGCGAAAGGCGCTGGCCAGACCGATCACGCCTTCCAGAATTGCCAGATCATCCGGGTCGTCGAGCATGTCGCGCACAAAGCTCTGGTCGATCTTGAGTTGGGTGACCGGTAGGCGTTTCAGGTAGGTCAGAGAAGAGTAACCAGTACCAAAGTCATCCAGCGCAAACATCACTCCCATTTGGCGGCAGGCCTGGATAATCTGGGAGACACCGCTCACGTCTTCTAGCGCGCTCGTTTCCAGCACCTCTAATTGGAGGAACGACGGCTTGATGAGCGGATGCGCCGCCAGAGTCTGTTGCAGACGCAGTGCAAAGTTTTGTTGTTGCAGTTGATTGGCACTGACATTCACACTGAGCGGAATAGCAAAACCATGTAGTTGCCAGTGCTCCATCTGGTAGAGGGCAGTGTCGATAACCCATTCGCCCAGTTCAATCGCCAGTGGATCATTCTCGATGAGCGGCAGAAAGACTGCCGGTGGCAGCAATCCTTGTTCCGGGTGTTGCCACCGGATTAAGGCCTCGGCACCGATGACTGTGCCGGTACGCATATTGACCTTAGGTTGATAATGCAGCACAAATTCGCCTTGAGTCAACGCCAGGCGTATACGCTCCAGGCTTTCGTGATGGCCGCGCACGCTACGGTCTTGCTCGGCGTCAAAGATGTGGTAACGGTTCTTGCCCGCCAGCTTGGCCTGGTACATGGATTGATCGGCCTGGCGTAGCAGCTGATCCGCATCCACGCCTTCCGCTTGCGGGTAGATGGTGACACCAATACTGGCTGAAACCTGCAAGACTATATCGCCAAAAACGACCGGTAGTGCGGCAGCAGCCAGCAGTCGGGTCAGCATCGGCGCACTGGCGGTGGCGTCGGTCAGATCAACCAGCACGGCAACGAATTCGTCACCCCCTATGCGCGCCAGCGTATCGCCATCGCGTAAGGTTTGCTTCATGCGGGCGGCCACGGCGATCAGCAACTGGTCACCTGCCTCATGTCCATGCTGGTCATTGATGGCCTTGAAACCATCCAGGTCGAGAAACGCTACCGCCAAGGCTTGCCCGCGCCGCTGCGCCTGATTCATGCCTTGGCGCAGGCGGTCAGCCAGCAGCACGCGATTGGGCAGATTGGTCAGTGCGTCGTAGTGGGCGATGTGCTCCAGCTGGTGTTGATGCTCCTTGAGCGTGGTGATGTCGGAGAACAGTGCCACATACTGCAGCACATTGCCTTCGGCATCACGCACAGCGCTGATGGTTTGCATCTCAGCGTAGACCTCGCCAGTTTTGCGCCGGTTCCAGATTTCTCCGAAGTAATGGCCATTTTCATTCAGTTGATGCCACATGGTGGCGTAGAATTCTTTTCCCTGACGGCCAGAGTTGAGCAGGCGCGGATTCTGGCCCAGAACGTCGTCACGGGTGTAGCCGGTGATGCGGCTGAAGGCGGCATTGACATCGATAATCGTGCCGTCAGCGCCAGTGATCATGATGCCTTCACGGGCATGGGTAAAAACGTTGCCGGCGAGTTGGAGTTTTTCTTCGACCTGTTTGCGCTCAATGATGATGCCGGCCAGGCGGGCAGATTGCTCAAGGATGGCAAGGTCGACTGGCGCAGGAGTGATCTCTGTTTGCGCGTCATGGTAGTAGATCGCAAACGTGCCCAGCACTTGGCCCGATGAAGCAAGAATCGGCTGCGACCAACAGGCGCCCAATCCCGCCTTGGTCGCCAGTTCCTGATAAGGCTGCCAGTCAGGGTGGGTCGCTATATTGTTAACGATAACGCGCTGTCCGGTAACAGCCGCCGTACCACAAGGGCCGGCATCCGCGCCAATTGCCATGCCGTCGAGCGCGGTAGTATAAAAATCAGGCAGGCTGGGTGCGACCACCTTGCCGAGATGCTTGCCTTCGCTATCAAGCAATAAAATGCTGCACAACATGGCGGGATTGAGTTGCTCTACGCCGTGTACGATAGCGGCAAGAATGCTGGCGAGCGGCGCATCTCCCGTTAATAATTCCAGTGTACGACCGCGAAATTGATCGAGTTGCTGGCTCTGCTTACGCTCGGTGATGTCGGCAATGACGCCGACCAGCCCGAGTTCTTCGCCGTGAGGACCGTAACAACGCCTGCCTGTCAGCCGGCCCCAAAATTGGCTCTGGTCGGCGCGACAGTACAGTCTATCCAGATCCACCGCAGGGACGGCGCTGGTCAGTAGCGCCAGAAAATTTTGTTGCCCTATTGCGCGCTCATCCGGGTGCACCAGACTGATGTAGTGCGCCCCCTGGAGTGAAGTGACGGATCGTCCAAACATCTCGGCCATGCGCTGGTTGGCTAACGTAATGTAGCCCTCCATATCGACCATAAAGATCGCCACGCTGGAGGTATCAAGGACTTGTTTAAGGAACGCTTCGCGTTGCCCCATGGATTTCAGTAAATGATTGAAAGCACTGATCAGTTCACCGATTTCATCTTGCCTGACCACTGGCAACGATGGTGTGGGCTGGTTGGACTCGGATAAGATGGTCAGCGTTTTTGCCGCCACCAGCATCGGTAAAAGTTGGCGCCTCAACATCGATGAAAGTGCCCACCAGGTCAGCGCGCCGGCCAGTAAAGTTAAAAAAATCGTGAGCAGCAGCATGCGTTGTTGCATGCGGAGAATCGGGGCAAAGGCTTCTGCTGTCGGTAGCGTAATCACGATCAACCAGCCCGCTGCGGGTATCCTTTTTGCCGCTGACACTTCTTCCACTCCAAGAGAGCTTCGCGCAATGCCATAGCCTTCATAACCTCGCACGTACTTGTCATGCATAGGATTGATGCCTGGCGCCGGAGTCGGTTGCATGATGCGGCTCTTTTCCGTGGCCGTGACGAATAGCCGGTGTTGCGGTGCGATCAATAGATAAGCGCCAGTCTTGCCGTAATTGTTTTTGGTAATTTTATCCAGAAAATTGGCTTTACCCAGATGGGTTACTCCAAGCAAAGCGCCGATCACTTTGCCTTGGCTGTCGCGAATCGGCGTCGCCATGCCGAATACCGGTGCCTTCAAGGTTTTTCCCATGACGGGCCGGCCGATGGTCGTTCTCCCCTCTTTCAATGCGGCGATGACGGTATCGATCTCCCTGTAATTTGCCCCGATCCGTCCGGCCGAAAGCGGGACTTCGGCAATCGCATTACCATCAGGGCCCAGGACGATCACGCCGCCGTTGAACATGCGCTGAAAAATCGGCCGTTGTTCCAGAACTGTCTGTAAATTCGTCGTATCGTCTAGCATAGCAGGGCTAATACTGGAGGCCACTACTTGCAGCGCTTGCAAGCGATCGTCCAGTTCTTGATTGAGCCCCTCAGCGATGACGGATACCGTTGAAAACTGCTGCTCACCCAATAACTGCTGCATATCTTTACGCAGCATCTGACTGGCGAAAAATGTGAGTAAACAGATACTGATCACAAAAATAATCAGTGTAAAAAGAGTTACTCTGCTCTTGATCGAGTGCCATCGGAAGATATTCAAGTGCATATTAATTTGCCCTGTCAATGTGCAATAAACAATGAACATACTTCGGTAGCGACAATTGGGGAGACATCTGGGCGTAATAAGGATATAAGTGAAGTCTCAAATGCGAATGCGAGACAGGGCGAGCAGCGAAGTTACCCGATATTTCCGTCACATTATATGATCAGTATCAAAGCCGAGTGGTGATTAAAATCAAGTTGCCACATAGAAATGTTCAGCAATGTACAACGGTTCTTTGTTTTTCGTCAATTTACTTTAGCGTGCGCTGAGATTTTGCGCAAATTTTCTACGAATTTAACTTCAATACCCGCCAATCTTATGCCCATTGCGACAGTGCAGTTCGCAGCACAGTCATCGCGCCGTCACAATCATTATGTATCTTCAGGGAAATAAATTCGGTCGACATCATTGATCGAATGCTCGAAAACTTTGGAGTTCCTATGTCATTCTTACTCAGTGCTATGCTCAGTCCTATTATCGCGTTGATGCAGCGTCTGCGCCTGCTGCCAAAATTTATCATTGTGGCGCTATTGTTCGCCACGCCAGCGCTGCTGGTGGCAGGACTATTCATCAAGGAATTGAATAAATCGATTTCTTTTGCTGAGCAAGAGCGGGTTGGCGTACAACATGTGCGCCAAGTCCAGCAACTGTTGAAGCTAACGCAGCAGCACCGTGCCTTGCGCCATTTGGCGTTAGCGGGTAACGCCGCCGCGCAACAGGCTGCAGCAAAAAAACAAGAAGAAATAACGGCAAAACTGGTGGCTTTTGATACTTTGCAAAAAGCGTATCCTGAGTTGGCGCTCACTGTTGCCAGCGAAAATAGCCAGCAGTCCTGGCGAACCTTGTTGCAAAAGTTGCCGGGAGCGAAAGCCGCGGACAGCTACGCCGAACATAGTGCGCTGATCGATCAGTTGACTAAACTCAGCACGCAAATCGGCGATCGCTCAAATCTGAGCTTAGATCCCCAGGTCGATAGCTACTATCTGATCAGTATTTTTGCCAAGACTTTTCCTGAAATTGCCGGTGAGATCGCCGATATTGCTGCGCGCGGTGCACCGTATATTGATACCGGTTTGCTAGCGCCGAACGAAGATGTGTTGATCAATGCCAACGTGATGCTCGCCACGCGCGATCTGGGACGGATTTCGGCGCAGCTTGACACCATGTTTCGTGAAAACCCAAGCTTCAAGGACAAACTTGCATCGCAAGCGCCATTGCTAGCGCAGAATCTGGAATTTTTGGAGCGCACCAGAAACGAAGTCATGAATGCCTTGAATCAAACATCGGGTACTGAATTTCTGGCTGCCGGAACCAAGAGCGTCGATGGCTGGTATGCGTATGCCGACGCTGCCGCCGACTTGCTCGATGCGACGCTGCAGGCGCGTATCGAACGCAATGTATTTAACCGTAATGTAATGCTGGCGGCGATATTAACCAGTCTATTGCTGGCGGCTTATCTTTTGATGGGATTTTACGTCGCGTTTTCCAGTGAAATTAAAAAATTAAGCTCGGCAGTCGCCTGCGTCACCCAGGGCAATCTCAGCAACCAGATCCAATCACAAGGCAAGGATGAAATTGCGCAATTGCTCAATGCTTTTGATGGCATGCGCCAAGGGTTGGCCAGACTGGTCGCCGATATTCGTGACAGTAGCGAATCGATTGCCAGCGCCTCGAGTGACATTGCCCATGGCAATACTGATCTTTCATCACGGACCGAACAACAGGCCAGTTCACTGGAAGAAACTGCTGCCGCCATGGAAGAATTGACCAATACGGTCAAGCAAAATGCACAAAGTGCTCAATACGCCAACAAAAATGCCTTAGCCGCGACCGACATCGCCAAAGATGGCGGCGTCGCGGTGACGCAGATGATAGGCATGATGGGGGCGATCCAGCAATCCTCCCAAAAAATCAGCGACATCATCGGCGTGATTGACAGTATTGCCTTTCAAACCAATATTTTAGCCCTGAATGCTGCGGTGGAAGCGGCGCGTGCCGGCGAGCAAGGTCGCGGCTTTGCGGTAGTGGCGACCGAAGTGCGCAATCTGGCGCAGCGCTCCGCGAGTGCTGCCAGAGAAATCAAGACCTTGATCACCGCATCGGTAGAGCAAGTGGCGGCTGGCAGCAAGCAGGTGCAGACGGCTGGCCAGACCATGGAGCAGATCGTCAGCGCTATCCATGCTGTCAGCAGCAACATGCACGATATCAGTGCCGCCAGCGCCGAACAGCGTACTGGCATAGAACAAGTCAATGATACCTTAGGGCAGCTCGATGAGATTACCCAGCAAAACGCCGCATTGGTTGAGCAGGCTGCCGCTGCCGCCGAGAGCATGCATGACCAGGCCATCAAGCTAACCCAGGCCGTAGCCGTGTTTACCATTACTCCCGCTGATGTTCGCTTAGCCAGCGTACCGGTGCAGAGCGGTCGCTTGCGTTTGCGTGTTGTGAATACGCCTTTGAGCGCGCATGACTGCACCGAAAAATCGGCCGTGGTGCATAAAATAACATCAGCTAGAGCGACCCGGAACGGATTTTAGGCGGAAAGCCGCACGGGATATCCGTGAGCGAGGTGGTGCTGGCGGAAATAAATACCCTCATCTCTTGCTAGGTATTCATCCTTTGATGCAGGGAGAAAAAATCCAGCATCATTTTGCTGGCATCGGGTCCGGTTGCCGAATTGAACGGCAGGCTGCCGTCGCCGCCGCTCCACGCATGCCCCAGGCTGGCAATTTGGGTGCTTCTTAACAGGAGTTTCTTGCCCAGGTAAAAATCACGGACTTCATAGGCATTGGCCGGCTTACGGCTGCCAGCCGTGCTGGCAGGCTTGCGTGTGACGGCTCTGGCGCTATCGGCCGTCAGGCGATTTAATAAAAAAGTTTGCTGTGTCAATTGGGTCTGGTTGATCGGCCGGACTATTTTATCGCTCATCCCTTGGATCAGCAGCGTCGGCATGGATGGAAACGCCGGTGTCCTGTGCAAGACTTCTGCTATGGCGGCACCAACACGGTGGCTCGCGCCATGCTGCATGACGCCGTAAGCACCGATCTTGCTATGCCCGGCACCAAACATCGGTCCGGAATGCAATCCTATCGCGGCAAACAGATCAGGATGATTCAGCGCCACAATATCGGCCATCGCCGCACCTGCCGATATACCGCAGAGATAAATGCGTGTCTTGTCGATAGGGTATTTTTCAGTGATTTTTTTGATCATCCCGATGATCATCTTGACGTCACCACCACCTTCTTGCGTGGCCGCGTCATACCACTTCCAGCATCGGTTCGGATGCGAACGCAAGGCTTGTTGCGGATAGAGTACGGCAACTCCTTTTTGCCCGGCGAGCTGATTCATGCGTGACCCTAGTGCAAACTCGGTAGCCGTTTGTTCGCAGCCATGTAGCATCACGATTAAGGGACTAAGCGCGTTATTCTCATTATTGTTTTGGTTAGCGTGCGCAGAACGAGCGGAACATTGATCAGGAAGATACAGGTAGTAACTCATGCGCCGCACCGGCAGTGTGCCGCTATCGGCTAAGGAGGAATAAAAAGAAGTGAGCCATTTACCCGACGGCAACGCTGGAGTCGCATCCGCGTTGCGTGGTGTTGCCGTTGCTCTCGCCGAATTGTCGATTCTGGGGCGTTTGCGCACCATGACGGTAGATTTTGGTTTGGCTTTGATCTTGGCCTTTGGTTTGGCTTTGGGCTTAGTCAATGGTTTCGCCAATAAGCTCTTGAGTAATTTTCTGGCTTGGGTCTGTTGTGCCCGCCCCGCGCGGGCTAAGCTACGCAACCAAAGGCGGCTCATTGCTTTTAACATAAGGTGCTCGCAGTGAATACGTGCGGCCGTCCCGGCAACTGCCTGTTGATAAATAATGCTGCACTTGCTTCATTGATACTGCAGAGTGAAAATGTCATCATTATTGGCTCCATTTGCTGCAAGTATACAATGATCAAAAGAGCGCTTCCGTACGATAGCGCACATATTTATTCGCCCAAGCTTGCCGCTCGCGCAGGCTGTCCGACAGGGGTGGAAATTGAAAAAATAGCCATGTAGCTAATCAGTTCCAGCCGGTTTTAGGTTTTTTCGCTTGACTAGCCATCGCAAAACGCCGCGTTTTATCGATGTTTAGTCGGTGATTAGTCGCCAATTAATCGCTAAATCTTCAGTCCGATTACCTGCTAACCAGGGTAAAACAACAGGCTCGCAAAATTTTCTTTCGAAATTGCCTAAAAAACGGGCGTAGTTACGAGATAATGTCGGTCTTACCGTCAGTCAGCAGGATAAATACCTCGTCTTTTTGAAAATAAAGTGACTGGGAAAATGCCTAAACCGCAGGTAAACTTTACTCAATGCCAGTTTTTCCGGCAAAAAGTCTTGTTGCCACATGTAAATTTACATGCTGATTTGTACGTCCATCCTGAAATTTTGCTTAGGATGGGGAGAAATTTTTTGTTCATTGAAAGGGAGTTGATTATGTTGCAAGCCTATCGTGCCCACGTCGCCGAACGCGCCGCCCTCGGCATTCCGCCTTTGCCTTTGTCTGCCAAGCAAACTGGTGAAGTCATCGAGTTGTTGAAAAATCCACCAAAAGGTGAAGAAACAACATTGCTCGACCTGATCACCCATCGCGTGCCAGCCGGCGTCGATGATGCAGCCAAAGTCAAGGCCAGCTATCTGGCAGCCGTGGCGCACGGTACTGAAACATGTGCCCTGATTTCGCGCGAAAAAGCCACAGAATTGCTCGGCACCATGCTCGGCGGTTACAACGTCAAGCCGATGATCGACGTGCTGGGCGACGCCGAAGTCGGCGCCGTGGCCGCCGAAGGCCTGAAGAAAACCCTGCTCGTGTTCGACTTCTTCCACGACGTGAAAGAACTTGCCGACAAGGGCAACGCCAACGCCAAGTCCGTGCTGCAGTCGTGGGCCGACGCCGAGTGGTTCACCTCGCGCCCGGAAGTGCTCGCTTCGCAGAAGCTGACCGTCTTCAAGGTTACCGGCGAA
>NZ_JAUSFI010000173.1 GCF_030651495.1 Undibacterium sp.
GCCAATGGCGTCCTGGCAATCGGAGTAGTCAAATAATTGGGGTGTGAATTACCGCCAAATGTGTCAATTGGTGAGGTCTTCACCATGTTGAAATCACCTTCCCAAATCGGGAATTTCAACAATGGCAGACAGATTTCCTCATACCACCATTCAGTGCCTCGCTGCGTTGGCCCAGCATCACCGCTTAGCGATTAATCCTGAGCGGTTGATTGAGGATTACGCGTTGGTGCCGGAGGAACCCCCAACGGCGACTGTTCTGCGTATCGCAGCGGAAATTGGGCTGAAAGCAAAAACAGACAAATTTACATGGGAAGGTCTTCAAGCCCAGGGCGGGGTGTTTCCGCTAATCGCTCGCATGAGCGACGGCAACTGCGTGATTGTCATGGCCGCTTCTGCAAAGGGCGATGGGCAAGTCGCAGTGTTGAATCCGCTAGCGGACAACGCCACTGAAGTACTACTGATTGATCGAGAAAAATTCTGCAGCAAGTGGAATGGCGACGTTTTCCTGATGAAACGTCTCTATACCTTGCCAGAAGAGAATCAACCCTTTGGCTTTCGATGGTTTATCCCTGAGATTCTGAAGCAAAAGGCAGCGTTTCGCGACATTGCGATTACGGCGATGGCAATGCATTGCTTGACGATGGCATCCCCTATGTTTTTCCAATTGGTGATCGACAAAGTTCTCGTTCATCAAAGTCTCTCAACGCTGTGGGTGCTCGGTGTGGGCGTGACGGTTGCTTTGGTGTTTGATGCAATCTTTGGTTTTTTGCGCCAAATCATTACCCTTTCTGCGTCGAACAAGATTGACATGCGGCTCACTCGCCGGACTTTTGCGCATCTTCTGTCGTTGCCCATAGATTATTTTGAGACAACTACAGCAGGTGTCATTACGCGCAACATGCAGCAAGTTGAAAAAATAAGGGCGTTTCTGACTGGTCGTATGTTTTTTACCGCGATCGATGCGACATCTTTGTTCATCTTTATGCCGATTCTGTTTGCCTACTCCGTAAAACTTGCGCTCATTACCCTTGTATTTACTTTTCTCATTGCCGGCGTCGTTATGGCGATGGTTCCGGTTTTTAAAAGGCGTCTCAATGATTTAAATGCGGCCGAAGGGCAGCGTCAGTCGATGATGGTTGAAACCATTCACGGGATGCGGACGGTGAAAGCTTTGGCCATTGAGCCAACCCAGCGCCGGTTGTGGGATCAGCGTTCCGCACACTCCATTAACATGCATTTCAGGGTTGGCAAGGTCGCTATTACCGGCAACGCAATTACAGATTTCTTGGGGAAATTGTTGCCAGTCATCATCATTGTGGTGGGTGCGCAAGAGGTGTTTGATCAAACCCTGTCAGTGGGTGCCTTGATCGGATTTCAGATGATTTCTGGGCGTGTTATTTCTCCGCTAATCTCGATTGTTGGTTTGGTCAACGACTATCAAGAAACCGCCATGTCTGTCCAAATGATGGGGGATGTCATGAATCGTCCATCCGAGGGGCGTGCCAGTGCGGGAGGCTTACGCCCGGACTTGGCCGGTGAGATATCCTTTGAGGATGTGACGTTCCGTTATCCTGGATCCAGTGCCTTGGCGCTGGACAGGGCAAGTTTGACCATCCCGGCGGGTGCGGTTGTTGGAATTGTCGGGCGAAGTGGATCTGGAAAAACCACTTTAACAAAAATAATACAAGGGCTCTACAGCGTACAAGAGGGTATTGTTAGATTCGACAGGACCGATGCACGCGAGATCGAGTTGGCGCATTTGCGTCGCCAAATTGGTGTGGTGCTGCAGGAGAATTTCCTATTCAGAGGCACAGTAAGGGAGAACATCGCGGCAGCCAGGCCCGAAGCAACCTTTGAAGAAATTGTGGCGGCGGCGGAAGCGTCTGGAGCTGCAGAATTCATTGAAAGACTTCCGCAGGGCTACAACACCTTTCTGGAAGAGAATGCGTCCAACCTGTCTGGCGGTCAGAAGCAAAGGCTCTCTATTGCCCGTACGCTACT
>NZ_JAUSFI010000017.1 GCF_030651495.1 Undibacterium sp.
GCGTTGCAGCGCCAGGTAATCGTCAATATCCTGACGGCTGCGAAAGCCGCGCGATGCCAGCGAGAATTCGACTTTTTCATATTGATAAATACCCAGGTCCGAGAGCACGAATTCCGACCAGCCCTGATGGAAATTGCCGAAGAAAATCAAGCGCAGACGCTCGCATAAATCCTTGTTTAGCACTTGATACACCTGCTCGCCGGAATCCGGATACCAGTGTGAAAAATGCCGCGTATCTGGCTCCTGGGCAAATCTTTCCCCCAACAGAGCCAATTGTTCCGGCTTGCGCAAGCCTTTTTCGGCCGCTGTCAGCTGAAACGCCTGGCTGATTTCATGCCTCAATAATAGCTCGAATAATTGTTCCAGATCCAAGCACGGATCGGTTTCTATCCAGCCAGTTGCCAGCAGTGGAAGCGCGGTTTCCTTTGTATTGCCAATCTCCGCGTAATTGAGCTTGCTGGCGCGGAACAGGGAACCCTTGCGCATGACCATGCGTACAAACAGGGCGCGCGAGGTCTGCGGCAGCTGGCTGAACTGCGCGATGAAGGCATGCTCATCATCGGTCAACAGGTCGTGGTAGCGTTCGGTGATCCAGGCCAGCACCAGCTGAAAGTTATCCAGATAATAAAATTGGTTTTCTAATACTTTGTTCATTAAAGGCAGGCGAGAGACAATAACTGGGTATTTGTACAGTGTATCGCGTCTGTCTTTTGGTGCCTAGACAAATCCTCGCTCTTGATGGGTACCGCAGGGCGATTGCATGAAGCAAGACCCTGTCCACGAAAAGCACGAAAGACACGAACAAAGTAAAACACGGAAATAGATCGTGGAAAAATTGATCAAAATGGCATTGAATGATTTTTTTTTCGTGCTTTTTGTGTTTTTCGTGGACAAAATGCAGTGTACTTTCGCTATACAAGTTTCATGCGATTACCCTGATGGATACCGAATTGCACGATGAAGTGGTGCTGGCTGCAAGTACAATCGGGGCTATCAAAAATGTATACCCAAGAAAGTAAGCGCAATGACATCACCTGAATTAGCCTTTAGATCGAGCACCGAAGAAGCCTGCAACTGGCTGGCGCAGCAAACGGGCGCACCGTGGACGCTGGCGCAGCTGATAGAAAACGGTTTGATCCCTTATGTCTGGCTCGATTACGACACCGCCATGGCCGCCTTGTTCGGCGAGGCCAACGGCGGTTATCCTGCTCCTATCTTCTTTGAAGGCGACACCCAAAGGCTGGCCGCCGGCAGCGCAGATGTGCTGATCACCATCACCAAAGACGCCGATAAAATCGTCGTGCAATTACCTTCACCCGGCATACGCAGAGAGCTGCACGAACTGCGCTTTTTGAAGAAGGATATCGAGCGGCTGGCCGGCAAGCTCAAGAGAGAAGCCGAGCCGGTGAAAGTCCAGCCGGAAGTGGCGAAAGAATCACAACAGGGCATAGGCAAAGAGCAAGTGCTGGCGGC
>NZ_JAUSFI010000019.1 GCF_030651495.1 Undibacterium sp.
ATGGCGTAGCGACGAAATACCTGGCGAACTATCTTGGCTGGCGTCGCTTGCTTGATCGATGCAAAGACATGGCGACACCGCAACAGTTCTTGTTTCATGCTTTGCGAACGGAGTATCAACAGATAACCTGAACATAGCCTAAAATAACTGCATTTAGCGCATATATAACGTGCTGCCTTAAAAATACTCCCACTATTAATAAAAAACCGGGATTTACCCGGTTTTTCTATTGGTTCAGATCGCGTGCTTAGAAGCGATAGCCGACACCGACGCCAACCAGCCACGGATCGACTTTGACTGCACTGACTTTTGCGCCGCCAATACTGACGTCACTGCGAATTTGTACTTTTTTGACATCCAAATTCAAGGACCAGTTTTTATCCAGTTTAAAATCCACACCTGCCTGAACTGCAAAACCAAAACTGTCTTTTTCCAGATCAGCGGCACCATTGAGCAGATTGACATTCGAAATACGGGTGTAATTGACACCGACACCGAGGTAAGGGCTAAATTGTGCATCAGGTAAAAAATGGTATTGGGCCGTCAATGTCGGCGGCAAATGCTTGAAAGTACCGATATTGGCACCGTCCAGCATCACATCATGCTTTTGCGGATAAGTCAGGATCAATTCTGCTGACCAGTTAGGGGTGAAATAGTAAGAAATATCCACTTCAGGGATAGTCTTGTCGCTCACAGTCAGTCGATCTGAAGCACCAACACCACCGACAGGATCAGATTTATTGTCTGGGCTGATGTTAACAGCACGGGCACGTACTTGCCACGGGCTTTGTTGCGCTGCGGCCTGATTTGCGACCACACAGATTGCTGCCAGAGAAAGAGCTAATGCAATTTTTTTCATTTTCATTTCCTTGTTTGTTGAGTACTGAATCCAGTGTAATGCTGCGTTGCGACAGACAACTTGAGCTAGATCAAGATTGGTGCGCAGCACAAATTTGGTCCGTAACCACCCTCTCAGTAGCCGCTTGAGGTATCCTTGCGGGCATCATCTTTACTACACAAATATCGTTAAAAATGGCCCATTACGTTTACACCATGAATCGCGTCGGCAAGATCGTGCCGCCCAAACGTCAGATCCTGAAAGACATCTCGCTCTCCTTCTTCCCTGGCGCCAAAATCGGCGTACTTGGACTCAATGGTTCAGGCAAATCCTCACTGCTAAAAATCATGGCGGGGATCGACAAGGATATTCAGGGCGAAGCCGTACCGATGCCGAATTTGAACATCGGCTACCTGCCCCAAGAACCGCAACTCGACCCCGAACAAACCGTGCGTCAGGCAGTGGAAGCGGCGTTAGGCGAAGTGTTTGAAGCCAAAGCGAAACTCGAGCTGGTGTATGCCGCCTATGCCGAGGAAGACGCCGACTTCGATGCCCTCGCCAATGAGCAGGCCAGATTGGAAGCCATCATCTCGACTTCGGCCGGCGACAACGTCGAGCTGCAACTCGAAATGGCCGCCGATGCACTGCGCCTGCCACCTTGGGATGCCAAGATCGCGGTCTTGTCCGGCGGTGAAAAACGCCGCGTCGCGCTTTGCAAACTGCTCTTGTCCAAGCCCGACATGCTGCTGCTCGACGAACCGACCAACCATCTGGATGCGGAATCGGTCGATTGGCTGGAACAGTTTTTATTGCGCTTCCCCGGGACTGTCGTCGCGATTACCCATGATCGTTACTTCCTCGACAATGCAGCCGAATGGATACTGGAACTCGATCGTGGCCATGGCATTCCCTGGAAAGGCAATTACAGCTCGTGGCTAGACCAAAAACAGGCGCGTCTCAAGCTGGAAGAGTCGACTGAATCGGCACGCCAAAAAGCGCTGCAAAAAGAACTCGAATGGTCGCGCCAAAATCCTAAAGCACGCCAGGCCAAGAGCAAGGCACGGCTGGCACGCTTCAATGAAATGAGCGAGCACGAATACCAAAAACGGAACGAGACCCAGGAGATTTTTATCCCTGTAGCCGAGCGTTTAGGCAATGAAGTGATTGAATTTAAAAATGTCAGCAAAGCCTTCGGCGACCGTCTGCTGATCGACAATCTGAGCTTTAAAATCCCGCCTGGCGCGATTGTCGGCATTATCGGTCCTAACGGCGCCGGTAAATCCACCCTGTTCAAGATGATCAAGGGCCTGGAACAACCCGACAGCGGTGAAGTGGTGCTGGGCCAGACCGCGAAAATCTCGCTGGTGGACCAGTCACGCGAAGACCTGACAAATACCAAGACCGTGTTTGACGATGTCGCCAACGGTGCCGATATTTTGACGGTAGGCCGCTTCGAAATGCCCTCACGCGCCTACCTTGGCCGCTTCAACTTCAAAGGCGGCGATCAGCAAAAAATCGTCGGCAATTTATCCGGCGGCGAACGCGGTCGCCTGCATCTGGCCAAAACCTTGCTGCAAGGCGGCAATGTCTTGCTGCTGGATGAACCGTCCAACGATCTGGATATAGAAACCCTGCGCGCCCTGGAAGATGCACTGCTGGAATTTGCCGGAAGTGTCATGGTGATCTCGCATGACCGCTGGTTCCTTGATCGTATCGCTACGCATATTCTGGCATTTGAAGGCAATTCTCAAGTCGCCTTCTTCGACGGCAACTATCAAGAATATGAAGCCGACAAGAAAAAACGTCTGGGTGAAGAAGGTGCCAAACCGAAACGCATACGTTACAAGCCATTGTCGGTATAAATTAAAAAATGACCACTACAAAAAAAGGGCACTGATCATGCCCTCAAAAACTTTTCATGCCGTTTTTTTACGGCTACTATTTTTATTTGCCATAGGAGCCTCGCCTTTCGCATGGGCTAATTCTGGCGGCAGCGCCAGTGCGGGGGCTGGCAATACCGCCAAATTAGAGCCATTTACCGTTAATTTGGATGGTTTTGAACGTTACTTGCAAACCACCGTAACACTGCAGGTAGCCAGCGCTGAAGTCGGTGAAAAAATTAAGCTATTCATGCCGATGATACGGCATGGCTTGATTCTGATATTGAGCAGTAAAGAAGCCAGCCTGCTGCAATCGTCAGAAGGCAAACGTGAGGTGATCGAAGAAATTCGGGACCGGATCAACAAAGTGCTTGAAATCAAAGAGCATGACGGGGTGACTGACATTTTCTTTGAAAATTTTATCATCCAGTAAATCGATCCACTCAATGCGGCAACAAAAATAAGTGAATCGGGATTGATTCACTTATTTTTTTAGTGCCGCGGCGCCTGCGGTTTTCCTATTCATCTGACAGCAAAATAACAACCGCCGACGGCAAGGTTTGCTTTAAATAAATCATGTTTCAACTCGCCTCGCCAACCCATTCTGAAATTGAAATCAAGAAGAGTCGCTTTCTGGGTCAACTTCATCCGGTGAGTAGCCGCGCTGAGGCGCGCAGCAAACTTGCCGAGATTCGTAGCCAGCATCCCAACGCGGTACACATTTGTTGGGT
Source organism: Undibacterium sp. (assembly GCF_030651495.1). Lineage (GTDB taxonomy): Bacteria > Pseudomonadota > Gammaproteobacteria > Burkholderiales > Burkholderiaceae_D > Undibacterium. The sequence continues at coordinate 3,450 of NZ_JAUSFI010000019.1, forward strand.
CTTGCTGTGCGAAGGAGACTCAGGCTTGGATGATGACGGTGAACCTTCCGGCACCGCCGCCAAACCCATGTACAACGTACTGAACCATAAACAGCTATTTAATGTGCTGGCGGTGGTGGTGCGCTATTGGGGCGGTATCAAGCTAGGAGCGGGCGGCCTGACCCGCGCCTATGGGCAGGCGATTTCTGATGCGTTTAAGACGGCTCAACTGATCCCCATCGAGATCATGGCAGAACTCTTTTTTTCGGTTCAATTTGCCGACGAATCCGATCTGCGACGTTTATGTGAACAACAAGACGTGATCGTACTGGATGTCAGCTACGCCGACCGAACAGTTCTGCGGCTAAAATTAAAAGCCAGCCAGGTAGCAGAGTTTGAGCTGGCAGCAGCTAACTTATTGCGGGGTAACTTACAAAAACTCAGGAACATGCACCAAGACGGCGAAGAGTAAAGCAGATCCAACATAAGCAACATAAGCAACATAAGCAACATAAGTAAAGCATTTATGCAGCCTGCAGCAGGCTCATTAAATATCACACTCATGCCAGCGATGACGTCCCAATCATCAAAAATAAGCGTAATTCACCATGAATGAGGATCGCAATTTTTAAGTGACCGTTGGACGTATGGGTAAAAGTGTATTTGACTCCAGCTGCCATAATGGGCTGACCAAGGTGTTGACAGTATGCTCACTCTAGCCTGTATAATGCAAAAACACTAATATGTTAAATGCATTGAAATTCCCAAAAAAAAGGATATCCCCTTGATTGAGACCAGATCATCTTTTTACTGGAAAGGGTTCGCCATTGCGAGCGCCTTACTGGCCCCATTTTTGGTGTATTTCGCCACCGCACAATCTATCGTTTCGATCTGGAATCAGTCCGAAACCTTTACCCATGGCTATATCATCCTGCCCATCAGCTTGTGGCTGATCTGGAAACGCAGAGAATTGATACTCCAGATGAGCCCACAGCCTTGCTGGCCAGCATTACTCGCACTGGCTGGCTGCGGTTTTGGCTGGTTACTGGCCGAACTGGCAGATGTGCAGGTCGTCAGGCAATACATGTTTGTCTCCATGATTCCTCTCAGCGTTATCGTCGTGCTTGGCTGGCGTATTGCATGGGCGATGGCATTTCCGCTTTTTTTTCTGATGTTGGCAGTGCCTTTTGGTGAAGTATTTATTGCCCCGCTGATTGATTTTACCGCCGATTTCACCATCACTGCCTTACAGTTCACCGGTATCCCAGTATTACGAGAAGGCAGCAGTTTCACCATCCCATCCGGCAGCTGGTCAGTCGTAGAAGCTTGCAGCGGCTTGCGTTATTTAATTTCTTCGTTCACGCTAGGCTGCCTGTATGCCTACCTGACTTACCGCTCGGCATGGCGACGGCTATTATTCATTCTTTTTTCCATCATCGTACCGATCCTCGCCAACGGCATGCGCGCCTATATGATCGTCATGATTGGTCATTTAAGCGGGATGACCCTTGCTGTTGGTGTCGACCATCTAATTTATGGCTGGTTATTTTTTGGTCTGGTCATGTTTTTTATGTTCTGGGTAGGAAGCTTCTGGCGCGAAGCACCAGAGAATCCGAACCAGCCAGCTAATATTGCAGTTGCGCAAGCATCCGCCCCCGTTTCCAGTATTTTTATGGCAACGCTGAGTGTCTTGCTATGCATCTCACTTTGGCCGGCATATGCCGCGTATGTCAATCGCAGTGACATAAATACAGCGCCGGTACAAATCAGTCATTTCCAAAGTAATTGGCCAGAAATTCCCGCCTTTACCAGCTGGAAAACAGATTTATCTCCTGCCTATGCTGAGTTAGATCGTTCTTACCAGAAAAACTCAAGCATGTTTGGCATGCATATCGGCTATTACCGTAATCAAACCCGGTCTGCGGGACTCATCGGCGCCGCAAATCGATTAGTCAACGATAAGCATGAATGGCTTCTGACCAGCTCTACAGTGCGCACTGAAACCTTGGGCGGACGTCATATTGCACTGCAAGAAAGCCGGATAAAAGGTCTTACTGGGTCAATTCTGGTGTGGCAATGGTACTGGATCGATGGCACATTTATGGTCAATCCGTATGAAGGCAAACTGCGGCAGGCAAAAGAAAAATTACTGATGCGAGGTGATGATGGTGCAAACTTGATTTTTTACGCCCCCTACGAAGAAAATCCAGACCAAGCACGTGTCATATTGCGCGACTTCCTGAGCAGTCACCTGGCCAGCTTGGAATCGACTTTAAACCAAAGTAAAAAACCTTAACCAGAATAACAACAATGAAGTCGATTCCTTTGGTCGTCCATTTAATCTACAAGCTCGATTTTGGCGGCCTTGAAACTTTATTAGTCGAGTGTGTGAATCGCATGCCGGTGGGAAAATATCGACATGCGATAGTGTGCCTGACCGATTACACTGAATTTTCAACCAAAATTACGCGTCCGGATGTAAAAATATTTGCCTTAAACAAACGCGCCGGTCTAGGTTTGGAAACACATGTCGCCATTTGGAAGTTATTCAGACAGCTTAAACCCAGCATTCTTCATACCTATAATCTTTCTGCGATTGAATATACGTTAGCAGCAAGCTTGGCAGGAGTTCCTATTCGTATCCACGCAGAGCATGGCCGGGATGCCAGTGATCTTGATGGGACGAATTGGAAGCATAATCTCTTGCGTCGCCTATTGATTCCTTTCGTTGACTATTTCATTCCTGTATCAGAAGATCTGAAACGATGGTTAAGAGAGACTATTCGTGTTCCCGATGCAAAAAACTTGCTGGTAAATAATGGTGTAGATACCCGCCAGTTTAGCCACAACGCCAGGCCAGGCAACGCAGAACAAACTGGATATTTCCCTCAAAATTGTTTTGTGATTGGCACCGTGGGACGCATTCAAGACGTGAAAAATCATACCGGATTGATCGATGCGTTCATGCAGTTACGCGAACTGATGCCATCGGAAAAAGAGCGTTTAAGATTGGTCATTATCGGTGATGGACCATTACTTCCCCGCCTTAGAGCCAAAGTGATTGAGGCGGGCATTGCGGATCTGGTGTGGCTGCCCGGCACGCGCGACGATATCGCGGACATCATGCAAACTTTTTCGGTGTTTGCCATGACGTCCATTACAGAAGGGACGCCCGTAGTGATTTTAGAAGCGATGGCCAGCGGCTTACCTGTGGTGGCGACAAACGTGGGCGGCATGCCAGAAGTCATCATTGAGAATGTGACGGGCAAACTGGTGCCGGTGTCTGATCCGCAAGCATTTGCCCAAGCGCTGTCTGCCTATGTGCTGGCACCTGAGCTAGTGAAGCAACACGGTATGGCCGGGCGCGCACGGATTGAAAACACGTATAGCGTAGACGCTATGCTGCTTGCTTATACTAACTTGTATGATGCTTTATGCACCGCCAAAATAACTATTTAGGGAAGTGATCGCATCATGTGTGGAATCGTCGGCATGTTTGATATGGGTGGGACACGAGAAATCGATCGTCATTTGCTCGAATGCATGAATGAAACGCAGTTTCATCGCGGCCCGGTAGAAGGCGGCCTTTACACCGAGCGCGCCTTAGGCTTTGGACACCGCCGGCTTTCGATTATTGATCTTGCATCTGGCCAGCAACCTTTGTTTAATGAAGACAGTAGCGTGGTGGTGGTGTTCAATGGCGAGATCTACAATTTCCAATCCTTGATGCAAGAACTGCTCGCTCTTGGCCACCAGTTTCGTACCCATTGCGATACTGAAGTGATCGTCCATGCCTGGGAACAATGGGGTGATGACTGCGTCCATCATTTTCGCGGCATGTTTGCTTTTGCTGTTTGGGATAGAAATCAGCAAACCCTATTCCTTGCACGCGACCGCATGGGTATCAAACCGCTGTTCTACACCGTTTTACCAGATGGCATGTTTGCCTTTGGCTCGGAATTAAAATCCTTGCTGGCCTTGCCGACGCTGTCGCACGACATCGAACCTCGCGCGGTAGAAGAGTATTTTTCTTTCGGCTATGTGCCGGAGCCGCGCACGATTTTTAGCAACGCGCACAAACTGGCTCCCGGACACATGATGACGATCAAGGTCGGCGACACCTCAGTTCAGCAGAAAAAATATTGGGATGTCCCGTTCACGCCGCATGCGCCCGCATCTGAACAAGAAATTGAGGAAGAATTAGTCGTGCGCTTCAGGGAAGCGGTCAGTAGCCATCTGATTGCCGATGTCCCGCTCGGCGGGTTCCTTTCTGGCGGTGTCGATTCGAGCGCCGTGGTGGCGATGATGGCGGGCTTGAGTTCAGAACCGGTGAATACCTGCTCCATCTCATTTAACGATCCACAATTTGATGAGTCGGTATTTGCTACGCAAGTGGCCAACCAGTACCAGACCAATCATCATACTGAGACTGTCGACAAGGATGATTATGGCCTGATCGACACGCTGGCGAAATTGTATGACGAGCCGTACGCGGACAGCTCCGCGATTCCCACCTATCGCGTTTGCCAGCTGGCCAGAAAGCGCGTTACCGTGGCACTTTCCGGCGATGGCGGCGACGAAAACTTTGCCGGTTACCGGCGCTATCATCATTCCGTCGTTACCGACCGTGTGCGCTCCGCACTGCCGTCGGCAATACGACAGCCGGTATTTGGCTTGCTGGCAAAATATTACCCTAAAGCCGACTGGGCGCCACGCATGTTTCGCGCCAAAACCACCTTTGAAGCGCTCGCCAGCGATTTGACGCAAGGCTATTTCCAGGGTGTTTCGCTCATGCCGGACCGCATCAGATCGCGCCTGTTTAGCGACAATTTCAGGCGCGAGTTACAGGGCTATCACGCATCCGAAGTCATGCTCGCTCATGCTGCCAATGCGCCGACCGACGATCCTTTGGCGATGGTGCAGTATCTCGATATGAAAACCTACTTGCCCGGAGATATACTCACCAAAGTCGACAGGGCAAGCATGGCGCATGCGCTGGAGGTGCGGGTACCACTCTTGGATCATCAATTTGTCGAATGGGCATCTGGCCTGCCTTCCGCTATGAAATTGCGCGCAGGCGAAGGCAAGTACATTTTTAAAAAATCCATGCAAACCTATTTATCGGATGATATTTTGTATCGTCCCAAAATGGGATTCTCGATTCCAGTCTCTAGTTGGTTGCGCGGACCACTGCGTCAGAGAGTGCGTGATGCGGTACTCGGACCGACCATCGCCGCCACCGGCATTTTTAACATGGCGTTTCTGACAGAACTGGTCGATCTGCATGAGTCGGGGCGACGCGATAATAGCGCGCCCTTGTGGTCCTTATTAATGTTTGAGGCATTTTTACGAAATGTGCTTGAAAACACGATGCCTGGCGTACGCCAGGCGGCATAATCGTTACACTTTTGCGTCCTCAAGAACCTATGCGTATTCTGCACATACTCGACCATTCTATTCCGCTCCATAGCGGCTACACCTTTCGTACCCTGTCGATACTCCAACAGCAACGTGCCTTGGGCTGGGAGACCTTTCATATCACCGGCCCCAAACAGGGGGCTTACACCAAGCCCGAAGAAACGGTCGAGGCCGAATGGCGCTTCTTTCGCACACCGCAAAAAAACTGGATGAGCCAGCTGCCGGTACTCAATCAGCTCGCGGTGATCAATAACCTGACGCAACGCTTGCAAGAAGTAGCTGAACAAGTCAAACCTGATATTTTGCACGCCCATTCTCCCGCCCTCAATGCGATTGCGGCCTTGCGCGTCGGCAAGCGCTTAGGCATACCCGTGGTGTATGAGATCAGGGCATTTTGGGAAGACGCTGCCGTCGATCACGGCACCAGTAGCGAATGGGGCTTGCGCTATCGCCTTACCCGCGCCATGGAAACTTTTGCACTAAAACGCGTGGATGCCGTCACGACTATTTGCGAGGGCTTGCGTGGCGATATTCTTGAGCGCGGTATTCCGTCCGAAAAAGTGACCGTGATTCCGAACGCCGTGAATATTGAAAATTTTAGTGTCGGTGAACCGGCCGATGCTGCACTGGCGCAAGAATTAGGGGTAGACGGCAAGCTGGTGCTAGGTTTTATCGGCTCTTTTTATGCCTATGAAGGGCTGGATATCTTACTCAAGGCATTGCCAAAAATACTGGCAAAAAATCCTGCCATTCGCCTTTTATTGGTTGGTGGCGGGCCACAAGAGCCTCTGCTAAAAGCATTGACGCAGCAGCTAAATCTCGCGGATAAGGTGATCTTTACCGGCAGAGTTCCTCATGAGCAAGTCCAGCGTTATTACAATCTGCTTGACGTGCTGGTCTATCCGCGTTCGCGCATGCGCCTGACCGATCTGGTCACACCACTCAAGCCACTAGAAGCCATGGCGCAAGGGCGCTTGCTGGCCGCCTCTGATGTAGGAGGCCACCGTGAATTAATTGAAGACGGCAAGACCGGCGTCTTGTTCCAGGCCGATAATCCAGACGCCTTGGCCGACAAGGTACTTGAGCTGATCAAT